>DVGC01000054.1 GCA_018712915.1 Candidatus Copromonas faecavium (nom. illeg.) | reverse complement strand
CAAGCATGGTGAAAATCTTCCCCTGCCGCAGGGATCCCTGCTCATTGCTTCTCGAACATTATACCATGGCCTGCGGCCACGGTATGTTTATGCGCCCGGATTTGCGCGGTGAACGCGCAAACCGGAATGCGCAGGTATAATGACCACTTTGTGGTCATTATACCATGAGCAGGGACAAAGATTCAACCAGATCCGGAAGGAGGTGTGAAAAATGAATACGGTTCCAAATGATCCGGTTATGCTGTTGAGTTTTGTGAATATGAAGCTCAGGGATTTCTATCCGGACCCGGATGAGATGTGCCGTTCCATGGGGCTTGAACGGGAGAACCTGGAGCAGAAGCTTTCCTCCATCGGATATGAATATGATCCGGAAACAAATCAGTATGTTTAACTGCGCGCTGGATTCGGCGTGCATATTTTTCCGGTATCTCTGCCAGACTATCTTTATGAGCAGACAGGTTTTTCAATTTGCAGTAAATTTTATGAAATGCGGAATTGCCGGATGGTGTATGGAAATTCTGGTAACGTCGGCCGGTTCCATCGCCGCCGGCGATATGCGTCTGATGGGGCAGACTTCCCTCTGGATGTTTCCTATTTATGGCCTGGGAGTGTTTCTTGGACCCATTTGCCGGGAGCTGGATCGGTGGCTGGGGGATGAAAACAGCATTCATCTGAAGGATCGGCTTTGGCGCCACGGCATCAACGATATGGTTCTAATCTTTACAACAGAATATATAACCGGAAGTTTTTTGAGAAGCGCCGGTATCTGCCCCTGGGACTATACGGGACGGCTGCTGAGCATTGACGGGCTGATCCGCCTGGATTTTGCACCGTTCTGGTTTCTTGCAGGGCTGCTGTTTGAGTGGCTGACTCTCGCAAAGAAACGCTAAGAGAGAAAAGTTCGGGGCTCTGGCTGTTGCAATTGACACGGGAGTCCGATATAATGAAACTGCGGCATGCAACGGGCCAAACCTGCGGCAGCTGCGAGATAAACGTATCTGGTTGGAAAGAGAAATCCGGATACGGAATTTTTGCGCATCATGCGGCAGACTTAACAGACATAAGGGTGAAAACAGATGATAAAATTTATAATTGTGGCAGTTATGGTAGTTGGCTTTCTGGTGCTTGGTTATCCGCTTCTGGCAGCCCAGAATTCTCTGGGAATGAAGGATGTGGATGCAAGAAACCGGGAAAGTCTGAAAATCGTTCAGTTTATGTTCCGGCTGATTCTTAAGGTGGCCGGTGTCCAGGTAACCGTAAAGGGAGAGGAAAACATTCCGAAGGACCAGGCCGTCTTATATGTGGGCAATCACAGAAGCTATTTTGATATTCTGGTGGGCTATACGACGGTGCCGGGTCTGATGGGATTTGTGGCCAAAAAAGAAATGCTTGGGTATCCGCTGTTAAGAAGCTGGATGAAAAATGTCAATTGTCTGTTCCTGGACAGAGAGAACTTGAAGGAAGGACTCAAGACCATTCTGGAAGGAATCGAACACGTAAAGAGCGGAATTTCCGTCTGGATTTTTCCGGAAGGAACGAGAAACCGCAATGAGGATATCCGGGAACTTCTGCCCTTTAAAGAAGGAAGTTTGAAAATTGCTGAGAAATCGGGCTGTCCGGTGGTGCCTGTGGCCATGGTCGGAACGGCGGAGGTTTTTGAAAAACATATGCCTTTTATCCGCTCTTCCAAAGTGACCGTTTACTACGGGAAGCCGTTTTATATTAAGGAACTGGCTCCGGAAGACAGAAAGCATTCCGGTGCATATACAAGAGAAGTGATCCGGAACATGCTTTTGGAGCTGCAGCAGGAAGAAAAATAGGCGGAGAGGGAAGAAAAGTGATGAAACAGGTTGACTTAAAGGAATGCAGGGACCGGCTGGATGAGATTGATAAAGAACTGGTCCGTCTGTTTGAGGAACGGATGCGCGTCTGCGGCGACGTGGCCGAGTATAAAATTGAGACGGGAAAGGCAGTGTATGATGGCGAGAGGGAAAAGCAGAAGCTTTCAGCCGTGCAGGCCATGGTTCACAGTGAATTTAACCGGGAAGCAGTCCGGGAGGTCTTTTCCCAGCTGATGACCATCAGCAGGCGTTATCAGTACGGACTTCTGGCTTCCCATGGAAAACTGGAGCCCACGGGCTTTTCCCCGGTGGAACAGATGAAGAAAAACGGTGTCCGGGTGGTATTTCAGGGAGTGGAAGGCGCCTACAGCCATGCGGCGGTCCGGAAGTTTTTCGGGCCGGAGACCAGCGCCTATCATGTTCCCGAGTTTGAGGATACCATGAGAGAGGTGGCGGCCGGCCGGGCGGACTACGCGGTGCTGCCCATCGAAAATTCTACGGCGGGTTTTGTGAACTCCAATTATGATTTGCTGAATAAATATGAGAATTACATAGTCGGAGAGGTTTATGTGCCGGTGGAGCATGCGCTTTTGGGCCGGCCGGAAGCGGAACTGTCCGATATTAAGACCGTATATTCCCATCCCCAGGCGTTAATGCAGTGTTCGGAATATTTAAACGCCAGAAAAGACTGGAGCCAGATCAGTGTGTTAAACACGGCTGTGGCAGCAAAAAAGGTGATGGAGGAGAAGGATAAGAGCCAGGCAGCAGTCGCCAGCCGCACGGCAGGAGAGCTTTATGGATTGAAGGAGCTGGCAGTGGAGATCAACAATGCAAAAGGAAATACGACCCGATTTCTTGTGCTGGCCAACCGGCCCATATACGAAAAGAGCGCGTCCAAAATCAGCGTTACGTTTGAAATTCCTCATTTCAGCGGTTCCCTTTACAACATTCTGGGAAACTTTATTTTCAACGGCGTCAACATGGTGATGATTGAATCCAGGCCCATTCCGGAAAAGACCTTTGAATACCGGTTTTTCGTTGACATTGAGGGAAATCTGGGGGATGCGTCCGTTCAGAATGCCTTAAACGGGCTCAGAGCGGAGGCTTCTTCCATGAGGATACTTGGAAATTATTAATATATACAAAAGGAGCGAACATGGCTGGTCAGATATTTGCGGCAATCGACGTGGGATCCTTTGAGCTGGAAATGGGAATTTATGAGATGTCCGGTAAGAGCGGGATTCGGAAACTGGATCATATCCGCCACGTGATTGCCCTGGGAAGAGATACTTACAATAATGGAAAAATCAGTTATGAGATGGTGGAGGAGCTGTGCCAGGTCCTGGGTGATTTCACGAAGATCATGAAATCCTACGGAGCGGAAGAATACCGGGCTTATGCCACCAGTGCCATGCGTGAGGCGAAAAACAGTCAGATCGTGCTGGAACAGATCCGGTTAAGAACAGGCCTCACGGTGCGGATCATCAGTAATTCGGAGCAGCGGTTTGTCGGATATAAATCCATAGCGGCAGCCGATGAGGAATTTGACGTCAACATCCGTCAGGGAACGGCAATTCTGGATGTGGGCTTTGGAAGCATGCAGATTTCCCTGTTTGACAAAAATCTGCTGATTTCCACCATGAATCTCCCGTTAGGAGTGCTGCGGCTTCGCGGAACCTTAAGTGCACTGAATACGGCTGTGGATCGGACCGAGGAAATCATCGGCGAGATGGTGGAAGGGGAACTGGAAACCTATAAGAAGATGTATCTGAAGGACCGGGAGATCAAGCATCTGATCGGCATCGGAGAGAGCATTTTGTATCTGTTCCGACATGAAAACGGAGGGAAACCGTTAAATCAGGTATCCAGGGAACAGTTTGACCAGCTGTATTCCCGCCTGTTTAAAATGAATCCGGCCCAGATTGAAGAACAGTTTGCCGTAAGCCGAGAATATGCCTCCCTGCTGCTTCCTGCCGCGGTGATTTACAAAAAATTTATGGATCTGACCGGAGCAGAGATGATCTGGGTTCCGGGAATCCGGCTTTGTGACGGAATCGCGGCCGAGTACGCGGCGGAGAAAAAGTTTATCAAATTTAAGCATAATTTTGATAATGATATTATCAGCACTTCAAGAAACATGGCCAAGCGCTACAAGTGCCTGGCTTCCCATACGGAGACAGTTGAGAACTTCGCGCTTCAGCTTTTTGATTCCATGAAGAAATACCATGGAATGGGGACCAAGGAGCGTCTGCTTTTGCAGATTGCGGCTATTCTCCATGAATGCGGAAAGTTTGTCAGTGTACGCAACGCTAATGAGTGCGCCTACCGGCTGATCATGGCGACGGAGATCATTGGCCTGTCCCATCTGGAACGGGAGATTGTGGCCAATGTGGTGCGCTACAACATCCGTGATTTTGAATATGACATGATCCGGCTGGAAGCAGAAGAACTGAGCGGACAGGGCAAGAACGGCGGTCAGACGGACGTCCGGATTTTAATTGCCAAGCTGACGGCTCTTTTGCGGCAGGCCAATTCCATGGATCGGTCCCATAAGGGAAAACTGAAGGGATGCCGGATGACGGTGAAGGACGGCCGGCTTGTGATTGTCTCGGACTATCCGGGAGACATCAGCCTGGAGGCATCCTCTTTCGAGCAGAAAGCCTCGTTCTTTGAGGAGATTTTCGGAATCCGTCCGGTATTGAAAAAGAAAAAGAGCAGATAATCTTTTGCGCTTACAGAAAAAAGGAGCAGGAAAATGGCAGATACGGAACTTGATTTTATGAGCCCGAAACATTATGTGAACAGGGAGTTAAGCTGGCTGGAATTTGATCACCGGGTTTTAAGCGAGGCCCGGGACAGAAGCACGCCCCTGTTTGACCGGCTGAAATTTTTAAGCATCACCGCCTCCAACCTGGATGAGTTTTTCATGGTGCGTGTTGCTTCTTTAAAAGACATGGTTCATGCCGGTTACCGGAAAACCGATATTGCGGGAATGACGGCAGAGCAGCAGCTGGCAAAAATCAGCGAGCGGACCCATGAACTGGTTGCCTTACAGTATTCCACTTATAACCGTTCCCTATTGCCGGCTTTGGAGGCTGCCGGAGTTCATTTGATTGAGAGGTATGAGGATCTGAGTGCGGAGGACGGGGCGTTTGTGGACCGGTATTTCAAGGAGGAGGTTTATCCGGTTTTAACTCCTATGGCGGTGGATTCTTCCAGGCCGTTTCCGCTGGTTCGGAATAAAACGCTTAACATCGCGGCATTGCTGAAAAAGAAGGAAGGCGGCGGAGAACTGGAGTTTGCCATGGTGCAGGTTCCGTCTGTGCTGCCGAGGCTTGTGCTCTTACCGCGTACAAGCGCAGAAAAGGAGCAGCGGATCATCCTTTTGGAGGAAGTAATTGAACGGAACATTCAGCAGCTGTTTTTAAATTACGATGTGGTAACGTCCCATCCCTTCCGGATTATGAGAAACGCCGATTTTTCTCTGGATGAGGAAGAGGCGGTGGATCTTTTAGAGGAAATTGAAAAGCAGCTGAAAAAACGTCAGTGGGGAGAGGTTATCCGGCTGGAAATCGAGGAAAAAGCAGATAAGCGTCTGTTAAAGATCCTGAAACGGGAGCTTTCCATCGGTGAACAGGATATTTATGATATTCCGGGAGCCCTGGATCTGACCTTTTTCATGAAGCTTTACGGGCTGCCGGGCTATGACCATTTAAAGACGCCGCCCCACAGGCCTCAGCCGGTTCCGGCCCTGATGAATGATGACGATATTTTTACCAATATCCGCAAGGGAGATATTTTGCTGATGCATCCTTATGAAACCTTCGACCCGGTGGTGGATTTCGTAAGAACGGCGGCGAAAGATCCGGATGTACTGGCCATTAAGCAGACCCTGTACCGGGTCAGCGGAAATTCCCCTATTATTGCTGCCCTGGCGGCGGCTGCGGAAAACGGGAAGCAGGTTTCCGTTCTGGTGGAGTTAAAAGCCAGGTTTGATGAGGAAAATAACATTATCTGGGCCAGGAAGCTGGAAAAAGCCGGATGCCATGTGATTTACGGCCTGGTCGGATTAAAGACTCATTCCAAGATAACCCTGGTGGTGCGCCGGGAAGAGGACGGCATTCGCCGGTATGTCCATCTGGGAACGGGAAACTATAACGATTCCACGGCAAAGCTTTATACAGACTGCGGAATTTTAACCTGCCATCCTCTAATCGGAGAGGATGCGACGGCAGTCTTTAATATGCTGTCCGGTTATTCAGAGCCGCTAAACTGGAATCTTTTATCTGTGGCGCCTCTGTGGCTCAGGAATCAGTTTTTAAGGCTGATCCGGAGAGAAACCAAGTTTGCCAGAGCAGGAAAACCGGCGTCCATCACGGCAAAAATGAATTCCCTTTGTGATAAGGAAATTATTGCGGCTCTTTACGAGGCCTCCTGTGCCGGCGTAAAAATCCGCCTGGTGGTTCGCGGTATCTGCTGCCTGAAGGCTGGAATCCCGGGGCTTTCAGAACACATTGAGGTGCGCTCCATTGTGGGAGAGTTTCTGGAGCATGCCAGAATTTTTATCTTTGAAAACGATGGCAGCGAGGAAATTTATATGGGAAGCGCCGACTGGATGCCGAGAAATCTGGACCGGCGGGTGGAAATCCTGTTCCCGGTGCTGGAGGAGCCGTTAAAAGAGCGGATTCGCCAGTATATGGAGCTGGAGCTGGAAGACAATCTGAAGGCTCATGTGCTGCAGCCGGACGGTACGTATGAAAAGCCGGATCGGAGAGGCAAGGTACCGGTGAACTCCCAGGAAGCGCTCTGCCGGCTGGCGGAGGAAGCAGCCCGGGCGGAACGGAAGAAATGGGAGCCCAGAGAAAACGGACGTGTCTTTATTCCGGTGGGAAGCGCTCCGGAAATGAGCAAGGAATAGAAAACCTGTTTTTGAATTACTAGCACTCGTTTTTAGCGAGTGCTAAATTTTTGTTGACTTTTTTGTCCTGGCGTATTACAATACTCTCTAGTGTGAAAGGAGTGAATTGGATATGGCAAAAAGCGGCAGTTTGTCAATCAACAGTGAAAATATTTTCCCGATTATAAAGAAATGGCTGTATTCTGACCATGATATTTTTTACAGAGAACTGGTGAGCAATGCCTGTGATGCAATTACAAAGCTGAAAAAGCTGTCCCTTTTGGGAGAGTATGAGGAGCCGGAAGGAAATGAGTACAAGGTTCAGATTACCGTAAATCCCAAGGACAAGACCATTCGTGTGGAGGACAATGGTCTGGGAATGACAGAGGAAGAGGTGGATGAGTATATCAATCAGATTGCCTTTTCCGGTGCCCAGGATTTCCTTAACAAGTATAAGGATAAGGCCAACGAGGATCAGATCATCGGTCATTTCGGCCTGGGCT
This sequence comes from Candidatus Copromonas faecavium (nom. illeg.), assembly GCA_018712915.1. Taxonomy (GTDB): domain Bacteria; phylum Bacillota; class Clostridia; order Lachnospirales; family Lachnospiraceae; genus Copromonas; species Copromonas faecavium. Next base: position 2,755 of record DVGC01000054.1, on the reverse strand, counting down.
TTTATTCCGCGTTCATGGTGGCTGACAAGGTGACAATTGATACTCTTTCCTACAAAGAAGGAGCAAAGCCGGTTCACTGGGAATCCGACGGTGGCGCCGAATTTACCATGACGGATGGTGACCGGGAGTCCATCGGAACCGTGATTACGTTATACTTAAATGATGACAGCACGGAGTTTGCCAACGAATACCGGGCCCGCGAGGTGCTGGAGAAATACTGCTCCTTCATGCCGGTGGAGATCTATTTAAAGGATGAGACGGCGGAGCCTCAGTACGATACCATCGAAAAGGACGAGCTGACGGAGAAGGACACAATTGTCGAGACCATCGTAGAAGAAGCCAAGACCGAGGAAAGGGAGAAGGAAGACGGTACCAAGGAAACCGTGGAAGTATCTCCTGCAAAGGAAAAGTATAAGATTTTACGACGTCCGGAGCCGGTTAATGATACGCATCCCCTCTGGAATAAACATCCCAACGAGTGTACGGAAGAGGAGTATAAAGACTTTTACCGGAAAGTCTTCAGAGACTTTAAAGAACCGCTGTTCTGGATTCATCTGAATATGGATTATCCCTTCAACTTAAAGGGCATCCTGTATTTCCCGAAGATCAACATGGAGTATGAGAGCATTGAGGGAACCATCAAGCTCTATAACAGCCAGGTATTCATTGCAGATAATATCAAGGAAGTGATTCCTGAGTTCCTGATGCTGTTAAAAGGCGTCATCGACTGCCCGGATCTGCCGTTAAATGTTTCCAGAAGCGCGCTCCAGAATGATGGATTCGTAAAGAAGATTTCCGATTATATTACCAAGAAAGTGGCGGACAAGTTATCCGGCATGTGCAAGACGGATCGGGAAACCTATGAGAAATACTGGGATGATATCAGTCCCTTTATCAAGTTTGGCTGCCTGAAGGATGAGAAATTTGCGGAAAAGATGAATGATTACATTCTCTTTAAGAACCTGGACGGCAAGTATCTGACCTTAAAGGACTGTCTGGAAGAAAATAAGGAAAAGCATGAAAATCAGGTCTTTTATGTAACGGATGAGAAAGAACAGAGCCAGTACATCAACATGTTTAAGGAAGCCGGTCTGGATGCGGTGATTCTGCCCCATGCCATCGACTCTCCGTTTATCAACTACCTGGAGCAGAAGAACGAGGGCGTGAAGTTCCTGCGGATTGATGCCGACATCAACGATACCTTTAAAGAAAATAAGGAACTGGATGAGGCAGCCAAGGAGCAGGAGAAAAAGGATGCGGAAGCTCTGGCGGAGGTCTTTAAGAAGGCAATCGGAAATGACAAGCTGGAGGTCAAGGTAGAAAGACTGAAGAATGAAGGACTGGCGTCTATGATTACCGTGTCCGAGGAAAGCCGCAGAATGCAGGATATGATGAAGATGTACAGCGTTTACGGCGGCGGAGAGGACCTGTTCCCGTCTTCTGAGACGCTGGTGCTGAATGCCAACAACAGTCTTGTGAAATATGTTCTTGCGCACAAGGACGAGGAAAAGACCGGGATACTTTGCGAGCAGCTTTACGATCTGGCAAAACTGGCTCATGGAAGCCTGTCTCCGGAGCGTATGACAAAATTCATTGCCAGAAGCAGTGAAATCATGAAGGAAGAATATGGAGCTTGATAAACGCACTTATTTAACATCATTTACCATGCTGGGGCTGGCCATGTGCCTGTACTCAGGACTGCAGGTCCTGGGGGCGTATGTTTATGCCCTGGTGACAAACTGGATTTACGGACCGGAGGCCGGCGGACTGCGCTGGCTTTCCGGCCTTTTTTCATCTTCCTGGACCGGGATGCCGATCCGGTATGTTTTTGTTCTGGGGATTCCGTCCATTCTGGTTTATCTGTTTGTCTGCTGGATGCCTGTTAAAAAGGAGCCGGAGGCAAAGCTTCCGCCGGAGAACTTTCTGGCTGCCCTGGTGATGGCCATGGGCTTTGGCTATATCTTTAATTTTGCCGGGGCATTCATTAATTTTGGCGTGTCTCTTGCCACGGGAAAATCGGTTCTGGAAATGAATCCGGTGACGGAAATGCTGGATATGATGCAGCCGGGAATGATGCTTTACGTCTGCATGATCGGCCCTGTTATGGAAGAAGTCATGTTCCGGGGCGTCTTTTTGAGGCGGGCCAGGAGATTTGGCGATCAGACGGCGGTGATTTACTCGGCAGTGCTGTTTGGACTGATGCATGGAAATCTGACTCAGTTTTTCTATGCCACGGTTATCGGAATGATTCTTGGCTATGTGGCTGTAAGCACCAACCGGCTGCGCTGCAGCATCCTTCTTCATATCCTGGTCAATTCCTATTCGGCTTATCTGACGGCCTGGAGCCTGTTTTATGAGCAGTCCGGAGGTTTGTTTTTCACGGGGCTCTTTTCGCTGGGAGCTCTGGCGGCAGTTGCCTTCTTTATTGCAGGGGCGGTCTGGTTTTTCTGTACCAGGGGCATTCACTGGTGGAGAAACTTAAAGGCGGCGGAAGGAGGAAAAAGTCCGTTCCGGCGTTATGTATGGGCCAATCCCGGGTTCTTTTTATTCGCAGTTATCAGCGGGCTGGAGATGGCGCTCTACCTTCTCTAGCCCGTTTTCCACAATATTCCTTTGTTGAAAACTGCTAAATTGAAATTTTAAATTCCAGTGCAGAGGTAAATTCCACCATACTTTATTTTTTGCTGATTTTGCAGGAAATTTTTAAGCAAAATCTCCTGTTTTCTGCTATAATTAGCTAAACTCATCGAAAAAT
>DVGC01000053.1 GCA_018712915.1 Candidatus Copromonas faecavium (nom. illeg.) | reverse complement strand
TTCCTCTTCCTCCTCTGCTTCCGTCCGGTAGGCATATCCAAGCTCATCTACCCAGGCTTTTACAGCTTCTTCCGATGACGCGGCTTCCTCTTCATAACAATCAAAGATGTTATCAGAGATCATGGCTTCCGGCGAAGCCTCGGTTATAAGTTCCACACTGTTGGCAAGGCCTCCTGTACCATGGGAGCAGAACAGGTATATCTGCTTTCCGGACAGGTCGTTTTGATCCAGGAAAGACAGGAGGGCCATTGGAACGCCGTACCACCAGTTAGGATAGCCCAAAAATATCGTGTCGTACTGTTCCATATCAGCTGCATTTTCCACCAACTCCGGGCGGGCATCATTCCCGCGTTCCTGATTTGCCCTGTCGAGACATTCATCCCAATCGCTTGGATAAGGATCAGTGACCCGGATGGAGAACAGATCTCCTCCCGTTTCTTCCTGCACCCAGCCGGCCAGCTGCTGTACATTGCCTGGCGGAATCACACTGGGAGAGGATACCGCATCCACATCATCCGCTAAAACAGCATTGTCCGCCCAGGAAAAATATGCGACTAAGGTATTTCTCTCCAGAGATTCCCCCTCTGTTTCCATGTCGGCCTCTGTTTCTAAAGTTTCGGTGCTCGTCGTTCCTATCTCAGACACAGCCGATGTATTTTCCAGAGAAGCGGCAGAAAAGTCCCCGGCTGTTCCACAGGCTGTCAGAGAAAGAAACAAGGTCATTGCTGCCGTTATGGGAAAAAATTTCTTCATTTTACCTCCTTCTTTATGCGCTTGTGAATTTTTACGATTCATCCGGCATTTCTTTTAAATTCAGGATTTTTCGTTTCTGGTTTTATTATATAGCGGCACTTTTTTTATGTCGAATACTTATCTTTTATCTTTATTCATGCGTTTTGTCTATGAATAAAACCGTGACTGACCACTAACGGTTAATTGAAATTCTAACTGCAGCATTGAAATTGTAACTGCACATTGGAAATTTCATGAAGTTGTAATTGCACCATGACATAGGTAAATGCAACAATTTCGGCCTGTTTACCCGGGGGATCTGTTGCTTTTTCTCCCTGTTCCGTGTAAAATTCCATATATGAGGGCAGCACAAAGTCCGGACTGCATTTTTTTCTTTTGGCGAAGTTGTAAATGCACTCCGTTTGATTGGTGTTTTTTCGGTTTCCTTTGTCCTGCCTCCCTATATGTATTTCCGGCTTATTTCTTAAATAATAATGCCGGGGTTAGATGAATGGAATCGGATGGGATTTTCTCTAAGCCAAGCCGTTCTGCGGCTTCCTGGCCGTAGATCTTTACAAACAGATCTATGGGAGCCTGTCCGTTCCATTTTTTTACAGTTGCTTTTCTGGCTGCTGTTCATGGGGTCACAGTAAAATACCCGGCACTGAACCTCTCCGGTTTCCGGGTCCGCTTTGATCTTCATCGGGTCGGTAAACTCGCTCCCCCGGTCCGTCACAATCACCTGAAACAGCATGGAGAAATATGCTTCCCCAAGCCTTCGGCGCAGTTCCCGGAAGATCTCCGTCACGCTTGCCGCCGTATTTCTCTCCCGCAGGAACATTAGCTGCAGATCGCAGTTGGTAAACAGGATTGTCAGAATCGCCTGGCCGCCTGTGTGTAGGATCACGCTGTCCATCTGGCTCACCATGGCATCCGGATTTTGGGCCATATAGGCCTGGCAGTCCTCATAGGTGCAGTCAATATGACATTTCCGATCTACCCGGAGCACCGGGCCGCTTTTCTTCCTCTCCGGTCTCCTCAGCTTGCGGCGCAGGTCGATATTCCTGGCATCCAGCAGACCTGCATCAATATAGGAGTAGATGGTGCGGTCCGTGACCGGCAGTTCATCCCGGTACCGTTCGCAAATGGTCGGAAGGGACTGTCCCTTTTTCAGAAGAGGGGAAATGGTATCGTTGATCCGATCCAGTTCCTGCTCTGTCAAAGAGATTCCCCTGCGGGACTCCGAGAGCGTCTTTTCGTATTGCTCCTGGGCATACTTGGCATCATAGAGCATACGGCGCAGCCGGCACCGGAGCCGGTGGGCGCAGGCGTTGCAGACAAAGGGGGATTTCTCGTAATCCGAACAGAACTCCTCCTGGTACTCCGGGCATCCTTCCTGGCAGCGTCCACAGGCGGTCTGGCACTGGCGCTTTCCCCGGAAACAGCCAGAACGGCAGTCAGGGATCCTGGTGCAGGTTTTGTGGTGGATACAGTTGCTGCCGCCTGAAGTTGTGATCAGACGTCTGTGAGCTTTTACTTCTCTCCCAACAGCTGCCCGGTCTTTTCCGATGTTTTTCGCAATCTGGGCGATTTTGAGTCCCTTTTGGAGTCCTGCCTGAATCGCCAGCCTGTCATCATAAGTAAGGTGCTTCCTGCTCATAGGTACCTCCAATCCGAAGGCAGAACAGGAACTACTATACTGGAAGATGATGCAAAAAGGAACCATGAAGTTACAACCGCAACCCCATGGCTCCCCTCTCATGTAATTCTAAGTGCAACAGACGATGTTGCATTTATTTTTTCAATTGACCGACTGACCACCGTTATAATACACTGACCACCGACTGACCACTGAGGTTAATTGAAATCCTAAATGCAGCATTGAATCCGTTGTTTTGTGAATGCGCTGCGCCTGCTCCTCCATCGCTCGACAGGAGGCGATGCCATCGCTGGTACCTACACAGCAGTAAGTTGGCGGTTCATCCCCAGTTACTTCAGACAGGCCAGTATCCTCCTTTTCCGGATTGATATCGTTATACCAGGTCAGGATATCCCTCACCTCTTCCAGCGTGAGGTCATCGCTGATACTCCGGTCAAACGGAAATATCAGCCTCCCGCAGTCTCCGAACACCGGATCATGGATAACATCCTGCACTCGCGTACTACGGTTCACTGCGGTAAATGTCTCGGCACCTCCTGTCTCTTCCTACGGTTCCCCGTTAAATTCTGCTGCCGTTTTCTCTCCAAAGAAATCCTGCAACGCATGGTAGATGTATCGTTCACAGGCATCCATATCATGTCTGCCGCCCTGGATAATAGCGTAGTGGAGATTTTCCGGTGTAAAGGTGCTGCGTGTAAACATTTCCTGTATCTGGCTGTCCGTCTGACCCCAGATCGGATCATCCGTTCCTATGCCCTGATAAATGCGGAAATCGTCTTCCCCATAGCCGCCTTCGGCAAGCATATTCTCCAGGTAATCCACCGTTTCTACCGGATAATACCTGCCTCCGTAAGTTCCCATGATCCAACAATCGCCGCTCATTGGCAGGAAGTATTGTATATAATCCAGATTATAGATGAACTGATACCAGGTGGTGACTGCTCCTAGGGAAAATCCGCCAAAGGCACGGTGTGCTCTGGATGCCTGAAAAGCCTCCGGCGTAACACCATCTGCATAGGTATGATAATGGCTCTCGATGTAGGGCATCAGGTTTTCCCGCAAATCATTGTGAAATACAGACAGTTCCTCCACCGATCTGGAAAAGCTTTGGGACTGGTTCTGGGCGTCAAACGTGGCGCAGACTACAATTAGCGGCGGTATGTCTCCATTTTCAATCATGTGATCCAAAATAGAGACGATCCCGCTTTGGGATTCATTAAAGAAATCACCCGCCGTCATGGTCCATCCGTGCATCAAATAAAGGATGTCATATCGCGTATCCTGATCCGCCTCATCGTAACCATAGGGCAGGTAAACGTAGGCAGTCTTTTGAATAGCAGGTTGTGAAGCGTCCGTGTAGTCATAGCTGTCATAAGTAATTTCCACCACCTGTCCGGCATGATCGGATGCAGCGAAATATTCCTCCGGCACTGTGCTGATGTATTCTGTCTGTTCCTGCGTCTTCCCTTCAGCCTGCTCCCGCATCCATTCCTGTTCCATATTCTCTGCCGTGGACATCTGTTCCTCTGTCTCTATATCTGCTGTCGTATTCCGTTCCGCCGCCTGTACGGTCTCCTCTGTCTCCCGTGACCGGCTCTCCTGTCCGCACCCCGATATGCAAAAAACAAGAAGCAATATCAAAAAAGGAATCATATTTGTTCGCTTCATGCTTCTCATCCTTTCTTGTAAATAATAAATACTTGTATTTCGCAGTCCTATTCTTGACTCTCGAAGTATGGATCGTGTGCTTTTATTCACCGAACAGCGCTCTTCTGCTTTTCCAGTAGTAAATGAGCATCATCCCTCCAGTCAGCACCCACGATACAGGGTAAACTGCCATCAGTCCGGAAAAAGTATAAAATCATGGCAGAGTTACTCTCCTTCTTTGTATATATGAATTCTTCCTGGCGTTTGGCTATAAGTTTGTTTTCTCATCATCCTGTTCTTCACCATAAACTTCCTTAATCAGAGGAAACGCGCTCCACGCCTTGGGCCATCCGCAATAAAAAGCAAGCTGCGTCACTATTTCGACAGCTTCTTCCCTTGTTATTCCATGTTCTTTTCCAAGAGCAAAGTGGGATTTTAACTGGGGATACAGTCCTGCAGAGAAGAGAGCTGCAATTGTAATCATGCTGCGGTCTCTTGCGCTAAGTTCTGCCTCTCTGGACCACACTTCTCCAAAAAGAACGTCATCATTCAATTCTGCGAACTTAGGGGCGAGTTTTCCAAGCCTGTCCCTTCCGGCTGTTTGTTTCTTTGCCATTTTTCTTCTCACTTTCTAATTCCCATATTATTTTTTATCTGACTGGCCAGGAGGACAGCTTATCCATAATCTCCGGCACCGCAATGCTCTGGGGACAATGGGAGGTACACTGGCCGCAGCCGATGCAGGCAGGCCGTGCAGGGAACAGCCAGACGGCCTCCCCGGACAGGCAGACGCATATTGCCCATGCCAAGACGGGAAAGCTGAATGTCCTGAAACTGTTTGTAAATCATGTTCTTTCCTCCTGATCATTGATTTCTATTGCAAATCATAACTGCCGGCTTTGGTAAATGCCGCAACCTTTACCAGTTTTTACTGAGCGGGTTCGTTGCCCCATTGATTATTTGCTTTTACAATTTCACAAAGACTGATATTTTCATTTCGATACCTGGCATGGGGATTTTTCTCCGGCATCTTCAGATGAATCGCCATCATCGGGCAGGAATGGATACAGGCCATGCAGCTGATACAGCCTTCGCTGTTCCAAACGCTCTTTTGTCCCTCCAGATGAAAACACTTTTTCGGACAGACCTTTGTGCAGATTCCGCAGCCGACGCATTCATCTGTAATCTCATAAAAGTCATGAGCTGTACCGGAACCCGTCTTGGCAATATAAGCCAGAAATATTCTATGTATGTTCCGATCCTCCTCCGTAACCGGAGAAATATAGATTTTCCTTTTGGCAATGTCTGCCTGAATACGACTGATCTGTTCGTCCACTTTTTTATCCATATGCTTCTGCTCTTCCATGTCAAATCCTGGCAAAAAATTATCTGCCATCAGTATGACATTGATATAAGCCGGACGGAGTCCGAGACTTTCCGCATATTCCTTTGCCAGCTCTGCTGCTCCGCCGTGTCGGTTGCCATAAGTGAGAAGAATGTAGAGATAATCCGTCTCAAACCGGGAAACCTTCAAAAACTCTTTGACCAGATCCGGCATCTCATGGCCAAATACCGGACATACAATACCAATCTGATCCGCACAATACATCTTTTCTTTATCGTGGATTGCCTGTGCTATGCTGATGGGATGAGCTTCCATTTCTTTGGCCACATAAAGACTGTTGCCGGTCGCCGTAAAATAAAATACCATATTCGATCATTCCTCCGCCTTTTCAGAGATTTGGTTGCTTGCATCCAGTCTCTTCTTTTATTATACTTAAATTTAATACTGTCATTTAAGCTTTTCCTTATATATAGCTTAGAATAAGCCTAATAATTTAAAATGTACAATTCAAAATGTAAATAGTACTATAATTTTAACTAATACTGAAAGAATGAAAATATGATTGAAGTGTATGAACTCCGGCAATTTATTGCCTTTACAGAATATAGAACACTCTCTGAAGCCGCAGAAATCCTGCATCTTTCCCGGCCGGCACTAAGCCGGAGCATGAAAAAACTTGAGGAGGATTTGGGAATTTCATTATTTATTCGCAAAAAAACAAACTGGAATTGAATGTTCTCCCTCAAAGGGTGGAGGGAAACGAGTATTTCTCAAAAGAACGCGGCCGTAAAAATCTGGTATTCGCGCTGCCCAAGGGACACTGGTATGCAAAGTGAAAGAGCCTTTCCTTTGCCGAGAGGAACGGAGAGAATATGCTTCTGATGAATGACATCGGGTTTTGGTATTTTGTGCAGACGGAAAATGCAATGTTTTTTCCGCAGTCGGTATAGAAAGGAGGAAACATGCCAAAGATTTTATCCACCTGCTTGCCGGTCAATTCTGAAAAGATTTCCTGAATTTCTTCCGGGGTTAATATAGTCATAATACAGATGTGACCGTGACCGGTGACCTGACCATAGAAAAAGGATCTTGGGGATTTATTTTCTCCAAGATCCTTAACGTCCAAATTCTTATTCCATTTTTGCACGAAGCATATTAATTTCCTGAATAAACAGCGATGTTGCCGGCGAAAACACATGATTTTTCTTCCATACCAAAACGCTTCGGGTGGTATGTTCCGGATAGATCGGGATGAAACGGAGTTTTGGGCTGCTGTGAATGGACAGGGCGCCATCCAGACAAAACGCACTGCCCAATCCCTCCTCCACAAGCAGCGCCGCGTTGGAAAGAAGCGTATAATTAAGCGGGATATGTAAATCTTTTTCCTCACAATTTAACCAGTTCAAAATCTCCGCACGGACCTTTTCACGCAAAGGCAGGATCAGCGGATACTGCACAATCTCATCCAGCCTGATAGATTCCCGCCCGGACAATGGATGATCATCCCGCATCAATACACCCCAAGTCTCTTTCTGAGAAAGACGAAGAAAATCATATTTAGATGTGTCGATCGGCTCTAACAATAATCCTACGTCAATCAGTCCTTTGTCCATGCGGTCTTTAATATCATCTGCCATTTCATTATATAAATCAAATCGTACCAGAGGATATTTATCAGAAAACTGCTTGACCATTTTCGCAAACAGCCTGCTTCCGACAGACTCCGTAGCCCCAATTGAAATCACTCCGCTGATATCCGTATTTTTTTCCGCAAAAACATGTTCCAGACGATCTGCCAATTCGATGATCTCCTCTGCCCGCTGGCGAAAGAAAATCCCGTCATCCGTCAGGGTCAATCCGTTTTTCCCCCGGAGCATCAGCGTCGTCCCCAATTCCTTTTCCAAATCCATCATTTGACGGCTTAAGGTAGGCTGCGTAATGTGCAGCAGTTCAGCTGCCCTGGTCATGTTTTCTTCCTGCGCTGCAGCAAGAAAGTATCGAAGAGTCCGAAGTTCCACGCAAAATCGCTCCTTTGTTTTTCCTTCATCATATCATGTTCATTTCATCGGCGCAATTATTTGCCAGTTCATCCATTTTTCTATATTCTGCTGATTTTTCAAATTCAAATGAATCTATCAATGAATCCTTATCATATCTGCTTCGTTTCTCCTCTCCAGCTTCACGACACACTCACAATGTGTTGAGGATGCAATACAGATTCCCGAAAAGAAAACTGAAGTCTTAGCGGAATTTTCAGTTTATCTGTTTGAATCTGTATTTCCCTTTTCCGTGCCCGGTTACCGGTTCAATGATTCCCTGTTTCGTCATTTCACAAAGCAGTTCTGTACTTCTGGTCGGCTTCAAACCGAGAATCTTCTGAACATCCGATCTTCCAAAAATCGTCTGAAAGCCAAATTTATCCAATAATTTGCAAACATGAGAAGCTGTTTTTGCCGTAAATACACCTTCAATATTCACTTTTCCTCTCTCAATGTTCGCTTTTTTATCATCAATGTTCGTTTTTTCCGATGTACTAAATCGTCCGCTGATATGCAATGACCGGTTATGAAGCGGATGATCCTCATTCAACAGAAGATTTCTTAAGAACAGCTCCAGAAATTCCGTGGTTTCATGAATACCGTTTTTCAAATCATTATAGTTTGCCCGAACAAGAGCATTACGAAAATACCAGGCATTCTCAGCAAAAATATCATTTGTTACATCAAAACCAAGTATCCGAAGATACTTGATAAAGAACACAGCCGTCGTTCTGGTATTCCCCTCCTCAAATACATGGATTTGCCACAGTCTTGAAACGAATATCGCAAGGTGATGGATGATTTCATCTATAGAAAGATTCCGATAAGAAAACTTTTTTTCTTCAGAAAAATCGTAATCTAAAGTGGCTCTAAGTTCCGTGGAACTGCCGTAAATTACCGTTGCCCCGTCAAGCACCCATTCTTTTTTCGTTATGTTGTAATCTCTGATACATCCTGCATGAGAATAAATGCCGGTGAACAGTTTTCTGTGAATGGAAAGATACTCATTGGGTGTGAAACTGAACGCCCTCTCCGAAAGAAGAGCCGCAATTCTGACCGCAGCCTTGTCAGCTTCTTCAGTTCGATCTTCTTTATCATGGGCAGGATTCTCTTCGTAATACGATTGTAAAAGCGCATTTGCCTCTTCAAATGATATTTCGCCCTCGATATTACGGACAGCCGTACGCACCAGATACTCAGACGTCTTCAACCCGTCCACTGCCTGCAGCCCAATAGCCGTATGCCATGCATACCCCTTGTCCCGTTTATCCGGTTCTGATTCCCGGATATATTCTTTAAAAGGATCTTTGTTCAACTTCATATCACCCCATTCTATTTTTGGGCCATCAGTATAATTTGCAGATTCCAATCGTGAATCCTTAGCCTGTCTCTGCCTCATGCCTCACCTCGTTCAGCAGTATCACTTTACAGTGCCTCCCTAACTTCTCCTCTCCAGCTTCACGACACACTCACAGTGCGGAACCCAGGGAAACATATCCACAGCCCATGCTTCCTTGGCCTGATATCCTTTCTTCCGGAAAACAGCCAGATCTCTGGCCAGGGTTTCTGGATTGCAGGAAATATAAACGACCCGGCGGGGGCTGAGAACAGCAACCGCCTGAATAAACTCTTCCGTACTTCCACTTCTTGGCGGATCCAGAAAGACCACGTCTGCCGAAGCCTTCCCCGCCGCCATCTGGGTCATGAACCGTCCCGCATCGTTGCAGTAGAACCGTACATTTTTCACCTGATTCATCTTTGCATTCAATACTGCATCCCGAACCGCATCCCTGTTCAATTCCACCCCGATGACTTCTTTCGCCCGGTCTGCAGCTGCTATGCCAATGGTACCGATTCCACAGTAGGCATCTATAACTGTTTCCTTTCCCGTCAAGCCGGCTGCCCGAATCGCTGTTTCATAAAGCACCTCCGTCTGAACGGAATTAACCTGATAAAAAGATTTGGATGAAATGCGGAATTTCTTGCCGCAAAGCTCATCCACGATAAAACCGGGGCCATAAAGCACATGCTCCTTATCGCCCAGCACCATGCTGGTGCTTCTGCCGTTCACGTTCTGAATGATGGTGGTGATTTCCGGATGGACCTGACGCAGCGCCTTAACGAAATTATTTTTTGAAGGAAAAACAGGAGATGCCGTCACCAGCACCACCATAATCTCCCCGGTCACATGGGCCGTCCGCACAAGAACATGGCGCAGAAATCCGTATCCGGTATCTTCATCATATACCTTCATTTTAAAAGACGGCAGCAAACCGCGGATGGTACCGATTATTTCATCTGCCTTTTCATTCTCAATCAGGCAATCCTCCACCGGCAGTACCTTATGGGTTCCTTCCATATAAACGCCGGAAATAATTTTCCCCTTTCTGTCCCTTCCCATAACCGCATGGACCTTGTTCCGGTAATGCCATGGATTCTCCATTCCGGCAATCGAATGAACGGAACAGTAGGGTTTTAAAAGCGTCTCTGCCTCTTTCTTTTTGATCATCAGCTGCTTTTCGTACGGCATATCCAAATACATGCATCCGCCGCATTTCTTAAAATGCGGACATTCCATTTTTTCCATCATTGATTCTCCTCTTTTTGCTTTCGTTTCCGCTTTATCTATAGCATCTCATTCCATCCTGTTTCCAGGCTGCTTTTTCTCATTTCTCATGTTTCCTTCTGTTCTTCTTGATTCTTTTCCTTTGGCTGTTATAATAGAGTATAGCGTCTTTTTGCGGAAACCGCCAGCAAAATCGCATGTTTTCCCTGTCCCATGCGGCGATTGCTTTCCGACACAGGGAAACATGGCCGGCAAATTTCAGTCCTGAAGCCGGCATAAAGCTGATAAAAAGACCTTTTTATTGATACACCGACACGAAAGAAAGAGGAACACAACCATGGATTTTCATCTCGATAAAACCGTCTATTCCGGAAGACCGGAGCATCTGGAAAACCGTCTTCCCGTGGAAGTACGTACCTATGAGCTTCTGGACTCCCTGCAGATTCCCTATACAAGAGTGGATCATGATTCCACCGCCACCATTGATGCCTGTGAAGAAGTGGAAAAGCTTCTGGGAATCCATATCTGCAAAAATCTTTTTTTATGCAACGCTCAGAAAACAAAATTTTATCTTCTTCTGATGCCTGGACATAAGAAATTTAAGACGAAGCTTCTTTCCAAGCAAATCAACTCCGCCAGGTTATCCTTTGCCGATGATGCTCATATGAAGGAATATCTGGATATTACACCCGGTTCCGTCAGCGTCCTGGGACTTATGAATGATCCGGAAAACCATGTGCAGCTTTTAATCGATACCGATGTGATAAAAGATGAGAAATTTGGCTGCCATCCCTGCATGAATACGTCCAGCCTGAAAATAAAAACAGCAGACATCCTGGAAAAATTCCTGCCTGCTGTTCATCATGAGCCGATTTACGTAGAACTGCCCTGGGAAGAATAACCCAGGACAGTTTTTTATATCCATGATTGGCCCAAAGATCCTTTTTACTGCATGACGCCGCTCCCGTTAAACTGGTAAGTAATTCCATCAATGACCATGGAGGTTCCGGAAACCATGGCGCCGCCCTGGTTCGGATCCAGGTAATACCAGTTTCCGTCCGGATAAATCCACCCCGTAAGCCGGTTTCCATTCTGGTAGAAGTACCAGACGCCATTCTCCTGAGCCCATTCTCCCGGCGTCAAAGCGGTCTGTCCGCTCTGTGCGGACGCCGCATAATCATGAAACGCAAATTCCAGGCAGACATTTCCGCTGATTCCGTCAATCTGACCCTGGTCCGTGGCCTGCCACATGGTCCGGTTGGGATAATTATGGTCTCCGCCGTATCTGGCCAGCCAGATGTCATAAGGAATCTGAGAAGTATCCATCTCCGTTGTGAATTTATTGTAATCACTGTATACAATCGGCGTATATCCTGCTGCAGCAACCTCTTCGCAAAAAGCATTGACGATATCTGTCAGCTCCTGCACCGAAAGATCCATGAGATACTGGGATTCCACGTCCACCGCCAGCGGATAGGAAATTTCATAGGGAGCCGCCATCTGCACCGCATACCGGGCTGCTTCTCTCGCTTCTTCAACGGTTCTTGTCTGCAAATATACGTATGGCGTGGTATGAATGCCGTTGGCCTTGGCCTCGCGCATGTTCACATCATAATACTCGTCCATGGTATATTCACCTTCGTATCCAAAAGAACCCATACGAATCAGAGCAAAGGATACATCATCTGCAGCCACTCTTCCCCAGTCAATATTTGCCTGCCATTTGGAAACGCTGATTCCCCGCAGGAGAGCTCCTTCAATGGGCGTTCCCGTGCTATCCATGTAAACACCGTTCACCCGTTCCCAGGCCATTGGATAAGCCGCCGGCTGGGACTCGGTTCCCGTCTCCGTTCCGGAGCCTGCTCCCATATCGGTCTCAAAACCGGGGCCAACCCGATCTGCATCCGTTCCCGATACCGTTTCCGCTGCCAGTGCTGTCATTCCACTCTGCGCCATCATCACTGCCGCCAAAAGGGCGCAGGCTGTTTTTGTGTATTTCATCCGATTCTTCCGCCTTCCTTTTCTCTTTTTGTGCTGCCGGGATAAATTTCCCGGTTTCATATGTTCTCTTTCCTTATTCACAGAACCTTTCTGCCGTTGTGCGGAATATCCGCACCCGAATGCAGCTCTGTATTGTTTACAGAGCGTTCGCCAAACTGCAGCGATTTTTATCCCGCAGGGGGCCCGATTCCACGTCGCTTCATCTCGCTCGCGTGCGTTCGCACGATATTCCACAACCGGTCTATTTTTCCATTCATGCAAGCATGATGGAAAACTATCCCTGCTGCAGACTGCCCTGCTCATTGCCTCCCGAATATTATACCATGGCCTCCGGCCACGGTATGCTTGATGCGCCCGAATTTGTGCGGTGTGCGCACAAATCGGAATGCGCAGGTATAATATCCGCTCTGCGGATATTATACCACACCCTTCCTGTATAGTTGTTACGAAAGTTTTAAATTTCATGGGGTTGGCGGGGAGAAAGTGCGGCAATTTTTCGGCTATGGTCCGTTTACTCGTCAGGAAAATTATGGTATACTGGAAAGACCGGCGCAGCTTATGTTTTTGATTTAGGTCTGCGCTTTCTATTTGTTTTCATGCGAAGGGAGGAAATTATGAGTGTCCTAAAGAAATTTGCCGCCTATTATAAGCCTTACAAAAAAGTGTTCTGTCTGGATCTGATTTGTGCGGCAATGATCAGCGCGGTGGATTTGATTTATCCGCAGATTTTAAGGCGGGCAGCCAACGACTGGTTTACCGGAACCGCGGAAACCATTTACCGGATTCTTGTTCCGCTGTTCTTCGTCCTTCTGGCTCTTTATCTGATTCAGACTGCCTGCAAATATTACGTTACCTATCAGGGCCATCTGATGGGAACCCATATGGAGCGGGACATGAGAAAAGACTTGTTCGACCATTATGAGCGGCTGTCTTTCTCCTATTATGACAGAAATAACACCGGACAGATGATGAGCAAACTGGTATCCGACTTGTTTGAAATTTCCGAATTTGCCCATCATGGACCGGAAAACCTGTTTATCTGTTCCATCAAAATTGTCGGCTCCTTCGTGTTCCTGTTTCTGATCAACGGAAAACTGGCCGTCTGCCTGGCTGCGGTGGTGGCCCTGATGGTCTGGTTCTGCTTCAGCCAGAACAGCAGCATGCAGGAAACCTTTATGGATAACCGGAGGAAAATCGGAGATATCAACGCCAGACTTCAGGACACACTGTCCGGAATCCGGGTGGTGCAGTCCTTCGCCAACGAGGATGTGGAGCGGAAAAAATTCAGCCACAGCAACGAAAACTTTGTTCACTCCAGAGACAACAACTATAAAGCCATGGGCCGCTTCCATGCGGGAACCGTCTTTTTCCAGGGACTTATGTACCTGACCGTTCTGGTGGCCGGCGGCTTTCTCATTGCCAGAGGAGAAATGCTCCCCGGAGATCTGGCCATGTATGCCCTTTATATCGGCATCTTCATCAGCCCGATTCAGATTCTGGTTGAATTTACGGAAATGCTTCAGAAGGGAATTTCCGGTTTCAAACGCTTCCTTTCCGTAGTGGAAACAGCCCCGGAAATCGTGGATGCTCCCGATGCAAAGGATCTGTCTGACGTCAAAGGCTCCATCGCCTACAACGATGTCAGCTTCCGGTATAACGATGAGGAACCAGTATTAAGTCATGTTTCCTTTCAGATTCCTGCGGGAAAGTCGGTCGCTCTGGTAGGACCGTCCGGAGGCGGAAAAACAACCATCTGTTCCCTTCTGCCCCGGTTTTATGACGTAACCGGCGGCTCCGTCACCGTTGACGGTCAGGATGTGCGCAAAGTAACCTTAAAAACGCTGCGCAGCTCCATCGGCCTCGTCCAGCAGGAGGTCTACTTATTCGGCGGCACCATACGGGAAAACATCGCCTACGGAAAACCAGGCGCCACCGATGAGGAAATCATCGAAGCTGCAAAAAAAGCCAACATCCATGATTTCATCATGGAACTGCCCGATGGTTATGACACCTTTGTCGGCGAGCGAGGTGCAAGGCTTTCCGGCGGACAGAAGCAGCGGATTTCCATCGCCCGGGTATTCCTTAAGAATCCTCCGATTCTGATTCTGGATGAGGCGACAAGCGCTCTCGATAACGAAAGCGAACGCCATATCCAGAAAAGCCTGGAAGAACTGGCGAAGAATCGTACCACCATCACCATCGCCCACCGCCTTTCCACCATCCGCAATGCCGATGAAATCATCGTCATCGATGACCAGAACATTGCCGAGCGCGGCACGCATAAAGAGCTGCTGGCAAAAGGCGGCATCTATGCAAAATACTACGAAATGCAGTTTGAGGGACTGGAGTAACATAACAGGCCGTCCCAGGCAGAATATCAAAATCTCTGCCTGGGACGGCCTGTCAAAACTTCGTCCCTCTTTTTATACCATTCCTGTCTCTGCCATACCAGAGAATTTCTCAGACACGAAAATGATTCCAGAATTTCCATGGTTCCGGCATCCTTCCCATACTGACCATATCATCCTTATACAAGCAGCATCATACACGGAATGGTAATAATCGAAAATAAAATATTTGTCAGAAGACATTTGGTCGCATACTTGCCGTCTGCCCCATATTTTTCCGCCAGAAGCGCCGTCGTGGTTCCTGCCGGCATGGCTGTCAGAATCACGGCACAGCCAGTCATCATCTCATCTGCACCAAGAACCGTCATCACAGCGAGTGCTGCCAGAGGCAGAAACACCAGGCGGACCGCGCCCAGATATACGGTACTCCAGTCTTTCATATCACTGAACTTCAGTTCTGTCATCATACATCCGATGAGCAGCATGGAAAGCGGCGTCGTTGCACTTCCAAGACCGTCAATGGCACTGTCCAGGAAATCGGGAATGGGAAATCCGGTAAAGCTCCTTATCAGTCCCAGGTACACCGCAATCATGCACGGATTCATAAGGACCTTTTTAAATGCTCCGCTTTTGTCGCCGGAGTTGGTGAAAATCGAAATTCCCGCTGTCCACATAAAAATCCGGTTTGGAATAATAAAGATTGTAGCCAGAAGCATGGCCTCATCTCCCAGCACCGAATTCACAATAGGAAGTCCCAGGAAAGCGGAATTATTTACCAGTGTTGCATACTGAAGGATACTCTTCTTCTCAAACGGATATTTGTTGTAAATGACCTTTCCCACAGCCCATGCGAGAAAGCAGATAAAAAAAGCGACCCCAAGGCAAAGGGAAGCCTCCATGAGGACTTCCCTTGTAAGCCGGATATTAAAGGAATGGAATACCATGCAGGGGAGCGTCACACCGAGGACAAAATCTGTCATCTTTGTCTGCGTCCGCCTGTCAATGATATCTTTCCGGTTGCAGTAATAGCCGATGCACATATAGACGACCATGATTGCCTGAGTCGACAGCATCTTTAAAAAGTTATCCATAATCTTACTCGTCTATACTGTAGTTAGGCGCTTCCTTTGTAATGTGAATGTCATGCGGATGGCTCTCTCTGAGTGCCGCCGCGGAAATCTTGATAAACTGGCTGTTGTCCTGAAGCTCTTTGATGCTGTGAGCACCGCAGTAACCCATACCGGAACGAAGTCCGCCCAGCATCTGGAATACGGTATCTTCCACAGAGCCCTTGTAAGCCACCCGGCCTTCTACGCCTTCCGGAACCAGCTTCTTGGCATCCGTCTGGAAGTAGCGGTCCTTGCTGCCGTTTTCCATGGCCGCAATGGAGCCCATTCCACGGTATACCTTATACTTTCTTCCCTGGTAAAGCTCGAAGCTTCCCGGGCTTTCATCACAGCCTGCGAACATGCTTCCCATCATGCAGACGTTTCCGCCGGCTGCCAGAGCCTTGGTCACATCGCCGGAATACTTGATGCCGCCATCAGCAATAATCGGGATGCCGTATTCCTTGGCTGCCTCATAACAGTTCATCACTGCAGTAATCTGGGGAACGCCGATTCCTGCCACCACGCGGGTCGTACAGATGGAGCCCGGTCCAATGCCGACCTTTACAGCATCTGCTCCGGCCTCAATCAGCGTTCTCGTTCCCTCTGCCGTTGCTACGTTTCCGGCAATAACCTGCAGATCCGGGAATTTCTCTTTGATCATCTTCACACAGCGGATGACATTGGCGGAATGACCGTGAGCCGAATCCAGAACCACCACGTCTACCTTGGCATTCACCAGTGCTTCCGTACGCTCCAGAACATTGGCAGTAATGCCGATGGCAGCGCCGCACAGCAGCCTTCCATGATCGTCTTTTGCGGAATGCGGATATTTAATCTGCTTTTCAATGTCCTTAATGGTAATTAAGCCCTTCAAATTAAAATCATCATCTACAATCGGAAGCTTCTCCACTCTGGCCTTGGCAAGAATCTGTTTGGCCTCCTCCATGGTTACGCCTTCCTTAGCCGTTACCAGGTGGTCAGATGTCATACATTCCTTAATCTTCTTGGAAAAATCCTCTTCAAATTTCAGATCCCGGTTGGTAATGATTCCGACCAGCTTCCGTCCTTCCGTAATCGGCACGCCGGAAATCCGGAATTTTCCCATCAGTTCGTCCGCATCCTTTAACGTATGCTCCGGGGATAAATAGAACGGGTCCGTAATAACGCCGTTTTCTGAACGCTTTACCTTATCCACTTCTTCCGCCTGCGCCTCGATGGACATGTTTTTATGGATAATTCCAATTCCGCCCTGTCTCGCCATAGCAATGGCCATACGGTGCTCCGTAACCGTATCCATTCCTGCGCTTACGAAAGGAATGTTCAGTTTGATTTTCTTCGTCAGGTAGGTGGAAACATCAACCTGATTGGGTATCACTTCAGAATACGCCGGTACCAGCAGCACATCATCAAACGTAATGCCCTCGCCAATAATCTTACCCATGAAAAGGTTCCCTCTCTTTCCTCTGATTTGTAGGATGGTTAATAAGTAATGTTAAACTGCCGCGTGCCATGCACACAGGCCTTGGGAGTGTCCGCTCCCTGAATACAGCTATTTCATCGAGTATAGCAGTTTTGGCACCAATTTGCAACATGGGATTCCGACAAATTTTTCCATCGTTTTCCCCTGTCTTTTATTGGTTTTCCTCCAATTTTCTCTCCTTTTCGGGAATCTGTCCCGTTCCCGCCGTCAAAAACTGTGGATAATCACGAAGAATTTCCAAAAGCTCCTGATTTTCCCCATGATTTTTCACACATATCCGATAGAAATTTGTATCAAGTCCGCGATAGTTGCCGCAGGAGCGGATCAAAATACCATGTGAAAGAAGGAACGGTGAAAGACAGGATTCCTCCGGCCCTGCAAAATCATGAAACAGCAGAAAATTGACTCTGGAATCATAAACATGAAATCCCATCTCCGTCAGTCCCTGGCGCAAAAGCTCCCGTTCTTTCCCCACTGTCTCTCTGGTCCGCTTAAGAAAATCCTCCCGGCCAGCCCAGAACGTGGCCTCCCCGGCCGCCTGGGCCGGAATGGAAACCCGCCATGGCTGTCCCATGGATTCCATCCGTTCCAGAAGCTCTCTGTTGGAGGAAAATCCATAGCCCAGACGCAGTCCGGCCATGGCAAAGGCCTTGGTCGGCGCCTTTAATACGAACAGGTTCGGGTCCTTCTCACAACAGGCCAGACAGCTGTTCCGGTCCGGTTCCTCCAGAAAATCAAGGAAACATTCGTCCACCACAGCCATGATTCCGTGCGTCCGGCACTCCCATAGAATTTCTTCCATTGTCTGCCCGTCGATCACATTTCCAACCGGATTGGACGGGCTGCACAGGAAAACCATATCCGGCTCTGTCTGCCTTAAGGCCTCCCGGTAGGACTCTGCCGAAAGAGCAAAGTTTTCCTCTTCTTTCAGGAAAAAGAACGACAGCTCTGTCCCTGTTCTCAAAAGAGCAGCTTCATATTCAGAAAAAGTCGGGGCCAGGAGCAACGCCTTTTTAGGACGAACCGCCTGGACCAGCAGATCGATCAGTTCTGCAGCCCCGTTTCCGAAAATCGCCTGTGTTTCAGGAACCTGATACCAGGCACAGACTGCCTTTCTGAGCCTGCGGCAGGCCACATCCGGATAAGAAGCGCAGTGTTCGATGCTGTCCTTTGCCGCCTGGCATACGTTCTCCGGCATTCCCAGCGGATTTACATTGATGGAAAAATCAAGACGGACCTTTCGATCTCCGTAAATATCTCCGCCATGAGCATCCCGGTTTTGCCTGCTTCGTCCTGTTATCTCCCTCCCGGCAGCATTCTCCGCCGCCGCAGTTTTCCTGCCTTCTGCTGCCCGCCCCGGACTTTTCTCCTGTCCTGCCGCCTGTCCGTTCTCCTGTTCATTCTCCTTCAGCTCCTGCAAAAGCCCGCAGGAAACCCGGTACACCGTCTCGGCTTCTCCTGCCAGAATCTGCAGCGCTCCTCCGGTCAATTCTCTCAGAAGCCGGTCTCTGCCGTCCATGGGAACAATTCCGCAGCCCAGTTCATTACAGGTCACAATCGCCTCCGGATTTTCCTTCATTAGCCTTCGGACAAACCTTTCTGTCCGCTCCGCAGCTTCTTCTTCCCCCTGCTCCAGAAGCCGCCGGATAAACTCATGAAGATTTACCACCAGCTGTGTCCTGAAAGCCATTTCAAAGCTGTCCTTATAACCATCTGCAGCCGTCATTTCCCGTCCGTATCTTCCCGTTGTTTTCCTCAGCAGTTGTTCTGCCGCAGCCCTCTTTCCCTGATAGGCTCCGCCCACCAGCAAAATCATATGTACATCCTCTTTTCTTCCTCCTGGTTTTGCCTGACTCGATTTCCTGTTTCAGCAGCTTTCCCTGTTTCCGGTTCCCCAGGCCTTTTCTCCGGCCTCGTTTCCTTCCAGTTTTGCCCTTCCGGCCCTTTCTTCAGTACCGTTGGAATGCCGCAGGCCACCTCATATACTTCATCTGCCATGGCGGCCAGCCGGCAATTGATATCTCCCAGCAGCATCCGGTAACCTTCCGTTTCGACATCATACTGCTCCCCGTCGGAAAACACTTCATTGGTTACCACCACCAGATGCCCGCACTGTGCCTTTAAGGACAAAATCCCTTCAAGAATCCGCTGCCTGGCACTCTCTGTCCGCTTTTCTTCCTGCCGGTCTGCCGGCAGCGCCTTCCCCTGCCCCGGCATCTCCCGGAATAACTCATTGGCCGCCAGATTGGAAACACATTCCAGCAAAACTGCACTTCCCGGCGGAACCATAGCCTGTTTCAAGTCCACCGGCTGTTCGATGGTATCAAAATTCTTTTTCGCCCGCATGGCCCGATGACGCTGAATCCGCTTCCTGCACTCCTCGTCCCAGGCAATCATGGTGGCCACATAAAATCGTTTTCTTTCTCCAAAAGAAAGAACACATTGTTCCGCAAACTCCGACTTTCCGCTGGCACTCCCGCCCGTTACAAGAATCATCATCTTCCTTTTCCTCTGTGCTTCCCGCAATTTCAGCCGCCGGTCGTCTGCCGGAGCGGTTCTTTCCCCGTCCGTCGTTTCCCTCCCGGCAGTTTTCCGTTCAGTTATGCTTCTCTGCCAGATTTCTCCTGACCATCCGCTTTCCCTTTTGAACCCCGTTTTCTCTCTCCTTCAAACCGGATTTCCGGCTCGAAGCAGGCGGCCGCCACAGTCACACCGTTTCCAGCCCGCTTGGGAATCAGGAGGCGAACCTCCTTTCCCGCCTCCAGACAGGCAGCCGCCGCTGCCCGTTCACAGACGTTTCCAATTCCTACGGTCTTTTTGACAAAATCTGATTCCGCAAACTGCCCCGGAACCTGTTCCAGTTCCTCTTTCTTATAGGTAAGGAAGGGAACTCCCCATTCTCTGGCCAGTGAGCAGATGCCTTCTTCCCGGCTCTTTAAATCGATGCTGGACAGGGCACAGATGCCTGAAACATCCAGGTGATGTTCCAGAAAAGCTTCCTGGACTGCATGAGAAATTGCCTCTTTCGAAGTTCCCTTCCTGCATCCAATCCCAACGGCAATACATTTGGGGACCAGCTTCAAAAGCCGCTCTTTTCCAATTTCCAGCTTCTCCGGTTTTGAATATGTGATCCAGAAATTATGAAGACAGATCCGGTCCGGACAGAGCCCGTCAGGGATTTGCCCTCTGAAAGAAAAATCACTGAAAAGGCCCACCGGATCCCCCGCCAGAAGAGCCGCCGAAATTTCCTTTGCCGCTGTCATGTCTCCTATCACAAGCCCGTTGTCCTTGGCAAACACATCCACGGCAAATTTCCGGTTCACATCTGTAGCCGTTGTGATAACCGGACAGGCCTTCAGGATTCCGGCCGCCTCATATGCCAGCGCATTTGCCCCTCCCAGATGTCCGGAAAGAACTGGAATCACAAACGCGCCGGAATCATCCACAGAAAGAACTGCCGGATCTGTCCGTTTGTCGCGGACATAAGGTGCGATGGCGCGAACCGCAATTCCGCAGGCTCCGATAAAAATCATGGCATCGGCTGAAGAAAACCAGGCTCCTGTCCACGCAGAAAGCTCCCCCGGCTTTACCGCCTCGAAAGCCGGCCCTGCCGCCCGGTTCACATTCTGCAGCACATGGGTTCCCATGGCAAATAACATCGGATGATGCCCTTTGTTTTT
Organism: Candidatus Copromonas faecavium (nom. illeg.); assembly: GCA_018712915.1. GTDB lineage: Bacteria > Bacillota > Clostridia > Lachnospirales > Lachnospiraceae > Copromonas > Copromonas faecavium. The sequence continues at coordinate 12,468 of DVGC01000053.1, read as the reverse complement.
CAGTCCCTCCGCCAGCCTGGCCTCTGTCCGGAATCCTTTCTCTGTAAAACAGATGAATACTATCTTCACCAAGTCACTCCCTGCATGCTTTCTAATTCCATTATAGGAGATTTTTCCGGCATTTTCAACGACTGTTTTCCTCCTTCTTTCCCCCGGCCAGTTCCCTTTTCCGTTTTGTGATCAGCCCTCCGATTCTTCCGCTTTCCTTGGCTGTCAGGCACCGCCAGCCGCCGGCCACCACCTTATCTGCCAGCCCCAGTTCTGTGGCAATCTCAAATTTCATTTTGTCTTCCGGCTTCAGGTTCTTCGGATCCACCGGTTCTTCCTTTTTCTTCTTCGGCATGCAATCTGCTCCTTTCCTAGGAATTTCAGCCATCGGTTGATTTCCCGGCCGTACTGAAATTGTGCCCAAAAAATCCCCGGATATACAGCCCCTCCAGGGAGCCCGTATTCCGGGGAATCCTGCTGCCTTCCGGCAGCCTCTGTACCTGTAAAGTTTTATTGGAGCAGCCATTAGCCATTCTTCCTAATGTACATTGGGCTCTCCGGGAATGATAATCGCCGCCACGAGATAAGCAAGCAGTCCGATTCCTCCCCAGAACACCAGAATAGCCCACAAGAGCCGCACAATCGTCGGGTCCACGTTCAAATATTCACCAATCCCACCGCAGACGCCAAGCAGCATCCGATCCGCTGATGAGCGATACAACCTTCTTACCTCCATTCAAAGCCCTCCTTTTATCCATTGCCCTTCTCTAAACCAGAGAAGGATCCACGGTAATTCTGCCATCCGGTCCGGCATCAAGCGTAAATACGGTCATTCCTTCGTCTCCGTCAATCAGCCGTTCTCCCGTTCCCTCAAAAATCTCCGATGGCAGCGAAATCATCCCCTGATCCCATTCCAGATCATACCGGATTCCGCCATCCTCCAGGTCCTGGGGAATTAAGATATCCATCTGTCCGCTGACGCATTCCGCATCCACCTGGTCCAGTCCGGAAGCCAGGGATGACCAGGTCAAAATTCCGTTTTCGCAGTTCAATTCCACTTCGTTTCCATACAACTGTTCGGCAGAGATTTCTCCGCCCATGGCATGAAGCTCAGCCTTCATGGCCTGAAGCCCTTCTGCATGAAAGGAGCCGCCGGTCACTTCCGCCTCCAGCTTTTCCATGATCCAGCTTTCAGGAATGTAAACCGTATAGCTTTCTCCCTCCCGCGCATCCAAGCTGAGTCTCTGCCAGTGCTCCGTTCCGGTGTAATGCAGATTTTCGATCTTTCCGCCCTCGCTGATCACTCTGAACTCGTCCGCCGCTCCTCCCGGAAGAATTTCCACCATTCCGCCGCTCTGAGAAAGATTAAACTCCGTCACAGCAACATAGCCGGCTTCAAAGCCGTTTCCTGTCGGATCCTCATACTCGGTAAGCTCCGTCTCAAAAAGCGGTTCGCTCCATTCTCCGCTCCCGGAATCTGAATATGCGGCCCAGTCATCATAATTTCCATAATCAAACCGTTCTTCGATGAACCGTACAATTCGGACAGGATTGGCTCCCAAAACGAAGGCCGCTGTTGCCAGTCCGATTCCCACAATCAAAAGGATTCCTCCGGTTATCGTTCCATATTTCACGAATTTTTTCATTCTACCTGTGCCTCCTTCACTCTGCGGAACAGGATTCCCCAGAGCTTTTTCACTCCCTTCCATAAAAACGGCAGGAATATGCAAAAGAACCACGCGATAACAGCCGCTCCGATCAGCCCGGCCCCGATGGACATCAGCGAGCAGGCAATCATAAGAAGACTGTCCAGGACAGAAAGAGAGGCTAACATCACCAGTCCCAGAACTCCCAGAGCGATTCCTCCGACAAAAGCCGCTATGGTCAGGCAGACAGTACAAAATAAAATTCCGAAAACTGCCGTCACTGCTCCAACGAGAATCCCGCCTGCAATGGCAATGGCGCCCAGAAGAAACGGGCTGGCCACAATCAAAAGGATTCCCCAGAGGACCAGCTTTAGAATGCCGTTGGTCCACGGCTTTCTTCCCTCTCCGGGATTTCTCACCTTGCTTCTTGTATACTTTTCCCGATACTGTCCGCCATTTTCATAGGCACTGCCCCGGGAACCGCCAGCCCCCTGATAGGCTTCTCCCTGATAAGTGCCATTCTGATAAGCTCCGTTCTGATAGGTTCCTGCATCTTTGTAAGCCCCATTTCCGCCGTATCCTCCGTTTTCCCGGCCCGTTCCATTCTGATAACTGCCGGCATAGGCTCCGTTCTGAGACTCCCCGTTACCGTATACAGCCTCCCCGCAGGTTCCATCCTGTGCCTGTTTCTGCGCCTCCTGCCCGCTTTCTGCCGCTGATTCCTTTTCATCCGGCAGATCCAGCCGCTTAGCCACCTGAAAATTGGGATCCCGGAACCGCTCATCATCGTATCCCGTATCCGTAAAGGAGCCTCCGTCCTTTAAGTTCCCCGACAAATCCGCACGGATGATTGCCGCCACCCGTTCGGGACTTCCAAACTCCTCGATGACCTTTTCTTCGTTTTCGCTTCCAGCCTCCTCAAGATAATCCCGATAGTAGGAAATCGCCTCCTCCCTTTCTTCGTCGGGAATATCCTGCAGAAGGTATTCCAGCTCCTTCATAAAAACTTCCCTCTTCATATTTTGGCCTCCTCAAAAATCCGTGATATGTTCCTGGAATAGACTGCCCACTCCCCCTTATAAAGAGCCAGCTGGGCACGGCCTGTCTCCGTCAGCCTGTAGTATCTTCTGTTTCTGCCGTCAATTGCCAGATCATACGTCTCCAGGCATTGCTCTTTCTGCAGCCTGCGGAGTACCGGATAAAGGGTCGATTCTGAAATGTCTATGGCCTTCCGGACGTCCTGGGTAATCTTATAGCCATAAGTACCATTCTCCTCCATTGACACGGCCGCCAGAACAATGGCATCCAGCAGAGCCGCTCCGGTATTGAATACCATAGGCCTTCCTCCTTCCTGGTCTATATGCAATATTATATTCCGTATAATATTAGATGTCAATAGTATTATACAAAATATAATATTGTAAATTTCTTTATATCTGTTTGAGCATTTCTCCCTGCTTTCCAGTTTCCATACATGTTCCTGAATTTTCCATTCTTTCAGATCCCCGCCCCGGCAGGCAGAAACAGGCGCCGGAACAAGAAATCCCGGCGCCTGTCCTGTGTTTCTATTCTCTTGTCTTGCGGGGCTAATCTGCCGCCCCTTCGTTTCACTGTCTTTCGGAGCTTATCTGCCGCCCCTTCATTTCACTGTCTTTCAGATTTTATCTGCCGCCCTTTGAGCCCATTCTTTTCCAGTTCTAATGAAGTTCTCCATTGGCATCCGGTGTGAATACCCTGGCCTCCGTCAGCATCTTTCCATCACTCTCCAGATAGTAGGTCTTTCCATCCAGCGTCAGGAATCCTGTCATCATCAGGCCATTCTCCGGATTCAGGTAATACCAGTTGTCACCATCAAGAAGCCAGCCGGTGTGAAGCTCACCATTTCTGTAGTAAACCCATCCCTCATCTGTTTCCTGCCATCCATCGGAAACCGTACCGGTCTCTCCCTGCGTATCAGACGGGAATAAAACAATCTTTGCCGCATATCCATCATATACAGAATCTGTATCTGACCAAAGCAGAATATTGGATCCGGCAGTCAAATCATCCACGCGGATCAGGTTCCTCGTCAGGTAAGGAAGCAGGGTCGTGGAGGAGTTGATGCGGTAAGTCTTTCCATCCGCCGCAGTTAATACGTAAACTCCATCCGTCTGTTCGGAATCCCATGTTACGCTCTCCACCTGAGTATATACCGGGAAGCTTCCATCTGCCGGCATATCCGCCAGAACCACCACACCGTTGGAAATCGGCGGCAGGCTCATGGTCATGGCCGGACCCACATACACACGAACCGTCTCTCCAACATCCAGATTGTCCATGGAAATCGGATATCCATTGACCCCATCCAGAAGGCGGGTTTCGTCTGATACGTTCACCACCAGTTCGGAGTTACCTCCTTCCAGCACCCGGTTCATCACAAACCGATCCTCTTCTACGGATACAACCGTTCCATCAAACTGCACCGGTCCCAGCGTAACGGCTGCAGAAGTGTCCGTTGTACTGGCCGTTTCTGCCAGACTGGAAAAACACATCGCCGCTGCCAGAGCAGCCGCACAGATCACACCTGTTGCCTTTATCATTTTCTTCATTTCTCTTCCTCCTCATACTTGTTTCTTTCTTTTTGGAAACGTCATCAGTATATCACAGAATTCTGTAAAATCCCATTCCCTTTTGCTTACAAATCCATTACACCTTTCCTTACCACATGCGGCAAAAAAGAGGCAATTGCTGCCAGAAACCATTCACCCCGGCAGACCGCTAAAAAGCCCAAAAAGAAAGCCCTGTGAAAACGATTTGCCATCTTCACAGAGCTTCTTTTCCTTCGGCCTCCGCCGGTATCTTACATCCAAAAATTATTCCTGTTCGTCCGCTGCGGTCTCTTCAGCCTCTGCTTCATGAGCGGCTTCCTTGTCCATCTCAAGAGCCTTCATGCTCAGGCTGATCTTTCTGTCTTTCTCATTAAAGTCCACAATCTTTGCTGTAATCTCCTGTCCAATGGAGAGAACATCAGACGGCTTTGCCACATGCTCTCTGGAAATCTGAGATACATGAAGAAGCGCATCCACGCCCGGCTCCAGCTCTACGAAAGCGCCGAAGTCTGTCATACGGGCAATTCTTCCGGTTACAACCGTGCCAGCTGCATACTTCTCAGCCGCATTGGCCCAGGGATTGGTCTCCGGGAACTTCATGGACAGAGCAATCTTCTCGCCGTTAATATCCTTGATTAAAGCTGTTACCTTCTCGCCTACCTTGAATACCTTCTTCGGGCTCTCTACACGGCCCCAGGACATCTCGGAAATATGAAGCAGGCCGTCCGCACCGCCAAGGTCAATGAACGCACCGAAATCTGTTACGTTCTTAACAACACCTTCTACCTTCTGTCCAACGGCAATCCGCTCAAACAGAGCCTTCTGCATTTCTGCTTTCTTTGCAACGATCAGCTGCTTGCGATCGCCGATCACTCTGCGTCTCTTGGGATTGAACTCGGTAATAACAAATTCAATTTCCTGATCCGCATATTTGGATAAATCTTTCTCATAGGTATCGGAAACCAGGCTTGCCGGAATAAAGATTCTTGCCTCGTCCAGGATTACGCTTAAACCGCCATCCAGAACCTGCGCTACTTTTGCCTTTAAGACTTCATGATTCTCAAAAGCCTCTTCCAGTCTCTTGTTTCCTCTGTCGGCTGCCAGTCTCTTGTAGGATAAGGATACCTGTCCTTCTCCATCGTTGACCTTGACAACCTTCGCCTCCAGCTCATCTCCAACATGTACAAGGTTCCGCAGATCCACATTGGACTCATTGGTATATTCATTACGGGTAATGATGCCGTCGGACTTGTAACCAATATTTAAAACGATTTCGTCTTCTTTAACATCGATGACCTTACCGGTAACAACCTCTCCTGTACGTATTGTTTTTAATGATTCTTCTAACATTTGTTCAAAACTTAATTCTGACATTAGTATGAACCTCCTCGATAATATTATTCGGGGTAGACGCCCCGGCCGTAATACCTACACTGCGCACAGAACGAATACATTCAGGATTTAAGTCGCCTAGAGTCTGGATGTAACAGGTGTTTTTACACTCCTTCCGGCAGATCTCGTATAGCTTTTGGGTGTTAGAACTGTTTTTACCTCCGATAACCAGCATCACATCCACCTGCGAAGCTATCCTCATCGCTTCCACTTGTCTTTCCTGTGTTGCATTGCAAATCGTATTTAAAACAATTATATCATAGCGCGTTTTTGGAATTTTTTCAACTAAATCTTGAAATTTATTGTAATTAAATGTCGTTTGAGCCACAAGGCAGATCTTGCTGCCCTCCGGAAGGCCCAGTGCCTCAAAATCTTCGGGATTTTCAATGACTCTGGTACGTTCATCTCCCCATCCCTTGATTCCCTGAACCTCCGGGTGCTGTTCGTTTCCGACAATGATGACCTGACGGCCATCGGCACACTGTCCGGCCACAATTTTATGAATCTTCTTCACATAGGGACAGGTGGCATCCACCACCTGGATTCCGTTTTTCTCCAGCAGCTCATAAATATCCCGGCCAACGCCATGGGATCGGATCACCACAACACAGTCTCTTACGGCCTCAAGCTCCTCTCTGGAGTTTAAAACCTCCACTCCCTTTGCTTTCAAATCATTGACAACTTCTTCATTGTGGATAATCGGGCCGTATGTATAAATCGGCTTTTCTGCCGTTTCAATCTGTTCATAGACCTTCTCTACCGCCCGTTTGACACCAAAGCAGAAGCCGGCGCTTTTTGCCACGATTACTTTCATTCCAGCGTTCCCCGCTTTCTGTCAATCAGCCCGGTAATGGTGTCCACAACCTGCTGCAGCGTCATATCCGAACTGTCCAAAAGTACCGCATCCTCTGCCTGCTTTAACGGCGCATGCTCCCTGTGCATGTCCCGCCAGTCCCGCTCTGCAATCTCTTTCTCAATTTCTTCCAGACGGCAGTCGATTCCCTTTTCTTCCAGCTCCCGGTACCGGCGTCTGGCCCGCACGGCCGAACTGGCCGTCAGATAAATCTTAAGCTGAGCTCCGGGCAGCACACAGGTTCCTATGTCGCGGCCGTCCATAATCACATCTTCCGTCTCTGCCAGTTTTCTCTGAAGCTCTGTCAGCTTTTCCCTCACCGGCTGATAGGCAGAGGTCACGGATGCCGCAGCCCCCACTTCTTCCGTCCGAATCTGGCCGGATACATTTTCTCCGTTCAGGTAAACCTGCTGAACACCATTTTCATAACGGAGTTCAATCTCAATCTCCCGACAGCCTTCCGTAACCGCCGCCTCATCTTTCAGGTCAACGCCTTTTTTCAAAAAGTACAACGCCATGACGCGGTACATGGCGCCGGTATCCACATAAATCAGATTCCGCGCTGCCGCCGCCCGTTTTGCCACCGTACTCTTGCCGGCGCCGGCCGGCCCGTCGATTGCTACATTAAAAGACATTCTTTCCTCCTGCTTTTTGCCGGTTTCCTCCTTTTATCCGGACAGGAATCCGCTTCCTTTTATTTTTTACATTATATCCGAATTCTATGCTCCTTGCAATTCTATTTTATCATTTTCGTCCAGGTTTTCTGTCATCTGGAACTGCTGTCAAAAGCCTGCCGGTGCCGGTACATCCGAACAGGCGTTTCTGCCCCGTCTTCATGAACCATGCAGTAAAATTCCCATCCATACCGCTCATAAAAGGACGTGTGGTCCGTAATCAGATAAAGAACCGGAATCCCAAAGTGCTCCATATCCGAGCAGACGTGGGCCAGCAGCTTTCCGGCGATGCCCTGGTTCCGAAATTCTTCTTCCACATATAGGGCGCAGACATTGGGCCGCAGATCCTTCCGATCGTGAAAATCGTTCTCAATCACACCAGCGCCTCCCACAATGGTGCTGCCCTCCATGACCGCATACCACTGAGGCACGGCATCTTTCTTCTTTCTGCATTCCTCCATGCTTTCAAGATAGGCCTCCGCCGGAATTTTCCATTTGGAATGGAACCACTCCGCCATTTTTCCTTCCAGATCTGCCCGCTCTCTCAAGTGAATGATTTCCATCTGTTCCTCCTTCTTTATTTTCTTTACTTCTTTATTTTCTTTGCTTCTTTATTTTCTTTGCTTCTTTATTTTCTTTGCTTCTTTATTTTCTTTGCTTCTTTATTTTCTTTGCTTCTTTATTTCTTTCCGTTTTTTCCACCGTATGACGGCATTCATTTCAGATACCGATTTCCCGCTGCCGTTCCCGCAGAACTTCCGGATATCGTTCTTTCTACAGATACACCCCGGTCCGGCTCTCAGGTGTGTTCCGGATTTCCTCCGGCGTTCCTGCTGCCACAACCCGGCCGCCGTCCTCGCCGCCTCCCGGTCCCATGTCAATCACATAATCCGCACTTCGGATTACATCCAGATCATGCTCAATCACAATCACCGTGGCTCCGTTTTCCATCAAAGTCCGGAATACCGCTAAAAGAGTCTGTACATCCAGGGGATGGAGGCCAATGGTCGGCTCATCAAAGACAAAAACCGAATCCGACTGGCCCTTTCCCATCTCGCTGGCAAGCTTCAGACGCTGAGCCTCCCCGCCGGAAAGACTGGGCGTTTCTTCACCCAGAGTCAGATACCCCAGTCCCAGGCTGTTTAAAACTTCCAGCCGCTGACGGACCAGATTCAAGTCCTCACAGGCCGAAATGGCCGTATGAATGTCCATGGCCATCAGCTGAGGCATGGACCATGCTTCCCCTTTGCGGTTTTGATAGCGGATCGCCTCGGCAGTCTTCCCATAGCGGGAACCTCGGCAGTCCGGGCACGGTACCTCCACATCAGGAAGGAACTGCACATCCAGGCTGATAACTCCGGTTCCGTCACAGGTGGGGCAGCGGAGCTTTCCCGTATTGTAAGAGAAATCTCCTGCCTTATATCCCAGTTTCCTTGCCTCTTCCGTCTTTGCAAAAACCTTTCTCAGCTCATCATGGACATTGGCATAGGTGGCCACCGTAGAGCGGACATTGATTCCGATGGGCGTAGCATCGATGAGTTTTACATGACGGATCCCTTCTGCCTTCACTTCCCTTACATGCGAAGGCAGGTTCTTTCCTTCCATAACTGCCTCCAGCGCCGGAACCAGACTCTCCAGAATCAGCGTGGTCTTTCCCGATCCGGAAACGCCGGTGATGGCCGTAAGCTTTCCTTTGGGAATTTCGATTTCCAGCGGTTTTACCGTATGGATCTGCCCAGTCGACATGCGGATGCTTCCGTTTTCAAATAACCGCTCCCGGCTCTCACGTTTTGTTTCCCTTACGGATGCCTTCCCGGAGAAAAAAGGCCCAATAAGGGAATCCGGGTTCCTTTCCAGTTCCGCCACCGTGCCCTCCGCAACCACCCGGCCGCCGGCAGCTCCCGCTCCCGGCCCCATTTCGATGATCCAGTCTGCTTCAGACAAAACCTGGATGTCATGATCCACGAGAAGAACCGAGTTTCCATCGTCGATCAGATCATGCATCACATCCACCAGTCCCACAATATTGGAGGGATGAAGGCCGATAGACGGCTCATCCAGCACATAAAGGACTCCTGTGGTCCGGTTTCTCACCGCCCGCGCAAGCTGCATCCGCTGCCGCTCCCCGGTGGAAAGAGTGGAAGCCGCGCGGTCCAGAGTCAGATACCCCAGCCCCAAATCCAAAAGTCTCCTGGCTGCCGTCTGGAAAGACTCACAGATGCTTTCTGCCATCGGCATCATTGGTTCCGGAAGAGAAGCCGGAATACCGGCCACCCATTCCGTCAGTGCAGACAGCGTCATTTTGCAGGCTTCATCCAGGGAGATTCCCCGGACCTTCGGCTTTCTCGCCTCTGCCGAAAGCCTGGTGCCGCTGCAGTCCGGACAGACCTCCTCCTTTAAGAATTTTTCCACCCGCTTCATACCCTTCTCGTCTTTTACCTTGGACAGGGCATTTTCCACCGTATAAACCGCATTGTAATAAGTAAAATCCAGCTCGCCGGCCTGATTGGAGTTTTTGGCCTTGTAAAAAATATGCTTCTTCACCGCAGGGCCGTCAAACACAATTTCCTTTTCCTGATCCGTCAGATCCTGGAACGGAACATTCGTCCGCACCCCCATTTCCCGGCACACATCCGTCATCAGCGACCACATCAGCGAATTCCACGGAGCCACGGCGCCTTCATCAATGGTGAGGGACGGATCCGGAACCAGAGTTGTCCGATCCACCCGCCGCACCATGCCTGTTCCCGAACAGGTGCGGCAGGCTCCCTGGCTGTTAAAGGCCAGTTCCTCTGCCGAAGGAGCATAAAACCGCTCCCCGCAGACCGGACAGATTAACTCCTGTCCCGCTGCCACCCGGAGGGTTGGCTCCAGATAATGGCCATTGGGACAGCAGTGACTGGCCAGCCTGGAAAACATCAGCCGCAGGCTGTTTAGCAATTCTGTTCCTGTTCCAAAGGTGCTGCGGATTCCCGGCACGCCGGGACGCTGATGGAGGGCCAGCGCGGCCGGAACATGGAGTACCTCATCTACCTGAGCCTTTGCCGCCTGGGTCATCCTTCTCCGGGTATATGTGGATAGCGCTTCCAGATACCGTCTGGAACCTTCCGCATACAAAACACCCAAAGCGAGGGAGGATTTCCCGGAACCGGATACTCCCGCCACCCCGACAATTTTGTTGAGGGGAATCTCCACATCAATGTTTTTCAAATTATGAACCCTGGCACCGCGGATTTTCATGCAATTAACCATATGTCCCACCTTTTTCTTACTCTGTTTCTTTTCTTCCCTGCCGTCGTATTTTTCAGCGACTTCCCGTTTTTTCCGATTCCGGCTTTTCGCTGCTCCGATTTCCTTCTGTTCTGATCTTCCTGTTTTGTTTGTCTTCACCCTGTCTATCATACCGCGTTTCCCACAAGATTTCCATTGGATTTCCAGAGATTTGTCCCCTTTATCCGCACCCGTTCCTGTCTTCCTGCTTCCCGGCCCGGACTTGGAGACGTTTGAGCCAACGTCCTTTGCATGTTTCCTTTCCCATTTTTTGCATCTCCGTTCACCGGAAGCTTCGTTTAAGATCAGTCCTTCCCCTCCATGGACGCCGTCATGCGGCGGATGGTTTCCCGGGATATGGCATTGCTGCCAAAAGGCCGCATGGCCAGCGCCATCAGCTTCATCGGATTGTCATCCGCTGCCGTCCGGTTGGAAGAAAGCTTCCCGCACCGGATACATCTGTGAATGATGGCCCACTCTCCATTCTTCCTGACCCATACGGCCACAGGCTCCATTCGTCCATGACAGTCTGATTCCCTGTCTCCCGGACTGCGGTCCAGATGAATGCTGTACAGGCAGTTGGGACAATGATTTCTGTGGCTACTTCCGGCTCCCGCAGGAACCACCGGCCATCCGCATACCTTGCAGGTAAATCCATCCATGCACGGATGTGTTTTAAAATATCGTTTATCATACATTCGTTTCTTATTTTCTCTGTTCATCACTGTTTCCTCCTATCTCGCCCCGGCCTCCCATGAGTTTCGTCAGTTCCTGTACCCGCTCGATGGGGAAGGGCGGCTGTGACAACGGTCTGGCCGCGATAGATAAAATCTTCATCCGGTTATCCCATGCTGTCATGCTCATCTCCTCCATACCGCCGCACAGTCTGCACCGGCCGATGATCTGCCAGCTGTCATCTTCCCTGATCCAAACGCTCACCGGTTCCAGAATCCCTCCGCAGATTCCGTCCTCCGTTTCCTCCTCATGGATTCCCGCCAGGCAATTGGGACAGTGATCCCATGATTCGTTTTTTCTATCCTCCGGAGCCGTCCAGCCGCAAACCGGACAGCGCCATGGTTCTTTCTGTTCTCGCATATATCTTCTCCTTATCATATCCTACATTGTTTCGCAGTTTCTGTTTCATTTCTGTTTCCTTTCTTCCTTTCGGACAAAAAAACGGACAACCCATTGCTCTGGGTTATCCGTATCCCTGTTTGTTCCTTATCGTCTTCCGGCTGTTCTGCGGATACACTGCTTCCCCATAAAGGTGCAGCGCCTCATTCCATTGACCGCAGTCCAAAATCACAGGAGAACAACCACCCAAAAGGCAGCCGCTCTCCTATGCTTCTTTATTACGCTTAAAACATCATACAAAAAAGCAAAGACAGCCTGACGCATCTATCCGCAAACAGGTACAACAAAAAAGCCCATCACAATCCTCTGATGAGATATTTTCTTGTCCGATTTTCAGCGAATAGCCGACATCAAGCCACCTCCCTTTTCCATAGTCTTATCGCCTGTTTTTACGTTCACCAGCATACCACAGAAGCTTCCCTGATGCAAGCAGTTTCTGCAGGCTTCTTCTTACACCTTAATAATTAATTCCAACTACTGTCAGTGCTCCGTCGCTGACTGCGAAAATAATGTTGGCCGTACCGCCGTCAGAAAGGACAAAGCCTGCCATGCTGGGGGTAAGAGCATCCACATCGGCTGCTGCAACAGAATCCATCAGTTCTTTTGTAAAGATTTGGTCTGCTCCCAGCTCCAGAAACTCTTCTCTGCTGGTAATGCCTTTTCCTCCATCAGGGAGGTCCACATATACCGGGAACGCTGTCAAATCTGCCAGTTTTTCCAAATCCTGCTCTGAAACAGCTGCCTGAATCTGTCTTGTAAAGTCTGCAGCTGCCGCACTGTCAACGGCAAAATTATCCTCATATCCTCCTGCCGCTTCCGTCTGAGCTTCCGTTTCCTCCGTCTGAGCTTCTGTTTCTGTCTCCTCCGTCTGCGCCTGGGTATCTTCCGTTTCCTTTGCAGCATCTTCTGCCTGCTCCGCCTCT
>DVGC01000052.1 GCA_018712915.1 Candidatus Copromonas faecavium (nom. illeg.) | reverse complement strand
AAGGATCTGCTCTGCCAATGGCGGGCTTCCCCCTATGATAAAACGCAGGCAGTATTATGAGACTTTGGAATTGGCGGCATAGATAGTGATATCCTTGAGCAAAATGTGTCAACTAATATTGACAATATCAGTTCAATAAAAAAGTATCTTATCGGTGTCTGTACTCTCATGGACAATGATATCTTTAATCAGGCGGTCGAAGGCAGCAGCGCCCAGTTCCGCGATGTTGGCGCATTCCTGAGTGACTTCTATCCACTGACGGGCGTCATACGCAAACTGGATTCATCGGCAGAATCTTATCAAAAATTCAATGGAATTTTACTATTTGTCATTGTTATTAGATCGCAGCATTGCAAAAAGTCCATATAAAAGGATGATAATTCCTACAGCAAAAATTATTACAGGAGGAAGATTTCCTACTTTGCCCACGATAAATACCGACGTTGCTCCATCGTTTCCGCTAAGCCGCAAAGACCATGAATGTGTAACAAATAACTGAATTGCATATATTATGGCACAGATTCCTATAATACAAGCAAGACCTCCAATAATAATTTTTTTCAGAGTTTTTTTCCTCTGTATTTTTCCAATCTCAATACTTGCAATAATTCCGTCATCTATATTTCCGTCAGTCTCTTTTGAACATTTCATCAATTCTGTTAATGTGATACCCAAAGCATCCGCTAAAGGTTCAAGGGTGTTTATGTCTGGAAATCCCACACCTCTTTCCCAGCGACTTACTGCTTTGTCTGTTACATTCAATCGCTTGGCCAACTCCGCTTGTGTAATATTTTGTTCTTTCCTTTTTTTAGCAATAAATTCTCCAAGTTCTTTTGCTTCCATTGCTATGTCCTCCTTCCTTATCATATATTTAACATAGCATTCTACAGTTAAAGTTAAAACCGACGATTGATTTATTCGCAAAATATCGATTCTACGATTTGTTGAGTCATAAAAATTACGCTTTGTTGGTTTGATTCGTCAGCAGAATTTTTGTTCTGCGGCAACCTGCCTTTCTCCTGGTTCCGGGTTTCCTGTTCCTATTATATCAAAATCATGGCCTTCGGCCACGGTATGTTTGATGAAACATTTCTTGATACAACTTTCGGCTCTGCCTGGATTGCGCTTTCTCCTTCGTATTCATTACATCTATTTAGCCTTAAAATGCTTGTTCTGATTTTGGAAATATCTATCAAGTAATACTGCATATAAAGGAAAACTGCGGGGAATGGGTAAAGCATGTCATGAAAGCCGACAGAAAAATCGGGGAACAAGCGGCAGATAAACCGGGAACAGAGGACAGAATCGGAGGGAAAATGACGAGATGCTTGCCAGGCAGGGAGGAAGATGAAAATGGGATATGAAATGGGGAGCGGCGGAAGCGGGCGTGACAGAAAAAGGATACGGCAGAAGGAAGAAACAGGAGAAAGCAGAAAAAGGACAGGGGAAAGAGGCCGGAAGGGAAAACAGCAAGAGGAAATAAGGAAAAGGGTCAGCTAAAAGCCGCAGAAAGGCGATTGACAGCCGCTTCCTTTATCAATAAAATAAAATGATAGAGAAGGCTCGAGATAACAGGCAAGGATGGATAAAGGAGGCATGTTTATGGATTACGAGGGTCAAATCTGCAGACCGCCTATGGAGCGGGGCTCCTATAAGCTCCCGGTGGCCGTTGGATGTTCCTATAACCAGTGTAAATTCTGCGGATTGTTTAAGCACCTGACGTATCGTGAGATTTCGATGGAAACTGTGGAGAAAGAGCTTTTGCGGGTGCAGGGAATCGGCGGGTATCCCATGAGAATCTTCCTGGGGGATGGAAATCCGTTTGGTTTGCCTGCAGAGAGGCTGTTCGCCATTCTGGATCTGATTCATAAATATTTTCCGCGGTGTCAGCAAATCAGCATGGACGCCACCATCACCAATCTCCGCGAAAAAACGGACAGGGAGATGAGGGAGCTGTATGAACATGGGGTGAGGGAATTATATCTTGGAATTGAGTGTGGGCTGGACGATGTACTTTCCTTCATGCGGAAAGATCATGGAATAGAAGAGGCTTACTGCCAGCTTTCCAGGCTGGAGCGTTCAGGGATAGCATACAGTGCTCATCTGATGCTGGGACTGGCCGGAAAAGGGAGATGGGAGGAGAACGCGGAAGCGACAGCTCATTTTATCAACCGTACCAGGCCGAAAAAAATCATCAATACTTCCATCTTTCTTTCGGAAAGAACTCCCCTTTTCCGGGAAATCGAAAAGGGAAACTTTCATCCGGCTGATGAACTGGAGAATTTGCGGGAGGAATACCGTCTGCTGGAGCTCCTGGATGTGGAAATTGAAAGCTATGATGGTTTTCATGATAACCTGGAAGTAAGAACCAGAGGGCAGCTCCCAAGGGATAAGGAAAAGATGCTTCATCACTTAAAGGAGGCCATAGACAGGGAAGAACTGCGCACTGCGGAAAAAGAAAGCGATAAGACCGGAGAAAGAAATGGGCGAAAGGAAAGATGCAGGGCGGAGGAAGGAAAGGTGGAAGAAGACCGTATTGAGAAGCTCCGGAAGATTTCCTGATTGTGCTGGGGAATTTGAGCATAGACCGGAAAAATGAGTCTGTTGGAGTTTCACTCAACGCCTGGGAACAAGGGCAAAAAAAACCAGGAACCGAAACAGGAGGAGTCAATTATGAGCAGAAATGGACAGATGAAGGAGCGGATGCATCAGGAGCTTTTATACCTTCCAAACGATGAAGAGATTATGAAGGAGCAGGAGTGGTGCCAGGAACTTTTGTATGATTTTAATCAGACCAGGCCGTCCCAGAAGGCAGAACGGACGGCGCTGTTAAAGAAAATGTTTGCTGAGCTGGGAGATAACTGCTATATAGAGCCGCCGCTTCATGCCAATTTTGGCGGAAAATTTGTTCATTTCGGCAAAGATATTTATGCGAACTATAACCTGACGCTGGTGGACGACACACATATTTATGTGGGGGACGGCGTACTTTTCGGGCCCAATGTGGTACTGACGACGGCTGGCCATCCTGTGGACCCAGTGCTGCGGGACGAGGCATGGCAGTTCAATGCCTCTATCCGGATTGGAAAGAACTGCTGGATTGGAGCTGGAGCCATTATCCTTCCCGGCGTATCCATCGGGGAAAATTCGGTGATTGGCGCCGGCAGTGTGGTAACAAAGGACATACCTGCCAATGTGGTGGCTGTCGGAAATCCCTGCCGGGTGCTGCGTCCCATCGGGGAACGGGATAAAAAATATTATTTCCGCGATCACAAAGTGGACGCAGAGGTTAATTGAAAACGTAAATGCAGCAGGCCGCGGCCCTTTTTCGGATAGAAGATTAACAACAGAAATTTGTTAAGAACTTAAAATACACTTGTTTTATTTTTTGAAAGGACCATGCTATAATTTCATTATCAGAAAAGGAAAGAGCCTTGATAAGTTAGAGACAAAAGGTTGAAACGAAAAAATGGAGGGTATGGTTTATGGCATGGAAAATTTTACTTCCCCAGGAGATCATGAGTGAAGGAAGAAAACTTCTGGAGGATGCGGGGCACACGATTATTGAAGGAAGAGGATTTGAGACGGAGGATGTTCTGGCAGATATGAAGGAGTATCAGCCGGATGCCATGATTGTGCGGATTACGCCGATTACAAGAGAGGTGATTGAAGCCAATCCCAACCTGAAAGTGGTTGTCCGTCATGGAGCAGGATTTGATGCGCTGGATGTGAAGGCCTGCCATGACAATGGTGTTCAGACCCTGTATGCACCCGTGGCAAACAGCACGTCGGTTGCAGAAACTGCCATGCTGCTGATTCTGGAGTGCAGCCGAAACGTGACTCTGCTTCATAAAACCTGGGTGGATGACTATTATAAGGCAAAACTGAAAATCAGGAAGAATACGCTGAATGGTAAAACTCTGGGACTGATTGGCTGCGGAAACATCGGAAGCCGTCTGGCTGTACGTGCCCTGGCGATGGAGATGAATGTGCTGGCTTACGATCCTTATAAGCCGGCGGCTGATTTCCCGGACGGAGTAGAAGTGGTACGGGATCTGGATCGGATTTTTAAGGAAAGCGATTACGTATCTTTACATACGCCGAATACGCCTGTAACAAAGAACATGGTGGACAAAAAGCGTCTGGCCATGATGAAGCCCACGGCATTCCTGATCAATACGGCCCGCGGCGGCTGCGTTGTAGAGGAAGATTTGTATGAGGCCTGCAAGAATGGCGTTATCGCCGGAGCCGGTCTGGATGCAATCCGCAAAGAGCCGGTTGACCCGGAAAATCCCCTTCTGACCCTTGACAATGTGATTATTTATCCTCACATCGGAGGAAATACCGTCGAGGCAGCCCACCGTGCTTCCTACTTTGCAGCCATGGGTGTTCAGGAGGTTTATGAAGGAAAGAAACCGACCTGGCCCATTAACGACATCGATTACGAGACTGCAAAGACCTACACGGATGTGAAGAAACCGGATAAGAAGCCTGCCGGAATGTTCGATTTTTAAAAAGAAGTTTCCCTGCTGCGGCCTGTTTTGCGGGCCGCAGAGATACCTGAGTCAGATAAAAGACCGGGCGGTTTAGGACCGCGGAGAAGCTGGAGTCAGATAAATGGTCAGCCGGTTTCTGGGCCGCAGAAAAGCCTTAGCCAGTATAAAACCCAGCCGGTTTTAGCGTCTGGGCCGCAGTTTGGCGATTTGAGCAAAAGCTTCCTCGGTATAGTGCATAAAATCGTGGGCATATTCCGGAAGGAACCGGTCCTCGTGATATGCCAGCACTAACCTGTGCTGAATCAGAGATTTTCCCATGGCCAACGGAAAGACATTGGCATCCGGATAACGGGAAAGCAGCATGGGGAGCCGCATCTGGGTGCAGAAGAAAATCCCGTAATCGTAAGGATAAAGAGAAATAAACAGCTCAGTAGACTGGGATTCCAGGAAGATTTTTGGAACCACGCCGGCGTCCTGAAAACACTGGTCGATGGTTTTCCGGATTTTCATCAGGGGACTGGGCAGCAGGAATGGAACGTCTGCCAGCTTTTTTAAATCCACATTTTGCCGGAATTTTTGTTTTATGTTCTGCCATGAGGAAGGAAAGTGGGTTTCCAAAAGTTCATCGGAACAGACCAGGTAAATCTGGTCATTTAAGATGGGGGTAATATGGAGCTTGGGACGGTTCTGATACATAATGCCGATGAACAGATCCAGTTCTCCGCTGAAAAGCATTTCCTCCATCTGGCTGGAGGATTCGCTGACAAGGTCAATGGTGATATTCGGCCATTTCTCATAAAAGGGCGGGAGAATGTCCGGCAGACAGGCCTGGGCCCGGTAGGCAGGGATTCCAACCTTCAGATTTCCTGCCCGGTTTTCTGAAATGCTGCTTAAACGGCTTTCCAGTTCGTGTTCTTCTGCAAGAATTTTAATGGCGGCAGCATAAAGCTGCTCTCCGGCATAGGTGAGAGCCAGCTTTGGCTTGCGGTGAAAGAGCGTGACTCCGTAATACTGCTCCAGCCGCTGGATGTGCTGGCTCAAGTTTTGCTGAGAAATATAAAGCTTCTGGGCTGTATTGGTGAAGTGCAGTTCCTTTGCAAGTTCTACGAAATAATATAAGCTGATTAAATTCATGTGGGTTCTCCTGACACGTGAGTGGATTTTGATGATTGCGGAAAAATCTTTGCTGTTATTATAGGAGAACAGCGAAAAAATGTAAAGAATTTAACAAGAAAAAGTTGTGGATTCCTGTGACAAAATGGTGTTGGACTTTGTGGTATGGCAGTGATACCATAGGAATAAAGAAAGAGAAAACGTGATGGACGGGAATTACAGAGAAAGGATGATTCAAAATGTCAGTAGGAAAGCGGATTTATTTAAAAAGACATATGCCGGATAAAGAGGTCATGATGCAGTTTAAGACGATTCCTGCATCCAATACCTGTGATGTGATGGGACGGAATGCGGCTATGAATCCCCGGATTCGTCTGATGAGCAGTCCCAAGGACCAGATGATGGTTGGTCCGGCTTTGACCGTTAAGACAAGAGCCGGTGATAATCTGGCACTTCATGCGGCGTTAAATATGGCTCAGGAAGGTGACGTGATTGTGGTTTCCAATGAAGGTGATACCACAAGAGCTTTGATTGGCGAGGTGATGATGGCCTACCTTCGTTATACAAAGAAGGTGGCAGGTATTGTGATTGACGGCCCGATCCGCGACATCGATGAGATTGGCCAGTGGGATTTCCCTGTTTATGCTACCGGAACCACGCCGGGGGGCCCCTATAAGGAAGGGCCGGGTGAAATCAATGTTCCGATTTCCTGCGGTGAAATCAGTGTAAATCCGGGCGATATTATCCTTGCGGATCCGGACGGAGTTATTGTCATTCCAAGGAAAGATGCTCCGCAGATTCTTGAGGATGCAAAGAAATTCCAGGCAGCGGATGAGAGCAAGCTGGAAGCTGCCAAGAATGGAACTGCCAACCGTGCATGGGTGGAGAAAACCCTGGCGGCCAAGGAGTTCGAGATCATCGATGATGTTTATGAGCCGTAACCGGCGGCTAAAACTGCTGTGTAAAAATAAATTTGTATCTACTTCCGGCTGGGCCGGCTTTGGTGGCAAGTTGTCGCTGAAGCCGGCCTTTGCCGTGCCTGATACAAACAGCTGGTTTCCATAGAAACTAATTCGAGCTGGTTTTATGCAAATTGACTGTTCCCATAGCGCAAATTCTGTTTTATAATAGGCTGGCTGGTACATGGTCAGGGCCACCGGAACGGATGAGCTTGAGGGAAAAGTGAAAAAGCATAGAAAAGAAAGAGGGCAGTATTGATGAAAACAGATGAGCATGTGACAGGTCTAAAAGGCTCCGGGAACAGGAACCTTCGTATAAAGGAACGAACAGACGAAAGAACAATGAAGGAAATAAAGGACGTGGAAAGGACGGACTTCCTTTCCCGGCTTCCGCTTCCCATTACCGCCGTCTCCTTAAGCCTGGCATCGCTGGGAAATCTGCTGGAACCCTATTCGGAGGGAATCCGGCTTTTCTGCGGAGGTCTGGCCTTTGTGCTGCTGTTTGCCTTTTTTGTGAAAATCCTTCGATATCCCCGTCTTTTTAAGGAAGATATGAAAAATCCGGTGATGGCCAGTGTATTCTGCACCTTCTCCATGACCATCATTCTTCTTTCAGCATATATAAGACCTTATCTGGGGCCGGCGGCAGCCGTCATATGGTATTTCGGAATCGGGCTGCATACGGTTCTGGTCTTATATTTTACATGGAATTTTATGCGGAAACCTGTGTTCTCCAGAGTATATGCCTGCTATTTCATCGGTTACGAGGGATTTGTGACAGCCAGCGTGACGGCGGAGAAATTTGATGCGCTGGCGGTGGGGCAGGCGGCCTTCTGGTTTGGTTTCTGCATGCTGTTTGTGCTGATTCCTTTTATTACCTACCGGTATGTGACGCTTCCGCATGTGGAGGATCCGGCAAAACCACTGTTCTGCATTTATACGGCGCCTCCCGGCCTTTGCCTGACCGGGTACCTTCATGCGTTTCCGGAACCTTCACCGGTGATTGCCGGATTTCTGACGGTGTTATGTCTGTTTATGTATACCATGGTGTGCTCCAGGCTTCCCGGATTTTTGCGTCTGCCTTTTTATCCCAGCTATGCATCCTTTACGTTTCCCTTTGTGATTTCTGCAACCGGAATCACGCTGATGGGGGAGAATCTTCATAAGATTGGATTCCCGGTATTCGTTCTGGATCTCATTGGCCGGGTACAGACAGCAGCGGCAGTTGTTTTAATCAGTTATGTTCTTCTGCGCTTCATATTATATACGGCGGATTATCATGGAACTCATACGTCTGCCGCAGCGAGGCGCAGGGCTGCGTAGAGCGTCCAGGAAGATTGTTTACCGTCAGGCTGAATCATATATTTTTCTGCCGTGGCAAGACGCAGGGCCGCGTAAAGCAAACCTGGAAATCGTGTCTGAATTTAGACCGCATCGCGTATGCTGCCGTCGTGTCCGGTCGAAGGACCGCACAAAACCAGACGACAATAGGAATGGAAACTGCATCCCGTTTTCCACCGCTTGCAGGTTAAGGCCGGCAGGAGGATCAGGAAAGCGGGATTTTTCATTCCCCGGGCTTTGTCTGCCGGTTCTGCACAGCGGAGAAGCTGCCGGTTTTGCACACAGGGGAAAATGCAGATTCCGCTTCTTGCCAACCAAAGGAAACTATGCTATGATATCATGAGGTTTGTTTTCGAATCGTGGAGGTTAAAGGGATATGGAGCAGTTTCTGATTGTCTGTCCGCTGGTATTTCTGGCGGGCTTTGTAGATTCCATTGCCGGAGGCGGAGGACTGATTTCTTTTCCGGCTTATCTTCTGGCGGGAGTGCCGGTTCATGTGATTCTGGGTACGTCCAAGCTCAGTTCCTTTCCGGGCTCTATCGTGGCAGCAGCGCGGTTTGGAAAAAGCGGATTTATCCGTTGGAAACTGGCGGTTCCCTGTGGGATTCTGGCGGCTGCGGGTGCCTTTGCCGGTGCGAAGATCGCCCTTGGAGTGGAAGAAACCATTATCAAATCCCTGATGATTGTAGTGCTTCCAATTGTGGCTTTTTATGTGCTGCGGGGGAAAAAGACAGATGCGAAAGAGACGGAGGAACTTCCTTTTAAAACGCTTTTGATTCTTGGAGCTGTTGTTTCCCTTGTAATCGGAATGTATGACGGTTTTTACGGGCCGGGAACGGGAACCTTTTTGATTCTGGCCTTTACCGGTCTGCTGAAGATGGGAACAAGGGATGCCGCCGGCATCTCTAAATTTGTCAATCTGGCGGCTGACATTGGTGCCCTTTTAACTTTTGGCGCCAGCGGAAAGGTCAATGTGGTTCTGGGAGTGGTTGCCGCGCTGTTTTGCATGGCAGGAAGCTATTTCGGTTCCGGCCTGGTGGTAAATAACGGGCAGAAGGTTGTGCGCCCGGTGATTCTGACGGTCCTTGCGCTTTTGTTTGTCAGAGTTCTGGCCGGGTAATCAGGCTGGTTTTGATGATGGAGACTGGAAGGATAAGGAGAGCAGATTATGAAATGGAAGAAATTTACGCTGACCACGACCACGGAGGCCGTGGATTATCTGGGAAGCCTGTTTGAGGATCTGGGAATTGAGGGCATGGAGATCGAGGATCATGTGCCTCTTACGGAGCAGGAGACCAAGGGAATGTTTATCGATATCCTTCCCGAGCTGCCCCCGGACGATGGGACGGCCAGAGTCAGCTTTTATCTGGATGAAGACGCGGACGTGGACGAGGTGTTAAAAGGCGTCCGGGAAGGAATTGAGGAATACCGGCAGTTTGTGGACATGGGAGCAGGAACGATTACGGCTTCTGAGACGGAGGATAAGGACTGGATTAACAACTGGAAGCAGTATTTTAAGCCGTTTACGGTGGATCATATTCTGATTAAGCCAACCTGGGAAGAGCTTCCGCCGGAGCATGCAGATAAACTTCTGATTCAGATTGATCCGGGAACGGCCTTTGGTACAGGAAAGCATGAAACGACTCAGCTGTGCATCCGTCAGCTGGAAATGTATGTAAAACCGGGGATGAAGGTGTTGGATCTTGGCACAGGAAGCGGAATCCTCGGGATTACGGCCATTAAGCTTGGAGCAGAATCGGTATTTGGAACGGATCTGGATGAAAATGCGATTACGGCGGTGGGAGAGAATCTGGAGGCCAACGGAATCCCATCCAGCCAGTTTTCCGTGATTCAGGGCAATATTATTGACGATGTGTCTGTCCAGGATGCGGCCGGATATGAATGCTATGACATTGTGGTTGCCAATATTCTGGCAGATGTGATTATCATGATTCAAAAGCAGGTGCCTGCTCATCTGAAGCATGGCGGAATCTTTATTTCCTCCGGAATTATTGATATGAAAGAGGAAGCGGTAAGAGAGGCTCTTCTTTCCAATAACGAGATGGAAATTCTGGAAACCACCAGGCAGGGCGAATGGGTGTCCTTTACGGCACGGAGAAAATAAACAGCCGGGGATGTTCCACGGCGGGACCAAGGAAAGAAATCGGAGTGATAGTGTGCATCATTTTTTTACGGAAACGGAGTTTTTCGGTGAAAATCAGGCAATCATTACAGGACCGGATGTGAACCATATCCGGAATGTGCTGAGAATGCGGCCGGGAGACCGGATTCTTTTAAGTGACGGGAAGGGAACCAACTGCCTTTGTGAGCTATGCTCCATCGAGCCGGACCGGGTGACGGCCAATATTCTGCCGGATCCTGTGGAGGATACGGAGCTTCCGGTGCGCATTACGATCTATCAGGGGCTTCCCAAGGCAGACAAAATGGAATTTGTGGTTCAGAAGTCTGTGGAGCTGGGAGCGTTCCGGATTGTCCCCGTTGATACCTCACGGACGGTGGTGCGGCTGGATAAAAAGAAAGAGGCTGCAAGGCGCGCAAGATGGCAGGGAATCGCAGAGAGCGCGGCCAAGCAGTCCAAGCGGATGATCGTTCCGGAAATTTCTCCGGTAATGAAGTTTGAAGAGGCGGTCGCAGCGGCCAAGCAGGCGGATCTGGCGCTGATTCCCTATGAAGATTCGGAGCATCTTCCCGGAGCCGGAGGAATGGCGCTTACAAGAACATTGATCGGAGGACTTGCGCCGGGACAGACACTGGCGGTTTTCATCGGGCCGGAGGGCGGATTTTCCGATGAGGAGATTGAACTGGCACTCCATGCGGGAATCCGGCCGGTAACTCTTGGAAAACGGATTTTGCGGACGGAAACGGCGGCCCTGTTCGTACTGTCGGCAGCCGGGCTGCTGCTGGAATAGAACAGGCAGGAGAAGGAGCGAAGAAGGATGGAGAACGGAAGGGAAATTTATTTTGATAATTCTGCCACGACCCAGGTGTTTGACAGCGTCCGGGAGATCATGGTGGAGACGATGACGGCGGACTATGGGAACACCTCCTCCCTCCATAAAAAGGGAATGGAGGCGGAGCAGTATGTACGGGCAGCCAGGGAGGAGATTGCCAAATCCTTAAAGGTAAAAGAGAAGGAAATTCTTTTTACTTCCGGCGGCACGGAATCCAATAATCTTGCCATCATCGGGACGGCGCTTGCCAACCGCCGGGCGGGAAATCACATCATCACATCCTGCATCGAGCATGCCTCTGTTTATAATACGACGGCATTTCTTGAGGAACAGGGATTTCGGGTTACCTATCTGCCGGTGGATCATAACGGCCATGTATCGCCGGAGGATCTGCGGGCGGCCATCTGCCCGGACACAATTCTGGTTTCCATTATGTATGTCAACAATGAAATGGGGGCAGTGGAGCCCATCAGTCAGCTGTCTAAGGTTATCCGGGAAACCAGGCCGGAGATTTATTTTCATGTGGACGCCATTCAGGCTTACGGAAAGTATGTGATCCGGCCAAAGAAAGAGGGCATCGATCTGATGTCGGTCAGCGGCCATAAGATTCATGGCCCCAAGGGAATCGGCTTTTTGTATGTGGACGAAAGGGTAAAAATCAGACCCATTCTGTTTGGCGGCGGCCAGCAGAAAGGCATGCGGTCGGGAACGGAAAATGTGCCGGGCTGTGCAGGACTGGGGGCAGCCGTAAAGGAGATGTACCGGAACCATGAGGCAAAAATCGACGGCCTTTACCGCTTAAAGGAGCGGCTTGTTGCCGGACTGCAGGAGATGGACGGCGTCACGGTTCATGGATTGACGGGACGGGATTCTGCACCTCAGATTGTCAGCGCAGGCTTTGAGGGAGTCCGGGCGGAAGTTCTTCTTCATGCCCTGGAAGAGCGGGGAATTTATGTATCCTCCGGCTCAGCCTGCTCCTCCAATCATCCGGGAATTTCCGGTACCTTAAGGGGAATCGGCGTCAGGCCCTCACTTCTGGATTCAACGCTCCGGTTTTCCTTTGGCATGTTTAATACGGAGGATGAGGTGGATGCCTGTCTGAAGGTCTTAAACGAGCTTCTGCCCATGCTCCGAAGATATAAAAGAGCGTAGCATGATAAGACGCCTATAAAAGCACAGGATAGAGAAGCGCGGCGGCCATGCAGGAATAAAAAATCCCCTGGAAAGAGCAGCATCCGGGAGAGAATAACACATGGGAAAGAGCAGCACTCAGGATAGAGTAAGGAGAATGATGGAAGAATCATGAAATACAAGTCTTTTTTAATTAAGTATGCGGAAATCGGTGTGAAGGGAAAGAACCGGTACCTGTTTGAGGATGCTCTGGTCAAGCAGATCAACATGCGCCTGAAACGCCTGGATGGCGGCTTTCGTGTCTGGAAGGAATCGGGACGGATCTATGCCGAGGCCAGCGAGGAATTTGATTATGATGAAGTGGTGGAAACGCTGGGACGGATTTTTGGAATCGCCGGTATCTGCCCGATGGTTCAGGTAGAAGACCGGGGCTATGAGGACTTAAAGGAGCAGGTGGTCCGCTATATTGACGAGGCCTATGAGGACAAGCACTTTACCTTTAAGGTGGTGACAAAGAGGGGAAACAAGCAGTATCCGGTGGTTTCTGACCAGATTAACCGGGATCTTGGAGAGGTAATCCTGAATGCTTTCCCGGAGACGAGAGTGGATGTGCATCATCCGGATGTGCTGCTTCATGTGGAGATCCGGCATAAGATCAATCTGTTCTCCCAGATCATTCCTGGACCGGGAGGAATGCCCATCGGAACGGCCGGAAAGGCCATGGTTCTTTTATCCGGCGGCATCGACAGTCCGGTGGCCGGGTGGATGGTGGCCAAGCGCGGCGTCATTATTGAGGCGGTTTATTTCCATGCGCCGCCCTATACCAGTGAGCGGGCTAAGCAGAAGGTGGTGGATCTGGCAAAAATTGTGGCCAGATATGCAGGCCCCATCAAGCTTCATGTCATTAACTTTACGGACATCCAGCTGATGATTTATGATGAATGCCCCCATGACGAGCTGACGATCATCATGCGCCGCTACATGATGCGGATTGCGGAAGAAATTGCCAGAGAGCGGGACTGCCTTGCTCTGGTTACAGGTGAGAGCATCGGTCAGGTGGCTTCTCAGACCATGCAGTCCATGGCCGTTACCAATGAAGTATGCACGCTGCCGGTGATGCGGCCGGTGGTTGCCTTCGACAAGCAGGATATTGTGGATATTTCTTTAAAAATCGGCACTTACGAGACTTCGGTCCTTCCCTATGAGGATTGCTGTACCATTTTCGTTGCCAAGCATCCTGTGACAAAACCGAGCCTGAAACGGATTAAAAATTCCGAGGAAAAGCTGGGAGAAAAGATGGAGGAGCTGGTAAAAACCGCCATCGAAACCAGGGAGATTATCCGCTGCATTTAACATTTTACTGCATTTAAAACAGAGAAAGAGAAAATTGGTAAAAAGCGGAAGTGTGTATCCTGCGGAGCGTTTTACTTTCACAGGAAACGAAGATTCTGATTAAAATAAAAAAGAATCCTGCCGGGCAGGAGTTTCCTCTGCTTTGCAGGATTCTTTTTTGCATATGTTTGAAAGAACATTATTCTACGATATAGGGCGTCAGAGTCTCAAGGATTTCATCCATGTTGGAATCTGCGTGAATGTTTAAGTCAATGGGCTTGGAAAGGTCCAGACTGAAAATTCCCATAATGGACTTGGCGTCGATGACGTATCTTCCGGATACCAGATCAAAATCTGTATCAAATTTTGTCAGATCGTTGACAAACGATTTTACTTTATCGATGGAGTTTAAAGAGATTTTAACGGTTTTCATGTTAATACCCTCCCTATTGCATTGATTATAATAATTTGAAAAACCTGCTTTCATACTAATGGGAGCAGGAGGAAAAGTCAAGAGCCAGTTTGTAAGAAATTCGGTAAATTTATCTATAAGGAACGTATGGGTGAGAGAAAATGAGAAGAGCGGCACTGCATAATCTGGGCTGTAAGGTTAATTCCTATGAAACGGAGGCCATGAAGGAGCTGCTACAGGCAGCCGGATATGAAATTGTTGATTTTGAAGACAAGGCAGATGTTTATGTGATCAATACCTGCTCTGTCACCAATGTGGCGGATAAAAAGTCCCGCCAGATGCTCCATCGGGCCAGGACAAGAAATCCCCAGGCCGTTGTGGTGGCTGCCGGCTGCTACGTGCAGGCAGCCGGGGAAAAACTGAAGGAAGACGGGGCTGTGGATCTGATTGTCGGGAATAATAAGAAAACAGAGCTGGTTCCTCTGCTGGAAGAATATTTTGCAGGAAGAGAGCATCCGGATGGAGTCATCGATATTTCTGCCGTCCAGGAATATGAGCCTCTTCATATTACGGCCCAGACAGAGCATACGAGAGCTTTTATTAAAGTTCAGGATGGCTGCAATCAGTTCTGCAGCTACTGCATCATTCCCTATACCAGAGGCCGGATCCGCAGCCGCCGCATGGAGGATGTGGAAGAGGAAGTAAGAGGGCTGGCAAAGAAAGGTTACCAGGAAGTGGTTCTTACGGGAATCCATTTAAGCTCTTACGGCCTGGATTTTAAAGATGGAACGGATTTGCTGGCGCTGATCCGCCGGATTCATCAGGTGGATGGAATCAAGAGAATCCGGTTTGGTTCTCTGGAGCCCCGGATCATTACGGACGAATTTGCAAAGGCCCTGTCGGAGCTTCCCAAAGTCTGCCCGCATTTTCATTTGTCCCTTCAGAGCGGCTGTGATGACGTTTTAAAGCGGATGAACCGTCATTATACCTGTGAGGAATATGAGGAACGGTGTCAGATTTTAAGGCGGTACTTTGAACAGCCTGCCATTACGACGGATGTGATTGTGGGATTTCCGGGAGAAACGGACGAAGAGTTTCGGCAGACGAAAGAGTTTCTTAAGACTATCCGGTTTTATGAGATGCATGTGTTTAAATATTCCAGAAGAGCAGGAACCCGGGCAGACCGGATGCCGGATCAGGTTCCGGAACCGGTAAAAACGGAAAGAAGCGCCGAGCTTCTGTCTCTGGAAGCGGAGATGTCCAGGGAATATCGTTCCACTTTCCTTGGAAAAACCGAGGAAATTCTTCTGGAGGAACCTGTGGAGATAAACGGTCAGCGTTATATGATTGGTCATACAAAGGAATACGTAAAAGGGGCGGTTCTTCTCGGGAAAAGGGAGCCGGAGGATCTGAAAAACACGTTTGTTTCCGGAATTTTGAAAAATTTTCTGACAGATGAAATCATTTTTCTTGCAGAAAGTGGAAAAGTAGGGTAGAATAATAAGAAGCAACTAAAGGACGTGAGGACGGTTATGGGCGATATCAGCAACACTCAGTATTTTAAGGCAGTACAGGACGAAAAGAAAATAGAAGTCAGCCAGGTTCTGCGGGATGTGTATGAAGCACTGACGGAAAAGGGGTATAATCCCACCAATCAGATTGTGGGCTATATCATGTCCGGGGATCCGACCTACATTACCAGCCATAAGAGAGCCAGAAGCCTGATTATGAAGGTGGAGCGTGACGAGATTCTGGAAGAATTGATGGAAAATTACGTGGAAACCAGGCTGAAGAAATAGAACGGATGACAGAAGGACGGGAAAAAACAGTTGGGGAAGGCCAGCTGATTTTGTTGTGGAAAAAAACGAGCGGATTTGACGGAAACAGACAGGATGAAAGCAATGAGAATACTTGGACTTGATTTTGGTTCAAAAACGGTGGGCGTGGCCGTGAGCGACGAGCTTCTCCTGACGGCTCAGGGTGTGGAGACCATTGAGAGAAAAGACGAGAACAAGCTGCGGAAAACCTGTGCCAGGATCGAGGAGCTGATTTCTCTTTATGGAGTGGAAGAGATTGTTCTTGGCCTGCCGAAAAATATGAATAATACGGAAGGGGAACGGGTGGAGAAGACCCGGGCCTTTGGAGCGATGCTGGAACGCCGGACCGGACTGCCGGTACATTACTGGGATGAACGCCTTACGACGGTTGCTGCCGAACAGGTTTTAATGGAACAGGGAGTGCGAAGGGAAAACCGCAAACAGGTGATTGACAAAGTGGCTGCGTGCCTGATCCTTCAGGGATATCTGGATCACCTTAAGATGGACTCCCGAAGGAAGGAACAGGAGAATTAGAACATGACAGATGAAAGAAAGATCATGCTGGTAGATGACGAGCAGACCCTGCCTTTTTATGTGGTGGAGGAGACGAAGCTTAATGGAGTCAATTATCTTCTGGTGACAGAAGGGGATGAGGACGAAGACGGGGACTGCTATATTTTAAAGGACATGTCCGGGGATGAGGACGCGGAGGCCCTTTATGAGTTTGTGGAAGATGAGGATGAACTGGAAGGGCTGATGAAGATTTTTGAACAGCTTCTGGAGGATGTGGATCTGGAGCGGAAATAAGCAAAAACAGGGGTGAGGACATGAACGAAGAGAGAGTAAAGGAACTGCTCAGAAAGAGCGGTCTGAAGGTAACCAGCCAGCGGCTGATGGTTATGAATATTCTGGCCTCTCATCCCGATTCTCATCTGACGGCAGAAGAGATTTACGATTTGGCAAAGGAAAACAGCCCGGAAATCGGGCTTGCCACCATATACAGGACCCTGCAGGTCCTTTTGGATCTGCATCTGATTAACAAGGTCACCTTTGATGACGGATTTACCCGGTATGAGCTGAACGGGGAGAAGGGAGCTTCCGGGCACCGTCATCACCATGCCATCTGCACCGGCTGCGGAAAGGTGTATTCGCTGGAAACGGATTTACTGGACAGTCTGGAGCAGGAAGTGCTTGAGAAGCTTGGCTTCGTGGTCACGGACCATGAGGTGAAGCTTTATGGCCTTTGTCAGGAATGCAGAGAGAAGAAAGACGAAAGTGAAGAAAATGGAACGTAACATTGATGGAGGTTTAAAGAGTGAAAAACGAAAAAAAAGAGACAACTGACAAGAAGGTCAAGCTGATTCCCTTAGGGGGCCTGGAGCAGATTGGAATGAACATGACTGCCATCGAGTATGAAGACAGCATCATTGTCATGGACTGCGGCCTGGCCTTCCCCAGCGACGATATGCTGGGCATTGATCTGGTGATCCCGGACGTGACGTACCTGGTGGACAACATCGACAAGGTAAAGGGATTTGTCATTACCCACGGGCATGAGGACCATATCGGAGCCCTGCCCTATGTATTAAAGATGGTCAACGCGCCGGTTTACGGTACCAAGCTTACCATTGGCCTGATTGACCACAAATTAAAAGAAAACAATATGTTAAAAACTGTGAAGCGCAAGGTGGTAAAACATGGACAGTCCATTAATCTTGGCTGCTTCCGGGTAGAATTTATAAAAATGAACCACAGCATCGAAGATGCGGCTGCCCTGGCTGTGTTTACACCGGCGGGAATTATCTTAAATACGGGCGACTTTAAGATTGATTATACGCCTGTATTCGGTGATGTGACGGATCTGCAGCGTTTAGGAGAGCTGGGAAAGAAGGGCGTGCTGGCGCTTTTATGCGATTCCACCAATGCCACCAGGCCGGGATTTACCATGTCTGAGCGGACGGTGGGCCGTACTTTTGATATCATATTTTCGGAGCATAAGCAGAACCGGATTATTGTGGCAACCTTCGCGTCCAACGTGGACCGGGTGCAGCAGGTGATTAACACGGCCTGCAAATACGGCCGGAAGGTGGTCATCGAGGGCCGCAGCATGGTCAACGTCATCGGAACGGCCCAGGAGCTGGGATATATCAACATTCCGGACGGAACTTTAATCGATATCGAGCAGTTAAAGAACTATAAGGAAGAGGAC
>DVGC01000007.1 GCA_018712915.1 Candidatus Copromonas faecavium (nom. illeg.) | reverse complement strand
AAAAGTCATCCAATAAGTTCTCTCCAAAAATGCTGGGCATCAACATATATCATCTCTCCTTTTCTATCTCTGCCTGTTCCCGTTTTTCCGGTTCCCGGCAGATGCGCCTTGCGCTGAATCCTGTTATTTTTCTCCCGGAACATAACCTCGGAACTTCTTTTCCAGGAAACCGTTTCCTTTCATCTTTCCTTCCGTTTCCTGTCTTTCTGTTCCTCTTCCTTTGTTATGTATGTAATATAACACATATTATTATCACTGTCAAGAGGTGAGTGCTAATATTTTGTGAATTTTCTGTGACGTGATGCCCATTTTCTGTGACACTATCTTTTCCCGGATAACAACTGTTTCAATTTTCCTTCTTTTTGCTATGATAAAAATTTCCGGCTCATCGTTTTCATACGACAGAGCCGGAAATTGCAGTTTATATCATTTTTTCGTTATAAATAATCCCAAAATTCCTCAGCCCCCTCGCCCGAGAATCCACTCCCTTCAATTACGAAACTTTTCCCTCATCTTCCTTCCTGCACTCCCGTTCCAGATACTGCCGAGTGAACGGGCACACTGCAAAACAGAGTCCGCACAAATCCGTTTCGATTCCCGCTGCCTTTTTCATCCGTTCCAGCTGAGTTTTCTTGCAGACTTCCCGGCAAAACAGTTCTTCCCGCTCCATCCCCAACTTCCACCGGGCGCCGGTCAGGGCACCGCCCGGACATTTCTGTACGCAGACGGAGCAATCCCTGCAATGGCTTTCATTGATCGGAACATCAGCAGGAAGGGGCGCATCCGTAAGCAGACTGGACAGTCTGACCGCACTTCCGTATTCCTTTGTAACAAGCAGGCAGCTTTTCCCAATCCATCCCAGTCCGGCACGGGTGGCCACCGTTTTATGTGGAAGAGGCGTTCTCCATTCCGAGTCCTTCTTTACCACATCTGTCGTATTCGCAATTGCCTCATACCCATTTTCCTTTAAAAATTCCGCCCCGCTTCGAACAATCTCGTCCAGTCTGGCATTTAAGGAATGATATGCTTCCAGATATTCTTTCGTCGGCGCGGTCTGCAAATCCCGCACGATCCGCGCCGGCACGGGAACTGCCACAGACACCCCAATCTTCATTCTGCCGTCGGCAATTCCCTCCAGATTTCCCGCTCCCATCAATTTGGCGCCCTTTTCGGCCAGCACCTGAAACAACTTTTTCTTTAACAGAAAAGAGTCCTGCATCATTTGCTTCTCCTTTAAAATATGTATATCAAAATCTCTGCCGCCTAAACACAGCTATTGCACCTGCTCCAGGTTTATCCCTGCGGCTCCGCACACCGGACAGACCGGTTCCTCATTTTCTGTCTCAAATACATGTCCGCAGGCCAGGCACCGGTACTTCTTTTTATTTCTGTTTTTCTCCATGTTTTCCCGCTCATGATCCTGCAGCAGTTTCAAAAGTTTCTGAGCCGCCTGAACCGGGAAATCATCCGACGGAGGATTTTCTGCCCATTCCTTTAAAAGCTTATGTACGTTCCCGCTCTGGGGCAGCATATATCCGGATTCCCGCAGCAAATCCTCATTCACAAGGCGCACCGACTTCGCCACCGCAGTCATCAGCCGGTATATGGCATCGTTCCTGTTTCTCTCCTTCTGAGATGTCCCATCATCCGCCGCTTCTTTCCTGTCCAGATTCGCTTTTGCAGCTTCTGCCTGCTGTCTTGCCATTTTCTCCTGCCGCGCTTTCTGATTGGCCAGCGGATAGGAGCGCCCCAGGACCCTTTCTGCTTTTTTCTGCTGAGGCGGATATGTTACGGGAACCATGGAAATTGCACCGCTGGGACAGGCTCCGGCGCATACTCCGCACCCCAGGCATTTCTCTGTGTCAATTACGCTGTTTTCTGTATCGGTCGCTCCGGTTGGACAGACATAAAGGCACAGGCAGTCTTTTGTACACAGACGTAAATTTCTCACCGCAACCTGTTTTTTCATTCCGCAGACCTCCCCTCAATCCTATCAAATTTCCAGGACGGAACCTTGCATACAGGACATAATTCAGGAGGCGTATCCCCCACAAATACAAAACCGCAGACAGAACATACCCATATCTGTGTATACTCCAGAAAGGCCGTTCCCTCTCTCTGATACCGAGAAATCAGAGCATACAGGATCTTTGTTACCTTCTCTCCCCAGACGCAGATACGCTGCGTTCCCCGATCTCCAGCCTCTCTGGCAGCGCCTGACACCGAAGGATAACCCTCGTCCAAATCTTTCCGGAAAAGCTCTGTCAGGGTATCGATGTCTCCCTCAGGTTCTGACTGGGCCATAGAAGCAAAATAGCCGGAAAGTTCCAAAAACAGGGATGATTCTTCTTCCTTATATTGTTTTTCACATCCGCGGGCCAGGCTTGAACACAAAGCAGCCAGTGCTCCCGCCGAAAGCTTCTGCAATCCGTCTCCCGTCGTTTCTTCTTCCCATTCCCGCCCGCTTTTTTCTTTTCTTTTTTCTGCGCCTGCTTGTTCCGCAGGCCTGTCTGTCCTTTCTTCTTCCTGCTCTGATGCTCCTTCTTTTCTATCTTCCGCCTTTTCCGCCGCCCTCTCCTTTATTTTCTTCTCCGGTGCAAACATGGACTTTGGCGCCTTACACAGCGGACAAAGCCACGATTCCGGAAGAGAGGCAAACGAACGTCCCTCCTTGTCTTCATCATAGACATATCCGCAGATGGAACAGACATACTTCATAAGATCCCCCTCCTTTTCCATATCATGTATTTTATCAATATATTCAAAAAAGAAAGTTTCTATGTTTCCATTATACTAGTTCCCACAGACAATGCCAAGAAAAAATCACAATTTTCAAAGATTTTATCGCTAAAATCAGACATTTAAGCATCATCATTTCCGACAGTTTCAATATCAGAATCAGGCATTTTAAAACCATCGCTTCCGGCGATTTCCGCATTCAAATCCGTCATTTTTACAATTAGAAAGCGGCAGCCAGAATTTGTACTGAATTTATTGCAGAATTTATTTAAGAAATAGGGAAGAAATTTTCCCCGTTTTATAGTAGAATGTACTTAAATATTTACTCTGCTTTTCAAAATATATATTGAGAGGAAACAAGTATGAAAAAATTAAATCTGCGCAGCGTGATTCTGATTGGAATCACACTGTTTTCCATGTTTTTTGGCTCCGGAAACCTGATCTTTCCGCCTTTTCTCGGTTATCAGTCCGGCAGCCGCGCGCTTTTCGCCTTCCTGGGCTTTGCCTTATCTGCCGTGGCCCTGCCTGTACTCGGTGTAGCAGCCGTAGCCAAATGCGGAGGTCTTGACCGGCTGTGCGAACGGGTTCATCCCCGTTTTGCCCTGCTGTTTTCCATCATTATCTATCTGTGTATCGGCCCCATGTTGGCCATCCCCAGGACAGCCAGTACCAGCTATTCCATGTTCTCCTTCCTGACGGCCCGCTTGGAAAATCAGACAATTTTCTCCGTGCCCATGACGCTGTTAGCCAGGATTCTTTTCTCCCTGGTCTTTTTTGCGGCGGCCGGCACCATAGCGAAACAGCCTGAACGGTTAAAAGATATCCTTGGCAAACGGATGACGCCTCTGCTCCTGATTCTGATTTTTGCCCTGTTCGCCGCCAGCCTTTTTCATCTGCCGTTGACCAGCTCCGTGACCACGGCCGCTTATGAGAAAGCCCCGTTCTTAAAGGGCTTCACGGAAGGTTATCAGACGATGGATACGATGGCTGCCATGGTATTCGGTATTGTCATCGCTGTCAATATTCGTGCCCTGGGCGTCCAGGATAATAACGCCATTGCTGTGGAAACCATCAAAGGCGGCGTGATTGCCGGACTCTTTCTTGGCCTCGTTTACGGCGCCCTCACATTCCTTGGCGTCAAAAGCGGCGGATTCATAGAAAACCCGCAAAACGGAACAGAAATTCTTTCTGCTCTCAGCAGAGAATTTTTCGGAACCGCAGGCCCTGTGCTGCTGGCACTGATTTTCTTTATCGCCTGCTTTAATGTATGTGTCGGCCTGATTTGCAGCTGTGCCAAGTTCTTCTCTGAGAAGTTTTCTGCCTTTACCTTTGATCAGTGGAGATGGATCCTTACAGTATGGAGCTTTGTTATTTCCATCCTCGGACTTGATGCCATTATTGCCATTTCATCTCCTGTTTTAAGTGTCATCTATCCGGTTGCCATCGTTATTATTGTGCTGAACCTTCTGCCCTTTGCATTTTTAAAAAAGCCTCTGATTCAGCGGGCTGCGGTGATTCTGGCACTAATATTCGGATTTTCATCCATCTGGAACATTTTTTAACTAAAGCTTCAGCCTTTCAAAAGCCACTGAGGGAACAGATCCATCCGCTCTTTCCTTCAATGGCTTTTCCATTTCATACAATTCTTTACGTTTTCTTAACATTTCTCTGGAAATTTTATTCCATTTTCCTTGGAAATCCTTACAGTTCAAACCATCCCCTTTTTCTCAGAGAGCACTTATGCTATACTGTCAAAACCTGCTGAACCCTTCTGTATTATTTTAGGATCAAACTTATCAACAGGTCATTTATTTTTATACTGAGGAGGAAAAACCTATGAAATTACACTATTGTTTTGCC
The DNA here is from genome assembly GCA_018712915.1 of Candidatus Copromonas faecavium (nom. illeg.). Taxonomy (GTDB): domain Bacteria; phylum Bacillota; class Clostridia; order Lachnospirales; family Lachnospiraceae; genus Copromonas; species Copromonas faecavium. Next base: position 91,303 of record DVGC01000007.1, on the reverse strand, counting down.
GCATCTTTCTGCCTTCTGGCTTTGTCCGGGTGCCAAAGCGGTTCTCTGCAGGCATCCGCTGCCCCCGCAGTTCAGTCGACAGCCGCAGCGGAAACGCCGGCTGCCCAGCAGACAGATACCGCCGTCCAGTCTGAACATGAATCTGCTTCCCAAACTTCCATTGATTTAAAAGGACTGACCGATTTAGTAGGAAAATCAGATTCTGAAGTTACCGCCGTCCTGGGACAGGGAGAAGAAATGAGAAATGACGAGGGAATGCTCTTAAGCCGTGACTATACCCTTCCGCTTTTGGAGGAAGATGCCAGTGTCTCGCTGTCATTTAACCTGTACCAGGAAGGAGATAACCGGATGGAACAGGCAGTTGTGAACCTGGGACAGTCTGATTTAAACAGCTATGCACAGACACTGACTCAAATCTTCGGCGATCCCACAGAGTCCTATGAAACATCTTACTTCTTTTCCTCCGGAGACAAAACGCTGGTACTGGCTGATCCCTACGGCGACGGAGCCTATATTGAAATCTCTGTGAATGAATAGCTTCCTTTTCCCCTGGCAGATAACCAGGGGATTTTCCGTTTATCAAATCTCTTACAGACTCTGTCCGAAGCTTTAGCCCTATTCCGCATGATATCCTCAAATCTGGCCGATAAGCAGCCGGAATACCTCGTTAATTTTCCCGGTTTCCATGTAGAATTATTTTGTGTCAAACTGGTGTCAATACCAAAATCGGCGGTTTCTGTGCGCCTCCTGCCGCTTCAGATTCCTTCTTGCATATTCCCGCTGCCCCTGATAGAATAAGGCTAAAGCGAAAAAACACCCCGCCTGCTGCACGAAGCAAGCAAGCGAGGTATTAAAAAGGGGAGGATAAGTATTAATCTTTCTCTTTTGTGATACTCCTATTATTACCCCTTTTTCCAGTTCTATACCATCAGAGAAAAATTTTTTGTATCTGTCTCAGAAATTTTTTACGCCTGTTTCAGGATATGCTGCATCTGTTTTCGGAACAATTGTCTGACCGCAGTTTATTCCGGAAGCATTCCAAAGACCATTCTATTAAAGGAGGAACATCATGAAAAATCTTGTTATCGGACAGTCCGGCGGACCTACAGCCGTTATCAATGCCAGTCTTTACGGGGCCGTAAAGGCCTTTAAAGAATCAGGAACCGGAGGCCATGTGCTGGGAATGGTCAATGGAATCGAAGGCTTTTTATCCGACGAAGTCATCGATCTGACAGAAAGCCTGACCAATGAAGATTTGGAGCTCTTAAAGCTGACACCCGCCGCTTATCTTGGTTCCTGCCGCTATAAACTTCCCGAAGATCTGACCAGCGAAGTTTATCCGGCTATTTTTGATAATTTCCGGGAAATGAATATTGGATATTTTCTCTACATCGGCGGAAACGACTCCATGGATACCGTGGACAAGCTCTCCCGCTATGCCGCTTCCATCCAGAGCCCGGTGCGGTTTATCGGCATTCCCAAAACCATCGACAATGATCTGGTTCTCACGGATCATACTCCCGGTTTTGGCAGTGCCGCAAAATATGTGGCATCCACCGTTCGGGAAATCGTTCTGGACGCCTCTGTCTACCAGCAGAAATCCGTTACGATTGTGGAAATTATGGGCCGGCACGCCGGCTGGCTTACGGCTGCTTCCAGGCTGGCAAGAAAATACGAGGGAGATAATCCTCTGCTCATCTACCTTCCGGAGGCTCCCTTTGAGCTGGAAGCCTTTTATCACGATCTGGAAAACGCTTTTCAAAAGAATCCCAACATCATTGTCTGCGTTTCCGAAGGAATTGCCGATGCCGGCGGAACCTTTATCTGCGAATATTCCGACGCAGCCAAGCTGGATTCCTTCGGCCATAAGATGTTAACCGGCTGCGGGGAAATTCTGGAAACCTTCGTCCGTGACAAATTCGGTGTCAAAGTCCGCTCCATCGAGTTAAACGTCAATCAGAGATGCAGCGGTATGCTGGCCTCCCTCACAGACATCGAGGAAGCCGCCATGGCCGGGGAAGAAGGCGTAAAAGCCGCACTCTCGGGAGAGACCGGAAAAATGATTGCCTTCCGGCGGGAATCCGGCAATTCCTACCATCTTTCCTGCACGGCTGAGGATGTGAACAAAATCTGCAACCAGGAAAAGAAATTTCCCAAAGAATGGATCACCGGAAACGGCTGCGATATTTCTGAAGAGTTTCTCACGTATGTCCTGCCGCTGATTCAGGGAGAACCCAGCCGGGTCATGGAGCAGGGGCTTCCCAAATATCTGTATCGCAGGCCATAGCTTCCTGCCGGCCCGGAGTGAACGTCAGTCTCTGATGACACCAGTATCACAAGCTGCCAGAAGCCAGCTCTAAAACCCGGAACTGTCATTGTAAATTCTGCCGAAACATACGGACTGCGCGAACGGAAAACAGCGTTCTGCCAGCCAAAAAACAATCAGCGCTTCTTTCGTATCATCCATTCTTTGAACATACGAAAGAAACGCTGATTGTTCTGTCTGCGGCAGCATCCTCTTCATAAAATACCGCAGCCATTCCATGTTTTCATATCGATACCACAACTTTTTTATGATACCGCCGGTCCGAAAGAAAAGCAGAGCCGCAGTCATGGAAACCGGTTACAGCAGCTTCTTTTTCTTGAAAAACCAGATGCAGAATCCAATGATCCCGGCGCAGAGCACAATAATCACCGGATACCCGTGTTCCAGTTCAGGCATATCCTCAAAATTCATGCCATACCAGCTGGTAATTAAGGTCAGCGGAAGGAAAATTGTGGAAATAATCGTTAAAAGCTGCATGCTTTTGTTCTGCCTGGCATCCGCCGCCGACTGATAGGCGTCCTTCACCTGTCCGGCGTACTCCAGAAGCTGAACGGTTTTATTCATCAGCCGGTCGGCCCGATCCTCAATGGTGTCAAAAAAACGCACCTGCCGTTTGGTAAAGTATCCGTTTTCATTTTCCTCCAGGTTGCGCGCAAAATCCGTCAGTTCATTGTAATAGCTTCGCAGAATCAAAAGCTCCCTCCGCACCGGCGTCAGCTTTTCCAGAAACTTCCCCGAATCGTCCCTGGCCGCCCTCTCCTCCATCTTCATCAGCTTCCGCTCCATGGAATCCAGCATTTCATAATCCCGGTCGATGATTTCCGCCAGATAATTAAATAAAAATCTGGCTTTATTCTCTCCCTGGTGGATCCGGCGCAGCCGGATTTTGGAGAGGATCCTGCTGCTCAGCTCGGAATCATCTACAATCACAACATAGTCCCGCGTAATAAACAGGCAGACCCGGTATCTGCTTCCGGATATGTCCAGCAATTTAGGGACAGAAAGCGTGCCGTAAATATACTCCTGCTGAGCCTCGATTTTGCAAAACCGGATCTTCGACAGAGACAGCTCTCCCTCCCAGTAAATCCCGATGGCGTTTAAGGCCTCCTGGTAATCCCGGGAAGTGGTCAGGATCACCGCCTGCTTCCCATCCAGGGCCGCCTTTTCCAAATCAGATTCAACAAGAACCTCCTCCAGCTCGTAAACCAATCATCATCCCTCATTCCTGTGCGCTTCATATGCCATGTCAAAGAGCACCTCCTGAGAATTCAGAGGCGTATCCCCCGCAGCAGCTCTGCGGTAAATTCCATCCGGGCAAAGTTCCCTGGCCTTCACATTGTCACTGAGCATAATTCCAAACAATTCCTGAACCCGCATGCGGATTTCTCTGTCATACAGCGGAATGGCCACTTCCACTCTCCGCTCCGTATTCCGTGTCATGAAATCAGCAGAAGAAATGTACATATCCGCCTGTTCTCCGGCACCGAAGATGTAAATTCTGGAATGCTCCAGATACCGGCCCACAATGCTGATCACATGAATGTTCTCAGTAAATCCTTCAATTCCCGGCTGAAGACAGCAGATTCCCCGGACAATCATCTCGATTTTTACACCGGCCTGGGAGGCCTCAATCAGTTTATCCATGATCTTTTTGTCCGTCAGGGAATTAATCTTAATGCCAATATAGGCATCTTCCCCCTTCTCTGCCTTTTCAATTTCCCGGTTTATAAAAGCCAGCACCCGGTTCTGAAGGCAATTGGGCGCCACTAAAAGGCATTTTGTCTCTTCTACGGTTTCGCCCATGGACAGAGACTTAAAGATTTCCAGCGCATCCAGTCCGATTTCCTTATTCCGCGTAATCAGAGACAAATCCGTATACAGCCTGGACGTCTTTTCATTGTAGTTTCCCGTTCCCACCTGAGTGATATACTCAATGCCCGTTTCGTCTTTTCTGGTAATCAGGCAGAGCTTGGAATGAACCTTATATCCGTCCAGTCCATAAATCACGTGACAGCCGGCATCCTCAAGAAGCCTGGACCAGGCAATGTTATTTTCCTCATCAAACCTTGCCTTTAACTCCACAAGAACGTCCACCTGCTTGCCGTTTTCCGCAGCCTCCACCAGAGCTTCCACCACTTTGGAATCCTTGGCCAGCCGGTACAGGGTCATCTTAATGGAAACCACCTTGGGATCCACCGCCGCTTCATGAAGCATGGTAAGAAACGGCTTCATGCTCTCATACGGATAGGACAAAAGCAAATCCCGCTCCAGGGCCTGATCCAAAATGCGCCGGCCCGGTTCGATAGCCGCCGGCAGCTGAGGCGTCCTCTTGGGGTAAAACAGCTCGCTTCTGGAATGGAGTTCGTCCTGGATCCCCGAAACAAAAGACAGATCCAGAGGGGAACGGGATAAAAACACCTGTGCCGGGTCCAGCTCCAGAATCTGGCAAAGCCGGTCCGTAATGGTGTTATCCAGGCTCCTTGTCATCTCCAGCCGGATGGGACAGAGCCGCCTTCTCTGCTTAATCAGCTCTTCCATGTATTCTCTGTAATTGGAGTCCTCATCATACATCCGGTCTGCGTCAATATCCGCATTTCTGGTAACGCGGATGATGGACTTCTCCGCCACCTTATACTTTGAAAATACACTGGGCAGATAATGAAGAATCAGCTCCTCCGCCAGCATAAAGCTTCCCGGACGGGTGGGAACGGGAATCAGACGCTCAAAAACCCTGCTTCCGCAGGGAATGATCCCGATTTTCGCTTTTTCATTCTTCGTCTCCAGAACAGCTGCCGCATAAATCCCCTTGTTCTGCAAAAATGGGAACGGCTGCTTCTTTCCGACCACAATTGTTGAAAGCAGCGGCTGAATTTCCTGCTCAAAATACCGTTTCATATGTCCGCTTTCCACATCCGATATGGAATGGAAATCCACAATCCGGATACCCTCCGCCTCCACCTGGGCCATCAGCTGCTCATATACCCAGTCCTTTCTGGCCGTCAGCTCCCTTGTCTGAGCCAGAATGGCATCAATCTGCGCCTTCGCTGTCATATTGGTCTTATTTTCGCGGACCTGCTTTTTTAAAAGCTGCATATCATGGATGGAACCGACCCGCACCATGAAAAATTCATCCAGATTGGACTGGAAAATAGACAGGAAGGACAGCCGCTCACAAAGCGGAATGCTTTCATCCGCAGCTTCCTCCAATACTCTCTCATTAAATTTCAGCCAGGACAGCTCCCGGTTTATAAAACAGTTCTGAATTGTGCCTTCGTTCATTGCCTTCTCCTCTTCCTCCATATTCCGCATTTGCTTTGCGCTTCAGCTTCGCACTCAGGATATTCTATTCCGTGCCTCTATATCAGCATCCCTTCATCTTTAAAATCTTTCAGACAGAGCCCGGGGCTGTGAAAAGGCGCTTCCCGGTAAATGCTCTTCCATATAAAGATTCTTTCCTATTTTAATGGAATTTTCCTTCTTTTCTCTACCACCCCAATGAAAGATCTATGTAAATTTTAGGTCAAGCAAAAAGGAGCCGGTGCTCTGCAGATGATACTCACCCGCTTTGCAGCAGCTCCTTATTTTCCGGCCCGTTACGACACGTCGCCGATATCCAGAACCTCACAGCCCTGATAGAAGAAATTTAAAATCTCCGCGCAGGTTTTTCCCTCCTGTGCCATTCCCTGTGCGGCATTCTGGCTCATACCGGCCCCATGACCATAGCCTCCTCCATATATGGTAAATGAAGTTACCTGCTTCTCATCAGTACCGGAATTTTCTATGTAGATAAAAGCACTGGGCAGCGTATCCCAGCCCGTATAGGTACTTCCGTCCTTTCGGTTATAAACCAGAGCGGTATTGCCGAGAATGCTCCGTATCTGGCTCTGTCCGGAAAAGGTTTTTGAACCTTCCGTTCCCACAACCTTCAGGCCTCTGGCTATGCCTCCCGGACCGCGCTCCGTTACCGTAAGCCCCGTAATCCGGCCCACACCGCCAATTTTTTCCGCCAGAATTTCGCTGGTGGTTACCGTGTTCCACCGGAACATGGCAAAGTCAGAATCATATGCATCCGCATCCAGATCCATAATAAATTTGGAAAATGTTTCGTTGGAAGTCAGATCCATCGTCTGCCCTGCGTCATTGATGGACACCGCCCGCAGATAAGGCGTCTGGGACGGATCGGCTCCCCACACACTGCCGTCGGTACTGTGACCCGCCGAAGTGGAGTAGTAAAACGTCTCTATGGGCGTACCATTGTAAGCCAGAAGCTGGCCAAAGGTCTCATTGACGGCCGCATTGGTTGTCTCAAAAACATTGGTGTTACTATAAACCTGGAAATTGGTGCTGTCATCCACATGGGCACCATATTCCGAATAGGCACTTCCCTGAATCTGGCGCCAGGCATAGGTTCTTGCGCAGATGGCCTGCGCCTTCAGCGCTTCGATCTCATAGGTCGGCGGCATTTCGCTGGGCACCACCCGTTTCAGATACTCCTCCAGATCCACCTCATTCAGCAGAAGAAGGCCGTCTTCTTCACTGGTAATTTCCATATGGCCCGGATACACCGGTGTTCCCTGGGCTCTTGTCAGGCTCTCCACCGTAATCATTCCGCCCTCATTGGCCGAGCGGAACACGATCCGGCCTCCCTCCAGTCTGCTGTCTCCGGTTCTGATGGTAACCGATTCTCCGGCCGCCACCGACTGGGTTTTCCGATCCTGCTCGTCTCCGTATTCCAGCACCGCCATCGTATCACAGGACAGCGTAATCTCTGAATGGAACAGGGACGCGAACTGATCCGTCATCAGAAGGACCCGGATATTATCAATCTCCGGTCTCTCCGTCGTCAATGCCGCGCAGATTTCCCCGTCGGCCACCACAAACTCCTGCATATGGTAGCCTACCAGAATATCATCCTTCTGCTGTTCACGCAAAACGCCGTATGTACGGTAAATCTTGAAATTTTCCGCCAGAGGAATATTCCCATAGCCTTCGATTTCAATTTCCTCATCGCGGACCGCAAGAACCGTTCCCGTAATCCGCTCCGTCTTTAATACGAGACGAACCGGGGTACCATTCTCCAGGTACAAATCACCAATCTGTCCGGAAATTTCCTCTTCATTCCGCAAAACGCCTCTGACAGGAAATTCCCTCTGAATGTTTCCGATAAAAATAGTAACCGAATTGCCGGAAAACCCGGAAATCCATGCGTTTTCATAAACAATTTCATCAGAAACCACCGCGTCCACCTTCAGGATGTCCTGATCCCGCACCAGGAAACGAATTGTTTTATCGATATAGCTGTCCAGGGAAAGACCCTCAAACAGATATCTGCCGTCCTTGGTATAAGCCGTCCAGGGGGCCGCTCCGTCCACATTATCCGGCGTTCCGTAAAGATCCGTCGTCAGCTCCTTCACATTTCCTTCCTGATCGGCCGCCGAACGGAAAACATCATAAAATTCCCAGAAATCCTCCCTGGAAACCTGCCGATCGGAATGAGATGTGTTCTCATAGACCTGGAGTGCCTCCGTTCCCTGTTCTGCTGTTTCCCTTACAGCCGCCGCAAAGCCGGCCAGCTCCCCGTACGTCACCTCGGAAAGGGCAGTTTCCTCCGTTGCCGGACAGGTATCCGGATCCAGATATCCCTGTTCGTACAGGAAGTCCATATACTTTACATACCATTCATTCTGCAGCTCCTCCGGAAAAAAGGACTGCTCCGGACCATTTTCCTCGATCTCGTCTTTGGGCGCAATCGTAAGAGCCACCGCTCTGGAAGCCGCCGCCCTCGATACGCCGCCCTCCCGCGGCTCAAGAACCACGATCACAATCAGCAGGGCCACAATCAGTGTGGCGACGCCTGCCACCCAGTTAATCAGTTTCTTGCCGTCGTCCATATACCCTCTTTTCTCAATTCGTGAAAAGAAAGCAGCGATTTCTCGCTGCTTTTATCTTTTGCAATCCCAAAATGCCGGTTCCTGGATAATTGACGCCTAGCAACGCTAGGTGGGCAACCGCACTTAAGCATCTGCCTTCCACTCGAAGGAGGCCTGACATCCGCTTAAAAATATAGGAATCCCGTATGTCAAAATGTAGGTTCAAAATAAACAGGAGTGTCGAGCATTCCAGGAATTGCAACCCTTTTTGATATGCCCTATTATAACCCATACATAGAGAATTTGCAAGCGCCATTTGTTTCCTTGCATTCCCTCATATGCCAGCATACATGGATTGCCTCACCCGCCTCCGTCAGCACAGCTTTTCTCCCGGCCCACGCTCGCATACCAGTGCATGCGCTCCGTCTTGGTTCACTCACATTTGCCGATACATGCACTTCAGCCCGGCTCACTCTCATCTGCCGGCGCATACGCTCCGTCTTGGCTCACTCTCATCTGCCGGTGCATGCATTTTCTCCCGGTTTATCCGTTCGTTCCGCTGCCTTCTCTTCACGTTTCCATTCTATGCAGAAAGCACCGGGGACATTCTTGCGCCGTCCGAAAGAGACTTACAAAAACAACTGCAGTCCCGGAAACTCTGCAAATCAGAGAAACCGGGACTGCAGATAGCTACAGGGTCTTTAACAGGTTATTTAATTCCTGGACAGTACCGGCAATCCAGTCAGCTCCCGCTTCCGTAAGCTCCTGACGGCTGCCATAACCATAAAGCACACCGGCCGCCGGAATCCCCGCCTTGTGGGCTCCCTGAATGTCATGCCTGCGATCGCCTGCCATGACGATGGAATCCTTCTGATCCTCAATCCGGCAGCACTCCATCACATACCGGATCACATCGTCTTTGTGTACACGGGTGCTGTCATCATCCGCTCCGCCGATGAACAGAAAATATTTGGTCAGATTAAAATGCTTCAGAATCTTTCTGGCCATCTGCTCCGGCTTGGATGTCGCCACAATCAAAATCTTTCCGCATTTCTTCAGATCTGCCAGCATTTCCTCCACACCGGCATAGGGTTCGTTCTGCGCCCAGCCTTTGTCATTATAGTATTCCCGAAACACATGAACTGCCTCATGAGAATCTTTTTCAGAAAAATGATAGTATTCCTGGAAGCTTTCATGTAGCGGAGGCCCTACAAAAGGCTGGAGCTTCTCCAAATCCTCCTCATCGATTCCATAATGCCGCAAAGCATACTGAACCGCTCGGGTAATTCCCGGCTTGGAGTCTGTAAGCGTTCCGTCCAAATCAAAAAAAATATACTTCTTTTCCACTAAACACCTCTGCTGTCAAAAAAACAAAAGAAATTTTTTTATTTTCCAGTCACCAGATTTTATTATCCCATTTTGTGGAAAAAATGTCAAATCATTCTTTCAGAAAAGCCCCCTGAAAAAAGTCCGTTGAAAACGCCTACTTAAAAAACTCATGGCTTCCGTGGCGGAACAGGAAGTCCAGATGATTGTCAAACCATCTCACGTTGCTGCCGGAGGACGCGCTCCGGTTCATAAAATACAGCGCTCCCTGGGAATAATCCTCTCCGGATAACGCCCTGTCCACTGCCTCCACCGTTTCCTCCGCCACCTGGCAGCGGTTGATGGAGCCGTCACTGACGGGGGAAAACTGCCGTTTCTCATAGACCACTTCCGTAATCGTATCCGGAAATTCTTCACTGGCCACACGGTTTAGAATCACATTGGCCACCAGAATTTTTCCTTTGATATCACAGCCTCCGGCTTCTGCCTGCACAATCCGCAGCAGCACACGGTAGTCTTCCGGCGAATAAGAAGAAAACGCTTCCGCAGCTTCTGGTTCCGATTCAATTTCTTCCGCCGGCTCCTCTTCCGCCCCCTGTTCGTCTTTGGCTGCAGAATTTCCGGATTCGGCCTCTGCCTCTCCGTCCTGCTCTTCTGTACTGCTTTCTGCCGTTCCCGTTTTCTTCCCGGTCTGTCCTGAACCAGTCCCGTTGTACGAAGCCGCTTTCACCGTGGGCACGGCATCCGTCTTAGCACCAGGCTCTTCCTCCAGCCCTTCCACTGGAACAATCCCCAAAGCCGGCTCTTCTTCATCTGCTGCTTCCGCAGCCGCAGTAAGCTGAGCCGTCTCCTCCTGAGCCTGGTTTTTCGCTGTTTGATCTATGTTTGTCGCAGGATCTTCATTGGTATCATCTGTTTCTTCCGAAACAGCATCATTCGCATTCTTCAGCGCGGATTTCTCCCCGTCCGGCGTCTGCGTTTCCGCAAAAGCCACCAGACCGTTCATTTCTCCCATGGGGACCTCGCCAGACACCAGGAGCACTGTCGTCATGGCGATGGCTGACAACGCGGCAGCGGCTCTGCGCCGAATCGCAAGGTCCGCTTTTGTCATGTATGCAGACAACACATCTGCCATGTGAAGAATCCGCTGAAGAATTGAATTCCATGAATCCATAGAACACCTTCTTTCTCCGTTCTGTCACCGGTTAAAAGTTCCACCTCCCGGTGGTGACTGTGATTATAGAAGGCGTCATGCAAAAAAGTCAATAACTTTTACTTCTTTTTGTCATAAACACTAAAACATTTTTTAATAATTCTTAATAATTTTATCTGTTATATATAATAATATCGCTATTTTGTTTGATATTTTTATATAATATGTCCATTCCCCTTTCCGGCATATGTTACAATTTTGTTAAATATTATTCCCCCACTTTTTCCCCGATTCACCCATGTTTAACATTTATGTCAACTTTTTTTATGTCATTTTTTGCGTTTTTCTCCCACTTGGCCGCTTTCCTCCGCTTATGCAGTCTTTGCAAAACCGGTGGCAGATCCATACAGGATATGTTAAAATAGAAGAAATACCTTCAGATGAAGAACCAGGAGGAAATCGAATGAAAACCATTTATTTTAACGGTGCTGTTTATACCGGGAAGCTTCCCTTGGCACAGGCCTTTGCTGAAGAAAACGGCCGCTTCGTTTTTTCCGGAAGCAATGCCGAGGCAAAGGCACTGGCAAAAGACGGGGACTGTCTGGTTGATTTAAAAGGACAATTTGTCTGCAGCGGCTTCCATGACAGCCACATGCACCTGCTGAATTTCGGAAATGCTCTTCATGCCGCGCGTCTGTCAGAGCATACAAAAAGCCTTCAGGATTTTCTGGAATGCTTTCTTTCCTTTAAAAAAGAGCATCCTCCCAAAGGCGGCACCTGGATCATCGGCCGGGGCTGGAACCAGGATTATTTTACGGACGTGGACCGGATGCCAAACCGCCATGATCTGGATCAGGTTTCCACAGACACTCCGGTCTGCGCCATCCGGGCCTGCGGACACTGTCTCGTGGTCAACACAAAAGCCCTGGAAGCAGCAGGAATCGACGGCCAGACGCCTCAGCCCGACGGCGGAAAAATCGGAATGGAAAACGGCGAACCGGACGGGCGTTTTTTCGACAACGCCATGTCCTTAATTTATCAGGCCATTCCCGCCCCAGGCAAAGAGCAGTTAAAAGACATGCTGATAACGGCCATCAGGGAGCTCAACTCCTACGGAATCACCAGCTGTCAGACAGACGATTACCAGGTGTTCAAAAACGTTCCCTGGTCTTTGGTCAACGAAGCATACAAGGAGCTGGAGGCCGAAGGTGCTCTTACGGTGCGGGTCTATGAACAGAGCAATTTTACCAGCCTGGAGCATTTAAAAGAATTTGTGGAAAGCGGCTGCAACACAGGCGTCGGGACCGATCGCTTCCGAATCGGACCTCTGAAAATGATGGGAGACGGCGCTTTAGGCTCCCGGACGGCTTTTTTAAGCCAGCCATATGCGGATGAGCCTTCCACCTGCGGCCTTCCTGTTTTCAGCCAGGAAACCCTGGACGAAATGATTGGCTATGCCAACAGCCAGCAGATGCAGGTTGCCGTTCATGCCATCGGAGATGCCTGCCTGGATCGGGTTCTCAATGCCTATGAAAAGGCATTAAACGAACATCCCAGAACGGACCACCGCCACGGAATTGTTCATTGCCAGATTACCCGTCCGGATCAGCTGGAGCGCATTAGAAAGCTGAATCTGCATGTTTATGCCCAGAGCATTTTCCTGGATTATGATATCCGAATCGTCGAAGCAAGAGCCGGCGCCAAGCTGGCATCCACCAGTTACCACTGGAAAACATTAATGAAAAACGGCGTTTCTGTCAGCAACGGTTCTGACTGCCCGGTGGAGCTTCCCGATGTGATGGCCGGTATCCAGTGTGCCGTTACCAGAAAAAATCTGGATGGAGATCTGGGGCCTTACCTTCCGGAAGAGGCATTTACCGTTCAGGAAGCACTGGACAGCTATACCAAAGCTTCTGCCTATGCCAGCTTCGATGAAGAAAAGAAGGGGCAGATTTTACCCGGCATGCTGGCGGATTTTGTGATTCTTGGGGAAAATCCCTTTGAAGTATCTGAAAAAGCATTAAAAGATATCCCTGTTCTGGCTGCCTATCTCGGCGGAAAACAGGTCTATCAGAGCGCAGAGCGTTCGCTCTAAGAATCCAACGCCGGCCTTCTGCCGACAGGCGAATTTCCATTTTCCTTCTATAAAGAAGGGAGGCCGTCGGCCGGATGCCAGCTTACATCCTTAAAAAATGAATGTCGTCGACTGGATGCCAGTTTACATCCTTAAGAAATGAATGTCGTCGGCCGGATGCCGGCTTGCATTCTTAAAAAATGAATGTCATCGACTGGATGCCGGCTTACATCCTTAAGAAATGAATATCGTCGACTGAATGTTAACCTTACATTCTTTAGGAACGAGTTCGACAGACATATGAAAACCCGGTAGGGGGACAACCATCCTCTTATCGGGTTTTTCGTGCGGGATAAGCCAAATGATTATTTCCGGAAAATATCGAGCGCATGACTTGTAATCCCCACCAAGTCCCCGCGTTCACAAGTGGCAAAGTGATACTTCAAATATAAACGGAAGGTCTCCTCGTCCATCGCGTCAATCGCTTCCCGAAGCAGCAGAGCGCAGCCGTCAGAAGCCACATAGTGCAGTCTTTTCACCGAAAACGCTGACATGATTTCGTCAACGTCTTCCTTTCGCACAAGCTCAAATAAATCTTTTGGCTCAGATTTTGTAGCAAAGGTTTCAGCATCCAGAAGTCCTGTCCGCACATACTCTGCGACATCAACATTCTTTCGGTTGAAACCCTCGTCGATGAGGCAGCCGTCTGAAATCACATAAGCAGCAAAGATAACGCCGCCCTTTCTGGTAACACGGATTGCTTCCCGTATGGCCTGCCGTTTATCTTCCTTTGTATAAAGATGATAGAGAGGGCCGAGCAGAAGCGTCACATCATATTGCTGATCCAAAAAAGCAGACAGATTCAGGGCATTGCCTTTGGAAATCGTAATCCGTTCGTCGGAATGTGTATTTTTTCGGAAAATCTCAATATTGTGCTCCACAAGTTCTACTGCGTCAACCGCATGGCCGCGGCGCGCCAGGGCGTGAGAATACCGCCCTGTTCCGGCTCCGATTTCAAGAACACGGTCCCCGGGCTTTAAATACCGTTCCACATAGCGCATAGTAGTCAGAAACTCGACTGAACCATGCTTCGATTTAAGGCGGCTGTCTTCGTCATAAGCCTGATAAAAATCATTCAGATACTGATTGGTTTCCATAGGATATCCCTGCCTCTTCTTTCTCCTCTTTCACATATGCGGACAAAAAGTTTTGCAGCATTTTTTCTAAAGTGCAGCTGTCAAATGACAGCTTTCCAGTTGCCGTCAGAACAGCAATCCCGTGCGAATAAAGAAACAAGTCCAAAAATATTCCTTTCCCCCGTTCCGGCTCTATGCCAATCATATGGGAAAAAGACTTTGCTTTTTCTTCGTTGCCAAGTTCCTTATAAAAGTCGTTTGCTTCCGACATATCCAAATCCATGTCGTTTATAAACAGCAGACGAAACAAATTCGTTTCCTCTTTTGCAAACGCAATATAGGAAAGAGGAAACAGCAGACGGCCTTCGGTATTCTTAGACGTTTTATACTCCTCCACATATTGGCTGTAATATGTAAAAGCAAAATCCAAAAACTCCGCTTTCAATTCGTCCATATTCCCATAACATGTAAAAATAGGGCGTGTCGAACACTGCAGTTTTCCTGCGATACTCCTTGCGTTGACCGCTTCAAAGCCGTTTTCCCGGGTAATATCCAAAACGGTGGTTAAAATCATCTCTTTTGAAATTTTCGGTTTCGGCGGCATAACATTTCTCCTCTTTTTAGCACAATATAAAACACATGTTATGCAACAATTGTTGCCTATAAACAAAGGATTGTCAAGCAATAATGCATATAAAATCACGAAACAGCTCTGACAAAATTACCATGTTCCCCTTTTCACGTTCTCCCGATCTATTAACGGCTCTCCTCCGAAAGGACCTGATCGCGGCGTATTTTCCTGAGGGCTCCTTTCAGATCCATAAAGGAAAGAACCTGACTTATAGCGGAGTCATCCAGAATCAGTCCGGCCTCCGTCAGCCTGGTATTGGCTTTTTCCGTCAGTTTTTTTAACATGGTCAGAAGCTCTCCATTTCCTCTGGCGTCTTTCCCGCAGCAGATTAAATCAGAGAATTCCAAATCCGGTATCTGCTGCCGCCCGGTAAGCAGGCAATGGATTTTCACCAGGTTTCCATCTGTTACAAGCTCTATCTGACCTGCTCTCTGTTTCCCCCGCTCTCCGGATTTTTTCCGCTTATAAACCGGGAAAGTACACAAAGAAGCAAGTGGTTTCTCCGTATCGCCTGCAGTCCCTCTCCCCGCTCCCGCACCAGTTCCGGTCCCGTCCTCTCGTTCCGATTCTGCACCTTCTTTTCTGATGCCTGCCTTTCCGGCTTCTTCTTTCCCGCTTCCTCCCTTCCTGATTCCTGCTTTCCCGACCTCTTGTTTCCCGGTCTCTTCCCTTCCAGCCTCTTTCCTCCCGTCCCTTTCCTTTCCGGCTTCTTCCTTCCTGGCTTCTTCCTTTACCCATGCCAGAAACCTCTTCCTGAGAGCTGGCGTATCCGACGCCAGCTCAAAGCTGATATCACCATATTCTTTCCGAAACTCCTCATAAATGGCCAAAAGCCGCTCCGGGCCAAGGAACTCTTCATACTGAGAAAGCAGCGTCTCGCTTCCAAACGCCCGAACCAGTCCTTCTCTCCTTCGTTTTGCAAGCTCCATCAGATTCCGGCCAAAACCGGCCAGACTTGGCATGATAGAATATATTTTCATCGGCTTTTCCTGCTGCGTCTTTTGGCCCTTCCTCCCCCTCTTTCCCACGTCCCAGTCCGGCACCGGCCTGTCCTTGCACTTCAGTTCCAGCTCAACACTCTTTGTGTCCTCAAGGTATACTCCGATTATGCTGCAGCCATTTAACATCAGCCCCTGCTCTTCCAGAAGATCGCCGGTGGCAGAAAGCTGGCAGGATAAGATTTCATACAGCTTATCCTTTTCAGACATGGCCATTTTTTGAAACCGCTCCGGTCTTTTGTCCTCCGGAAGCGGAAATTCTTTTATTTTCTCGGAATCATGAATGGAACTTTCATCAAAAAACAGAGAAATATCATAAATTTTTGTTCTGTCCAGTTCCTGCAGCCGGGGCTCCAGCTCCCTGAACAGTTTCTGTTTCAGTTCCAAATCAAAAATTCCCGTTTGTCCTGCTTCTATTTTCATTCGTCATTCCCCCGTATTTCGTATTGATATTTCGTTCCTTTTTATGCCTTCATCCGTTGATATCTCTCCTTTGCAGCCTGTTTGAAAAAGCGCAGACTGTAAGCGCCGGTGGAAGCGCCTGGAAGCGCTGAATGGTTGTTGTTTCTCCAATTCCGTGATATAATTCATGGAAGTAAAAGTTTATAACAAAAACCTGACGTACTGTCCGCAGAAATGAATGAGGTGATACGATGGAACTGCGGGTTCTGCAATATTTCCTGGCAGTCGCAAGAGAACAGAATATTTCAGCCGCGGCAGAATCTCTGCACCTTTCCCAGCCCACTCTTTCCACACAATTAAGGGCATTGGAACAAGAACTGGGAAAGCAGCTCCTGATACGCGGCGTCAAGGGCTCCAGAAAAGTCTTTCTCACTGAGGAAGGGATGCTGCTGAAAAAGCGGGCAGAGGAAATCCTTTCTCTGGTCAAACGGACAGAGGAAGAAATCACCTGTTCAGAGGAATCCATTGTGGGTGACGTTTATATCGGCACCGGAGAAACCGATACCGTTCGCCTGTTCGCACGTGCCGCTCAGAAAATCCAGTCCCGTTATCCGGATATCCATTACCATATTTCCAGCGGCAACGCCGAATACGTCCTGGAAACTCTGGATAAAGGCCTGATTGATTTTGGACTTCTGTTCGGCAGCGTGGATTCCCAGAAATATGAATCCATCCCCGTACCTGTCCCTGATGTCTGGGGCGTACTGATGCGCCGCGATTCTCCGCTGGCCAAAAAAGCATTCATTACGCCAAAGGATCTCCGGGATAAGCCGTTAATTCTCTCACATCAAAAGGGCGATGACAGCTATCTGGCTCGCTGGATGAAGCAGGATCGTTCCAGGCTTAATGTGGTTGCTACCTATAACCTGGTCTATAATGCATCCCTGTTAGCAGCGGAAGGGCTGGGCTATGCCCTCTGTATCGACAAGCTTATCAACACCCGGGACAGCAGTCTTTGTTTTCGTCCGCTTTCTCCCCGTCTTGAGGCTGTCTGCTGCATTGTCTGGAAACGGTACCAGATGCTCTCCAAACCGGCCAGAGTTTTTCTTGACTGCCTGCGCCGCCTGATGGAGGAAGCCAGCATCGCAGCGGAAATCGGTGCGGAAACCAGCATCACCGAGGAAGCCAGCGAGGAAACCCGTGCCGCAGCAGAAACCGGTGAGGAAACCGACATCGCTGCGAAAGCCAATGAGGGCACCCGTGCTGCAGCGAAAACCGGCGAAGGAACCTGCATCACAAAAGAGAATGGCGCAGATACAGCCCCATCCGCCTGACGGTCCGGAAAATCACAGGAAACATGCAGGCCGCCCGGGCCGCGCTCCCGCGGCGTCTGCTCAATAGATACAAAATTTGTCCGTCAGGCTCACTGCCGGCGGAAATAAACAGCAACAGGAGGATTTTTATCATGTACAGCTTTAAAAATGACTACAGTGAAGGTGCCCATCCCAGGATCCTGGAAGCAATGATGAACGCCAATCTGGAACAGAACGAGGGGTACGGCCTGGATTCCCATTCCCTGGCTGCCGCCGCTTCCATAAGAAAACTGGCGGACCGCGATGATGTGGATGTCCATATCCTTGTAGGCGGAACCCAGACCAATCTGCTGGCCATCTCCTCTGTTCTCCGTCCCTACCAGGCGGCCATTGCTGCCTCCACCGGTCACATCAATGTTCATGAAGCCGGCGCCATCGAAGGAACCGGCCA
The DNA here is from genome assembly GCA_018712915.1 of Candidatus Copromonas faecavium (nom. illeg.). Classification (GTDB taxonomy): domain Bacteria; phylum Bacillota; class Clostridia; order Lachnospirales; family Lachnospiraceae; genus Copromonas; species Copromonas faecavium. The sequence continues at coordinate 73,623 of DVGC01000007.1, read as the reverse complement.
CAAGGTACTGGCTCTTCCGTCACCGGACGGCAAGCTGACCCCGTCCATGATCGAAAGCTGCTTAAAGGAGCACACCGACGAACACATGGTACAACCCAAACTGGTTTATATCTCTGATTCCACAGAAATCGGCACCATTTACAAAAAAGCGGAGCTGGAAGCGCTGCATCATTTCTGCCGCCTCCATGATTTATACCTTTACCTGGACGGTGCCCGCCTGGGTTCTGCCATGACCTGTGAAGAAAACGACTTGGAAATTTCCGATATTGCTGCCATGACGGACGCCTTTTACATTGGAGGAACGAAAAACGGCGCCCTGATAGGGGAAGCGCTGGTCATTGCAAATCCGCTTATGAAGGAAAACTTCCGTTACATGATAAAAAACCGTGGCGCCATGCTGGCCAAGGGCTTTGTAGCCGGAATCCAGTTTGAGGAGCTGTTCCGCGACGGCCTGTTCTTTGAGATGGCTTCCCATGAAAACCAGATGGCCGCCGTTCTCAGAAAAGGCATTGAAGAGCTGGGATATCCCTTCTATTCCGACTCGCCCACCAATCAGCTGTTCCCGATCCTGCCCAATCCTATGATAGAGGAACTGGAAAAGGAATTTGAATTCTACCGTCAGTATGCCGTTGATGACACCCATACGGCCATCCGTCTGGTCACCTCCTGGGCGACTCCGGAAGCCGAAGTTCAGAATTTCCTGGCTTCCTTAAAGCAGCTCTCAGTCAGATAAGTGCTCGAAGAACCTGCAAAGGGCCGGTAAATTCCAAATATTATGGCGATATAGCCCGGCCCGAATTCTCATCCGAAGCAAATCTCATCCGGCCCGAAAACAGAAATGCCCATGTCCCCGAAAAGAGGCCATGGGCATTTCTGTTTCCTTTTATTTCTGCTGAGCCAGGTAGTCGATGGCTGTCTGAGCCAGAAGAGAGGCACCTCTCCAGAGGATGTCCTCGTCCACGTCAAACCGGCTGTTATGAAGAGGATAAGCCTCCTGACCTTCCTTGGCGGTTCCCAGCCAAACGAAGGCACCTTTCTTTCTCTGAAGATAGAAGGAGAAGTCCTCTGCAGGCATGGCGGGCAGCTTCACGTCCTCCACCTCGTCTTCTCCAAACAGGGAAATGGCTGTCTTCCTGATCAACGCCGCATCTTCCTCATGGTTCATCAGAGCCGGATAACCGCGGCCATATGTAATATCTGCCGTCGCGCCGGACTGAAGACAAAGAGCATCCAGCTGCTTTCTGATGGCATCTTCAATCATATCTCTTGTATCCTCGTTTAGGGTACGTACGGTTCCGTCCAGCAGGCAGTCACCGGCAATAATATTATATCTGGTTCCTGCATTGATAATTCCGAACGTCACAACCGCATTGTCCAGAGGATTCACTCTCCGGCTTACGATGGACTGGGCATTGACAATAAACTGAGCACCCAGAACGGCTGCGTCAATTCCCTGATCCGGTTTTGCTCCGTGAGCCGTTTTTCCATGGATATGAATGGTAAAGTGATCAGTAGCCGCCATTAAAGGACCTGCTTTTACACCGATTTTTCCGTGAGGAAGATCCGGCCATACATGAAGTCCGTATACAGCCTCCACATCATCCAGATATCCGGAATCCATCATGGCTCTGGAACCGCCGATGGGAGACAGCTCCTCCGCCGGCTGGAAAATCAGCTTCACCGTTCCATGAATCTGATCCTTTCTCTGAAGAAGCAGCTCTGCCGCACCCAGAAGTCCTGTCATATGATTGTCATGTCCGCAGGCATGCATCACACCGTCATTTCTGGACTTATATTCCACATCATTCATTTCCTGAATCTGAAGAGCGTCCATATCTGCTCTGAGGCCTACAACCTTGCCTTCATGAGCCCCGCGGATCACACCAACCACACCATGACCGCCTACATTTTCAATGACCTCATCGCAGCCCATTTCCTTTAAATAAGCGGCAACTTTTTTGGAGGTTTCCACCTCATTCTGGGACGTTTCCGGATACTCATGGAAATCTCTTCTGATTTTTGAAAGCTTGGGCATTAAAGCCTTCGCCGACTCAGTAATACTGCTCATCTGCTGTCCTCCTTCTTGAAAATAAGACACAGGCCGGAAACAGAATGCCTCCAGCCATTTCTTTATAAAAACGAAGGGAATCCGTTTCCAGACAGATTCCCTGCAGTTCTTTAGAACTTATTTGCCGCAAACTTTGCGTCCTTGCCGTCAATAACCGCACAGATATCATTGGCAACCGTCTCGCAGCAGCGAATCACAGACTGCTCGGTGGTAGCGGCCGTATGAGGCGTCAGAATCACATTGTCCAGGCTGTATAAGGGGCTGTCAAGAGGAAGGGGTTCCTTCTCTGTTACATCCAGTCCGGCGCAGTTGATAACGCCCTCCTGCATGGCCTGAATCAGCTCAGCCTCGTTCACAACCTCTCCGCGGCTTGCATTAATAAAGGAAGCTGTGGGCTTCATCAGCTTAAACTCTCTCATGCCGATGCTGTGTTCCGTTTCCGGTGTCAGGGGCGTATGAAGGCTTACAAAGTCGGCCTGCTTAAATACCTCATCCTGATTTTCCACCAGCGTAATCAAATCACCCAGCTGCTCCTGCTTTAAATAGGGATCGTAGCCGATGACATTCATGCCGAAACCATGCTTTGCGATGGTTGCCAGCATTCTTCCGATTCTTCCGCAGCCTACCAGACCCAGGGTCTTGCCCTGCAGCTCATAAGTATGCTCAAGTCCGAAACGAACTTTATAATTGCCGGAACGGAACTGTCTGTCCACATAGTTGAACCGGCGTGCGCATGCCAGCATCAAAAACGCTGCCTGCTCTGCCACAGACTGGGCGTTCTGACCAGGAGCATAAACCACACGAATCTTTCTTGCTGTTGCAGCCTCGATATCGATATTATCCAGTCCTGCACCCTGTTTTCCGATTACCTTCAGGTTCGGGCCTGCTGCGTCCATCATAGCCGCCGTCACCGGCTCGGTACGGCACATGATTGCTTCAGGCTGAAGCTGCTTCAGTTCCTCGATGTAACCGGCCTCGTCAAAGAAGTGGTCTGTTACAACGGCTTTTCCGCCTGCCGCCTCAAAAATCTTTGTAGCGACATCATTGATCTGCACTGTGTAAAAAACTGTAAATGCCATCTCTCTACTTCCTTCCTTATGCGATATTGTATTCCCGCAGGACATTTCTGTCCCCGGGCGGCGCATTCTGTACGGCAGGCCCCTCCCGAAGGCGGCTCCTGTTTTCCATCCTTCCAGTCCATTCCGTCCGCCGGCAGGAAACTTCCTGCCGAACTGCGGCGGTTTTCTGATTCCGGACAAACGCACATCCTGCGACTATATAAATATAGGGGCGCCGCGGAAACGAGTCCCCGCAGCAGCCCCCCATATTTCAGTTGGTTCGAGCTTTGGCCGATTTCAATTACCAGGCAATGCCCTGTGCCATCATAGCGTCAGCAACTTTCTGGAAACCAACGATGTTTGCACCAGCAACCAGATTGTATCCCAGACCATATCTCTCAGCAGCTGCTGCAGAACCGTCATGGATACCAGTCATGATCTGATGAAGCTTGCTGTCAACTTCCTCAGCTGTCCAGGAGTATCTCTCGCTGTTCTGGCTCATCTCAAGACCAGAAACAAGAACGCCGCCTGCGTTTACAGCCTTGGACGGAGCTACTACCATATTCGGCTGCTCCATTAAGTACTTCAGAGCTTCGTTGGTTGTCGGCATGTTGGCAACCTCGATATAGTATTTGATGTTGTTGGCAACGATTCTCTTTGCCTGCTCAAGGTCTACATCGTTCTGCGTTGCACACGGCATAATGATGTCAACCTTCTGGCCCCACGGCTTCTCACCCGGGAAGAACTGTACGCCAAACTTGTCAGCATAATCCTGAACTTTGTTGCGGCCGGAAGCTCTCATCTCGAGCATGTAGTTGATCTTCTCTTCGGTTACAACTCCATCCGGATCGTAGATGTATCCATCCGGGCCGGACAGGGTAACAGCCTTAGCACCAAGCTCAGCAAGCTTCTTTGCTGCGCCCCAAGCTACGTTACCGAAGCCCGCAAGTGCTACAGTCTTTCCTTCGATGGTATCGTTCTCATGCTTTAATACTGCTTCCAGATAGTAAACAGCGCCGTAACCGGTAGCTTCCGGACGGATTAAGGAACCGCCGAAGGACATTCCCTTACCGGTAATGGTTCCGTTCTCAAATGCTCCTCTGATCTTTCTGTACTGTCCATACAGATAACCGATCTCACGGGCACCTACGCCAAGGTCACCAGCCGGGATATCGATGTCCGGACCAATGTGACGATATAACTCAGTCATAAAGGACTGACAGAATCTCATAACTTCTGCATCGCTCTTTCCGTTGGGATCGAAGTCGGAACCGCCCTTTGCGCCGCCCATCGGAAGAGTGGTCAGGCTGTTCTTAAAGGTCTGCTCGAAGCCAAGGAATTTCATGATGGAAAGGTTTACGGACGGAGCGAAACGTAAGCCGCCCTTGTACGGTCCGATTGCACCATTGAACTGTACACGATAGCCGCGGTTTACATGAACCTGTCCGTTGTCGTCAACCCACGGAACGCGGAACTCGATGGTTCTCTCCGGTTCTACCATTCTCTCAAGAAGAGCAACCTTTTCGTACTCCGGATGTGCATCGACTACCGGGCTAAGAGAAGAAAGCACTTCTTCAGCAGTCTGAAGGAATTCCGGCTCATTAGCGTTCTTTTCCTTTAATTCCGCCAATACTCTCTCAATATACTTGTTCATTGCTACATATACCTCCTTAAATTGGTTGTCATAAACCCCTGTGCATACGCACTAATAAGAGACTTAAAATACGTTCTGTGTCCTAATATCGAACCAAGCAGAAAAAACTGCGGAACCTTTTGTAGCTTTTGTACAAACTGTTTTGAAACTATATGTAATAATTTCTTTTTCCCGCAAAAACAGGAAACTTCCCAGCTCCTGTTCCTCCGCCCGGCTGCATTTCCCCAATTGCCGTTTCGCGGAATTTTTTCATTTTATTTAAGACTCATGTATTTTACGTCTTTTATTTGCCTTTATTCTAACATAGGCTTTTGACTTTGTCAATGTTCTGTGATAGGATTTTAACAGAATCCGATTTATCGACATATTTGTCATTAAACCATCCGGTTTTGTCCGGAAAAGGAGCGTGAATTTATGATTACCATCAGTATTGTCAGTCCTCAAAAATCCATGGATGTCATTAACCGCGCCATTTCTCACAACGATTTCGGGTGCATTTTCCGCAAATACGTTTATGATCAGCTGGAGGAAATTACGGACATATATGAGCAGTGCAAGGATAACTGTGATGTGATCTTTTTCTCCGGTGAGCTGGGATATTCCTATATTCTGAGCCATGTGGACAACATTCAGGTTCCCTGCACCTTTGTATCATACGAGGAAAAAGATATCCTCTCCATTCTTTTAAATTTTGTCATCCGGTATCCGGAAATCCCTCTGACCAGGATTTACATCGATTTTCTGACGCCGGTCAACGACTTCAAAAACCTGAAAAAATATCTGGCTCCGGAATATATGCCCTACTGTTTTGAAAATCCGGTTTATAATTATGAAACTCTGCGTGAACGGGCCGAGGAGCTCTGGAACGAAAAAAAGATCGACATGATGCTTACAAGAACCACCAATCAGCTGGAGGTATTAAACAAGCTGAAAATCCCCTATATCCATTTCCTTCCTTCAGAGGAAATGGTGCGGGATTCCATAAAAACAGCCATTGATACCATCCGCCTGCGCCAGAAAAACCAAATCAGCAAGCTGGTAATCCTGATCAAGCTGATGTACCCGGAGCATATCACCTCACAGGAGCGGGAATATCTGGAAATCACCCTTCATAAATATCTGCTGGATTTCCGGCGGGAGTTTTCCTACGATTTTTCCATCCATGCAGTTTCCAACCGGTTTGAGCTGGATTTGGACAGTGATTTATATAAAAATAGTTTCGACCGGATTCGGGATCTGATCACCTATCTGGATCAGAAAGGCGATCTGGAATTCCGTCTGGGCGCCGGCTTCGGCAGTTCTCTTGGAGAAAGCCATTACCAGGCAGAGCTGGCACTTCAGGAAGCCATTAAATATGGAAAGAACGACGGGTTTGTCATCCACGGGGAGGACAATGCGCTGACCGGCCCTCTGTCTTTGACCAGAACGCTCAATTACAGTTATTCCAATACCAAGGCGCTTCAGTATGCCCAGAGAAGCGGTATCAGCGAAAGCAATCTGCTGAAGATTGTCGGTCTGTTCCAGATGGATGAAGATACCATCATAACGGCAGCCTCCCTGTCCCAGTGGTTAAACATCACCAGCCGAAGCTGCAACCGGATCCTCCAGCAGCTTTTGGATTCCGGTCTCATCGAGGAGATCGAGCCTCAGAAGCAGTCCGGAAAAGGGCGGCCCACCAGACAGTATCAGTTCTTAAGACAGCGTTTTCTGGACGAATTCTTTTAAGCTCTCCCCGGAAGCAGGTCCGGAATTATCCAGAAAAAAACCAGACGAGGCCCTTCCGATCCGGTCGGAATCCCGCCTCTGTCTGGTTTTTCTTTTTTCCGGTACTTCTTTCTGTTTAGACTGCCGCCAGCTCCCTTCCCAGAGCCTTGCAGGCCTCAATGGCATCTGCATCCGGCGCCTCCTGCGCAGTCACGCCCTCTCTTCCGACAATCACGGCGCCTGCCGCCTTCATTCTGTCTTCCCAGTCTCTCATCCACTGGCCGTCACCCCATCCGTAGGAACCAAACAGCCCGATTTTCTTTCCGGAAGCAAATCCCTCTACTTCCATCACGAAAGGTTCCATCTCTCCTTCTTCCAGCACTTCAGCACCCATGGCCGGGCAGCCCAGAGCAAACGCCTCGGCGGCCTTTAAGTCCTCTATGGAAGCTGAAGAAACGTCGCAAACGACAGCTTCCTTGCCAGCCTCCGCAATTCCCTGTCCCACCGCCTCTGCCATCGCTGCGGTGTTCCCTGTCTGTGACCAGTATACAACCATAATCTTATCCATTTTTTCATTCCTCCTACAGTGATCATTTCATTTTAACGGGCGGATCGCCAGGCCGGTATTTTCCGGCAGAACGTCCGGTTTCCGCCCGGCACCGGCAAGGCCCTTCCGCTTATGAGTCCCGCTGGCCGCTTCCGTCAGGATGCCGCCAGAATTTCCCGGATCGCACGGCCGCTTCCGGCCATATGAATCACATACTCCCGCGCCCGGTCATACTGCTCAAACACCTTCAGGGTTTCTGCCAGATTTCCATACACCTTCCAGTAGCCGGAATACAGAAATCTTTCTCCATTGTTCTCCATAAAACCGGCCACATCCACCGGCGGATATCCAAGCAGCAGCCCAATCTCATGCGGAAATGCCCTCAGTCCGTCCATATGCTCCTGATAACGGATGGAAAGAAGCAGAAGGGTTTCTTTTATCCCCATTCCGGCATAGCCAAAACCATCCAGCATCCGGCGCACATCGCTTCGTTCCAAATGGGCTCTCATCCGGTCTTCCCTGTAAAGCAAAAGGGACATCCGCCCGTCAAATTCATACAGAACCCGGCAGGATACGGCCGTTCCAGCAAACAGACGAAACACTTCTTCCTTCTGGTCCGTTCTCACATTCAGGAGGTTCGACAGCTTGATTCCTGTCAGCAGAGGAGCACACTGGAGCACCACCTGCTTCTCTGTTCCGCTCCCTGCAAGCCTCTGCAAAATATGAAAGGTTTCTCCGCTCAATCTTTAACCGCCTTTCCGTTCGAATTATGCACTGTGCCGTTCCAGAATTTCTGCCAGGGCACTTCCGCTGCTGGTATGGCACCGAACAATATTGGTTCTGGACTCATCCACTTCATCCAGTACGCAGCGAATCATTTTATGGGATACCGTGCTGGTAAACAGAATCAGCAAATCCGGGGAACCGATCTGTTTATCCAATCCCGTTCTCATCTGGGTAAATACCTTAGCTTTACATTTATGATGCTGGCAAATCTCTTTATACTGCCTGACCATGCGGTCATGACCGCCAATAATGACGACGCTCATATCCTTCCTCCTTCCGGCATTGGTTAGTTCCGTCTAACTTATGCTATAAAGTTAGCATATACTAACTGTATTGTCAAGCAAATTTTTCGGGACTTTTTTTCATCATGATAATTTGACCGGAATCTGAACTTATGTTATACTGAAAGGCAGACAGGGGGTGCATTTCTTATGAAAATACAGGAATCTGCTGAAAATTACCTGGAAACCATTCTGGTGCTGAGTCAGGCTCATCCCTATGTGCGCTCCATTGATATTGCCAATGAAATGGGCTTTTCCAAGCCAAGCGTCAGCGTAGCCATGAAAAATCTGAGAACTTCCGGGCACATTCAGGTCGATGAAGACGGGCATATTACTCTGACCGAATCCGGACGGAAAATCGCAGAGCAGATTTACGAACGCCACACGGTTTTTTCCAATTGGCTGATGGAGCTTGGGGTTGACCGGGAAACAGCCCTTGCGGACGCATGCAGAATCGAACATGTGCTGAGCTCCGAAAGTTTTTCGGCCATTAAAGAACACATTAACAAAACGAAACAACATGTATGAAAAAACCAGAACATGCAAAAAGCGGGCAATCAATACCCGCTTTTTGTTTTTATGCCAATGCAGACAGCCCTCGTTTCGCATGGCTGCCTTCCTTTTCGGTTTTCATACGGCCGTTCCTGGCTACTGAACCCACACACCATCCGCGTTGACGTAATAGCCATCCGGCGTCGTCGTATCTGTCAGCATATATCCGTCCGCTCCCATATAGTACCAGAGGCTGCTGGCCGGGGACTGATACCAACTATTGGTCAGATAGGTTCCATCCGGCCGTTCCACCCACCAGCCCACAGAATTGCTTCTCCATGTATAGGAATCCGCATTCTGGTTGGTTCTCTGAACGTTGGAAAGAATCGACGAGCTGCAGGCTCCGTCAATGATAAACTTCTGCTGCCAGACGCCTCCGGCGTAATCATAGGCTCCAATCTCGAAAATACCGGCCTGTCCCTCAAAAGAAGAGTTCCAGATTCCCTTCTGAGAATCCCAGTCCATACGGTACTGGAACCGATCTCCCTGACTGACAGAACCGCTGATTCCCGTTCCTCCGAAATCCGTAATGGGGTTTCCCTCCGTATCGTAGGCGTTTACAAAAAATTCCGCACTGTTATCCAGCTCTGTAAACGTCACCACAGCCCCGTTTCTTACCACGGGCGCCGTTTCCGAATAGGTATTTCCTTCCCAGTCCTTCACGGTTACGGTCGCTGTTCCCACATAATCCGTATTCATATTTTCCACCTGCCAGCTGAAATTGGCGAACGCCGGGAACGCCGTTCCCAGAGCCAAAATTCCCGACAGCAGAAAACATCTTGCCAGTTTTCTCATTTTGCTTCTCTCCTTCCCAGAGGTTTCTGAGGAAAGTATATCACATGTCCGGCTCTTTTTCCAGCGTCCTTCCCTCTCCTTCTGAATTCTCCCGGATTTTACCCGGCAGCAAGATTCCTGCTGCAGCTTTCCCCTCTTAATTGGCAATCCCGGAAATCATGAAAAACATTATAAAAAGGGCTTTTCAATCATGAAACAGCTGTTTGTAACCCGGGTTCTGCGGTATGCGTCTGATGGTGTGATGGTGCTGTATCCGGACGGAACCATCGCCTTCTTAAATCCCAGCGGTTTCCGTCTTCTTGGGCTTCAGGAAAAATATGCGGTCTGGGACTGGCCTACATGATCTGCGCTAGGTTTCTTTCCTGTGCACTGTTTCTGATCGACCAGAAGCAGCGCTCCGTATGGGACCTGACCATTCCCCACTTTATGCTCGGAACCGTGGCCAGCTTTTTAAATTTTGTATAGCATGCCCGCCTGCTCATTCTTCTTTCCCGTCAAATACCAATGGGGCACTCACGCAAGCATGAGGGCCCCATCATGATTTGACAAATTTTTCATCAAAAGAAATTTGTCTTGCCAGGTTCTTTTCCTGCGGCAGGGGCGTCAAAAATGCTGCCTCCTTTTTTCTATTCCCCGCAGGTACTTTCTCCCGGCTTATACTTCCTACTGTACGAATGCGGCCTGAACGTCCGCATCTTTTGCACCATTTTCGATAATAAACAGATTGCTTACATCAAAGCCGGCATCCTTCATAACAGAGATGGCGGTCTTTGCGCAGTTGTTGCCGCTGTAGCAAAGAATATAAACCGGCTTGGACGGATCTAACTCCTCGGTTGCCAGTGTGTACATTGCAGTCTGAGCCTCCGGAGTTTCAAAATCCTGCAGATTTACCTGCAGAGAACCATCCAGATGTCCGGCGGCATACGTCTCGTCATCACGCACATCCAGGAACTGCACCTCATCGCTTCTAAGTGCTGCCACAGCATCGGTTCCGGACACATACTGCCACTCAATATTCTCCTCAGCGCGGTTGGTTGTAAGTGCTCCATCTACCTCAGCAAGAGCAGTTGCTCCGCCTTCCACCGTATAAATCAGAGACGGGTCAATTCCTGCATCTGTCAGTACTCCTGTTGCTCTCTGAGCCCCCTTCTGTCCGCTGACACAGATCAGGTAAATGTCCTGTCCGTCATTCAGATTCGTCTCAGCGAAAGCAGCCATGGGCTCTACCAGAGACTCGTCATCCAGCGGAAAAATCGGGCACCACAGGGAATTGGCCACTCTGCCCTCCACGTAAGCGCTCCACTCTCTGACATCCAGCACATGAGCGCTGCCGTCCTGCGCTGCCTGCACGGCATCCTCCGGACTCACATACTGATACTCAGCTGCCGCTTCCGTCTCCTCTGCCTGGCTTTCTTCTGATTCTTCTGCCTCGGCTTCCGTACTTTCTTCTGTCTCGGCTGCCGTTGTCTCTGCAGCAGTCGTCTCGGCTGCCGTTGTTTCCTCCGTGCTGCTCTGGCATCCTGCAAGAACTGCCATGAACAGCGTCAATGCTGCTCCCAGCGATACAATTGTTTTCTTCATGTCCAATCTCCTCCTCTTATCTTGAAAACAACATCCGGCTTTCACCGGCAAGACCCATTATATTGGTTTCTCCACTCCGGTTCAACCACCTTTTATCCGGTTATTCATTGTTTTTTTATATAGCGCATCCGGTCCTATTGGCAAATTCGATACCGGATGATCTGGGTTTTCGGCTGCCCTGGTTCTCCGGCTGCACCGGTTCTCCGGATTTTCTGCCTTTTAGGACTTACGGGCGCTCCGGCCTTATTCCCTTCCTGTGCTCTTTTTGTGACGTTCCATATAAATTTTTCTCAGCATCGCAATCAGAGCTGAAAGGGCAAAAAGAATCATCAGGCCCGTAACAAGGAGCCTTGCTCCTCCTGTCAGCATACCGCCCACATAGGAATATACGATGGTCGCAGGCAGCTGACCGATCCCCGTGGCCACAAAGAAAGACCAGAAGGACATGGAGGTAAGCCCGGCCGCATAGCTGACCAGGTCAAAAGAAACGAAGGGAAGCAGGCGGCAGATTAGAATCGTATTCTTCCCGTACTTTTCAAAAAATCCATCTATCTGTTCCAGTCCGGCCTTACTGGTCAGCTTTTCCGCCGCATCCCGCCCCAGAATCCTGGCAATGTAAAAACAGACAACGGCGCCGGCCATGGCGCTGGTCCAGGATAAAATAGCTCCCTGCCACCAGCCGAACAGGCTGGCATTGGCAAAGGTCAGCAAAAATGCCGGAAGCGGAGCCGCCACCGACTGCAGAACCATAAGCCCGAAGGATACCGCTGCTGCATAGCTTCCATAAGAAGCCACAAATTCCCGTACTACCGTAAAATCCCCTGTGGCGAACATGGCCGCAACCTGCCGGAACGCCTCATTAACCGAAGGCACAAACAAATAGGCTGCCGCTGCTGCCAGCAGACAAAGAAGGACAACCGCCTTCCCCAGCCATCTCTTCTGTTTCTTTTCCATTTTCTGTTCCTCTCTTCTCTCACTTCTTCTGAATGTTTACGTTCCCCGATCCGTATTTTTAAAATGCTCTACTTTCTTAAAAGCTCCTCAATCTTATCAAGAAATTTCTCATTCAGATATTCCCCGAGTTTCTTATAAGTAGACGGATTATACAAAAGCCTTGGATTCTGGTACTCCACCCAGGCCATGGCACACCAGGTAACGCCCCGCAGACAGGTGATGGGAATGTAGGCATATGTCCTCTCCCGGATTCCCTCCATCTCAAACCTGCCGTCCACAGCCTGAAAATAGCTGTCTAAAAATTCCTCCATCTCCTTCTGTTCCAGAATCACATCCGTCTTCCAGAAAGTAGTCGTCGGCGCAAGGAAATGTCCCAGATCCTGGGCCGGTTCCCCGTAAAGCGGCTTTTCCCAGTCCACCAGGCAGCAGGAGCCTGCGCTTTCATCAGAAAGAAAATTGGTGGAATTTAATTCCGTGTTGATGCAGCACTCATAACCGCTTTTTCCGTCACATTCCTTCCAGCGATCCCAGCCCAGATCCAACATGCTCCGGAGCCGTTTTTTCATCTGCTCTTGCCCCAGGTCTGAGTCCAGATAAACCTTCACCATGGACTCGCATTCCTCCAGGATCGCCTTCAGCGGGTCTTCCGGCCGCAGCAAATGAGTATGCTCCCCCACCCTCACGCTGTGAATATCCGCCAGACAGCTGGCGGCGCGGGAAAGCTCGCTTCTGTAATCCAGTTCACACCCCGGAAGAAATTCCATCACCAGAATGCCGTGAGCCATCTTTTTCATGCTGCCGTCCACATAAAACGGCCGGGGCGTCCGGCCGGAACCCTCCAGAAGCTTTAACGTATCATACTCATACTGAATCTGATTCTCCAGATGCATCTGGCTTCCACAGTTGACCCTGAGCACCAGCCGTTTCCCGGTTACCGGATGAACGAACTGAAAGTTTCTGTTATATTCTCCCTGGCCCAGGGGCTCGTACTGCTCCGTCACCCGTTCCGGCAGCTTCAGCGCCTCCCGGTAAGGTCCCCAGGCCACATACTCTTTGATTGCCTCCATCATTTCCATCGTATTCACCTCGCATCCCGGTAAAGCCGGGCAATCTGTTCAATGGGAACCCGATCCCGGTACATTTTTCTTAGCCGGTTCATTTTCCACATCAGCCGCAGTTTGGGAACCGTGCCAGCCGGAAATCTCCGATCCGACGTATAAATCCTCTTCCTGGTCATCCCCAGCCGGATGCCCATTTCCTTTAAGGTCAGGGAAAACTGGTAATCCTCCATGATGGGAAGCTCCGGAAACATGCCTGCCTCAAAAAACAGACTCCTCTCCAAAAAAATCCCCTGATCCCCGAACATGACTTTTCTGTCCTTGATCCTGTGATTGGAAATCACCCGACAGGTAAACATGAAAAAATTCCGGGAATGGAAGGCAATTCCAAAGCAGCCGGCCCGGTATTTCTGCATGACACGACGGATCTGGGCCAGCGGATGAGGCGGCAGCTCGCTGTCACAATGGAGGAAAAACAGAATTTCTCCATGGCTGTTTTCCGCTCCCAGATTCATCTGCCGGGCCCGTCCCTTTTCTGAATGAAGCAGCTTCACCCAGGGACGGATCTTCTCCAGCGTCCCGTCGGTACTGCCGCCGTCTACCAGCAGAATTTCGCATTTCTCTTTCAGCGGCTCCAGCTGATCCTGCAGCATCTCGATGGTGGAAATTTCGTTGTAGATCGGGACAATGATCGAAATGGTTCTCATTTTTGCCAGGTACCGCCCTGTTTCCGTCTTTCTGAGCCTCCGGCTGCGGCGCATCCGCTTCCGATACCCCTCCAGATCCTCAAAACAATCCATATCCGGAACCATTCCCGTAAATCCAACCCCAAGACCGGCTTCTCCGGCCGCCCTTACGGCGGCTTCCAGCACCGAGCCCGTTCCATACTGTTTTCCTTCAAAAATGGCCGAAGACGGCTGCTTCATCCCTACAAGGTAATACCCGCCGTCAGCCGTGGATCCGAATACCACATCCTGATAATGCAGCACCTGAAACGCCTGCTTTAAATGCCAGGCCTGAAGCTCCGGAACATCCGATCCAATAAGAACGCAGGCATCATATCCCATCCCAAGAACCTGCCGGATAGCATGATCCATCCTCTCTCCCAGCCCTTCTCCTTCCTGGGGAAAATAAGAAACGTCTCTTCCGGTAACGGAAATCAGCCGCTCCTTCTGATTCTCCGGTGTATAGCACACAAAAAGCCGGGCGGAAACTTTTTGGCACTCTCTGACAATATCCCTTAAGAAACAGGCATGAAGCCTGGCACAGTCTCCCGGAGACAGGCGGGGCATCATCCTGGTTTTTGTCTGTCCCGGAAGCGGAACCCTTGTAAAAAGAATCACTGCCTTCTTCATTTAAAGGACCTTCTCCAATATGCAGATGGTATCCTCCACGATCCGGGGACAGAGTTCAAACAGCAGGCCCTTTTCCATCACCTTTTCCATTTCGCCTTCCTTTGAAATATCGTGTCCCAGCAGTTCCCTGCACATGCAGGAGGGATACTTTTCGCCAAACAGCCGCTTAAATTCTGAAACCTTCTCAAGCATTCGGTCCTTCTGCGCCTGATCTCCTTCCCTGCTGTGACCGTATACAAGCCCGATGACCATCAGGGCGCCCGTAACAGCTCCGCAGGTTTCTCCGCACTGCATCCCGCCGCCGAAGCAGGCCGCCATTTTTCGGAGCGTCTCCCGATCCATCCCTGTTTTTTCATCAAATTCTCCGGCCACCACCTGAGAACAGTCAATTCCTTCCATAAACAAGTCTCTGATTTCTTCTCTCGTCATACGTTCCTCCTGTCATATCCTGATTCATTAAATCGTCCACTATCAGACGTCCAGCTGCCGGTTCCTTTCTTCCCTGCCTGGCTGCCCATCTAGTTCCATTTTGTGATGGCGCGGTTTTTCCAGGAGCCTGCCGTATCCGGTTCCTCCTGGATTCCAAGAAGCTCCGGCAGACAGTGGCGGACCTGCACACCATTCCTGGACAGATTTCCGGCGCAGGACGCGCAGTAGGTATATACGGTTCCTCCGGCAAGAGCTCCAATCTGCAGTGCCATCTCCCTCGCCAGTTCCGGCTCCTTGACGGACGCGCATCCGCCCAGTCCGCAGCACTGGACCTGCGTCAAAGTTCTGGGCACTTCAGCAAAAAACGGTTCCAGAGCCTCTTTCCACCGTTCTTCCTTCCGATCCGGGCAGGGAAGAAACAAAGGAACTTCCCCCTCTATCCTCTTTCCGATTCCCAGGCTGTCCAGTTCCTTATAAATACTGGTAACCGGGACGGAAAGCCGTTCTCTCAGATGATAATAGCAGTTGGGGCAGAGGGTCACCACCTCCTGGACTCCGGCCTTTTTCAGCCGTTCCTCCAGACCGGACAAAATCTGTTTTTCCTTTTCTTCCATTCCCAGCTCCGCCACCGGTTTTCCGCAGCAATCATAAAGGACTCCCATCCCTGTTTTTTCCTCCCAGAGCCGAACCAGGGCCCTGGTGGTTTTCGGATAAAAGGAGGGAAAATTGCAGCCGGGAAACAGCACCCGTTTTCCTTTCATGTGCCGCTTGTTCCGAAACAGATAGTTTTGCTTTTCTGCCAGTAAAAGAGCATATCCTTTCTCCCCGCAGGCTCCCTGATTTCCCCTGGTTCGCTTCCTGCGAAGAGATAGGCAGAGTTCTCTCCCGTCGATTCCCGCCGGGCAGACCGCCGTACAGGTTCCGCACAGGAAACAATGGTAGGCCAGGGGCTCCAGCTTTTCTGCATCTCCCGCATCCAGCCCGTACTTTTTTAAAAACAGGCAACTGTCCTGGCAAAGATGACAATGAATGCAGCGGCTGTCCAATTCCTCCATTTCCATTCCTTCCGGCCTCATAAACCATTTTCGTAAACAGGCACCAATCCCCAGTGCAGAAACAGCAAAAAGGGCCGCGTACAGAAAATACCGCATCCTGTTTTCCCCATCCGCCAGGCCTGCGGCCCCGAAGGTATACATGGCCGTCCCCGGCAGCATGAACACAAACGTCCAGACGGAATAATTGAGGAAGGAAATGTCCGTAATCCCATAGGCAAAATTCTGAAGATTATAAGGAAACAAGGGCACCAGACGGGTAATCATCAGGAGCATCCATTCCTTTTTCCCCGTCTCATCAAACAGCCACTGATTTAAGTACCTGTTTTTGCTGATGGCCGGCTTTAAGCTGTCCCTTAAAAAATACCTGCCTGCAAGAAATGCGGCCATGGCTCCAAGGGTTGCCGCAAACAGACAATAAAAAGTTCCGGCCACCGGACCAAATAAAAAGCCGGCCAGAATCGCAAAGGTCACACCGGGAAGCGCCAGCACCACACTTCCGATGACCGTCACTCCCATATACAAAAGAACAGCCCCAGCAGGATGGGCATCAGCCATCTCCGATAAATAGGCCAGATTCTTTCCGTCCGTCAGCCAGGCAGACCAGCCAAATATATGATTTCCTATCAGGATCGCCGCAGCAATACCTAAAAAAAGAAGCAGTTTTTTTCTTGCCATACGCCCATTACCCCATTCTCCTGTCCATTATAGGGATCAAGCTGTTCTTTGTCCAATCGATGAAACAAATCGTTCAAAATTTCTCATAGACTTTTTCAATATTTATGCGCATCTGAAAATCCCGCATCCGCTCCCTTCCCATTTCCTTTTGATTTTGATATAATACGTTCATACCGACAACTCATTTATGTTTATGGAGGTTTTTTATATGATTACAATTCGTGATGCAATCCGCTATGTGGGAGTCAACGACCACCAGGTGGATTTATTTGAGGGACAGTATTCCGTCCCCAACGGCATGTCCTATAACTCCTATGTGATTCTGGATGAAAAAATTGCAGTTATGGACACAGTCGATATCCATTTCACCCATGAATGGCTGGACAACCTGACAAGTGTATTAAACGGACGCACTCCGGACTATCTCATCATTCAGCACATGGAACCGGATCACTCCGCCAATATTCTCAATTTCTTAAAGACCTGGCCCAATACCACCATTGTAGCTACGGAAAAGGCATTCTCCATCATGGAGAATTTCTTTGACAAGGATCTGCTGGAGCATCGCCATCCCGTCAAGGAGGGAGACAGCCTTTCATTGGGCAGCCATGTTCTTCACTTTGTCTGCGCACCCATGGTTCACTGGCCTGAGGTCATGTTCACCTATGAAAGCACGGAACAGGTTCTGTTTTCCGCCGACGCCTTCGGAAAATTCGGCGCACTGGATGTGGAAGAGCCCTGGGATGATGAAGCCCGCCGCTACTACATCGGAATCGTAGGAAAATACGGCGCTCAGGTGCAGTCGGTACTGAAGAAAGCGGCCAATCTGGATATTCAGACCATCTGCCCGCTTCACGGCCCCATCCTGAAGGAGGATCTGGCCCATTATCTTGGAAAATACCAGCTTTGGTCCTCCTATACTGCCGAATCGGAAGGTGTGCTGATCGCCTATACATCCATTTATGGAAACACAAAAAAAGCGGCCGAGCTTCTTGCCGACCGGTTAAGAGCAAAAGGCTGCCCCAATACCGTTCTCTGCGATCTGGCAAGAACCGATATGGCAAAAGCCGTTGCCGATGCTTTCCGCTATAATAAGCTGGTCCTTGCAACCACCACCTACAACGCGGATATTTTCCCGTTTATGAAGCAGTTCCTGGATCATCTGGCCGAGCGGAACTTCCAGAAGCGGACTGTGGGCCTGATAGAAAATGGTTCCTGGTCACCGCTGGCCGCCAAAATCATGAAAGAAAAATTAAGCGGCTGCAAGAATCTCACCTGGCTCAATACCACCGTGCGGCTGAAATCTGCCCTGCACGCCGAAAATAAGGAAGAAATTGAAGCCATGGCCGATGAATTATGCCGGGAATACATCGCCCTGTCGCCGGATGCGGCCAATAAAAATGATCTGACTGCTCTGTTCCGCATCGGCTACGGCCTGTATGTGGTAACATCCAACGACGGAAAAAAGGACAACGGCCTGATTGTCAATACGGTTACCCAGGTATCCGACAATCCCAACCGGGTCGCAGTCAACATCAACAAGGCCAACTATTCCCACCATGTAATCAAGCAGACCGGAATCATGAATGTCAACTGTCTCTCCGTAGACGCTCCCTTTGAGGTCTTCCAGAATTTCGGTTTCCAGAGCGGCCGTACTGCTGATAAGTTTAAGGACTGGACGCCCATCCGTTCTGACAACGGCCTGATCATTCTTCCGAAATACATCAATGCCGCCATTTCCTTAAAGGTAGAACAATACGTGGATCTGGGTTCCCACGGAATGTTCATCTGTTCCGTTACCGAGGCCAGAGTCATGAGCGATAAGGAAACCATGACCTATACCTACTATCAGAATCATGTGAAGCCAAAGCCCCAGACGGAAGGCAAAAAAGGATTTGTCTGCAAAATCTGCGGATATATTTACGAAGGTGACGTTCTTCCCGAGGACTTTATCTGCCCGTTATGCAAGCACGGTGCCATCGACTTTGAACCCATACAGAATTAACGCCGGAAAAACCGTTTTTTCATGCGAAATCAGGCTGCTGCAGAATAAAACTGCAGCAGCCTGTAATATGATCATCAGTAAAAAAGGAACCATGCCAGACCCGAAGGCCCGGACATGATTCCTTTTTCATCTTAGTCAAGAACCGGGGTCCACGCCAGTTCCATAATCTCATCCACATCATCCATGCTGGTGATCAGGCCCAGGCGAACATAACGCTCTGCCACGTCTCTTAAAGAGGTTCCGGTAAATTCCTGATCCAGACCAAACTGCAGGGAGTTGTTGATCATGACGTTCATCTCATAGTCTCCGCCGTTCCAGCCGCGCTCCAGAAGCAGGTTGGTGGCATCCTCCGGATTCTCACGCATCCAGGAATGAGCCTTCTGAACAGCCTGAACAATCTTCTTTGCGTGAACCGGGTTCTCCTGTACAAATGTACGGTTCATGGCGATTACGCAGCAGTTCTCATCTGCAAAATCCTCATCCAGAAGGGAACGGATGCATTTCAGCTTTCCGTCCTTCATCATGGAGTAAGCAAAGGTATCGCTTAACAGGGCTGCGGAGATTTCACCGCGCTCCATGGCTGCGATGCAGGCATCAGAAGAAACCTGAGTCAGCTCCACATCCGTCTGTGGATTGATGCCGTCTGCATCCAGAAGCAGGCAGGTGATGTTGTAATCGGAAGCGCCGATACCGTTGGGAACGGAAATCTTGGTTCCTTTCAGGTCCTCGGTGGTGTTGTATTCGCTGTCAGCCAGTACATACAGGGATTTGCATCCGATATGGGCGCCGCCAACGAAGGTTAAATCAACGCCGTTGGTGATCGGAACCAGCATGGTAGCGATATGACCTACCGCAACGGTAGCCTGCTGAGTACCAAGAGCCTCAGTATAAGAAGTTCCCTTAAATCCTTCGGCAGTCAGACCGGCTTCCTCATAAAAGCCCTGATCGTCCGCAACAGTAGGACCAGCGGTACAGCCATCAGACATGTAATAGAGAACAGGCTGTCCATATGCCGGCTCAGCCTCCATGGCTGCCTTCTCTTCCTCTGTGGGAGTCAAATCAAAATCAGCCATATCAATGGCGCGGCCTTCAATCTCAACAGGAGTAAACAGAGCCTCCCAGTTTCCGGAAGCAGAAGCCTCCTCAGCGTCCATATGAACGTCGGAAACATTTACCTCAACCTCTACGCCGTCCTGGCCCATCTCAATCTGGCCGTCGTTGTTCAAATCTCCTGCAAGCTGTCCATCAGCCTCCGTCTGAGCAGCCGTTGCTGCTGCCTCCGTTCCGGCCTCAGCCTGAGTCTGCTGAGCCTCTTCTGAGCTGCCGCAGGCAGTCAGAGACATGGATGCTGCCAGAGCCACAAGCAGGGCAGCCGTTTTCTTTCTGTGCATGTTCTCATTCTCCTCTCATTGTGTTTATGTGATAACATTGTTTTTATTCAAATGCGGCTGTGCGGCCGCAGTTTGAAGCGCAGATATAAAACGAAAAAGATACCCATCACTCAACCGGGAACCGACAGTCAGGAAGCATTTCTTCCGCCGAAATGAAGCTTGTTCAGGATATCGTTCCGGTAGGCAACAAAGGCCTGGGAGGAACGATCCCTGGGAGCCGGAAGATCGATGGTAATATCCGCAATCACCCGTCCGGGATGGGCATCCATCACCAGCACCCGGGTTCCCATATAAATAGCTTCATCCACATCATGGGTAACCATAATGGCCAGCTGCTGCTTTCTCTGCCAGATTTTTAAAATTTCATCCTGCATATTCATGCGGGTAAAAGCATCCAGCGCTCCCAGCGGCTCATCCAGCAAAAGAATGTCCGGCTCATTAATCAGGGAGCGGACCAGGGCCACACGCTGAGCCATACCGCCGGACAGCTGAGCGGGATAATCATCCTTAAAATCTTCCAGCCCGATGATTTTAATCATGTTTTCAACCTTATCTTCATTGCCTTTCAGCTTTCCCTGCATTTTTAAGGAAAAGGCAATGTTGTCCCAAACAGTAAGCCAGGGAAACAGCGTCGCCTTCTGGAACACCATTCCCCGGTCAGGCGCCGGGCCTTCGATTACTTTTCCATCCACCGTAAGCGTTCCGGTTGTCGGCTGAATCAGTCCGGCAATCAGACGGAGAATCGTTGATTTTCCGCATCCGGACGGTCCTACCAGGCTGATGAACTCTCCGCTTTCCATGGTCGTCGTAATATGATCCAGCGCGTGAGTTACTTCATCCGTCTCAATTTTTGCAAATCCCTTGGAAACATTATCCAGTTTTAACGTAACATGTGTCTTATTCATTATTTTTCCACTCCTACCTGCCAGCGCAGCACATGGCGCTTAATGGCTTCCAAAGATTTCGTCACCACGGTAAAGATAAAGCAGATGACAAACAGGGCAGCAAACATCTTGTCATAGCTGGCCCAGGATTTGCTCCAGTTCATATACCAGCCCAGTCCGGATTTTACGCCTAACATTTCTGCAATCATAATTGCCGTACAGGAACTGCTCATAGCCTGAGTACATCCCTGGAAAATGGACGGCATTGCATGTGGAATGGCCACACGGAATACCAGCTGTCTGTTGGAAGCACCCAGGGTTTTTGCAGCTTCAAAATACTCTGCATCCACGTTGGAAATGCCGGTCATGGCAGCCACCGTTACAGCAAACCAGGAGCCCAGTGCGATAATAAAGACGGCTCCTCCAAACAGAGAGGAAGCAATGACCATCATAATCGGAATCCATGTGGAAGTAGGAATCGGCCCTAAAAACTTGATAATCGGATCCACCCAGTAGCGGCAGCGTTTGGAATAGCCGCAGGTGATTCCTGTCACAAGTCCGACAGCAACGCCGATAAAATATCCTAAAAACAGCAGCATCAGCGTATGTACGGTACAGTCCAGAAGCATGGCCCGGTCTGTCCATGCCGCATTCAGAACAAAGTTCAGACAGGGAACAAAGGGCTGCGTTAAGATACCGGTTTTTAACGTCAGATAATCATAAATCGCAAACAGCAGAAACAATGCCGTAAAAAGCGGAGCACGATACCGCTGCTGGTCAATCATATCTCTGTTTCCCTTTGTTAATGCTGCAACCGATACTACGCAGTAAGCCGCATAACAGACAATCAATATCAGAAGAAATCCCAGATATGTATTCGGATTCCTGTTCATGCTGTTGTCCGGAATCTGGGTATATTCCAGTACGGCAGCCAGCCCGCCCAAAAATGGCAGCAGCCAGATGACCAGATCCATCCACCGCTGCAATTTGGATTTCTTTTCTCTTTCCAGCTCCAACAGCTGTTTCTTTGTCAATTCCTGAAGCTTTCCGGATTCGGCTGCTCCAACCTGATTTCCCTGCATCTTCCTCACTCCTGTTTCGTTTCCATACTCGTTTTTCTTCTGTTTCCATCTACACGCTTACTGCATTACTGCATGTTTCGTATCTGCGGCATTTCTTTTCTATATGTTCATACCTTTTCTATATGTTCATACATATTTCACAATTTCAAATGCCTTACACATTCTACTATGTGATTTTTTCAAAAGCAAATATAATATCTCAATAGGTTTTTCTGCACCTATATAAAAAAACAATTGCAAAGAGCAATGGCCGCCTTTCCTTTCCCAGTACGGTATGTTAAGATAAGAAAGTTCGCAGAAAAACAAAGGAGATACTGACATGCTGATGCTGATTTGGAAAAACATCACCCGGCGAAGAGCCCAGTCGGCGCTGACCGTGACCATCGCCATGCTGACGGTTATGGTATTCGTTACGGTATTCGGCGTATTTCAGACCGTCAACCAGGGACTGGCCTTAAGCAGAAAGCGGCTGGGCGCCGACGCCGTCCTCATTCCCCGGTATGCCACGGCAGACGGCAGCGATTTGCTGTTTACCGCCATCCCGGAAAATATCTACATGCCTGCCGAAGTTTTGGAGCAGGCCAAGGAGCTTACGGGAATCGCCTCCATGACCCCGCAGTTTTACTGCCAGACGCTGGCCCTTTCCTGTTGTGAACCGGGAGAAGAAGCCCGAATTATCGGATACGATTCTTCTTCGGATTTTATTCTCCAGCCTTACCTCAGCGAAAGCAGCCAGGACGGCATTACTCCGGACGAGCTGATTGTAGGCCGCAATTTTGAGGACGATGATCTGGTGGGCTACAACTATCTGGTACTGGGGAAAAAATTCAAGGTGGTCGACATGCTGGAACCCACCGGTACGGGAATGGACAGCACCATGTTCATGGATATCCGGACCGCTCAGGATATGTGCCTGGAATCTGAAGTGCTGCGGGAAGACTGGCAGGATCGGGATCCCCATGACTATATTTCCGTCATCATGATCCGGTTTGCCGACGGAGTGGATCCGCAGGCATTTGTGCAGCAGGTAGAAGAATCCGGCATCGACGCAAAATGTATCCTGACCGGAGATACCATCTCCTCTCTCCAAAGCCAGCTGGATGTCATTATGAAGATCATGTTTGCCCTCTGGGCCGCCTCCTTCCTGATTGCCATACTGGCTCTCGTCGGAAGATTCAATGCCTTAGCCAGGGAGCGCCGGAAAGAAATCGGCCTGCTTCGCGCGATGGGATTAAAAAGGCTCCAGGTATTCGGCCTCATCATTGGAGAAACCTGTACCATGGCCCTGATGGGCGGAATTCTTGGCAGCGCAGCCGCCCTTTGCTGTATGAATCCGGTCATCCATCTGCTGGAAGATGCCTTTAAGCTGTCAAGTTCCGTCTGGACCGGCCCGCTGGCACTCCTCTGCGGAGGCTTTGGAATTGTCCTGGCAGTTCTTTTAGGTTTCCTTGCTGCCATCGTGCCTGCATGGAAAAGCGCGTCCATGGATCCCCAGGCCGCCATTACACAAGGGGAGGTAAATTAATATGGAAATCTGCAGACTGGAGCATATTCATAAAGACTACCGTATGGGAGAGGTGGTCACTCCGCTAAAAGACGTTTCCCTGACGGTTCATTCCGGTGATTTTATCGTTGTGGAAGGCCCTTCCGGCATTGGAAAAAGCACCTTGTTATATGTCATGGGAACCCTGCTTCAAAGCGATGGAGGAACCTACCTTTTTGAAGATAAAGATGTGTCCCGGTTCAGTGACAGCGAAAAATCCGGATTGCGAGCCGGAAAGATTGGATTCCTGTTCCAGGACAGTGCTTTGATTCAGGCCCTGACTCTGCGGGAGAATCTTCTGTTTGCCCAGGGAATCGGTCAGAAAAAGGATCCGGCACAGGCAGATGAGCTGCTGCGCCGGTTTGGACTGGAGGATCGGGCCGGTTTCTTCCCCTACCAGCTTTCCGGAGGACAGCGCCGCCGGGCTATGGCGGCCAGGGCCCTGATCCATCATCCGGCGCTGATCCTGGCCGATGAGCCCACCAACGATCTGGATGAGCACTGGTCTTTAGAAATCATCCGTATCCTGAAGGAACAGGCGGGCAGCGGCTCCGCTGTCGTCATGGTTACCCATAACAGCCGTTGGGCAGAGGAAGCAAGCAAACGCTGCCGGCTGGAAGACGGCATTCTCATCGACATCAGCCAGACGGCTGCCATCTAATCCGGAAAGACTGTGATTGCCCTGTGCCTGAAGAAGATTCGTCTTCTTTTCCAGACGTAACCGGAAATTTCAGGGCCGCATCCGTCTCCATCCGGCACAGATGCGCCCCCAGGATAAAAGGAGGATTCAAAGTATGAAAACAAAATTAACCAGCCTGCTGATTCTTCTGCAGGCAGCAGCCGCTCTCTGTACCATCGGCGCAGTTAAGGTCTGGGCCCCGGTCTGCAGCAAAATGCTGGAGCTGGCCAGCGGAGCGGAAACACCCATGAAATGTCACTATGCCGGGCAGGCGGCGCTGGCTGTCTCTGTCATCATTTTCGTGATCGCTCTGGCGGCATTCCTGTCGAAAAACGGCCATAAGGCACTGATGATGGTCAATGCAGCGGCCGCCATTGTCCTGTTTCTCGTATTCAGCAATGTGCTCATCGGCATCTGCGCCAGCGAAACCATGAGCTGTCACGTCACCGCCCTCTGGGGAAGAGGCGCCGCCATTGTTGTCATCGTCTCTTCCCTCATCGAACTTCTTACTAGCAGAGAGGGGCAGCTTCCTGGCGGTATGTAAGGAACGAAGCAGCCTATAAAGATATGGCGGCATGTTAGAATAAATCAGCATATTAGAATAAAACAGTATGTTAAGGGAAAGCAGCAGCCAGGCATATGGGAATGGCTTGCCGGGCATGCACATCATACTTGCAAAAGACTCCAGGCC
Source organism: Candidatus Copromonas faecavium (nom. illeg.) (assembly GCA_018712915.1). Lineage (GTDB taxonomy): Bacteria > Bacillota > Clostridia > Lachnospirales > Lachnospiraceae > Copromonas > Copromonas faecavium. The sequence goes on along the minus strand of DVGC01000007.1, from coordinate 48,796 downwards.
GCATCGTCTGATGCAGTCTGGAGTCTTTATTTTATCTTCTTCCGCTACCGAAAATTCTCCCGGGCGTACTTAAGAAGCTCCTCCCGGAAATCCGGATGAGCAATGTTCGCCATGGCCTCCGCCCGTTCTTTCAAAGAAAGGCCGGACAGTTTGGCAATCCCGTATTCCGTCGCCACATACTGAATCATGGTCCTGGGAGCAGAAACCGTACTGCCTCCCGGAATAAAGGGAACAATGTTGGACTTTAAGGAACCGTCCTTCTTTTGATGGGTCGATGCCAGACAGATAAATCCCTTTCCTCCCTGGGAGCGGTATGCACCCTCGAGGAAATCCAGCTGTCCTCCCGTTCCCGACAGCTGTCTGGTTCCCGCCGATTCTGCGTTTTCCTGTCCCATCAGATCCAGCTCCACTCCGCCGTTGATGCTGATCACATTCTTCATGCTGCCGATACGCTCCGGCGAATGAATATAATCCACATCATCCGGATGAAACAGCTCCGGCTCCTCATCCAGCCAGCGGTAAAGCTCCTCCGAGCCCATGGCCAGATTCCAGGAAGAAAGTCCCGTATCCAGCTCCTTCTTCCGGTTGGTCAGCTTCCCTGCCCGGTACAGCTCCAGAAAGGCATCACTGATGGTTCCCGTATGACATCCCAAATCTTTCACATCCGACTGAGCCAGCATCCTGGCTGCCGTATAGGGAACTCCGCCGACTCCTAGAGACAGCACCGCACCGTCCGGAATCTCCCGGACCACCAGTTCGGCAATCCTTCTTTCCGTCTCCGATGCTTCTCTGTAGGAGCGGACCGGCAGCGGCTCATGCTCTCCTTCCACCACGTAATCCGCCTCTGAAAGAGACACCCGGTGAGACCCGTTGACTCCCTTTAACCTGGGAAGATGCTCGTTGATTTCAAAAATAACGGTTCTGGCCTGGCTCATAATCGTTTTCCAGGCATAATTGGAAATTCCAAGGCCGCAATATCCGTCCCCATCCGGCACAGATACCGGAACAAAAGCCACATCCACACGGATATGGCTGCGATACAGTTCCGGAAGGAACCGCAGAATCATGGGAACAAACTGACACAGGCCTCTGTTCTGCAGCTTTCTTTCATAGTCTCCGATATGCCAGCTGTAATAGGTAAAGGCCTTCTTTTCCGGATCCGCCTCCACGACCTCGATTCTTGGACGAATCACCAGACCGCCCCGGATTTTCACATCCTTCAGTTCATCCCTTCTGGCTGCCAGGGCCCGGTCCAAAAGCTCGGGGAAGCCGGCACCGAATCCGTAGTCCACCCAGTCTCCGGAGCGAACCGCCTTTACTGCTTCCTGAGGAGTAACAAATTTGTTGGCATACTGTGTTCTCATAGTGCTCCCTTCCACCCTGACGGCTTAGTTGATTTCAATCTTCTCTGCCTGCTCCGGGAAAAAGGAATTTTTCATATCATATTTGTTGTGATGTGTAAAGTCATAGAGCGCCCGTCCGTTCAGGAAATAATTTCTCTGGTATTTTCCCTCTTTTACCAGAAGCCAATTTTCCCGATCCCAGGTCAGATATCCGTCCTCATCCTTTCTCGGCTCCGCAAATACCAGATCCACCTGGCGGTTGGCATCCAGAAGCTTGATCAGCTCGTCTGCGGTTACCTCAACATCCTCTTTTTTCTGCATATCATACGCTTTCATGTTCATTCTCCTCCTCTTATCCGTCTTTTCTGTCTGAAGCATCTCTCGTTCCAGAACTGCTCTTCACGGGACTGCTTCGCGGCATCGTTCTGCCTCTTTGTCATTGTATCACACTTTGGGCAAAAACAACATGCCTTTTGCTTGCATTTCGCCGGCTTTTCGTGTACCATTTTAGCAGAGCGCGTCTCACAGGACCGCAGAACCGGAAAGGAATGATCCTATGAGCAAATTGAAACAAAAACTGGAGGCCCTGGGCGTGGAACTGCGGGAGCATAAAAGCTCCTTCGCCGTATATCTGGTCCTGCGAGCCCTTGTTATCATCATTCTCGTACTTCAGGTTTTGAATCAGAATTATGAAAATGTCTTTTACTGTGTCCTGACTCTGCTTCTTTTAGTGGTTCCCAGCCTGATTCAGATGGAATTTAAAATCGAGCTTCCGTCCACTTTGGAGGTCATCATTCTGATTTTTATCTTTGCGGCTGAGGTTATGGGAGAAATCGGTTCTTACTATACCAAATTTCCCAATTGGGACACCATGCTCCATACCATGAATGGCTTTCTGGCTGCCGCCATCGGCTTCTCTCTTGTGGATCTGCTGAACACTGACAGCCGGATTAAATTCAGTCTTTCGCCTGTTTATATGTCCATTGCCGCCTTCTGCTTTTCCATGACAGTAGGTGTCTTCTGGGAATTTTTTGAATGCGCCATGGATCTGTATCTGCATGTGGACATGCAGAAAGACACCATCATCAACAGCATTTCCACCATCATGCTGGATCCGGCCGGCGGTACCAAAGTATATCACATTCCTGATATTCAGGAGGTTTACATCAACGGCCAACCCCTTGGCCTGGGAGGTTACCTGGATATCGGGCTTCTTGACACCATGGAAGATTTATTTGTCAATTTCATCGGAGCTTTCGTTTTTTCTATTCTCGGATTTTTCTATATTAAAAACCGCGGAAAAGGGACCTTTGCCAAACGATTCATTCCCCACAGAAAAAATCATGAGGAAAAGAGTTAAATTCCGGCAATATCACGATACTGGAATTTGCCCTTTCCGCTTTTCTTTGCCTGGTACAGCTGGTCGTCCGCTATTTTAAACAGCAAGTCAAAACCGCTGCTTCCATCACTGACCGCAATGCCAATGCTGACGGAAAGATCGACCCGGCTGTACAGAGCTCCGGCCCGCTTAAAATCAGAACAGATGCGGTCTGCCCGCATCTTTAAAACCTCCTCGCTGGTACACCCCGGCAAAAACATAATAAATTCGTCTCCGCCGATTCTGGCCGCCACATCCTTTTCCCGGCAATTATTCCTCATAATTTTTGCCAGGCCAATCAGGACCTGATCGCCCACCTGGTGTCCGTAGGTATCATTCAGCTGCTTGAAGTTATCAATATCCAGAAGGAACATACTTCCTGGCTGTTTCTTTCTCATATGATTCTCGATATGGGCAATGGCCCCTTTTCGGTTCAGAATCCCGGTCAGAGAATCCTCCATCACCTCTCTCTGCAGCCGTTCCTGCAGCTTCACATTCTCATTCACATCAAGCATGACACTGATGACGGCCCTGCGTCCGTCCTCCGTCGTGATCACATGCCCCTTATCGTTAAACCACCGTCTGGTACCGTCTTTGCAGACTATGCGGTACTGAATATCGTATTCCCCGTTTCTGCGGATGCCGTCGCAAATCGTTTTCTGCACCCGTTCCCAATCCTCCGGCGCAACCATCCATTTCATTTTCTTGCCGGTTGCTTCTTCCAGTTCTTCGTATTCATATCCCAGATAGTTCAGCATGGTATCATTGATGAAATACAGCGGGAATCCATCCTCCAGATAGACGCCCAGAATTCCTCCTGGAAGCATGGAAAACAGCATCTCCGTCAGTTTTTTTCTGCCTTCCGCGTCAATCTTTTGCTCCGCATGACAGCCATACCGAATCGGAAAAACCGCTCTCTCCCCGCAGCAGTCAAAAAGCTCCGACATATGCATCTGAAGCAGCTTCCACTCTCCGTTTTCATTGGAGGCGGTGACTGTCACCCTGCCCTGATATGCCTTTCCTTTCTTTCCATCCACCGAAGAAACGCTAATCCTGCAGTACGCACCGCACAGATCAGTTCTGTAGCACGTCTCATGGTAATCGCAGATTTCATAGCAAAATCCGCCGGAATCATTCAGAAATTCTTCATTCATCCGCGAACAAAACTGCTCTCTGTTCAGTGCAGCCTCATAAGCATCCATTCCGAGTCCTACAAACTGAACCGAAAGAAACGATGCCGCACCTTCCAAGTCCTGTCTTACCAGATAGGCATCCAGAAATCCTGTAAGCAAATCTTTGATGATCATATTGTCGTTCCCCCGTAAAACAATATGTTCCTGTCTTTATTTTATCATATTTCACAAATCTGAAAAAGGAAATTTTCAAATCTTTTATGTCTTTCGCAAAAGTTTTCCGCAAAAAAGCTGCCGCTAGGCAATTTTTCAATCGTCTGCGGCAGCTCCTCGTGTCGATTTATGAAATTTTTACGTTTCCTAAGGGAAACTGACAGAACAAAATCTTATTTGTAGCCTTTCTCATGAAGAGCAGCCTGAGCGGCAGCCAGTCTTGCGATCGGTACACGGAACGGTGAGCAGGAAACATAGTTTAAGCCCACCTTGTGGCAGAACTCTACGGAAGACGGATCTCCGCCATGCTCACCACAGATACCGCACTTCAGATCCGGACGGGTCTGACGGCCTTCCTTTACAGCCATCTCAACAAGGCGTCCTACGCCAGTCTGGTCAAGTCTTGCGAACGGATCAGACTCGTAGATCTTTGCCTTGTAGTAGGAATCAAGGAACTTGCCGGCATCGTCACGGGAGAAGCCGAAGGTCATCTGAGTCAGGTCATTGGTACCAAAGGAGAAGAACTCAGCCTCCTCGGCGATAGCGCCTGCAGTCAGAGCCGCACGCGGAATCTCGATCATGGTACCGATATGGTACTGCATGTCAGAACCTTTTTCTTTCTTCACCTGCTCAGCAGTCTCAACAACGATGTCCTTAACGAACTTCAGCTCTTTCTTCTCGCCAACCAGCGGAATCATGATCTCCGGAACGATGTCATAGCCGCACTCTTCCTTCACTTCGATGGCAGCCTCCATAACGGCACGGGTCTGCATCTTGGCGATCTCCGGATAGGTAACAGCCAGACGGCATCCACGATGACCCATCATCGGGTTGAACTCATGAAGCTCGTCGCATTTTGCCTTAACGGTTTCAACGGTCAGGCCCATGTCTTTTGCAAGCTCGGCCATTTCCTCTTCCGTCTTGGGAGTGAACTCATGAAGCGGCGGATCCAGGTAACGGATGGTCATGGGTCTGCCCTCCAGAGCCTTGTACATAGCCTTGAAGTCGCCCTTCTGGTAAGGAATCAGCTTATTAAGAGCTTCCTCTCTTGCCTCAACCGTATCGGAAAGGATCATTCTTCTTAAGTTGTGGATTCTCTCTGCCTCGAAGAACATATGCTCTGTACGGCAAAGACCAATACCCTCAGCGCCAAGGTGAACAGCATTCAGGGTATCTGCCGGCGTATCTGCGTTGGTACGAACGCCGAGAGTTCTGAACTGGTCAGCCCAATCCATGATTCTCTTGAAGTTTCCGCCTACAACTGCATCCTGAGTCTGGATGTCGCCTTTGTAAATCTTACCGGTGCTGCCGTCCAGGGAAATATAATCTCCCTCATGGAAGGTGTATCCGCCAAGCTCGAAGTATTTCTCTTCTTCGCTGATCTTGATGTCTCCGCATCCGGATACACAGCAGGTTCCCATACCACGAGCTACAACGGCTGCGTGAGAGGTCATTCCGCCGCGAACAGTCAGGATACCCTGAGCTGCATGCATACCCTCGATGTCCTCCGGAGAAGTCTCAAGACGAACCAGGATCACTCTTTCTCCTCTTCCGCCGATACCTGCAGCTTTTGCATCCTCAGCAGTGAAGTATACCTTACCTGCTGCAGCGCCCGGGGAAGCCGGAAGAGCCTCACCAATTACTTCGCCAGCCTTTAATGCTTCCGGAACGAAGGTCGGATGAAGCAGCTGATCCAGGGACTTAGCCTCGATTCTGCAAACAGCCTCTTCAGGAGTAATCTGTCCCTCATCAACCAAATCGCAGGCAATCTGAATTGCAGCCGGAGCTGTTCTCTTACCATTACGTGTCTGCAGGAAATACAGCTTGCCTTCCTCGATGGTGAACTCCATATCCTGCATGTCGTGGAAGTGGTTCTCCAGCTTCATAGCCAGATCCATGAACTGTGCGTAGCACTCCGGAAGATCCTTCTCCAGCTGGGAGATGGGCTGAGGAGTACGAACACCGGCAACAACGTCCTCACCCTGTGCATTGATCAGGTACTCACCAAAGATACCCTTTGCACCGGTAGCCGGGTTACGGGTAAAGGCAACGCCTGTACCGGACGTATTTCCCTTGTTGCCGAATACCATGGTCTGTACGTTTACGGCAGTTCCCCAGTCGCCCGGGATGTCGTTCATACGACGGTATACGATTGCACGGGGGTTGTCCCAGGAACGGAATACGGCCTTTACAGCGCCCATTAACTGCTCCTTCGGATCCTGCGGGAATTCCTCTCCGTTCATAGCCTCTTTGTAAACGGCTTTGAACTTCTCAGCCAGTTCCTTCAAATCATCAGCAGTAAGCTCGGTGTCGTAGTGAACGCCCTTTGCTTCTTTCATCTCGTCGATGATCTTCTCAAAGTAGGACTTCGGAACCTCCATAACTACGTCGGAGTACATCTGAATAAATCTTCTGTAGGAGTCATATGCGAATCTGGGGTTGCCGGTCTTTCTTGCGAAGCCTTCTACTGCAACATCGTTAAGGCCAAGGTTTAAGATGGTGTCCATCATACCGGGCATGGACGCGCGGGCACCGGAACGAACGGATACCAGAAGCGGATCTTCGGTATCACCGAATTTCTTTCCATTTACACCCTCAAGCCACTTAAGAGCCTCAAAAATCTGGTCCTGAATTTCCTGGGTAATCTGCTTTCCGCTGTTGTAATACTCAGTGCAGGCTTCCGTTGTTACGGTAAAGCCCTGCGGAATCGGCATGCCAAGGTTGGTCATCTCAGCCAGGTTGCAGCCCTTGCCGCCGAGAAGGTTTCTCATCGCAGCGCTGCCTTCCTCAAACTTATAAACCCATTTTGCCATAAGTTTTTCTTCCTCCTAAACTCTTGTAGATTACATCTACGTCTCTTGTTTCTCCATTCCGCCAGGCCATTTCGCCGCTCCTTTTTTCTTTGCGGCCCGCTGCTGTCAAAAAGCCGTCCCGAAAACAGGGCACAATAAGAAAACGGCCGGAGAACGGTCTGAACATATTATAAGGGATGTCGCAGAATATTGCAACATCCCTTAAGGAAACTTTTGAAAAAAGACCCCGGTTTTCCTAGTAAAATGCGTTGAGCACCAAAGCCAGGCCAATCCCCAGGACCGCTCCGGCCGCCACCTGCAGCGGAGTATGGCCCACATACTCCTTTAACTTTTCCTGAAGCACCACTCCGTCAATGTTCAAAATGTTCTCAAAAAAGACGGTATTCAAAAGCTGTGCCTGTTTCCCGGTTTCTCTCCGCACCCCCATGGCGTCATACATAACCACCATGGCCAGGACGAAGCTGATGGCAAACTCAAAGCTTCCCACGCCGTACCGCATTCCCGAGGCTGTGGTCAATGCGCAGACCGTGGCCGAATGGGAGCTTGGCATTCCTCCGGAACCAAAAATCCGTTCCGGATTAAAGGACCGGTTCAGAATCAGATCAATCAGCGTCTTCAAAAACTGAGCCACCGTCCAGCCAATTACCGAGCTCACCAAAACCTGGTTCTCCAGTATTTCGTTCCAAATTTTCATCCATCTCTCCTGTCTAGTATCCAATCAGCCAGTCATAAAGCTCCTGGTACTTCCCTGCAGAGGTGTTCCAGGAGAAATCTACGGCCATTCCTCTGTCGATGATCTTATTCCATTCTCTCCGCCTGTCATAATAAATATGCTTCGCGTAACGGATGATGTTTAACATCTCATGGGCATTATAATTGGCAAAGGAAAATCCGGTACCCGTTCCCTCGTATTCATTATAGGGCCAGACCGTATCCTTCAGCCCTCCGGTTTCCCGGACAATGGGCACCGTACCGTACCGCAGCGCCATCAGCTGGCTTAACCCGCAGGGTTCAAACAGGGACGGCATCAGGAACGCGTCACAGGATGCATAGATTTTATGGGACAGGGGATCGGAATAATAGATCTGAGCCGATACCCGGTCATGGTACTTCCAGTCGTAATGACGGAACATGTTTTCATATTTTTCGTCCCCCGTTCCAAGAACCACCAGCTGAACATCATCGGTGCAGATTTCGTCCATCACGCACTGAATCAGGTCAAATCCCTTCTGGTCTGTCAGGCGGGACACAATTCCAATCATAAACTTTTTATCGTCACGGGAAAGCCCCAGTTCTTCCTGAAGCGCCCGTTTGTTTTTCACCTTTTCTTTCCGGAAATTTTTCGCATTATAATTTTGAACAATGTGCTTATCCGTCTCCGGATTAAACTCGCCGTAATCGATTCCGTTGACGATTCCTCTTAAATCATGGGCTCTGGCCCGCATCAGGCCGTCCAGCCCTTCACCGTAAAACGGTGTCTTGATTTCCTCGGCATAGGTATTGCTGACCGTCGTAATGGCGTCGGCATACACCAGGCCGCCCTTTAACAGATTGCCGTCCTTATAGGCCTCCAGCTTATCCGGCGTAAAATAATAGTCCGGAAGTCCGGAAAACCTCTGGATGGTCTTCACATCCCATACGCCCTGAAATTTCAGGTTGTGGATAGTCATAACGGATTTCATGTTCCGGAAAAATTCCCCGTCGTGGAATCTTCCCTTCAGATATACGGGAATCAGGCCAGTCTGCCAGTCATGACAATGGACCAGATCCGGCTGCCACCCAATCACCGGAAGAGCCGATAACGCCGCCTGAGAAAAGAAGCAGAATTTTTCCAAATCGTAATACCAGTCCCCATAGGGTTTCTCTCCCCAGAAATAGCTTTCGTTATCGATAAAATAGAAGGTAATTCCCTCATAAACGTACTGAAGAATCCCCACATACCGGCTCTGTCCCAAATAGTCCATATAAAAATGATCAATGTACGTCATTTCATTGCGGAGCTGCTCCTTGATGCAAAGATACTTTGGGATCATGACGCGCACATCATAATACTGTTTATCAAAGCATTTCGGCAGGGAACCCACAACATCGGCCAATCCTCCGGTTTTGATAAACGGAACGGCCTCGGAAGCAACGAATAATATTTTCTTCATCTCAACCCATCCTTCCAACACGAATCGACATGCCACCGGCCGCAGGGAGCGCAAAAACAGCCGCATGCATTATAATCAGTATAGCATATTCCACTGAAATTAGAAAGTGGGTCGGGAAAATTTCTTCTTACATCCGCTTATAATCCAGGCGGATTTTATCGGCAATCAGAGCAACAAATTCGGAATTGGTCGGTTTTCCCTTGCCTCCGTTTACCGTATATCCAAACAGTTCGTTTAAGGTATCCATCTTTCCCCTGCTCCAAGCCACCTCGATGGCATGACGGATGGCCCGTTCCACCCGGCTGGGCGTTGTCTGGTGCTTTTTCGCAATAGTCGGATAAAGAATTTTCGTCACCGACGACAGCATTTCCGTATCCTGAACCGACATGATAATCGCATCCCTCAGATACTGATATCCTTTAATATGGGCCGGAATCCCGATTTCATGCAGCATCTGAGTAATATCTGTCTCCAGATTCTGCTCCATGTACGCCGCTTTGTCCAGATAGGGCTTTACCGTCCGCTCTCCGCCGGATGCCGCAGGCTGCTTGGTCCGGCTTAAACTGACTCTGCGGATCTTATCCAGAATCACCTCCCGGCTGAAAGGTTTCATAATATAGTAATTGGCGCCGAGGCGGAACGCATCCTCTGTCACATCCTGACTGCTGGCGGCCGTTACCATGATAAACGACGGACTGTTTTTCATCTGTGTGTTATTTTTCACCTTTTCCATTACGGAAATTCCGTCGAGCCGCGGCATAATCACATCCATCAGCACGATATCCGGGTTGGTACGGACAATCATGTGGTAAGCATCTTCGCCATTATCCGCCTTTCCCACCACATGGATTCCTTCCTCTTTTTCCAGTATTTCCCCAAGCAAATTCAAAGTCTGCCTGTTATCATCTGCAATCGCAATCGATAGCTCTCCCATAATTTCCCTCCTGACCGTCATAAAAAATGATGGCTCGCTCCCGTTTTCCATTTTTTACCAAATCCCGGAAACGAGTAAATCAATTATATCGCCGGATGGGAAAGAGGTGCAATGGGATTTCGCCGCAAATTTCGACAGGCCGCGACAGGAAAACGCACTTTTCCAAAAAGCAGGAGAGCATGCCCTGGCCGTATTGGAAAACACGCAGAATACCCCCGGGCAGACTCTTGGCTTTCCTTGTCCTGCCCGGGGGTATTCTGACATGCCGCCGGTAAAACCGGCTTATCCTTACAAAAGTTCCAGAAACGCTGCCATTCTCGTATTCAGCTGCTCCACATCTGCCTGAGAGTAATCGGTCTCCACCACCGTATAGGGGATTCCTTTCTTCTCCTTTACCAGCTTCCTTACCATAGCTGTTTCCACATTATAGGTATGACAGGCCTGCAGGACCAGATCCACCACGCCGTCCACTTGAAAGTCGTCGATCAGCTTCTCCAAAAGCGCCATCCGGTTGGGATTGGGGCTCATGCAGGAGCATCCGATGTTCAGATACTTTCTCGCCAGCGCATCATATACATCCGGATTCTCCTCATCCACCGGGCTCAAAGGCTTCATTCCGGAGCAGTTTTCAAAGCAGACTACCACGCCGCCGTTGTTCTCGATGGCCCGGACCACCTTTAAGGCCGCTCCGCCGGAAGGCGAACCGGTTAACAGGATTCTGGGACGTTTTCCGATGTTCTTTCCGGCCGCATATTCTTTCTCTATCTGATCGGTCACTGCATTGAGCTCATCGGCCAGTCCCTCCACATTCATATGGAACCCGGAACCGTAAACCGTATTGACAATATTCAGGCCGTATTCCGGAGCCGGATCATTGGCCATCACATACTGAAGTCTGTGAAGCGCCTTCTGAATTTTATTGCGGATCTTAATCTGATTCCGGATGGCCTCTTCCGTAATCGTCGTTTCAAATTTCTTCTCCAGAAGCTCTTTAAATTTAATCAGCTCCTGGCGGTACATCTGAATCCCCGTTTCATTCTGACAATTGGGCAGTTCAATGACATGAACCGGCTTAAACTCCGCCAGCATCTCATACATCTTTTTCTTTCCGTCACAGGTGGTTTCTCCCACCACCAGATCGGAAAAATAGAAATACGGACATTTATCCGTTTTTGCAAATCCATAGCTGGACTTGATTAAGGGACAGAGATTTCTCGGCAGATCCTTTTCCGCATCCGGAATGGTTTCATCCGATACGGAACAGAGTCCTACTACCGCTGCTCCCATGGCGTTTGGAATCTCCCTGGGCAGATACGTACAGAATACGCCCACCACAGGCACTCCCTTTTCCTTTAACTCCTTGATGGTAAGAAACGAATTTTTCCTGGCATCGGCAAATTCCTCGAAAATTTCCGGCAAATCTTTTTTAAGCTCCATTATTCCCCTTCCTCCTTTTCAGTTTTCGATACCCTAAGACAGCTGCTCCCACGGCGCCCGTATACTGGGCCAGCGGATGCGTCACGATGGCTGCCCCCTTCATGTATTCCCCCAGCACCTGGCGCATTACCTGAGACTGGGCAAGTCCTCCCGAAAAAAAGATTTTGGGATTGGAAGGCGTAATCTTTTCCGCAAAGACAGCCGTCCTGCGGCAGATGGAATGCACACATCCAAGGACAATATCGCCGGGTTTTGCCTCCTTCGCCATCAACCCCACAATCTCGCTCTCCGCAAAAACGGCGCACATGCTGTTGATGGGAATGGGACTGCAGCCCTCCACAAAAGAATCCAGGCAGGAAATATCGCTTCCCACCCGGGCCATAATCATTTCCATGAAACGGCCGGTCCCGGCCGCACATTTATCATTCATTAAAAAATCGGTCACCTGTCCGTCCCGGTCCAGCAGGATGGTTTTGCAGTCCTGGCCTCCGACGTCGATAACGGCGTCGCAGCCGGGCGACAGCCAGGCGGCCCCTGCTCCATGGCAGGTGATTTCCGTGATTTTTGCGTCTGCATCCTTTAAAAGTTCTCTTCCATAACCGGTGCTGACCACCATTTCCGTATCTGAGGATTTGAGGCCGGCGCAGATCTCCCTCAAAACCTCCCCCGGCCTCATGGAAGTGGGGAGCATCCGATGCGCAATTACGGAACTCCCATCGAATAAGACTCCTTTTGTCATTGTGGAGCCGGAATCTATCCCAAGACTGATCATAAATACTCCCTCGCGGCCTCTGCCGCAGGCATTTCCATTAAAAGCTTCATTTTGTTTTTCCAGGTTCAAGCAAAGGGCTGGCAGGACAGTCAAAAAACAACTGACAGGACAGCCTGAAAAACAGCCGGCACGGCATTACAGAAAAGCCGCCGCGCAGCACCATAAGCAGCCGGCCGCACTGCCTGAAAAGACAGCCGGCAAGGCTTTGCCGGCTGCAAAGCGGTTATCCGACTGTGCATAACAAGTATAAAAGAAGGGGATAAAAAAGTCTAATTGTAAAAATAAATAGCGGATTTGGCCGGCATAGAAAAAACAAATTTCCCTTTCCGGCCTTCCAAATAGACATCAGACACACGAGACTCTGCAGCGCAGGCCCCGTGTGTCACGAAAAAGAAAAAGATTGGTTACGACGAATGATTCACATCCATTTTTGTCAGCAGGTAATTGGCAAACTGCTGTGCGGTCCGTCCGGAAAAGCCGCCGCCGCGCATCTCAAAGCGGTTGGCCTCCAGACAAATTTCCTCGTCATCCATCATGGCTTCGGTGATTCCGGCCCGTCTGGCCAGAGCCACAGCCATCTCGTTAAAGCCTGCCTTGTTGGGCTTCGCATAGAAGATCGTCAGTCCGAACCGGTTCACCAGGGACAGCTTCTCTTCCATGGTGTCGGAGCGGTGAACGTCCTCATTATGCTCCATATCGTCCCGATCCTTCCATGTCTCCTTAATCAGGTGACGCCGGTTGGAGGTGGCATAAATCAGCACGTTTTCCGGCCTGGTTTCCACACCGCCTTCAATCACAGCCTTTAAAAACTTATATTCCGTCTCAAACTCCTCAAAAGACAGGTCATCCATATAAATAATAAACCGGTAATTCCTGTTTTTGATCTGGGAGATGATGGCCGACAGGTCCTTAAACTGGTGCTTGTAAATTTCTATCATCCGCAGGCCCTGCGGATAAAACTGATTGACGATGGCCTTGACACTGGTGGATTTCCCGGTGCCGCTGTCACCGAACAGCAGCACGTTGTTGGCTGCCTTTCCCTCGCAGAATGCCCGGGTATTCTCCACCAGCTTCTGCTTCTGGCTCTCATAGCCGATCAGATCCGATAACATCACCGTGTCCATGTTATTAATAGGGAGGAAACGGACGCTTCCGTCCTCATTTTCCGCAATGCGGAAAGCCTTGTTCAGGCCAAACATGCCCACGCCATAATCCCGGTAAAAATCGGTGACATGGGCAAAAAACTCCTCCGCGTCTCTGGCCTCCGCCAGCTTTTCACTTAAGGAGCGCACCTTCTCGCTGACGTTTTTGTTGTACATCAGCTCCTTTTTCCGAATGGCATGATAATGGGTCAGGTGGGTGAAGCAGTCCACCGAAAGCTCCTTTTCCAGCCAGGAAAAGTCATAGTGAAACAGGTTCCGGAACATCTCAAAATCATGTTTGACAAACACATTGACCGTCCCGTCCTGGGCTCCCATCTTTTCACAGACCAGAGAAAAGGGATTCTCATTGGTAATCAGAAGAAAAGTCAGGTAATTCTGCCACAAATTTTTATCAAAGGCAAAATCCGTGGACACCGTCAAGAGCTTCTTCACCTGGCGGAACACCCGGCCCCGCAGCGCATCCCGGCTTTCTTCGCCGTTTCTTAATTTTTCGCAGATATCGGCCAGCTGCCAGAGGATGGAGTCCTCCGGCAGGCTGCCGTATACCAGCAGATTGGATACAATCTGATTCATATTATTCCACAATGGCTCCCTTATCTGCCGAGGAAACGCTCTTTGCATACCGCTTCAGATAACCGGTCAGCTCCTTCGGCTCCTTTAATTTCATGGTCTTTTTCCGCTCCTCCATCTCCTCATCGGACACAAGAAGCTTCAGGCTGTAATTGGGGATGTCGATGGCAATCTGATCTCCATCCTTGATATAGGCGATGGGGCCGCCGGCAGCCGCCTCGGGAGAAATGTGGCCGATGGCTGCGCCGCAGGAGGCTCCGGAAAACCGTCCGTCTGTCAAAAGAGCAACCGTGGTGTCCAGCTTCATTCCGACAATAGCCGAGGTAGGCGATAACATTTCTCTCATCCCCGGTCCGCCGGAAGGACCTTCATACCGGATGACCACAATGTCTCCCGGAACAATCTTTCCCGCATAGATGGCGGCGATGGCCTCCTCCTCGGAATCAAAGCATCTGGCCGTTCCTGTGTTTACCAGCATTTCCGGCTTGACGGCAGAACGCTTAACGATGGCTCCGTTGGGCGCCAGGTTTCCAAACAGCACTGCCAGGCCTCCGGTCTTTGAGTAAGGATTGGACAGGGGACGAATCACTTCTTCGTCTTTATTGACCGCTTTTGCCACATTCTCTGCCAGAGTCTTTCCGGTTACCGACAGGCAGTCTCCATGGAGCATGCCGGCATCTAAAAGCTCCTTCATCACCGCCGAAATTCCGCCGGCTTTCATCAGATCCTGCATATGGTGATGGCCTGCCGGGGCAAGATGACAGAGGTTGGGCGTCTTCTCGCTGATTTCGTTGATCATGTGCAGATCCAGAGAAATCCCCGCCTCATGGGCGATGGCCAGAAGATGAAGGGCCGAGTTGGTGGAACATCCTAAAGCCATATCCGTTGTCAGCGCATTCTCAAAAGCCGCCGGCGTCACAATATCCCTAGGACGAAGATTCATCTCCAAAAGCTTCATCACCTGCATACCGGCGTTTTTCGCCAGGCGGATCCGTTCTGCATAAACCGCCGGAATGGTTCCGTTTCCGGGAAGTCCCAGACCCAGAGCCTCCGTCAGGCAGTTCATGGAATTGGCTGTAAACATTCCGGAACAGGAACCGCATCCGGGACAGCTCATTCCCTCAATTTCCGCCAGCTCCTCATCGTCAATCAGATTGGCCTTCCTTGCACCCACTGCCTCGAATACGGAGTTCAAATCCCTCTGGTCGATGGAAAGCATGGGGCCTCCCGACACGAAAATACAGGGGAGATTTAACCGCATGGCCGCCATCAGCATGCCGGGCACAATTTTATCACAGTTGGGAATAAATACCAGGGCATCGAAGCAGTGTCCCTTCACCATACATTCCACCGTATCGGCAATCAGCTCCCTGGAGCTTAAGGAGAACCGCATGCCCTCATGGCCCATGGCGATTCCGTCGCAGACGCCGATGGTATTAAACTCCATGGGCGTTCCTCCTGCTGCCAGAACGCCGTCCTTCACGGCCCTGGCAATGGTCTGCAGATGCATATGTCCCGGCGCAATCTCATTAAAGGAATTGACCACGCCGATAAACGGACGCCTCATCTGCTCGTCGCTGTAGCCGTCCGCCTTTAAAAGAGAGCGGTGAGGCGCATGCTCCACGCCTTTTTTTACCTGATCCGAATTCATAGTCTGTCTCCTTTTCCTTAAACACGCTTGGCCGGCAGCGGCAAAACTGTCACGCCGCGTGCCGGCCTGTTTCGTTTATTTTGCTTCGTCCAGATCCTGGGTCTGCTTCCATCCCATCTTGGCTCTTAACTCCCGTCCGGTCTTTGCTGCCAGAGTTTCTGCAGCCGCAGCTCTCTTGGCGTTAAATGTGGTTCTTCCCACCTGGTTCTCAAGAATCCAGTTCTTCGCAAAAGTACCGTCCTGGATTTCCTTTAATACCTGTTTCATCTCTGCCTTTACCGCATCGGTGATGATTCTGGATCCGGTCATGTAATCGCCGAACTCTGCCGTATCGGAGATGGAGTAACGCATTCCTTCGAATCCGGCATTGAAAATCAAATCCACAATCAGCTTCATCTCATGGATACACTCGAAATATGCATTTTCCGGCTTATAGCCTGCTTCCACCAGTGTGTTGAAGCCTGCCTCCATCAGAGCGGTTACGCCGCCGCAGAGAACCGCCTGCTCACCAAAGAGGTCTGTTTCCGTCTCTTCTTTAAATGTGGTTTCCAGGATTCCGCCTCTGGCTCCGCCGATGCCTGCTGCATAAGCCTTCGCAATTTCCATGGAATTTCCGCTGGGATCCTGATAAACGGCCACCAGACAGGGAACGCCCTTGCCGCCCACATACTGGGAACGAACCGTATGTCCCGGTCCTTTGGGTGCAATCATGATGACATTGATGTCGGCCGGAGGAACGATCTGCTTAAAGTGAATATTAAAGCCGTGAGCAAAGCACAGTGTTTTGCCCTCGGAAAGATGATCCTTAATGTCCTTCTGGTAGAGAGCCGCCTGCTTCTCATCGTTGACAAGGATCATGATAATATCGGAAGCCTCCACGGCATCAGCCGTATTCATGACGGTAAATCCGTCTTCCTTCGCCTTAACGGCGGATTTGGAGCCTTCGTAAAGGCCAACCACAACATCCACACCGGAGTCTCTTAAGTTCAGCGCATGGGCATGGCCCTGGGAACCGTATCCGATAACGGCTACTTTCTTTCCATCCAAAAGTGCAAGGTTACAGTCTCTTTCATAGTACATCGTTGCCATAGTTTTTCGTCTCCTTTTATTCTTCTTGATTGCTGCTGATACTCAGCGTATTCTCTATTCCCAGGCCGAGGGCAATGTCTCCCGACCGGCTGAGCTCCAAAATTCCAAATCCCCGGACCTTTTCGACAAAAGAATCCACCTTTTCGGCGGTTCCGGTGATCTCGGCTGTCAGATATTCCTCTCCAAAGTCCACCACCTTGCCGCCGTAACGGTTGATGAGGGCCAGCACCTGATGCTTGGAGGAGCCTCTCTGGGTTCCTGTCAGATGCATTTTTATAAACATATGCTGGGCAAAGACAGTATTCTCCGGCTCCAGCAGGGCCACGGCCTTCACGTCAATCAGCTTTTCCAGCTGGCGCACCACCTGATCCTTCATGTATTCGTCTCCGGTGGAGACAATGGTCATTCTGGAGTATTCCGGGTCCTCCGTCTCACCCACCGAAAGAGAATCAATGTTATAGCACCGCTTGGCATACAGGCCGGCAATCCGGTTTAACACACCGAAACGGTTGCTGACAATCAATCCAACTGCAAATCGTTCCATCTTATCCCCTATCCTTTCCAGTCACTTCCGTTTTCTTTCCCTGCCTATCCCTTCACAATCATATCCTTTGCAGAACGTCCCGGAGGAATCATGGGCAGCACCTTTTCATCCATATCGATATGACAGTCGATGAGGACAGGGCCATCAGACTGGTCCGCAGCATCCAGAGCCGCCTGCAGATCGGAAATGGTAAAGGCCGAATATCCTTCCGCACCAAAGGCTTTTGCAAGGGCCGGGAAATCGGTCTGCCGGTCCAGAGTCGTCTGGGAGTAATGTCCGTCATAAAAAATTGTCTGCCACTGACGTACCATGCCCAGGACATTGTTGTTGAAAATCACGATTGTGATCGGAAGCCACTGGCTGACGGCCGTTGCCATCTCATTTAAATTCATCCCGAAGCACCCGTCTCCCGTAAAGAGAACGGTCCGTCTCCCGCCGCAGGCGATGCAGCCGCCGATGGCTGCTCCCAGGCCGTACCCCATGGTTCCCAGGCCCCCGGAAGTCAACAGAGTTCTCGGCTTCTCAAAATGATAATACTGCATGGTCCACATCTGGTGCTGACCCACGTCAGTGGCCACAACCGTATCCGGGCCGCAGTGCTTATTGACCTCCTCGATAATGGGTCTGGGGCCAAATTCCTTTTGTTTGGGAAGGACCTCGGCGTTTTTATACTCCTCAATCTGTGACACCCACTCCGGATGATGGTACTGGGGAACCACCGCCAGAAGTTCCTTTAAAATCTCCTTCACGTCCCCCCACATGCTTACGTCAGGATTTACGTTCTTTCCGATTTCCGCCCGGTCGATATCAATGTGGACCGTCATGCATTTTTTCGTATATTCGTCCAAGTCTCCTGTGGCCCGGTCTGAAAACCGGACGCCTACGCCGATCATCAGGTCGCATTCCGACTGGGCCTTGATGGAAGCATATTTTCCATGCATGCCGCACATGCCAAGATTCAGCGGATAAGAATGGGGTACCGCAGTCATCCCCATCATGGAAAGTCCCACCGGCGCATCCAGGCGTCTGGAAAGCTCCAGAACCTCATCCTCCGCTCCGGATGACAGGACGCCGCCTCCTGCATAGATAAAGGGGCGTTTCGCTTCCTTTAACATTTCAGCTACCTGGCGGATTCGCTCTTCGTTGCTGGATTTATATTTTTTCACCACGGAAGGAACCTTCATGTCCTCCACATACTCGCACTCATCAATCTGCACATTCTTCGGGATGTCAATAAGAACCGGTCCTTTCCTTCCCGAATTGGCGATTTCAAAAGCCTCGATAATCGTTTTCTGCAGATCCTTTACATCCCGGACCATGTAATTATGCTTCACGATCGGCTGAGTGACTCCGACAATATCCACCTCCTGGAAGGAATCCTTTCCCAGATTCTCCACGGCCACATTGCCGGTGATGGCCACCATGGGAACCGAATCCAGATAAGCATTTGCGATTCCCGTCACCAGATTGGTCGCGCCCGGTCCGCTGGTGGCAAGCACCACGCCGGTTTTTTTGCTGGCTCTGGCATATCCGTCCGCAGCATGGGCCGCCCCCTGCTCATGAGCAGCAAGGACGTGCTTAATTCTGTCGGAAGCCAGGTAAAGCTCGTCATAAATATTTAAGACCGAGCCGCCCGGATAGCCGAAAATCACTTCCACACCCTGGTGAATCAGCTCCTCCACCAGAATTCTCGCACCGTTCATTTTCATAAATCCAATCCCTCGTTTCGTGTGAAATAAAAAAGCCCTACAGCGCTATGCTGTAAGGCTCCTGCAGTCTTTCCTCATTTTTCGAGCAAATCATGATTCCAATTCTCCAGGATTAAGCATAACGCAAATAAGCATTCCCGTCAATGACGATAATGCTGACGATAATTCGGATCACGATTGCTAATAGAACCACCATTATCATCATATCTGCGTTCTCCTTTCCCCGATATTTGCTCATCTTCCTGGAAATCTCCTCCCTGTATCATCAGACAACTTTCAGCCTGAATGCCAGCTTCCAGAGATTTTCTCAGTAACTTTCTTTTATTATACAAAGTTTCCTAAAAATTGCAAGTGATTTATTTTCATGTCTTATATGAAATCCAGTTATATTGCAATTTCCCTTTATAACATGATTCCATATCCGGCCTTCCAGCCCTGCAAAATCCCCGGAATTTTTGCCCGGTTTGCGCCCAATATCCGTACTTTGGCCGGCTGAATTTTTGCACCGGAGATTCTACCATGCCACTACCATGCCAGCACCTCATGACCTTCTTCCGTCACAAGGACCATGATCTCCCACTGGGCCGAAGGCAGGCCATCCTCCGTATAAATGGTCCAGCCGTTGGAATCATCCACGTAAATTTCACTGGTTCCCATGTTGACCATCGGCTCAATGGTAAAAATCATTCCCGGCGCCATGACCATCTCCGTTCCTTTTTTGGAAACGTAGCTGACAAAGGGATCTTCATGAAATTCCAGGCCTATGCCATGGCCGCCCACTTCTTCCACCACCGTGTAGCCGTGTTTCTTTACATAATCATGAACTGCCTGGCCCATGTCGCCGAGATATCCCCAGGGCCGCACCTGTTTTAAGCCTTCTTCCACAGCCTCCTTCGTCACCCGCACCAGCCGCCCCTTCTCCGGGCTTACATTTCCAATCAGAAACATCCGGGAAGAATCCGAAAAATAGCCGTCCAGAATGGTGGAGACATCCACATTAATAATATCCCCGTCCTTCAATGTCACGTTCTCGGAAGGAATTCCATGGCAGACCTGGCTGTCGATGGATGTGCAGACACTCTTGGGAAATCCCTCAAAATTCAGGGGCGCCGGGATTCCCCCGTTTTTCGTGGTGAAATCATATACCCAGCGGTCGATTTCCTCCGTGGTCACCCCTGCCTCAATGCGTTCCGCCACGTAGTCCAGCACGGCCGCATTCAGCTTTCCGCTCTCCCTGATTTTCTCAATCTGTGCCGGAGTCTTGATGATTTTATGGGACGGAATCTCATGACCCATAAACCTTGCCCGGCTCAGCTTCCGGTCAAACTCCATATGACAATGTTCATACTCTTTCCCGCTGCCGCACCAGCAGGGATCCTTTTTTCCGATTATGCGAAACATACCTGCCTCCCTGTAAAACTTTATGATCATGCCAGGAACATTACCCCGCCAAAAATACCAGGCAGTCCCCCGACGATCGCTCCTTATCATAGGAAAAGCCCAGACCGGAAAACTCCTTTAGCTCCTCCGCGTCTGAAACCTTTCTTTCCGCCATGAACCGGACCATCTCGCCTCTGGCCATCTTTGCCTCCGTGGCCTTCACTTTGATTTTCCCGTCCTTTACGGAACCAAATACACAGTCCACCCACCGCATTCCCGGTTCCAGATAGGGCCTCACCGCCCGGCTGTATTCCTCTGATGCCAGGTTCACAATCACGCCCTGTTCCGGCTCCTCCCGGCGGATGCTGTTATACAGCCTCTGCCCCCAGAAATCATACAGGTTCTTTGCGCCGTTCACCGAAAGCCTGGCCTGCATCTCAAGCCGGTAAGGCGTCACAGGAGTCTCCGGTTTTAAAATTCCGTAGAATCCGCTCAAAATCCGCAGATGCTCCTTTGCATACTCCCATTGGCTGTAGGAAAACAGCTTAGGCGCCATATACTGGTACTGAATGCCCACATAAGACAAAAGAGCCGGTGTCCTGGCCTGCTCCGGGTTCATGGAGGAAAACCGAAGGAAATTCTCGTGGGTGATCCGCTCATTGGCCTTAAACAGCCGTCCCAATTCTTCCTCACTCATGGACTGCAGCCGGTGAAGCAGCAGCCTGGTCTGCTCCAGATATTCCGGTGCGCCTTCTGCCTCAAACAGATCGTCGCACTCCTCCATTTTCTTTGCGGGAGAGATGATTATTTTCATGGTTTTTCATTCCTCTGCTTGCATATTGACTCACGCCTCCTTTATAATACAAACAACAGAACTATTTGTCAAACATACAGAGGAGGGGCAGGATTATGAAAGTACTGATTACAGGCTTCGACCCGTTTGGCGGAGAAACCATGAACCCGGCCTGGGAGGCCGTAAAGCTGTTAAAAGATGAGATTGGCGGAGCCCAGATCATCAAGCTCCAGATTCCTACGGTGGTAGGAAAATCCATCCAGAAAATCCATGAAAAAATGCAGGAGATTCATCCCGATATCGTCATCAGCGTCGGCCAGGCCGGCGGCCGGTTCGGTGTCACCCCGGAGCGGGTGGCCATCAACGTAACGGATGCAAGAATCCCGGACAACGAGGGAAATCAGCCCATCGACGTTCCGATTTTTGAAGACGGAGATACGGCCTACTTCTCCAATCTTCCGGTGAAGGCCATGGTACAGGCTATCAAACATGCAGGCTACCCATCCGTTCTTTCCAACAGCGCGGGAACCTATATCTGCAACCACGTCATGTACGGCATCCTTTATTACATCCAGAAGGAATTTCCCGGCGTCAGAGGCGGATTTATCCATGTTCCCTATGCCACGGCCCAGGTGGTGGACAAGCCGCAGACTCCGTCCATGTCCCTGGCAGACATTGCCGCCTCTCTGGAAGCGGCCGTTGAAGCTGCCGTTTCCTGCGAAAAAGACATCACAGCCGTCGGCGGAGAAATTCACTGATTTGTTTACGGGAGAAGATCTTTGGCTGCTTTGCAGTTCCGGCAGTTCTCAGGCCGGATCGTTCTGCGGTTCGGTTGGATTTGCAGTCTGAGTAACGTTTCCGTTTAACCAGATATGCGGTTCATATTTTTGTACTTAAAAAACAGGCATTCTCCAGGCGGACAGCCGTCCGTTCTGTGAGTGATGCCTGTTTTTTTATGCTGCCTGAAGTTCCAGATGCTTTGTTTTATGCCAACTGAAGTTCCTGACACTTTGTTTCATACTGCCTGAAGTTTCTGGATCTCTGTTTCATGCTGTCTGAAATTCCCGACGCTCTGTTTTATTCCGTCTGAAGTCCTGGTTTTTCAATCCCGGCTTTCTCCTGCCCTTATGCGGACTCCTTGCCGCTCCTTGCGCTGGCCGTCAGTGCTCCGTCCACCAGGTCAATATAAATCTCATCGCCTGTATGGACGCCGTCAGACAGAATCAGCCGGGCAGCCAGAGTCTCTACGTTCTTTTGCAGATACCGTTTCAGCGGTCTGGCGCCATAAACCGGATCATAGCCATTATCCACGATAAACTGTTTTGCACTGTCGGAAAGAACGATGGTCAGCTCCTTGTCCGCCAGCCTCTTGTTGACGTCGGCAATCAGCAGGTTCACAATGCCGCCAATGTTATCCTTGGTCAGCGGCTTGAAGAGAATCGTCTCATCCAGCCGGTTCAAAAACTCCGGACGGAAATGGGCTCTCAGGTCATTCATAACCATGGCCTCCGCCTCCGGCTTGATATTTCCGTTCTCGTCAATGCCATCCAGCAGATATTGAGAACCGATGTTGGATGTCAGAATGATGATGGTGTTCTTAAAGTCCACGGTCTTTCCCATGGAATCGGTGATCCGTCCATCGTCCAGCACCTGCAGAAGGACATTGAACACGTCCGGATGCGCCTTCTCCACCTCATCAAACAGGACTACGCAATAGGGTTTGCGCCGTACGGCCTCGGTCAGCTGACCGCCCTCATCGTAACCCACATATCCTGGCGGAGCTCCGATGAGTCTGGATACGGAGTGCTTCTCCATATATTCGCTCATGTCGATACGGACCATGTTGTTCTCATCATCAAACAGGTTCTCTGCAAGCGCCTTTGCAAGCTCCGTCTTGCCGACGCCGGTGGGGCCCAAAAACAGGAAGGAACCGATGGGTTTGGTGGGATCCTTAATGCCTGCCTTGGAACGGATAATTGCCTCCGTTACCTTTTCCACACCTTCATCCTGACCAATGACCCGCTTATGAAGCTGGTCGTCCAGATGAAGGGTCTTGTTCCGCTCACTCTCCGTCAACTTGGCCACCGGGATTCCGGTCCACCGGGAAATGATCCTCGCAATCTCGTCCTCGGTAACACTTTCATGAACCAGACTCAAGTCCTGATTTTTGACCTTTTCTTCTTCCTCCCTCAGTTCCTTTTCTACCTGAGGAAGTTTTCCATACTGCAGCTCAGCCGCCTTATTCAGATCATACTTCTGCTGAGCGTCCTGAATCTGGCGGTGAAGAGATTCCACTTCCTCACGCAGTCTGGACAGCTTATCCACAGATGCCTTCTCATTTTCCCACTGAGCCTTCTGGGCTGCGAACTGGTCATGAAGCTCTGCCAGCTCTTTCTGCAAATCTGCCAGCCGCTCCTGGCTTAAATGATCCGTCTCCTTCTTCAGGGCCGTTTCCTCGATCTCCAGCTGCATGATCTTTCTGGACAGCTCATCCAGCTCCGTCGGCATGGAATCCATCTCCGTTTTAATCATGGCGCAGGCCTCATCCACCAGATCGATGGCCTTATCCGGCAGGAACCGGTCGCTGATATAACGGTTGGAAAGCACAGCCGCCGCCACCAGGGCCGAGTCTGTGATTTTCACGCCATGGTATACCTCATACCGATCCTTTAAGCCACGAAGGATGGAAATCGTATCTTCCACCGTAGGCTCGTCCACCATCACCGGCTGGAACCGCCGTTCCAGAGCCGGGTCCTTCTCAATGTATTTCCGATATTCATCCAGGGTGGTTGCGCCGATGCAGTGAAGCTCTCCCCTGGCCAGCATGGGCTTTAACATATTGCCGGCGTCCATGGAGCCTTCCGTCTTTCCTGCACCTACAATGGTATGCAGTTCATCGATGAACAGAATAATCTGTCCTTCGCTCTTTTTTACCTCTTCCAGAACCGCTTTCAGCCGTTCCTCAAACTCTCCCCGGTATTTGGCTCCGGCCACCAGAGCGCCCATGTCCAGAGAAAACAGTTTCTTATCCTTCAATCCTTCCGGAACATCTCCCCGGACAATTCTCTGAGCCAGCCCTTCCACGACGGCCGTCTTGCCGACGCCGGGTTCACCGATCAGCACCGGGTTATTCTTGGTCTTTCTTGAAAGAATCCGGACCACGTTGCGGATTTCCGCATCACGGCCAATAACCGGATCCAGTTTCTGATCTCTAGCCCGTTCTACCAGATCGACGCCATACTTATTCAAAGTATCATACGTGGCCTCCGGGTTGTCGCTGACTACCCGCTGGTTGCCGCGAACCGTCGATAACGCCTGCAGGAATCTGTCCCGGTCGATTCCATATGCCCGGAACAAATCCTTCACCGCACGGTTTGGCTGCTTTAACATGCTTAAAAACAGGTGCTCCACCGAGACGTATTCATCGCCCATGGCCTTGGCCTCATCCTCGGCGCTAATTAACACCTTGTTTAAATCATTGGTTAAATAGACCTGTCCTCCGCCGGAAACCTTGGGCAGTTTATTGACTGCCTGTTCCGCTTCGTTTAAAAACTGCTCGCCGGAAATTCCCATTTTCGTTATGAGCTTCATAATCAGACTGTCGTCCAGTCTTAAAAGGCTCACCAAAAGATGTTCTTCGTCTATTTGCTGGTTTCCGTATTCATAAGCCAGCTTCTCACAGCCCTGTACCGCTTCCACGGACTTCTGTGTAAATTTGCTGATGTTCATATTCAAGCCTCCTCTTAACAGGGGTTATTTTGTTATATCAGCAATATAACACATATTATTAGCACTGTCAATGGGCGAGTGCTAATATTCTGTGAATTTTTTGTGAACGATTTTTGTGAACTGCGAACGGTAAACACTTTCTGTGACCAGTCATAATTTTCAATTTTTGATTTTTCTTTCGAAAATTATAATAAATAAATTAAGTATGCAAAATGCTCAACCAATGTCAACTATCTTCCATTTTTTATAGCTGGTTACGTGCTTTTCTATAAAAGCTTTTCGTAGACATGGTACCACTTTAAGCCATATAATTTCTCCAGCCCCAAATCAATGGTTCCCCGATATGAAAAACCACATCTTTCATATAAGCGTATAGCTGATAAATTTTTTTCATATACATCAAGGCGCACTGCCCCGATTCCTTTTTCTCTGCCCATGCTGCACGCATAATCTAAAAGCGCTGTCCCCACTCCCATTCTAAAAAAATCAGGCTGAACTGCCAGTACATGAATCACATATACATTATCACCCGATATTTCTTTCGGCCATTTTACTTGGTTATAAACTTCCCCCTGTTCATGAAGATAAATAACACTTCCAGCCATTTCTCCATCCACTTCAGCCACATATAACCAGCCTTTTTCAAATCCTTCCTCCGCATTTGCCTTAGTTGGATAAATTCCACGTATCCATCTGGGATGATTCTCATGAGTTTCCAGAAAATCATGGAGCTTCTCATATAACATTGCAACACGCTCGACATCCTTTTCTTCTGCAATTCTAACTTTTATTTCCATACCTTCTCCTATATCTTGAATAAATCACCATCTACCCACTTTGTTATAATGTTATACAAGCCCCTTCGCTTTGCCCGATTAATTCCGATTTGTCTCTCTGTTTTGAAGAAAAGCATAGCAGAACAATATTAAACATAATTATAAACGGGAACAATTGATTAACAAAGCTCAGCCCTCCTCATTTTCCTCCATCTTCTCCAGAAGAAACACAACCGGCCGGATTCCGTCCCTGCAGCATAAAACCAGCTTTCCAGGATCTCTGCTCCATCCTTCCCTGTAAAGATTTCCTCCCATCAGACCCGAATAGACCGTATCTTTGATGGTATCCCAGGCTGACTGACAGAAACAGCCGCCATGAGTAAAGGTATCATACTGCCCTTCTTCCACAAAAAACACCTGGCCATCCTGAAATTTCCCGCATTTTTCCACCTGAGGATGAACCAGAAAAGCGTCCGCCAGTTCCTGGTAAAATTCCCGTTTCAGCACCGTAATTTTGATTCTTCTCTTCATGACAGAACTTCCTCCTTATAAACAGACTTTCCAAATTCATAAGCCTGTTCCAGATATTCGGTCTTATCTATCTGCGGCTGTCCCTCCGTCGCTCCGCATCCTCCGGCCAGAAGCATTCCCTTATCATGGAACCCGATGTAATTGACAACCGCAAACCGGTAATAGGCCACCGCCTGTTCAAATGTCCAGAACAGCCGGTCTGCAGAGGTCATCAGAAGCGCACAGTCCTTTTCCGGATACTTTTCATACCGGCCCATAGGCGGCGCCGGATCCGGCTGGGCGATGCAGTAAAATCTCTCGATAAATGCCTTCAGTCTGGATGAAATCGTCCAGTAATATAGCGGAGAAGCAAACACCAGCAGATCGGCCTCCTGGATTTCGGGTATCAGCTCCTGGAATCCGTCCTTCTGAACACAGCCCTTTCCTTTCCGGCAGGCGTTGCAGCCCAGACACCCCTTTACCTCTGTTTTCATCAGAGAAACCACATGAACCTGATGGCCTTCCTCCCTGGCCCCGCGGGCAAACGCTTCCACCAGCTGAGCCGTATTTCCCTTTGGACGCCCGCCTCCGACGACAATCAAAATCCGTTTCATTCTGCATGTCCTCCCGTCTTTTTTCCGCTTATTTCATTCCTGTTTTCTATTTATTTTCCATCAACGAAAATAGAAGTTCCATCGAATCCCCTGCTGCCGCTTCCACCGGCTGTTCATCATAAGAGCCGGCCCACCGGAGCGAAATTCCCTCCAGAACAATGTAAATCATCCTGCACAGCTCTTCGCTCCCATATTGCCTGGTGATTCTTCCCTGCGCCATTCCCTCCTGCAGAAGCTCCTCCAGGATCTGAGCAATCCTTGTACCGTTTTTTGAAATCTTCTCCGCCAGCACTTTATCATGCATTCCGCTGGAAATGGCAATTCGCTGAAGGGACTGGCCGCCCATGGTGGATGCCTTTAACATGTATCGGACCAGGCGTCTGATTTTTTCCAGTGCATCGCACTCCCGTTCTTTCAGCTCTCGTTCATAATAATCTGCATAGGACAAATTCCACTGCCCCATATAGGAAACCACCAGATCCTCTTTGCCGAGAAACAGCTTATAAAAGGTTCCTCTGGAAAACCCGGCCTCTTTTACGATTTCATCGATGGTCACATTATCAAATCCACGCTCCTGAAACAGTGTAATGGCCGCATCCAGGATTTTCTTTCGCTTGGCCTCTGCATTTTCCCTTCTCCGTTCTGCGGACGGCATGGCAGCACCTCCTTCTCTTTTTCCGTGTCCGGCATTCTGTCTTGATTCTCATTTACTTTTGTATACTAAAGTATATATCTTATTCTAATTATACGAAATCTTCATTTTTCTGTCAATCCACAGCTGCCGTTTCCCCGATTCCTTATTGCAGCCTCTCCCTTCCCGTGATAGGATAAAATCAAAGAAAAAGGAGGGATTCACATGACCACGCTTATCAGACAAGTTTACCATCCAGGCCGAAAAAAAGAGGTGGATCTTTTGATAGAACATGGCGTCATTTCAGCCATCGGAGACACTCTGTCCTCTCCCGGCGCTGAAACCATTGACGGCCGCGGCTATACCCTGATGCCGGCTCTCATTGACATCCATGCCCACACAGACAAGGCGATCTTCGGTCATCCCTGGTTCCGCAACGAAATGGGCCCAAACCGAATCGACCGGATTACCTATGAGCGGGAACACCGGATTCCCATGGGACTGGATCCATATGAGCAGACAAAAGTCATGGCAGAACGGTTTCTGAACTATGGCGTGCTGGCCGTGCGCGATCACATCGACGTGGATCCGGTTCAGAAGCTTCGCGGTATCGAAGGGGCACTGCGCATCCGGGAGGAATACCGGGAACTTCTGGATATGCAGATTGTGGCCTTTCCCCAGTCAGGCCTGGCTTCCATGCCCGGCGTGTACGATTTGATGGATCAGGCACTATCCATGGGCGCTGATCTGGTTGGCGGCATCGACCCCTGCGACATCGACCGGGATCCAAAAGCATCCATCCGTATGATTTTCGATCTGGCAGAGAAGCATGACAAACCGGTGGATATCCATCTGCATGAGCCAGATACTCTGGGTGCCTTCAGTCTCTCCCTGATTTTAGAGCGGGTTCGCGCCTCCGGTATGCAGGGCAGGGTCACCATCAGCCATGCATTCTGCCTGGGAATGTCCAATGAAAAGCTGCGCCGCTCCCTCCTGGAGCAGCTGGCCGAACAGGACATCCGCATCGTTACCTGTGCCCAGGCCGGTCTGGACCAGTATCCGGATCCGAAAGAGCTGGAAGCCGCAGGCGTACAGGCAGCCATCGGCAACGACAACGGCCACGATCTGTGGACTCCCTTCGGAACGGGAGATATGCTGGAACGGGCCCAGTTTGCTGCCATGAAATACAGCTTCCGCCGCGACAGTGACCTGGAATACGCATTTTCTCTCTGCACAGACGCCAGCGCCAGATTCATGGGAATGGAACACTATGGCATTGAAACCGGCTGCAGAGCCAATCTTTTGCTGGTCAGGGGAAGCTGCATTGCCGAATGCGTGGCCATGCTGCCTCAGGACAGGATTGTGATCCGCGGTGGCCGCCGGATCCGGCCATAACAGGGATGCGGTGCAAATCCACATTCCGTTTATTTACAGTTTCCCGGTTTTTCCATCCGATAAGACGGATGATAGAGTCCGGTAGGTACATAAAACTCTGTCCCGATCGGATGGAATCCAAGACCGGCCAGCAGCTTTTCCGAAGCATGGTTATCCGGATGATGGCCGGCAAAAAGGCATTCCGCATGAATGGCCGGAAAATCGTTTTCGGCGGATTTCCTGCCTTCTGTCCCTGCAAAAGCGCAGGCAATGACAGCACGGGCCGCTTCAGACGCATACCCCTGCCCCCAGGCTTCCGGTCTTAAATGAATCCCAATCTCATATTCCCGCATCCCCTCTCCATGGGGACGAAGCCCGCAGCATCCCAGAAAGTCTCCCGTTTCCAGCTGAAAGACAGGCCAATACTGAACACCGTACTTCGTCTCATTGGAGATTTCCAGCTTCAGCCGGTTTTCAATATCCGTTTCGCTGAATGTGCCGGATGCGCAGATATAGCGAGTCACCTGCGGATTCCCCCATAAAAGCCTGGCCAGCGGAAGATCCCCCTCGTTCCATACAGAAAACCCAATCCGGTCAGACCGCAGGAAGAATGACCGGTTCTGTTTCGGCCCGCCGGTGCATCTGTCCGCCCCGTTTCCGGCAGTCCTTCGTTCTCCCGGCTCATTCGTTTTCATTTCCTTTCTTTCCATCTTATCCATCTTTTCTCCCCTTTTTCCTTCCTTTGTTTCATTCCCTTTTTGTTTTATTCGCTTCCGATTTCTCCATCAAGTACCTTTAAGAAAACCAGATCCGCTTTCGTCACCTGTACTTCCCCGTCCCCGGATTCCGTTCCATCTTCACAACCCTCGTTGCCACTGCATCCCGGAATGCCTGATCATGCTCCACAAGCACCATGGACGGCGAAAATTCAAGAATCAGCCGTTCAATCTGTATACGTGAATAGATATCAATAAAGTTCAGCGGTTCATCCCATACGTAAAGATGGGCTTGCTGACAGAGGCTTCTGGCAATCAGTATCTTTTTCTTTTGTCCTCCGGACAGCTCTTCCAGATTTTTCTCAAACTGCCCCCGCTCAAAATCAAGCTTCCGCAAAACCGCCAGAAACAGACTTTCATCGATTCCGCTGTTCTTTACAAACTCCTTCAGGCTGCCCTTCAGGAAACTGGTATCCTGGGGCACAGAAGAAATCACCAGACCGGAGCCAATGGAAAGTCTCCCTGTATATTCCAGCATATCTGCCGCTTCCTCTGACAGGCCTTCACAGCATTCCTGCTCCCCTTTCGGTCTTCCCGCACCGGTTAACAGCTTTAAAAGGCTGCTTTTCCCGCTTCCGTTTCTCCCGTCAAGCACCACCCGTTCTCCCCGGGAAATTTCCAGGTTCAAAGGCCCGCAGACCTGTCTTCCCCCATAAAAAACCGTCAGCTCCGAAAAAAAAGCCAGCCGCTCCCCACGATAGGAAAGAGGAAGGAGCTTCAGCTCCTGGGAAACTTCCCGATTTTTCAAAAGCTCCGATTTTTCTTCGATGGCCTTTTCCCTTCTGGCTTCAATGGCCTTGGCCCGTTTCATCATCTTTGCCGCCTTATGACCCACATATCCTTTGTCTACCGCTCCAATTTTCGATGCCTCTACCCTATCAGACCACTGAGCCGTTCTCCTGGAGGACTGAGAAAGCCTCCGGATGTCCTTTTTCAGCCGTTCATTCTTAAGAAGCTCCGATTCCTGTCTGCACTGGAAATCCTGAAACCAGGAAGAGAAATTTCCGCTTCGCACTTCAATGTCTGTCCGGTTCAGAGCCAGGATATGATCCACGCATCCATCCAGAAAATGCCGGTCATGGGAAACCAGAATAAACCCTTTCTTTCTTTTCAAATAGGCTGCCGCCCGTTCTCTGGCCTCCGCATCCAGATGATTTGTCGGTTCATCAATCAGAAGAAAATTTCCCTCTTTCAGGAACAGGGCAGCTAAAAGCGCCTTGGTCTGCTCTCCGTTGGACAATGTCTCAAACGGACGCCAGAGCACATCTTCCTCCAGCCCCAAAGCAGAAAATTCCTTCCGAATCTGCCATTCACCGGCGTCAGGACAGACCTCACTTAAGATTTCTTCCGTCCATCGTTCCTTTCGTTCAACCGGATAGGGAAAATAGTCAAAAGCAGCAGATGTTTCAATTTCTCCTTCGTACTCATATTCCCCCATCAAAAGCTTTAGCAGCGTGGTCTTTCCTCTGCCATTTCTCCCTACAAATCCCAGCTTCCAGTCCGTATCCATCTGAAAGCTGACATGATCAAAAATTTCATCTCCGCTGGTGGGATAAGAAAAACTCAATTCTTTCACTTTTATCATAGACATATGCCGCACCTCCTGTCCGCCTGTTTTGAGCACCTTCAAAACAGACCGGTATTTTTCCTTCTGCATCCGCCCTCAGAACGCAAAAAGGCCACAGGAATCTCCATTCCTGCAGCCAATAACGGCATATCCTCTTACGCCTTTTTCCAATACCGGCGTCTTTTTTGGGAAACAGATGGAATTTTTCCTGCAGCAAACGCAGCAATACCGTTCTCACCGGCATTTCTGCATATTCTTTTCTTATTTGCAGGAAATTTTCTTCATCCTTTCACCTCTTTCTTTCTTTTCGCCCCAAGTATAGCATAGTTTCCCTCTCCTGTCCAGTCCCATTCTCTCTGTCCCGTGCATTCATTGGTCACCCATTGCATGATAATCGCATTTTTATTATTAATAATTAAAGCATTGCCATTTACGGTTTTGTGTTTTAATATATACTGAAAATTCCAGGAAAAGATATCCGGAACATCTTATTCCTTTTTAGCACCTGCCCCCAGACTGTCAATGATGGTGATGACAAGTCCTTTGATGCTGTTTTCCGTGGTCCGGTAAGGCGCGATTCTTAACGTATAGAACTGCCCGTTGGTGGCCACCACCTCCCGGTCGATGGGCGTCAGCGTTTTTAACACGCTTCTGGCATCCTCCACGATTTTCTCATGAGGGAAGCTGTGAGCAAAAATCTGAATGGAACGGCCGATATCGTGCTCCATCAGCTGGAACTCCCGCCCCACATACTCCGTAAACTTGCGGATATTCAGATTGCCGTCCACAAACAAAATCCCAATCATGGTGGAGGACAGGAAATTGGACAAGTCGTTGGTCATCATCGTCAGCTCATCCACCTTTTGCTGGTATTCGGTGTTGACGGTATAAAGCTCCTCATTCACCGACTGCAGCTCCTCATTGGAGTTTTCTTCATCTGGCATTCATTTTTTATCTGCTCCATAACGGCCTCCTTCCGTCACAGCTTCAAATATTTCTTCTCAAATTCTTCCACCGGCATGGGTTTCCCATAATAATACCCCTGGGCATACCGTCCGCCGTCCTCTAAAAGCGTCTGTACCTGAGCCTCCGTTTCCACTCCCTCCGCAATACAGACCATTCCGCAGTCCTGACAGATTTTTATCACGTCGCGCACCATGGTCCTGGAAACCGGGTTCACCGTGATATTGCGGATCATGCTTCTGTCCAGCTTCACAGACCGAAAATGAAGATTGGCCAGCATGGACATGTTGGAATAACTGGAGCCAAAATCGTCCAGAGAAAACTGAAGACCATATTCGCCAAACCGCCGTATCATCTCAGAAAATGTATTATTTTCAAAATCCCCTGCCGTTTCCGTAATTTCCAGTTCGACCAGTTCCTGAGGAATCTCCGGATACCGGCTCAGGATGGCAAGTACAGAAGCCAGAGAAGACGGATTCAAAAGCGTATTCCTTGAAAAATTGCTGGAAACCGGCTTCAGAAGATATCCTTTTTTCTTCCACTGGCTTAAGGTTTCCAGCGTTCTGTCAAAAACAAAGTAATCCAGCTCCTGAATCGTTCCGTTTTTCTCCATGGACTCAATCATCTGTCCGTGGGGCAAAAGCCGGCCGTTTTCATCCAGTACCCGCACCAGAGCCTCGGCGCCCACAAGTGCCTTCGTACGCATATCCACCTTGGGCTGCAGATAAATCGTCCGTTTCCAGTCGTTCCCAGGGACTGTTTCCGTCTGCCCGCTTTCCTTTTCCGCAGCGTCCCTGTCTTCCGGAAAATGAATCAGAGGGGATTCGGAAAATCCGGCGCATTTCATAATGGAGCGGGCTTTGCTCATCAGATCCGCTGCCTTAAATATTCCGTTGGACCAGGTACAGCCGATCCGGAACTGTCCCGAATACCGGCGCCCAATCAGGTGTTTGGCCCGGGCGCATTGATTTAAAAATGATTCATATGTAACGTTGACGCAAAAAGTAATAAACTCCGCTTCTTTGGTATGGTACAGAAAATGTTCTCCGAATACATCCCGCAGCACCTCTGAGATCCGCAACAGGAACCGGCTCCCATATTCATATCCCTTCTGTTCCTTAATGCAGGCAAAGTTTGGAATATCCACGGCCAGAACGCCAAGGGAACTGTACATGTCCGAATCCACTGCATAGGCCGCGTTCATGCAGTCCCTGTGACTGGGCAGTGCATACAGTCGATCTAACGGCGATGTTTTTTCATGCACCCCAAAAAATCTGCTCCGTTCACTGCTGATATATGGAATCAGCTCGTTCAGAAGCGACGTTCTTCCTATTCCCCTTCTGGGATTTTCAATACAGAAAATCTGTTCTGCCTCTCCGGATTTCTCCATCGGAAGAATCACGTACTGCCAGGAAATTCTTTCTCCGTTTCCCTCCGGCAGAGGTTCCCGCATCGACAGAAATATAGACACGATCCGCCTGATAATACTGGCCCACCTTCATCAAAACTCCATCGACAGAGGCGTCCAGGTTCCTGGACTTTAACATCAGGCGCATACAGTCCAGCACCATGTCCTTCTCGCTCTCCGTCAGAATACCCGTATGCTCCAAAGGCTGGGAATCCATATTTTTTATATTTTTCTCTTCAAGCTCCACATCGCTCCATTCATACTTCAATTCCGGGTCGAAGAAAAAGGCCGCATCCTCAGCCTCGGCCTCATGGAGCAGGCAGAGCTTATGGACAGAGCGCTTCATCTCTTCCAAATCCGCGATTTCCATGCTCCTGCACTCCACACCGGCAATAAACCGGAGAAACTGAAATTCCGGAACCCCTTCAAAAGAAATCCTGGTAAAGGAAAAGCTGCTCTCCAGCCGTTTCCGCAGCCGTTCTCTGGAAACCGGGTGAGGGAAAAACGCAAGAACACGGCCTTTCCCGTCTGTCCCGAGAATACAATCCGTATCAAGGAAAATATTAAGGGCTGTCACAATTTCCTTCCTGCGCCGGCTGTTCTCTCCAAAGAGCTCTTCTATACCGCCAATCTGAATTTCCGCCAAGGCACACACGGTCTGTTCCTTCGCAGACAGAACATGGCGAATCATCCGTTCTGCCGTTTCCAGAGCGTAAACGCCCGTCACCGGATCCAGTCTGACGGCCGCTTTCATCTCCCTCTCCCACTTCAGCCGCTGATTCCGGCTGCTCAGATACGCAAACAGGCAGATATGTCCCGTCTCCGGATCCGGGGTCAGGTTCACTCCAATGGAAATCCACTGAATCGTTCCCTCCGGATCAATCACCCGGCATCTGTCAAAAAACCACCGTTTTCCCTTCTCAAATTTTTCCAGAAGCCGTTCCCGGCCAAATCTCCGCTGAAACCGCTTCATATCTTCCACAGAAAACATCCGGGAGATTCCATGCTTTACAATCTCCGAATAGAGCCGGCAATTCATAAAGCTGGCCTGTTCCCGGCCTTCCAGCCGGAACATTTCCATCTTGTCTTCTGTCAGATCCGCCTGGATATAACAGTGGAGGTGGGGATACAAAGCCGCAGGCATAGTCCTTCTTAAGACATACCCGGGCTTTTTCCCTGAAGCATAGGACAGATTCTCCTTAATCCCAATTGCCTTGATCGGATGGCCATCCTCATCATACAGCATACGATAAGATAAAGAAGCCCAGCCATAGCAGCCTGTCTGTCCGTACTGAATCATAAAGTTGGCACTGCCTCCCGCCTTTCCGTCCAGCAGCTCTCCGGCAAATTCCCGGAACCTCCTGACCGAGTCTTTATGTATCTTTCCCATTTCCACCATGGATTCCGGAAAGCTTTCATAAATCATCCGCTCTTCTTCCGTCTTTCCGCCGGTATAGACCACCCGTAAGATCCTGGAAGACAATTCCACCTCCCAAAGCTGGCAATCCGATTTCTCTGCCAGGAAATGAAGCCATTCCCTCTTTTCCCGATACAAAAGCTGAAGTTCCTGAAACATTCCATCATCGGCAGCCGTTCCCATATGTTCCTGCAGCGTCCGAAAACCGGTAATTCCGCTTCCGCTCTCCGTACAGATATAAAACCTCCGGTTTTCTTCCTTTTTCGCCATTTCCAGCGCATACTCCGCCGTCCGCAAGACAGCTTCTGCCGTCGTCTCCGTTCCCTGAAACAGGCATACCCCCACATAGCCGGATATTTCTTCTGAAGGATCCTCCGATGCAAATTCCAATGCTTCGCTGAGCGTAGATGCTTTCTCCCATACGACCTGTTCCGTCAGCTGTCCGGTAAGGAAAGCCAAAAAGCAGCCGTCTCCCAAATTCTCCACAAAATCCGTCTGACGAAAAAACCGCGACAAAAGACTGGCCGTCCGCTCCGTTTTTTCTCCTGAATATTCCTGCCGCAAAGATTCCTTCTGAGCTTTTTCTTCCGCAGACAGCAAAAAAAGCGCACAAGTATCAGACGAATTCAATGTCCTCATGCGCTCGCTAATCTCTTCTATCACCTTTTCCAGGTTCAGCATCGGGATACCACCCCCCCCCTAAAATTGGAGGCACTTATGCATTTTTCAAAAAAACAGAACCAATTCTGTCAATGAACTATGGTTCTTTTTATAACATAACAGCTCTAGCTTATTCCCCATGATTTTAGCATGAATGGAGAAAAGAACAAGAAAAAATACGACATTTTCCGTCCTATTTCTTCAATTTTCCTGTTTTTTGCAGAACCGATGCCAAATGAGGAAAAAAAGATAGCCGGCTGCACATCCAGCCGTATTGGTTACGATATCATCCAGCTGGCAGAATCCCCGTCCCGTCAATAACTGGGCCAGTTCCAGGCCGGCGCTGAGAAAGAAACCGCTTCCCACGCAGATAATGCCGCTCCGCATAGCCGGAACCGCCGCCGGGAGCAGCAGCCCGAACGGGACGAACATCAGAATATTCTCAATAAAGTATGCATGGGACTGGGCAGACTTCCCCCATGTGGCAAAAAGCTCCCAGTCAATTCCTGTACGGGAACCAGGCTCCCTGGAAAAAAAGGCCAGAATCAGAAGAACCGTCAGATAAACCACGCAGAAAAACAGACGCCAGGGCCCTCTTCCCTTTTTTTGACGTTTTGTTCCAAAACTGCAGGCATATATAAAAAGCCAGCCCAAAAGGAACAGGCCGCCAGCCCCGATTCCATAGGGAATGTAGGCTGCCGGATGCAGCATATCCTCCAGTATCCGTTCCATAACCTGATACACCTGTTCTGTCACCTGATGAACCATCCTTCTTATTCCGCCTTCAGGCTCCGGTACCGGTCAAAGCAGGCAAAAATTTCCTGCCGCCTGGGCCTCGCCATGGAAGCAATGCTGCTGCGGCTCTCACAGATGGCCGAAAGCCCCTGTTCATTCATCACTGCTTCCAGCTCATCCACCGCCTGGCACAGCGTCCTTCTTCCATCAAAAATACGTTTCTGCGCGTAGCTGACGCAATAGCCAAGGGCCGTCAGCTGTTCGCTGTCCGCCAGCTGCTCCACATAGCGCAAATCAATCATTTCTTTATTTATCATGACCCCGTCTTTCGCCATAGTCTTCATTTTTATCCGGTCATTGTCCTTAAATTCCCGGGATGGCCTGATCTTCCGTTCAAACGCCGGCTTTTTTGCAGCCTCCCGCGGCTCAATCAGCACAGGGAAACGCTCCGCCTCCTTTTTCGCATAAGCCGTAATGTCTCTGGGCACATACCGGTCCATCTGGATAATGCTGTCTGCAGCATGAAAATATGCCCCCGAGCTTCCGGCCACAATCACAGAAGAAATCCCGTACTGCTCATAAAGCTCCCGAATCCGGTCAATCAAAGGCGTAATCGGCTCCATATCCCGGCGGATCACCAGCTGCATCAGCTCGTCACGAATCATGAAATTGGTAGCGCTGGTATCTTCATCAATAAGCATCAGGGAAGTTCCTGCTTCCATTGCCTCCACCACATTGGCAGCCTGGGAAGTGCTTCCGCTGGCATCCTCCGTCTCAAAGCCAACGGTGTCCTTGCCATTGGGCAAATCACTGATAAACATGGAAATATCCGTCTTTTTAATGCTGCGCCCATCCTCTGCCCGGATTTTCACCGCCGTCTGATCGGTAATCACATATTCCCTGCCGTCTCCGGCAATATGATTGTAAACGCCAAGTTCCAGTGCCTTCAATAAAGTGGATTTTCCATGATAACCGCCGCCCACAATCAGGGTGATTCCCTTTTTGATGCCCATGCCGGTGATCCTTCCGCCGCAGGGCAGCTCCATGGAAACCTCCAGTTCCTTTGGCGACTGAAACACAACCCCGTTTTTCATGGGTCTGGAAGACACACCGGACTCTCTGGGCAGAATGCTCCCGTTGGCGACGAAGGCACAAAGCCCCAGCTTCGGAAGCTGTTCTCTGATATACTGCTGATTCTCCGCCAGATCCGCAATGGCCTGAAGCCGTTTTCCATCCAGATTCTGATAAAAAAGAGCCCCTTTGACGCATTTGGGAAGAAACTCAAACAGGATCTTTTCCAGCTCTCTGGCATTAATGGTACGTCCGTTGGCAGGAAATCCCACCTCAAACCGCATCACCAGATCGCCGTTTTTCGGATTTAAGCTGCAGGCCGTCCGCTCCAGGATCTCCTGTCCGCAGCGGCTGACAGAAATCAGGCCGCTTTGTCCCGACCCCTTTGCCTGAAAGGAAAACTGACCAGCCTGCCAGCCAAACCGGCGGGTCAGCTCGTCCTGGAGAGCAATCCGCTGATGGGAAGTCCCATATAAGCTCTGAGGCAAAGCCGCCGTTTTTCCGCTTACGTGAACGCTTAATTTGGAAGGGGACGCATAAGGATCCCCCTGTACATGGTCGATGGACAGCACGTAACCGGGAAACTGATAAGTTCCTCTGGTGTCCTTGTAGGCCGGATATCCTCTGTGATCAATCCGTGCCAGTAAGTTTCTCAAATCATTTGATGTCTGCATGTTCTCCTCCTGCAATTTCATTCCCGATTTCCAAATATCCAGAATGCCACGGCACTGGCTGCCGCCACATTTAACGAATCCACGCCATGGGACATGGGGATTTTTACTGCATCGTCGCATCCGGAAATCGTTGCCTCCCTAAGTCCGTCCCCTTCGTTTCCAAACACCAGGGCCAGCTTTTCTGCGTTCACCAGATCACAGTCATCAATCCGAAGGGAACGTCCGGTCAGAGCCATGGCCGCCGTCCGGAATCCCTGTTTCTTTAAATAGGAAAGTCCAGCACCAGGCCAAAATTCCCTTTTGAGCGCCTTCCCGCGTCCGTCTTTGCCTCCGCCTTCAGGCTCCCCGTCCAGTCCCATTCCGGAGCTTTTTTTCTGCACAGGCAGCCCGCCGGCCTCCTTACCGTCTTTCGTCATCTGCCCGATGCCGGCAGCACCTTTCCACGTTTTCGCTCCCGCTTCATATTCCGGAAAAAAGGTCCACGGAATCTGAAACACGGTCCCCATGCTGACCCGGATGGCCCTTCGGTACAGCGGATCGGCGCAGCCATGGGTCAGCACCACTCCATCCATCCCAAGAGCAGCCGCCGAACGGAACATAGCCCCAAGGTTGGTGGGATTGACCACCTTTTCTAAAACTGCTATCCGCCGCGCCCCAGCCAGTATCTCCTCCGGTCCGGGAAGCGGGCGGCGTCTCATGGCACAAAGCAGCCCTTTTGTCAAAAGGAAACCTGTCAGTCCGGCAAGCACGGAAAGCTCTGCCGTATAGACCGGCACATCACCGCACCGGCTGACAATCCGTCTGGTCTCCATATCTGTCTCCAGCTGTTTTCGTTCCGCCAGAAGGGAAACCGGCTCATATCCCCCGTCCAGAGCACGCTCAATCACCTTGGGACTTTCCGCAATAAAAATCCCTTCCTCCGGCTCATAAAGATGATACAGCTGGGATTCCCGCAGCCTGGCATATGGATCCAGAAAGGGGGACGTCATATCCGTAATTTCGATGATTCTGCCCATCAGATGCCTCCTTTTGTCTGCTTGACGCGGACTTTTTCATATTATATACTTAAGATAAACCCATCTGAGCCGACGGCCTTTTCCGGCGGCCGTTTATCAATCACATCAAGGAGGAACGCTGCATGGCAAAAACAATTGTTCCGATGACCGAGGGTCCAATCTGGAAACGGATCACCTATTTCGCCCTTCCCCTGTTTTTTGGAAACCTGTTTCAGCAAATGTACAATACTGTGGATTCCCTTATTGTGGGAAACTTTCTCGGCAGCAATGCCCTGGCAGCCGTCAGCTCCTCCAGCAGTCTGATTTTTATGCTGATCGGCCTGTTCAGCGGCCTGTCCTCCGGTGCCGGCGTCATTATCTCCCGTTACTTCGGCGCCAAAAATATTGACAGCATGCAGCGGTCGATTCACACTACCGTCGCTGCCGGTCTGATTGCCGGAATCATCCTGACTGTCATCGGCGTGGGACTCTCTCCCCAGATTCTGGTTTTAATGAGTACGCCCCCGGCGGTCATGACCGAATCCGTTGCCTACCTTCAGGTCTACTTTGCCGGTTCTCTCGGCTTTGTCATGTACAATGTTTTTGTAGGCATTCTCCAGGCCGTGGGAGACAGCCGGCATCCGCTCTACTACCTGATCGTCTCTTCTATCGTCAACCTGGTCCTGGATGTGGTTTTCATCCGGAATTTTCATATGGGTGTTGACGGCGCGGCTCTGGCCACCATTATTTCCCAGTTCATCAGCGCCCTCCTCTGTCTC
Source organism: Candidatus Copromonas faecavium (nom. illeg.) (assembly GCA_018712915.1). Taxonomy (GTDB): domain Bacteria; phylum Bacillota; class Clostridia; order Lachnospirales; family Lachnospiraceae; genus Copromonas; species Copromonas faecavium. The sequence continues at coordinate 9,042 of DVGC01000007.1, read as the reverse complement.
TTCCAGCTTATGGGGACTGCAGAAAACTTCCGTCTGCGTTTAAAAGAGATCCGGATCGACCGGTCCATCCTGCTGCAGATTGTTCATCTGGGCCTCCCCTCCGGTATCCAGAACTCCATCGTGGCCTTTGCCAACGTGGTCGTACAGTCCAACATCAATGCCTTCGGAGAAATGGCCATGGCCGGCTTCGGCGCCTACTCAAAAATCGAGGGCTTCGGCTTCCTTCCAATTACCAGCTTCACCATGGCTCTGACCACGTTTATCAGCCAGAACCTGGGCGCCCGCCAGTATGAGCGTGTCAAAAAAGGAACCCGTTTTGGAATTGTTACCATTGTCGTCCTTTCTGAGCTCATCGGTCTCGGAGTCTTTCTTCTGGCGCCTCAGCTGATTGCAGCCTTTGACTCCACGCCGGAAGTTGTGGAATTTGGTATTTTAAAGGCCCGGACTGCAGCCCCCTTCTTCTTCCTGGTGGCCTGCACCCATTCCTTCGCCGCTGTCTTACGGGGCGCAGGAAAAACCATGGTTTCCATGGTGGTCCTCATTTCCACCTGGTGCGTGATTCGGGTGGCTTTCCTGTCCATTACCATTCCGCTGACCCACAGCATCCAGATGGTCTGTCTGGTCTATCCGCTTACCTGGTTTTTAAGCTCTTTGGCCCTCTTTATTTATTACCGGAAGGCTGACTGGATTCATTCCTCTCTGGACAAAGAAAGCAGTTCTCCTCATGAGAATTGATGACTCCCACGGCCTGAAGGTACGCATACATAATGGTGGTGCCCACAAAAGACATGCCCCGTTTTTTCAGGTCCTTTGACAGAGCGTCGGATAAAGGAGAACTGGCCAGTCCCCGCTCTGTCAGAACGTTTCCGCCGCTCCAGCTCCAAAGATAGTCAGAAAAACTTCCAAACTCCTTCTGAATTTCAAGAAAGACGGCAGCATTTTTCACGGCAGCCCGGATCTTTTTCCGGTTGCGGATGATTCCCGGGCTGCCTGCCAGTTCCTCTATCTTTTCTTCTCCGTAAGCCATGATTTTTTCCGGGTCAAACCCGTCAAACGCCTGCCGGAACGCCTCTCTCTTATTTAAGACACACTCCCAGGACAGACCGGCCTGGAAGGACTCTAAAATCAGCATCTCAAATAATTTTCCGTCTTCGTGAACAGGGACTCCCCATTCGGTATCATGGTATTTGATATACCGTTCATTCTTTGGGTTGGCCCAGAAACATCTTGTTTTCCCATCTGTCCATTCCATGCCTTTTTCCTCCTCATACAGAGGAAAGACGCAGCCGGAATCTGCCGCGCCTTTCCTCTTTTGTATCATTCAGGTCTTTTCATGCCAAACTCCCGTACTCTCCGGCCCGCCGGCATAACATTTTTGCGTCCTGCCGGGCCGGCACATTGTTCCGCACCATTTCCAGTCTGCGGCTGCCTGCTCCTTACTTCCAGTCCAAGCCCCGCTTTGCAAACTGTTCTCCCGCCGTCTCAAGGGCAGGAAGCATATATTCCTTATTAAACCGAACCACCGGCACCCGGTCTCTGACTGCCATTCCCATGTGACAGACCATTTCTTCCATATTATGAAGACATTCAATGGCCCCTTTTCCCGTTCCTCCGGCACAGGCAGCAAGGAAAACCGGCTTTCCGGACAGGAAACCATTATGTCCCGTCTCGCATCGGCGGAGCCGGTCTGTAAAGGCCTTTATCTGTTCCGTCATATCATGCCAGTAAACTGCCGTAACGATGACAATGCCATCTGCTTCCTGAAGGGTCTTGTATACCTCCTGGAATCCGTCCTTTATGACACATTCTCCCGATGAACGGCAGGTTCCCCATCCATTGCCGCAGGCTGCACAATGAGCAATGGATTTCCGGTTCAGATGAATTTCCGTCACCTCTGCTCCCGCCTTTTTTGCTCCGTTTATCAGTTTTTCCTTGGCACTGGCCGTCAAACCGTCTGTGTTGGGACTGGACCAAATCACTGCCAATTTCATATTTCCACATCCTCTCCTGCTGACCGTTTCCTTATTTTACTCAACCCAGTAAACCCAGCTGTCCTTCCGTTCCGCTGCTTCCGGATATTCTCCGTCCACATATCCCAGGATGCAGTGGCCGATTCCCTCATATTCTCCGGTGATGCCGAGAGACTTAAGAAGTTCCTTCCCTTCCTCGCTCTCAAACTCCTCCTTGGCCCGGTGAATCCAGCAGCTGCCGATTCCCAGCGCATGGGCCGCCAGCATCAGGTTCTCCATCACCAGACTTCCGTCGTACACCCTGGTTCCCACAGACTTATCCGCCAGAACCACAATCACCGCCGGCGCTCCGTAAAACGGATCATTTTCTGTTCCCATAATGGATGCGTTAAGTCTGGAAAGCCGGTCCCGCACCTCTTTCTTTGTAATCGCAATCATAATCGGAGACTGCCTGTTCATGGCTGTCGGCGCATAGCTGCCCGCCTCCAGAATCTGTTCCAGAATTTCCTTCGGAACCATATCCGGCTTGAATTTACGAACACTTCTTCTCGTTTCAATTAACTTCAGACCTTCGTTCATTCTGTCCATCTCCTTTTCTTTCCTGCGGACGGTACCAGATTCTGCTGCCTGCAGGCTCTTCCGCCGCACACTCCCGAAGAACCTGCGACTTTGGCGTCACCTGCCTCCCTGCATCTGGCACAGCCGCCTTATTTTTCCAAGACCAGTTTACCACCAAGAACCGGTTTCCGTCAACCGGCGCTCATGCTGTTATAGAGGCTGCGATACAGCCCGTCCTCCTTCAGCAGCTCCTCATGATTTCCCCGCTCCACAATCTTTCCGTCTTTCATGACCAGGATCAGATCGGCATTGCGGATAGTAGAAAGGCGGTGGGCCACAATGAAGCTGGTCCGTCCCTCCATCAGACGGTCAAAGGCCTGCTGAATCTGGATTTCCGTTCTGGTATCGATGCTGGAGGTAGCCTCATCCAGAATCAGCATCGGCGGATGGCAGAGCATCACTCTCGTAATGCAGAGAAGCTGTTTCTGCCCCTGGCTCAGACTGTCTTCTGTCAGAACCGTATCCAGCCCCTCGGGAAGCCGCCGGATAAATTCCAGGCTCTTTGCCTCCCCTGCAGCCTTTAAAATCTCCTCGTCGTCAGCATCCGGACGCCCGAACCGGATATTGTCCCGGACCGTCCCATTTTTCAGCCATGTATCCTGTAATACCATTCCGTAATTTTCCCTGAGAGAGTGCCTGGAAATCTCTGTGACGGCTTTTCCATCCACCAGAATTTTCCCCCGGTCCACATCATAAAACCGCATCAAAAGATTGATAAATGTGGTCTTTCCGCATCCGGTGGGACCCACAATAGCAACCCGCATGCCAGGTTTCACATCCAGACTGAAATCCTCAATCAGCGGCCTGGACGGATCGTAGCTGAAATCCACATGACTGACCCGAACCCGGCCATGGGCCGCCGGCAGCTCTTCCTTTGGGTCGGCACTTTCCTCCGGTTCCTCAAGGAACTCAAAGATCCTGGCTGCACAGGCCATGGCATTCTGCAGTTCCGTCACAACCGAGCTGATATCGTTAAACGGCTTCATATACTGATTGGCATATGATAGCAGCACCGACAATCCTCCCACCGTCAGGTTTCCTGCCAGAATCAGAAAAGCTCCTATCAATGCCACCAGTGCATAAATCACATTATTGACAAACCGGGTGGACGGATTGGTCAGGCTGCTGTAAAAGACTGCCCGCTGACTGTATTCCCGGAGCTTCTGATTCACCTGTGCAAACCGCTCTGAAGATTTCTTTTCATACCCGAAGGCCTGCACCAGCTTCTGATTTCCAATCATTTCTTCAATTAACGCCGTCTGCTGCCCCCTCGCCTCGCTCTGCTTTAAAAACATCTGGAAAGAGCGGGAAGCGATAAATTTGGCCACGAAAAAGCTCACCGGCGTCAGAACCAGCACCACGGCTGTAATGAGAACGCTTTTGGAAATCATAAACCCCAGCGTGACCACGATGGCAATCACGCCGGAAAATAGCTGGGTAAAGCCGAGAAGCAGCCCATCGGACAGCAGCGTGGCATCCGCCACCATGCGGCTCACCAGATCGCCCGTACTGTGACTGTCCAGATAGGACAGAGGCAATACCTGCAGCTTCCGGATGGCACGCCGGCGAATGTCCTGAACGACGCCATAGGTAAGCCGGTTGTTGACCAGGCTCATGAGCCAGGTCGCCGTGCCGCAGATAAGAAGCATCACCAGAATCCTTCCAAGATAAAAACGTACCGTCTCAAAATCCACATTTCCTTTGGAAACCATGGCGTCAATGGCATCCCCAAACAGCAGCGGAATGGCCAGCTGAACGATAGTAGATACCGCTGCCAGCAGAATGCTGAATGCCAGCAGGATCCGGTATCCTCCAATCACCCGAAGCACTTTCCGGAATGTTTCCATGCTGCCTGCCTTCCCAGTCTTTTCCTGCTTCATTCCAGGCGCCTTGCCCGTATCTGTTTTTGCATCGTTTATTCTGCTTTCATTCGCACCGCTTTTCTTCCTTCTTTTATCGCTCATGCCATCACCTCCTTCGCACTTGCCAAAGACGAAATTCGTTCTCCCGGATACTGGGAATCATACGTCTCCTGATAAGCCGCACAGGATGCCAGAAGCTCCTCATGACTTCCCCATCCGGCCATGCGGCCATTCTCCAGCACCAGAATCCGATCCGCGCTGCGGATACTGGAAATCCGCTGCGAAACAATGACCGTCGTCATGGAGCCCTCCATCCTGCGCAGCGCCTTTCTTAACGCCGCATCTGTCGCCAGATCCAGAGCGCTGGCACTGTCATCCAGAATCAGAATTTCCGGGTGCCTGACAAGAGCCCTCGCAATGGTCAGCCGCTGTTTCTGACCGCCGGACAGATTCTTTCCGTTCTGCTCCACCATGAAATCCAGTTCGCCTTTCTTTCCCTTCACCACATCCATGGCCTGGGCCGTCTCAATGGCCTGCCACAGTTCCTCATCGGAAGCATGCTCATTGCCCCATTTTAAATTTTCCCGGATACTTCCTTTAAACAGCACCGCCCGCTGAGGGACCAAACCCACCTTTTCCAAAAGGTCTCCCTTGGGATAGGTACGGGTATCCGCGCCTTCCACCAGAACCCTGCCGCTGCTTACATCATAAAACCGGCAGATCAGATTCACCAGACTGGTTTTTCCGCTGCCCGTACCGCCGATAATTCCCAGAGTCTGTCCCTGCTCCACAGAAAAGCTGATATGGGAAAGGCTGGGTGCTGCCGCTCCCGGATAAGTAAAGGTTACATCCTCGAAGCGGATGGATTCTCTGGGTTCCCGGCCTTTTTCTTTCGGATCCACGTTTTCCGCTGCGTCTTTTCTTCCCGCTACGCCGCTCACCGCTTCCCGTTTTTTTTCCGCTTCTCCCTCAGCTGCTGCGCCGGTCATTGCTTCCCGGCTCTCCGCCGTTTCAGCCGCCGCCCGTCTTTCCGGATAAGCAAGTCCCGGCTGAACCTTTAAAATTTTATCCACCCGGCCGGCGCAGGCCAGAGCCTTATTGATGGAAATCACCAGGGAGGCCAGCTTGATAAGCTCCACAATCATCTGGGCCATGTAATTGTAAAGAGCCACCGCGTCTCCCTGTCCCATGTTTCCAAGGTGAACCTCCAGCCCCGCCCGGTCAATCAGGATGATGGTTGCAAAGTTTACCAGCACGTAAGTCAGCGGATTCAAAAGAGCGGAAATTCCGCCTACAAACTCATTGAGCCTGGTCAGTGCTCTGTTCTTTTCATCAAATTCTCTGACTGCATCCTGTTCCCTGCAGAAAGCCCGAATCACACGCACGCCAGTCAGATTCTCTCTTGTGAGTCCGGTCACCTCATCCAGCCTGGCCTGAGCTTTTTTGAACAGAGGAATGGTCACCAGCATGATGAAGAAAATTACCACGGCCAGGACCGGAATGGCCGCCGCAAACACAAGCGCGCACCGGACATTCACAGTAAATGCCATAACCATGGAGCCGAACACAATAAGCGGACTGCGCAGAAGAAGCCGTAATGCCAGGTTCAGCCCATTCTGGATCTGATTAATATCATCCGTCAGTCTGGTAATCAGAGTTCCCGTTCCCAGCCGATCCAGTTCTCCGTAGGACAGGCGCTGAATATGATCATAAACCGCCTGCCTCAGATCTGCTGCTGCCCCTACGCTGGCCTTCGCCGCAAAAAACTGGGCCGTGAAACTGCTGGCCATGCCAAGCAGAGCAAAGCCAACCAGTAAAAGCGCCCGCTGAAGAATATACCACCGGTCACCGGAGGCAATGCCCACATCAATGATCTGGGCCACTACAAGCGGCACCAGCAGATCAAATAAAACTTCCAGCATTTTAAAAGCCGGAGCAAGAATACTCTCCAGCTTGTAATGCTTTAAATACGTCAGTATCATTTTCATTGGTTTTTCCGTCATCCTTTCCCGCAGAATCCCTCGAGAGGGTTTCTGAAATTACTTTTGACATTGCTATTATAACCAATTAAGATATATATGTATAATATTGTTTTCATAGCTTAATAATATAGATTTTATATTACACGCAGCGCGTGCCCGGTCAAAATCTCCACCCCCAGACCATTGCTCTCTCAAAAATACATTCAAGGAGGAATCCATGGAACTGAAGCAGATGGAATATTTTAAGGAAATCGCAGACACCGGAAGCATCAACGAAGCAGCCAGACGGCTCCATATGTCCCAGCCGCCCCTGAGCTATCAGATGCATCAGCTGGAAGAAGAACTGGGTGTCCGACTGTTTGAACGGACAAAAAAGGGAGTCTCCCTGACCGCCGCAGGTAAGCTCCTCTACCAGCACACCGAACGGATTCTGGACTATGTCCGTTCCGCTGCCATCGAAGTCTCCAATGCCGGGAAAAAACAGATTCTCAGAATCGGTATTACCCCAACGACCGTGACCGTCATGATGCCGCATATTGTGCGTTTCTCAAAGAAGAATCCCCATATCCGCTTTCAGGTCCATGACGGCAGCACCTTCACGCTGTCCGGTCTGATCACGGAAGGAATCATCGAAGTCTCCGCTGTCCGGACCCCGGTCAATCTGGATGGCTTAAACTCCATTTCCCTCCAGCGGGATGCCATGGTGGCTGCATCTTCCGTGCCGCTGGAATCACCGCTGACCCTCCGGGCACTGGCTGAACACCCCCTGATTCTGTACCGGCGCTATGAAAGATTTATTCTGGATGCCTTTGCTTCCTTTCATCTTTCGCCCAACGTTCTCTGCCTCTGCGATGATGCCAGGGATGCCCTTTTATGGGCCAGAAACGGCCTGGCTGTTGCGGTTTTTCCCGCCTCCATGGCTTCCTGGTGCGACGGCCTCTATTTACAGGACATCGAAGAAGAGTCACTGAAAACAGAAACTCTGCTGGTCTGGAAAAAGGACCGGCATCCCTCTGATGCGCTGAAAGAATTTCTTTCGATCTGCCGGGAAGGCCTTTCCGTTTCCTGATATCCGGCGGAACCTTTTACTGAACAGGAAACGAAAAGTAAAAAGGCCACCGTATCGCTGAATATGCAGATACGGTGGCCCTGATTTTTATTCTCTTTCCAAATCCATCACAGGGATTCAAACTCCCCGAATATTTTGGACCTTTTAAAACTTTTCTGAATCTTTTCCGGAACCCTTTCGGATCTCTTCCGGACTCTCTGAGCCCTTCCGGACTCCTAGATTCCCATTTCCTTCTTCACTTCGCCGAAGCACTTGATAGCGAAATCCAGATCCTCTTTGGTATGTCCGGCAGAAATCTGCGTTCTTACACGGTCACGTCCCTTGGGAACAACCGGATAGCAGAAACCAACGACATAAACGCCCTTTTCCAGCATTCTGGATGCAAACTCGTTGGCTACCTTGGGATCATACAACATCACCGGTACAATGGGATGCTCACCGGGAAGCAGGTCAAAGCCCAGCTTCTCCATTCCTGCACGGAAATAGTTGGCATTCTCATGAACCTTATCTCTCAAAGCTGTGGACTCATTGAGCATATTGATTGTCTCAATGGTGGCAGCACAGATAGCCGGAGCCAGGGAGTTGGAGAACAGGTAGGGACGGCTCTTCTGACGGAGCAGATCCACAACCTCTTTCTTGGATGCCGTATATCCGCCGGAAGCTCCGCCCATGGCCTTACCGAAGGTACCGGTCAGGATATCTACACGGCCCATCACGCCGCAGTATTCCGGAGTTCCCCGTCCATGCTCACCCATAAAGCCTACCGCATGGCTGTCATCCACCATCACAAGGGCATCGTACTCATCTGCCAGATCACAGATTCCCTTTAGGTTTGCAATATAGCCATCCATGGAGAATACGCCATCGGTGGCAATCATAATCCGTTTGCAGCCGGTTGCTCTCGCATCCTCCAGCTGTTTCTTCAGATCGTCCATATCATTGTTTTTGTAGCGATACCGTTTTGCCTTGCAGAGCCGTACGCCGTCGATGATGGACGCATGGTTCAGTTCATCAGAAATAATCGCATCCTCAGCGCCTAAAAGCACCTCGAACAGACCGCCGTTGGCATCGAAGCAGGAAGAATAAAGAATGGCATCCTCCATGCCCACAAAATCAGCAATCTTTCTTTCCAGTTCCTTATGAATTTCCTGAGTTCCGCAGATAAAACGAACGGAGGAAAGTCCGAATCCCCATTTATCGTAGCTGGCCTTGGCTGCTGCAATCAGGCGGGGATTGTCAGAAAGGCCCAGGTAGTTGTTGGCACACATATTCACTACGCCATTGGCCTTTGTAGTATCAATTCTTGATCTCTGAGGAGTGGTAATAATCCGTTCCTCTCTGTAAGTGCCGGCCTCACGGATTGCATCCAGCTCAGCCTGAAACTGTTCAAACGCTGTTTTCATTGCCTGCCTCCTACTACAATATATTTATGGTTAATATCCCTTACAGCCAGTAAGGAATTACCCATCTTGTTGCTTAAGCTGTTAGAATGATAAGAGCAATCGGTATAGCGGATACCTCCTTGGACTTTGCGTCCGTAA
>DVGC01000051.1 GCA_018712915.1 Candidatus Copromonas faecavium (nom. illeg.) | reverse complement strand
AATAATTCCACAATACTTTTTCAGGCCAGCACAGGCGTGGTGGTCTTATTGTGATACCTATTTTTTCAACCTGTATAAAATTTTCAATGTTCATCAATTTAGCCTTGACTTTTTATTTGCAGGCTTGTTATTGCGGCAAAAGAACGGCTGGTCCTCCTGTCCACCCATATCATTGAGGATATACAGTCCATCTGCGGCAGTCTGGCAGTGCTCCATCACGGCGTCCTTCTGTTTTCCGGCAGTCCGGAAGAATTGGTTCGCACCGCCCGGGCTGCCGGCGGAAGAGCTCCCGGACTGAACAGTCTTTCTCACAGCGCCGGGGAACCATCCATTTTCTCCCTGGAGGATGCTTATCTTTCTCTCCTGTCTGAGGAGGTGACGCCATGAGGATATTGCGTCTGCTTGCTCTGGAACTGAGATGCCTGATGCAAAACCGGTTATCCCTGTTTCTGCTCCTCCTCTCCATCCTGTCGCCTCTCATCGGACTGTTCCTGATAAAACCGTCATCAGCCCGAACCATGCAGTCCATGTATCTGGCCAATCCTGCTATCTGCGGAGGAGCCGGAAGCGGAATCCTGTTCGGACTGCTGACCATCCATGTCCTGGACCGGCCCGTCAGAAACCGGGCCGCCGCTCTGATGGACACGGCGGTATCGCCTCTTTTTATGAACCTTATCCGTCTTCTTTCCCTACTGACGGCCGCTGCGCTGACTCTGACAGCCTCCGTTATCATATGGCTCCCGGTCAGCCGGATGCTGATAGGACAGGTATTTCGTACCGGCGATTACCTGCTGGCGTACCTTCTGCTCACGGGGGCTTCCCTGCCGCTTTCCATCCTGGCCGCCGCAGCCTTCTGGCAGCTTACTGGCCGGACCGATCTCGCTCTGACGCTTTTTTTGGCGTTTTGTGTCCTGAGTCTGACCGTCTGGAACGGGCAGTGGCAGCTCTGCTGGCTCAATCCATGTGTTTGGGCCCTGTCAGACGATTTTTCCAATTTTCGAATCTTCCGTTCCGCAGCCTACATGCGCCTCACCTGGCTGGCCGCCCTGTCCGGCTTCTGGAGCCTTTCATGGTTTTGTACCAGACGATATGAGAAATCCCTTTTGGGTTCACTGACTGTCAGCTGCCGCCGCTGTCCCGCGGCCACAGCAGCCTGGCTGCTCCTGCCTCTGTCCGTCCTGCTCTATCAAAATCAGCCCTTTATCGATCACAGCAATCCGGACACGGGCATCATGGCCTTTTCCGGGCTTCCTGTATCGGAAGGAATCACCTGCCGTTCCCGTACTGTCCGGATCAGTCCGGATACTGCAGCAGGGCGCGTCTCAGGAACGGCGGTCTATTCTTTTGAGAACTCATCCGGTCGCCCTGAAACAATTGCCTTCGGCATCACGCCAGGTTATTCCGTCTCCTCGATAAATGCCAACGGAAAGAACATTCCTTTTTCCATCAGCGATTATCAGGAATACAACGAAGCGCTGCTGGAGGTTATCCTCCCCGCACGGAAAGAGATCGAGCTTTCTATCGAATACGGAGGCTTTCCCCGGGAAAGCAGCCTGATGTCCGCCCATCAGGGGAGCACAGAAATCAGCGAAACCTATCTGTGCCTCTCCAACGCAGAACTGGCTCCCAGACTAATGAACGTAAAGCCGGAAGGCGAAACACTTCCTGTCACGGTGGAAATCACGCTGCCGGAACATATGCAGGTCATTCCCTTTTCCTCTGCCCGGGCAGAAATCATATCGGATAACAAAGACGGCACCCTGACCTGGCGCTACACAGATACGGGAACAGGAGGCATCCTGTATGCCGGTGATTACGTATGCCGCGAAATAAAGGCTGAAGACCTTACTGTTGAATTCTGCTTCGGCCGCAGGCACGAAGCCGTCATGGAGGAGGCCAGCGCCGTTTCCGCCATCGAAACCGTAATGAACTACTGCACAGACCACTATGGTCCCCTCTCTTTCCGCGCCGGAAATACATTAAAGCTGATTCAAAGCCGTGTCACAGGCGGCGGATATGCAACCGACGGAGCAAGTCTCCTGGATGAAACGGATTTTACTGCTGCCAGCCTGTCAAACAGAAAAAAAGGATCCCGGCCAGCTGAAGTCATGATTCACGAACTGGTTCACCAGTGGTGGGGCCTTTCCTGCATGTTTGAGCCTTCAGACGGGACCGGAGCATGGTCGGCAGAGGGTCTGACCGTCTATACCACTTATCGTATTGTTAAAGAGCTTTATGGGGAATCTTATGCAGAACAGTTCTATACAGATATGTGGCGGCAGGAAACCGCCGATTTTATGCAGAATTTTTATATCCGTCATCCAGAGTATCTGGAACTGCTGCCAGAAGAAAAGAAACTGATGATTACGAACCGTCTGTCCCAGGTCCGTCAGTACTGTGAAATGCCGTTGAAAATTTTAAAGGCGGAACAGCTGGTGGGCGGCGAGGATGCCATGGATCAGATCCTGCAGACTCTTTTCCGCAGGCAGCCGAATCCGGACTATCCATACCTGACCTACCAGGATTTTCTTACTGCATGCGGACTGCGAGAGGAGGAATTAAATTTTGAGAAAGATATGGAAATATGAATGTCTGCGGCTGATGAGAAACAAATTTTTCCCGGGGCTTCTGGCAGTCCATCTGCTTTATGGCTGGCAAGTTCTGAATCGGGAAACTATTTTCGGCACCGCTCATACGGCTCCCTTCTCTCCATGGAGTTTCAGCGCTTATCTGAGCCGCATGTCTCCTTTGATCTGGTTCAGCCTTCTGCTGATTAGCGGGTTTTTCTTTGCCTCCCCGCCGGCACGGCGGGTACAGAACCTTACGAATGCCGCTCCCATGCCTCCTCTTCGGTATGGGCTGGCACAGTGCGCAGCCGTTCTGACAGCAGGAGGCGTCCTCTCCCTGTCCTGCCTCACAGCAGCCGCCGTCTTCTATCAGCTCTGCTTTCGCTGGCATGAATGGAAACTCCTGCTTTTTCCCGCCCTGCTCATACTTCTCCCGCTTCTTTCCGCTTCCCTGGGAATCGCATGGTTTACGATCCGCCGCTCCCCAAAACTGCTTTTCCTTCCGGCAGTGCTTCCGGTACTTTGGAATCTGCTTCCCCTTCCGGAAGCTCTCGGCGCCCTGAACGGAACCTTCTTTCTTCAGTATCCCCTGACCCTGAAGGGCCCGGATCCGGCTTTTTCCGTGCCCCTCTCTGTCCTGCTGGTCCAGGCGGGATTCATGGGCGCCGGAATATTCCTGATGCTGGCAGGCTGCCGCAGGAACGGAAGAGGCTCTTGAGAACATTCCTTTTATGCTTCCCCGCCTGTTTCAATATACTTCAGGCCGCGGCGAAGCCTCAGAAATTTCCGGTACTTTTCCTCACAGGCAGCCGCGCCGGCAGGATCCGGCTCATAATAATTCCCTTCCAGCGGAGCGAAGCAAAAATCCTCCTTCATTTTCTCCATCCCTTTTGCACCGCAGGCAGCCAGAAGGGCAATCCCATAGGCGGGTCCTATATTTCCATCCATTCGTTCCACCCGGATATTCATCACATTGGCCAGAATCTGCATCCAGACCGGACTCCTGGATCCGCCTCCCACCGCTTTCAGCTTTCCATAAGCCGCAATCGGGAGCTTCATCTTTTCCGCCAGCTCCCGCAGGCTGAAGCAAAGCCCTTCAATCACTGCATACAGCAGTGTATCCCTGTCTGTATCAATCCCCAGGCCTACAAAGGCCCCGCGGATATCCGGGTCGCCGTACAGCGTTTTTTCTCCCATAAGATGAGGATAAAACAGTACCTGCCCGGCCGCTCTTTTATCGAGCCGGGAAAGACGGTCCAGTTCCTGATAATTCCCATTTTCCAGAATATCCTTCAGCCACCAGTCCACCGTGCTTCCGTTGGACTGCACCGTCCCTTGAACCAGATACTGGAACTGGTTTCCATCAAAAGAAAACAGGATCACCTTCCCCCTGGCGTTCGGGTCCGGAGTCTGCACCGGCATCATCAGAACCCCGGATGTACCCAGTGATACTACCGGATATCCCTTCATCAGGCATCCGGTGGAGAGCGCCGTCGCCGGATTATCTCCGGTTCCTGTGTAAACGGGGATCTCCCCGGAAAGCCCCAGGCGGGCAGCCATAGAATCCATCAGATTTCCGGCAGATACAGCGCTTCCCCGTATCCGAGGATATACCTGCTCTTCCAGCCCAAGAAATTCCTGCATTTGTACGGACCATCGCTTTCCTATAATTTCATACAGGCAGGATGTGGACGCTTCGCAGTAATCCGTACCGGCCGCCCCCGTCAGACGATAACAGAGATAATCCGGTCCAATAAGGAACTTCCTGATTTTCCGGAAATTTTCCGGCTCATTTTCTTTAAGCCAATACAGGTTCGCGGCAGGGCTGCCTGTGGAGATGGTTTTAGACAGATACTCCCCCTCCTGAAACGATGCAATTCTTTTTCGAAGACAGGGAATCAATTCCCTTGCTCTGGTGTCATTCCACATGATCGCGGGCCTGATGGGATCTCCTTTTTCGTCCAGTACAATCAATGTATGCATCTGTCCTGTGATCCCGATTCCTTTTATAAGGCTCCGGTCAAAAGAGCTCAGAATTTTCCGGAGCCCCCGCTCCATGCTCTCCACCCAGAGTTCCGGATCAATTTCATTAAAGCCGGACATCGGCTTCTGATTGCAATACTCCTCGGTCACCTGGGCATGAACCTTTCGTTCTTCATCTGTCAGGACAATTTTCATTGCGGAAGTTCCTGCATCAATCCCCAAAAATAACTGTTTCATACCGCTGCCACCACCTCGTCCAAACATTAATGTTCGTTGATCATCGTCACAAGCTCCATGGCTTTGGCGCTTACGTTATTCACCGCCTCCAGGCTCAGATGGATAACATCATGCTCATTATGGTTCTGCTCATATGCCTTTCCGAATGTGGAAATAAACTCCTTTCGCAGATCGGAACCATAGTTGATCTTGATCAGGCCGTATTTTTTCGCTTCCCAGATCACTTCCTTGGGAATCCCTGATCCGCCGTGAAGAACCAGCGGTACTTTGGATACCTGATTGATTTTGGCAAGAAGAGGAATGTCGATATGGGGATTCAGGCAAAGGCCGTGAACATTGCCCACAGACACGGCAAGGACGTCGCACCCCGTGCGCTCCACAAAATCAGCAACCATGTCCGGATCCGTCTTGCTCTCCGCCTCATTAACCACATCCTCCTCTTTCCCGCGGATGGCTCCCAGTTCCGCCTCCACCGGAAGTCCATAAAAGTGACAGTACTCTGCTGCCCGGCGGCACTCCCTGACGTTCTCCTCGAAGGGAAGATGGGAAGCGTCAATCATGATGGAGGTAAACCCGGCGTCAACACATGCCTTCACATCCTCAAAGGATTTTCCGTGATCCAGATGAAGCCCAATGGGGGTTTCGGATTTCTTTACCGCATCCTGGGCAATCAGTGCGATGATCTGCGGATTGGAAAGTCTCAGATTATTGGATGAAATCTGGATATACCCCGGAAGATTCGCCTTCATCAATCCATCGGCAATTGCATAGGTCATCTCAAGATTGGTGGTATTGAAAGCCGGAAGCACATGATGATATTTCTTCGCATATTCCATAAGATCGAAGCCATTGACAAGTTTCATTTGAAAATTCCTCCTCATTCTCCTTTGATGAAGCCATTACATGAACTCATGCATCAACTCATAAAGTTTCCTGTAACGTTCAAATTTCTGCATATAATACTGGTGCATCTCTTCATTGGGCCGGTATTCCCGCTCTATCTTCACCGCACGCCGGATCCCTTCCTCCAGGGACGGGTAGGCGCCTTTTGCCGTCGCCGCCATCAGCATACAGCCCATGGTACCTGATTCCTCGCTCTGAAGCGTGCAGACGTTCATGTTGAAGATGTCCGCGCGAAGCTGGCAGGTAAGCCTGGACGCTGCACCTCCGCCGGTCAGGACCATACGGTTCATGCGCACCCCTGTTTTCAGCAGCCGCTCATAAGACAGATACATCTGAAATCCCAGTCCTTCCAGAATCGCCAGCCAGATTTCTTCCGGCCTGGTATGAATGGTCAGACCGGCAATGGTTCCCCGTTTGTCCATCGACAAATCCGGATTCCCTGAGGAACCAAACTGGGGAAGAACCAGGACTTCCGTCCTCAGATCCTTTGCCTTTCCGTCCATGTATTCATAAAAGCTCTCTCCGCGGCTCTCCAGTTTCTCCTTCAGGTCCCTGAAAATCCGGTCGGAGGCCCAGTTCTTTAATGCTCCGCAGGTGGTAATCTCCAGGCTGGTCAGAAACGTACCGGGTACCACATAGGGGATGCAGGTAAAATCATTGTCCGCCATATATGAGGTCATCATTGCCTCGGGAAGCATGGCAAACAGAAACTCACAGGTCCCCATGCCGCATTCCCCGTCTTCCGGACGGATCAGCCCGCTGCCCAGCGCCGCGCAGGTCTGATCATGGCCGCCTGCCACCACCTCCATCTCCGGGTTTAAATGCAGTCGCTTTGCCACCTCCGGACGAATCCTGCCAATCACCGTACAGGGCTTCACCGGCTCAGACATCTGTTCCAGACGGATGCCTGCATAAGAAAGAAGCTCTTCGTCCCATTTCTCACTGCGGATATCGAAGGCCAGGCTCCTGGCCGCCGATGAAAAGCTCACCTTCCTTTCCCCGGTAAGCATATAGCCGATGAAATCCTCATAGTAGAAGATGGCGGCCGCCTTCCGGATGGCATCTGTATTGCGGTTAAGCCACATGTACTTGGGAAGGCCGTAAAGCTCATTGGGCGGAAGGCCTGTGGTACGGAAAATCCGCTCTCTTCCTGCCTTTTCTATAAGTTCTTTCGTCTCCGGGACACCGCGCATATCTCCGGTAAGCATGGACGGGTACAGCGGTTTTCCCTTTTCGTCCAGACAAACCACCGATTCTCCAAGGCTGGTGACCGCCATAGCCTCAATGGGCTCCGGACAGGTGTCTCCAACCTCCCGGAGAATTTCCTCCACCCTGGAAAGTACCATGGCAGGATCCAGTTCCCGATGGCCTCCTGTTCCCGTTTCCTCGTATCTTCTGGAGACCTTCAGAAGGATCCGGCCGTTTAAATCATAAACCAGCATCTTGCTTCCGCTGGTTCCAACATCAAGACCGGCAAACGCCATACGCTGCCTCCTTTTCGGATCTTACTGCTGTTTGGAGCGGTTTTTTCTGGCCACGTCGATGATCACTGCAGCAAGAATGATCACTCCCTTAAGAACATTCTGCCAGAAGGAATTGATTCCCATCAGGTTTAACCCGTTGGTGATGACGCCGATGATCAGAATTCCAATGAATGTTCCGCCCACCGTACCGACGCCTCCGGACATGCTCGTGCCTCCGATGACTACAGCCGCAATGGCATCCATCTCAAACCCTTCTCCCAGAGTGGCTGCCGCCGATCCCAGTCTGGCAGACCAGATGACCCCTCCGATTCCGCACAGCACGCCGATGAGGATATAGGGAAGCATGTTATATTTTTTTACATTGACGCCGGAATACTGGGCAGCCGTCTTGTTTCCGCCAAGGGCGTATGTGTAATAACCAAATTTGGTTTTATTCAGCAGCACCCAGGTGATCAACAGGATAGCCGCAGCATAAAAAATGATGATCGAAATACCGCCGATGGTGGCATTCCCGAGGGATGTATACGCGTCGTTCCGCACGCGGATGGTGACGCCTCCGGAGATGATCTCCGTCAGTCCGCGCCCAAGGCTCTGTGTGGCCAGGGTCGCCACAAACGCCGGGACCTTCAAATAGGAAATGGACACTCCATTGATGACTCCGATCAGGGCTCCCACACCCAGCGCAGCCAGGACTGTGACAGGAACCGGCAGGTTGGTATTGGCAATCAGCCACGCGCCGATGACGCCTGTCAGTCCTACCGTGGAACCCACAGAAATATCAATCTCCCCCATAAGGATCGCCAGCAGAAGACCGCAGCTGATAATGGCATTAACCGCATTGGAGCGGAGCAGGTTGATCAGGTTGGAGGCGGTGAAAAACCGGGGTTCAGAAATTGAGACAACCACCACCAGCAAGATCAGTCCCACGAGAATACCTATATTTCTTTTTATATATGCTGTCACCGGATTGCCCGCTGACAGGGCCTTTTTACTTTCCATAAATTTTTCCTCCTGACTTGTTGATTTACTGCACTTCTCTGCGGGTGGCAAAATCCATCATGGCTTCCTGTGTAAAATCATGTTCTTCCAGTTCTCCCGTAAGCCTGCCCTCGCACATCACATAACACCGGTTGCACATATTGATGATTTCAGGAAGTTCTGAGGAGACCATGATGATAGACACGCCCTGGCCGGCCAGTTCATCGATAATTCCATAAATCTCCGCCTTGGAACCCACATCAATTCCTCTGGTAGGCTCATCCAGTATAATCACCTTCGGTTTTTTCGCCAGCCATTTGCTCAATACCACCTTCTGCTGATTTCCTCCGCTTAAATTGGATGCCAGCTGATGAGGCGATGTGATCTTGATGCTGAATTTTTTCCGGTAGCTTTCCACCATGTCGTCCCATGCCGTCTGATTCACTCCAATTCCATGAATAAAGTCAGAAAGACAGACGAGCCCCATGTTGAACTTTACATCGTTGTTTAAAATCAGCCCTTCTCCGCGCCTGTCTTCAGAAACATAGACAATTCCGAGATCAATGGCATCCTGAGGCTTCCGGATCGAAACCGGCTTTCCGTCCAGAAAGACTTCCCCGGCCGACTTTTGAAATGCTCCGAAGATGGTTTTCATCAGCTCCGTTCGCCCCGCTCCGATAAGACCGGCAAAGCCCACAATTTCCCCGTACCTGGCGTAAAAACTGACGTCCTTGAAATACGTTTCATGGCTCAGCTGCTTTACCTCCAGCGATACGCCTTTGATTTCATGACGGTTCCTCGTATAATAGCTGCTGAGCTCACGGCCTACCATCATGCTGATGAGCTTATCCCGATCAGCTTCTTTCGTCACCACGTTCCCAATCATTTTCCCGTCCCGCAGCACCACAATCCGGTCGGTGATAGCAAACAGTTCTTCCAGCCGGTGAGAAATATAAATAATACCCACTTTTTTCTTCTGCAGCTGATGAATGATTCCAAAAAGCGTCTCCACCTCACCCTGTGACAGAGAGGACGTGGGCTCATCCATAACAACAATTTTGGCGTCCGCCGACACGGCTTTGATAATTTCAACCAGCTGCTGCATACCAATGGACAGATCTCCCACCAGCTGGTCCGCCTTCAGATTCAGTCCAAAATCATCGATGACCTTCTGGGTTTCTTCTTCCATCCGTTTGGCGTCCATAAATCCAAGATGATCCCTTAATTCTCTGCCGAGAAATACATTGGCCGCAATGGTCCGGCCGGGAACCAGGATGATTTCCTGATGAATAATCCGGATCCCATTGGCCGCGGCCACGGCCGCGGAATTGATGTTTTTCCCCTCTCCATGAATCCGGATGGTTCCCGAATCCATGCTGTAAATGCCGCCAAGGATCTTAATCAGCGTGGATTTTCCCGCTCCGTTTTCTCCCAGGATCGCCACCACTTCACCTTCATCCAGAGAAAGATCCACGCCGTTCAGTACTATGTTGGACGCGAACGCCTTGGTGATCCCGGTCATTTCCAATAGTTTCGTCTGACTCATATGCCACTGCCCCTTATTTTCTTTCTTCTTTCTATGAAAAAGTTCGGCTCAAAACGAATTTTGAGCCGAACCCCGTAATGAAAGCATGTTACATGTCAGCCAATTCTTCAGCATTCCTCAACCATATGTTTCGTCTGTTTTATTCGTCAAGAGAATCCCATGCATCCAGATCATAATCACCAATATTATCTGCCGTGATGCTGTAGGCTTCGATGCTGACATTAAATTCAATTTCCTCACCGTTCAGCAGAGCAACTGCTTCCTGTACGCCAGTGTAGCCCATGTATGTAGGTCTCTGAGCGGAACTCTGCACCATGGTGCCATCCGCAATGGCATGTTTGCCAATAGGAGCTCCGTCCTTGCCCAGGATATCGATTTCTCCGGTCTTTCCTGCTTCTTCCACTGCCTGAACTGCGCCAAGAGCAGAGGTATCATTGATGCAGTAAATCACGTCGATGTCATCATGAGCCTGCAGGGCATCGGATACGGCATTGAAGGTTACGTTGGTATCTCCGCCGCCTTCCACAACCTGTACTTCCACAAACGCATCAGGATTATCGGTATTCTCTGTAATTCCCTGCCAGAAACCATCCACGTTAATGATGCAGGATTCAGCAGTCTGCAGATGGGCAATCAGGATGTTTGCCCCGTCCGGATGATTTTCCGCAACCCACTGTCCGGAAAGGTATCCCAGCTGAGTATTGTCGGATGCGATGATGCCGTCCACCAGTTCATAATCATCTTCCGTTACCACGTTATCAATGTTAATTACCTTCACACCGGCATCGCGGCAGGTCTGAAGAACTGTATGCGCTCCGGCAGAATCATAAGGGATGTAAATCAGTGCATCGATGCCGCTGGCAATCATATCGTCAATCTGGGACGCCTGCTGAGTGGGGTCATTCTGCGGGTCAAAATAAATCAGCTCGCAGCCCAGCTCATCGCAGGCCGTCTGAATACCATCCAGCACTGCCGTAAAATATTCATTCGTCAGAGTATAGGGTGAAAATCCGATGGTGTATCCCTCTCCGGAACCTGCCGCCTCCGAAACAGCCTCCGTCACCGCTTCGCTGGCAGCCTCGCTGACCGCTTCTGTTTCTTCCTCAGTCTCTGCTTCTGTTTCTGCGGCAGTGGTCGCTGCCGTTGTTTCCTCGGCGGAGTCAGATGAGCAGGCCGTCAGAGACAGAGCCATGACGCCCGCCAGAACAACTGGTAAAATTTTCTTCATAATAGCCTCCTTTAATCATACTTTAGAATCAGCTGATGTGCCTGTTTTGTTTGTACGAACATATTATCACAGTGTATTTTTGTATTCAACTTCCATTTTTACTAATTTTCATGGCGAATTTCTGTGCATATTGTACATATAATGTTCTTTTATATTTCAAATTTTATTTGAATATGTTTGATTTTTGTACTTTTTCTTCTGTTTCCAGCAATTTGTTCTAAATGCTCTACGATTAAATGTTTGATTTTGTTCGTTTCTCTGTCAGTCCGCTGTTCTCTGTTCACGGACTTCGGACATAAAAAAAGCTCCATACATCCGACATGTATGAAGCCTCATTTTTTCTTTTCATCCGTTCCCGTCTATTCTCCGGCGATGATCAAATCCACGTTGTATTTTTTCAGCAGATTCCGTCCTTCCTCATCAATCTCCCCGTCGGTGATCACCGCATCCACCTGAGCCAGAGACGCAAATTCATTCAAATCATACGTATTAAATTTGGATGAATCCGCCAGGATATAAATGGTTTTGGCTACGGAGAAAATTGTCCGCTTGAATCTCGCTTCCGGAGAATAACCGTCATATAGTTTTCCATCCGTTCCGATGGCAGCCGCCCCAAGAAACGCAATATCCAGCTGATAGTTCCTGATCTGTTCCTCGGCAACGGTTCCCGAACTGCAGTTGGTAATACGAATCATCTCGCCTCCCAGCATAATAACAGAAAGAGAGTCAAAACTCAGTGCATGTTCGGCAACCTTCAAATGATTGGTGACCACTACAGCTCTGATATCCTCTCCAAGGTAATCCAAAAGAATCCGCGTTGTGGAGCCGGCATCAATGAAGATTCTCTGTCCATTTTTAATCAAAGACGCCGCTTTTCGGGCAATCCGTTCCTTCGCTTCCCTGTGGGGAATCCTCGCTTCATCAAAGCTCGACACCTTGACAACCGGCTGATTTGCAATGACTGCTCCTCCGTGGGTTCTGGTGATGTTATACTGACCAGACAGGAAATTCAAATCCCTCCGTATCGTCATCTCCGATGTACGAAATATTTTCGCCAGCTGGTTGACTTCCACCTCATGCTGCTTTTGCAGCATATCCAGAATGGCCAGACACCGTTCACTTTTATTCACACAATGTCCCTCCCCTCATTCCACTCTTTCATTTTCCTTCCCCAGCTCATACCCATCCATATAGACTTCTCCATATCAAAAACGGTCTGTCTATTTCCTCCATCTCCCATATTCCGCCGCACACAGTTATTTGCACCCCGCCATATGTAGTTTAGCATAAATTCCTTAGCAGAACAACCTGTCATGAAATCCACTGTCCTTCGCTGTTTACCAGATAACCATCCGGAGTTCTCCTGTCCTGGTACATCTTTCCCTTATTTCCATCGGAAACCTCCTGGAAATAGTACCAAATCCCCTGAACAGACTGCCAGCCTGTGACCATCTCTCCGGACTCTTTCAAATAAAACCAGCCGGAATAGGACGGGTCATAGAGCCAGCCCGTGGCCATTTTCCCAAGGCTCTCCGGCTCTTCTGACAGATAATACCAAAAGTCCTGCACCAGCCTCCAGCCTGCAGCCATAGTTCCATCTTCATCGAAATAATACCAGGAGCCGTTAATCTTTACAAATGTATTTTTTGGATATCTTCCATCTATCAAACGGTATTTCCATAATCCATTCGCCTCCTGCTCCCATGTTCCGGGAGTATCCAGTGCTGCTCCCGGTCCCTGGTTCATCTCACCGGCTGTCCATGCAGGATACCGTGAACCGGAATTGCTGCTGCCGCCGGAACCTCTTCCCGAATCTCTGCTTACCCGCACGATACATTCTGCAGAAGCAGAACCTGCCGTCACACGTATCGCTGCTGTGCCGGGTCTTAAAGCCAGAATCAGCCCATTGTTATCCACGTCCGCTACAGACGGATCAGAAGAAGAGAACATCACTTTCAATTCTTCCTGTGATTCTACATCTGCCGTCAGCCGGAATGTCTGTCCTGCCCTTAAGTCCACTTCAGTTCTGTTAAGAGTGATCCGGGCCGGTATGTCCTCATAAATTTTCACTGGGATTTGGGCCTTCAGGCTTTGATCCGCCATGGAAACCGCCGTTACAGTCAGATTGCCCGAGGACTTTGCTGTCATCACCTGGATGGATTCCCCGCTTTTTGACCGGACCGTATCTGCCTCCACCGCATCCGTATCCCCGGAAATTTCCCAGTATATCTGGTCTGTTTCCGGATTAAAGTAATCGCTGTCAGATAAAAGAAGGGCTGTAAAAGATAAAGGAATTTCTTCCCCTTCTGAAAGCCGGACTTTCAAGACTCCATTTTCCATTGTCCCGCTTTCTGCGGAAATGGCAATCCCCCTGGGAAAATTCACCATATTTGAGCCGGATTTTAAAAAGGCGCTTTCCATAGACGCTGTGCCGGAAAATGCCCAGCATAAAGAGCTGGCACCCTGATTTTTTACGGAAGTAAGCTCCCCTTCGTCCGCCAGGTTATAATAAGAGGGAAGCTCCACATCCAGCTCAGGGCCGTCCGCTGAGGAAGAGGACGCCCGCCTCATACCGTCCGCAATCTTTCTTCCGGCATACTCTTCCGCCTCCGGAGAAGCCGCCTCTTTGTCCGGAATCGGTTCATCCAAAATCTCTTCTTCTCCCGGCACATAATCCCCGCCGCTTTCCGGTTCTTTCCCGTCCAAAATCTCTTCCGCGTCTGAGGGCGTGGCCTTCCCTGCGGCCAGCGCAATTCCCTCTGTCCCCATGGACGCTTCCTGGCTGCGGGGAACAATGCCTGCTGCAGCCAGCGTTTCTCTCGCTTCCTGAATTTCTTCCTCTGAAGCGCTGCCTTCCTCCGCTCTCACATCCAGGAATGTAGATAGGCCTAAGCCCTCCGGCGAATATGTATAGGCAAGAATAGCGGGATAGATTCCCTGTCCGCCGGAAATATCCAGCCTCTCCGTATCAGAAAGATCGGCCGTCCCCATTCTGTAATCCCCTTCATAGATATAGGAAAAACCACTTTTGTTTTTCACGCCGGACACTCCCAGTCCCAGTTCTTCCGCAGCGGCGGCAGTTACTCCTATATCTCCATTGGAGCCGTCTTCCATTTTCAGACTTACAATCACTTCAAACTCTGTATTTTCCGGAAGGACAATTCCCGAATCCAGGCGGAGCGTATGAAATCCTCCATATGGCTCATAGCCGCTTTTTACAAGTCTGGGGACTTCATCTCCAATTCTCAGAAGAATGTCATAGGAACAGCCGGGAGACGTCATGTATACGCCGACGGCCCTGAGAGTTTCCCCCCTGTTCCCCGTATGGAAGACATTGGAATAAAGAAGATCTTCCTGTCCATTCGTTTCCAGGAAAAAGGCCAGAGGAAACATTCCCGCTGTGGAATTGCTGTAAACATGGTTATAATTATCTATTTTTTCTCCGGCTCCATAAGCTTCCGATGCATACCATACTCCCAGTTCAAAGCTATCATAAGACGCATAGAAATACCCGTCTTCAGACAGCATCCAATAGGGTGTATCTTCGCCTGTTCCATAGGAATCCCTGCATATCCAGGCTCCGTCTCTCTCCGGCATATACTCTCCTGCATTTGAACCTGTAGCTACTGTAATCTTAAATGCCTCCGCAGGAATCGAATCATCCCATCCCACAATCGCTATGGAATGGCCCGATACTCCCTCTTCTTCGGCAATCTGCTGCAGTTCTTCCGGAAAATAGTGAAAGCTCACATCACCTCTTTCATCCATATTCCAAAAGCTGTCCGTATAATTCCAATTGATACCCAATCCGGTACTGATTGCCCCGGTTGTCATAATAATATTTTTCCAGTGTTCAATCCAGTTCTCTGTTCCCGGTTCCGGAGGAATGATTGTATCCTGGATATGGAATTCCGGTTCCGCTTCTCTGTAGATAATATATTCGTTGGGCGATTCTTCCCATGCTCCTTCCGGACGATA
The DNA here is from genome assembly GCA_018712915.1 of Candidatus Copromonas faecavium (nom. illeg.). Lineage (GTDB taxonomy): Bacteria > Bacillota > Clostridia > Lachnospirales > Lachnospiraceae > Copromonas > Copromonas faecavium. The sequence goes on along the minus strand of DVGC01000051.1, from coordinate 8,043 downwards.
GGGAGCCACAGAATCTTTTACCGGTCCCTGCCAGTGAGCGGCATAATGAGTGAGATAAAAAGTATATCCCCCTAAATCCGCATCAGAAGGCGTACTCAGATACACAGGGGAGTTTTCCCTGAACATGGCTCCTGCAATATGCGCCTCAGAGTAATTGGGATTATCTCCGTCCCAGTCGTAATCCAGGCTTTTTGTCACAGTCAGCTGATAATCGCTGTTTCCGCCATGCCGGACTTCATCCTGCCAGCTCACCTCCAGCACATAACGTCCCGCCGGCATCTCGTCTATTTCTATTATCTGGTCGTAATAAGGCAGGGAAGACCTGCCGCAGAGAGTGCCTTCCCTGGTCAATGTCAAAAGGGCGCCTTCCCTTTCCGATTCCAGTCGGACAGACAAATCTGTCGTATCCTCCAGCGCAAATGCAAACCGATCCCGGTCCCCTGCTCCTTCCAGAGAGGCTTCTATTCTTACCGGGAAACCAATCGTCACTTCTCCCGCCGCCTCTTCCATAAGCTCCCAGTAATCTACAGTGCTTTCCACGGGAAGTGCAAACGCCGTGATGTCCGGCAGAACCGGAACCGTCATTTCTGCCATAAAGCACAGGATTAAAATTTTCGCTGTTAAAATATTCCACTGCTGTCTCATGTTTATCTCCTTTTTGCCGGATCCTTCATACACAAAAAAACGCAGGTGAAAACTCCCGCGGCTATGCAGATGGAGATAACGGGATGCGAACCCACGGTCTCTTGAATGCCGCTCAGGCATTTTCCATCATCTCCAGTGCATCAAACCGAGTGATCAAAAGGTCCGCGAACATCATTTTTTGACCTTTTGCCTCCAGATTTACTCCTGAATATAATTATACGCACCATCCAAAAACATGTCAATTTCCATATACCAGGTGAAAAAAGAAGCCGCAGAAGAATGCACAGATAAAATGAACCCCGAAAAATCACGAAAAGCTCCTGATCTTTCGGGGTTTAATAGCATATAACAGATTATAAAAAGCTGTACGGAACTGATCTTAAAATGATCTTACATTCCCATCTGCTTTGCAACTTCCTCAGCGAAGTTCTCTTCCTTTTTCTCCAGACCCTCACCGGTCTCGAAGCGTACAAAACTCTTAACGGTAATCTTGGCACCGTTGGCCTTGGCAACCTCTGCCACATACTGACCAACAGACTGCTTTCCGTCCTCAGCCTTTACGTATACCTGATCAAGAAGGCAGATTTCCTTCAGTTCCTTCTTAATACGGCCCATTACCATTCCGTTGATGATCTTATCATTGGCATCCGGCTTCTCATTCTTTGCGGCTGCCGTAAGGATTTCCTTCTCTCTCTCGAGATAAGCGGAATCCACTTCGCTCTCACTGGTGTAGAGCGGCTTTAAAGCAGCTGCCTGCATGGCAACATTTCTTGCCATCTCCTTAACTGCCTCGTTTACCACATCAGTTTCAACGTCAACCAGCACACCGATCTTTCCGCCGGCATGGATATAGGAAGCAACGAAGCCGTTGGCCTCTTCCATCTGCTGGAATCTGCGGATCTTCATGTTCTCGCCGATGATGGAGATCTGGGAAGAAAGGGCTTCTGCTACGGTCAGGGACGGATCCTTCTCCCACTTTTCTGCCATAAAGGCATCGATGTCTGCTGCCGTTGTATGAAGGGCCTGAGCAGCTACATCGGCAACATAGCTTCTGAACTTCTCATTCTTGGCAACGAAATCGGTCTCCGCATTTACTTCTACGGCTACTGCCTTCTTCTCATCATCTGAAACAACGGTATAAACGATTCCCTCAGCCGCAATCCGGCCTGCCTTCTTTGCTGCTCCGGCAAGTCCCTTCTCACGCAGGAAATCAACCGCCTTGTCCATATCACCGTCGGTAGCCGCAAGAGCCTTCTTGCAGTCCATCATTCCGGCGCCGGTCATCTCTCTTAACTCTTTTACCATTGCTGCTGTTACTGCTGCCATGTTTCATTCCTCCAGTTTATAGAATCAATCGTTATCAGGAATTAAGCCTCGGAAACGGCTTCCTCTTCACCCTCGGCCTCCTCAACAGCCTCAGCCTCACCCTGGTTTGCCTCGATGACAGCATCAGCCATCTTGGAAACGATGAGCTTAACGGCTCTGATGGCGTCGTCGTTACCCGGAATTACATAGTCAAGCTCTTCCGGATCACAGTTGGTATCAGCAATACCGATTAACGGGATTCCCAGAGTATGAGCCTCCTGAACACAGATTCTCTCTTTCTTCGGATCAACAACGAAGATTGCATCCGGGATCTTCTTCATCTCCTTGATGCCGCCCAGGTTCTTCTCTAACTTCTCCCACTCTTTCTTAAGAGCAATGACTTCCTTCTTGGGAAGTACGTCGAAGGTTCCATCCTCCGCCATCTTCTCGATTGCTTTCAGTCTTGCAATTCTGGACTGGATGGTCTTGAAGTTGGTCAGCATGCCGCCCAGCCATCTCTCATTTACATAAAACATTCCGCAGCGCTCTGCCTCAGTCTTGATGGCATCCTGTGCCTGCTTCTTGGTTCCGACAAAAAGGATGGTGCCGCCCTCTGCAGCAATATCGGCAACGGCCTTGTATGCCTCATCTACCTTTACTACAGACTTCTGCAGATCAATGATGTAGATGCCGTTTCTCTCCGTGTAAATGTACGGAGCCATTTTGGGGTTCCATCTTCTTGTCTGGTGACCGAAATGTACGCCGGCTTCCAGAAGCTGCTTCATTGAAATAACGCTCATGTTCTTTTCCTCCATTTGGTTTTTTTCTTCCGCCTGCATTAAGCTCCCTCGAAGACCCTCCGAATCCCTCGGACGGCACCAGTCTCAGAATCCGCAGACGTGCATAATATCAGCTTTTCAAATATAACACAAGTATTTCCAATGTGCAAGCATTTTTTCCAAAGTTCCGCCTTTCGGAACAGGAAAAACTCCACAGCGGAAACAGGCCCATGCTCTGACAGCAAAAAACGGCACAGCTTTCGCTGTGCCGCACAGACCAGAATTTCTATTTTGTATTGGCCGCCTTCAGGGCCTTCAGTTCGTCAAAAACCACATCGTTGAGAACTTTAATATAAGTTCCCTTCATACCCGATGACCGGGATTCAATGACGCCTGCACTTTCAAACTTCCTTAACGCATTGACAATTACCGAACGCGTGATTCCTACCCGGTCAGCAATCTTGCTGGCCACCAGGATTCCTTCATTGCCGTCCAGCTCGTCAAAAATATGTGTGATGGCTTCCAGTTCAGAGAAGGACAGCGTACTGATTGCCGATTTTACAATCTGCACCTTCCTGGTTTCCTCTGCATTTTCCTCATTGACAGAGCGCATCATTTCCAAACCGACCACAGTCGTTCCATATTCGCACAGAATAATATCGTCGATATCATACTGCTCATCGGATTTATAAATAAACAAGGTTCCGAGGCGCTCTCCTGCAATATCAATCGGAGCAATAATTGCCTGATATTTCTTCACGTTTTCTTCCGCAAAGCCGAGTGTGGCAAGGTTTACGTTTTCCTTTGTAGAAAGCACGCTGAGAAGACGCTCATTTAACATTTTATCAATGTAGCCGCCTACCTTATCCTCGATTAACTCGTGGATTTCCTCCACCCCCGGGCAGATGCTCACCCCCAGAACTTTTCCTTTCTTGCTGATTACCAAAATGTTTGATAACAGAATTTCACTGAGCACTTTGCAGATATCGTTAAATACAACCTTGTGCGAATTGTTATTATGGAGAAGCTTGTTAATCTTTCTGGTCTTATCCAATAATTCCACACTCATTTCCCGAAACCTCCTTCTTTTCTAAAGTATCGTTCTGCAAAAACCTTCTGTCACCCAAATTGTATCACGATATTTCCAGAATAGCAAGATTTTTCCGGACATTCAAGAAAAATTTACAATTTCTTATTCATTATTTTGAATTGCAAAAAATTATTTTCCCTCCCTGCCGGTCACATAACCGCACTGTTCATTGGAGCAGACCAGCTTATTCCCCTTTTCTACCATGTAGCTTCCGCATTCCGGACATTTCTTTTCCGAAGGTTTCTGCCAGGACATGAAATCGCATTCCGGATTGGCCTCACAGCCATAATATTTTCTTCCCTTTTTCGTCTTTTTGATGACGACTTCCTTTCCGCACTTGGGGCAGGGGATTCCGGTCTTTTCAAAATACGGCTTTGTATTCTTGCACTCCGGGAACCCGGGACAGGCAAGAAACTTTCCGTAAGGTCCGTATTTGATGACCATTCTCCTGCCGCACATCTCGCAGATTTCGTCAGACTCTTCCTCTGCGATGTGCACCGTCTCAAGGGATTTTTTCGCAGTCTCCACCGACTCCATCAGATCCGGATAGAAATTGCGGACCACCGTTTTCCAGCAGGTATGTCCTTCTCCCACGCTGTCCAGCAGGTATTCCAGATTGGCTGTGAAGGAAATATCGACGATACTGGGAAACCACTCTTTCATGATCCGGTTCACCACTTCTCCCAGCTCCGTCATATACAGATTTTTATTTTCTTTTACAATATATCTTCTGGCAAGGATCGTGGTAATGGTGGGGGCATAGGTGCTGGGACGGCCAATGCCCTGCTCTTCCAGTGCCTTAACCAACGACGCCTCCGTATAATGAGCCGGCGGCTGGGTAAAATGCTGGGCGCTCTCCAAATCCGAAAGTTCCAGTACATCCCCCTTCTTCAGGCTGGTAAGAAGCTGGTTTTTCTCCTCTTTTTCTTCTCCTTCCGAATATACCGCCAGGAAACCGTCAAACTTCAACCGGGAAGCAGCCATGGAAAACTCATTTCCCCCTGCTGCAATCTTCACCGCCGTTGTTTCGTATACGGCTCCGGACATCCGGCTGGCAGTAAACCGTTTCCAAATGAGCTGATACAGGCGGAACTGGTCTCTTGATAAGGATTCCTTTACCATCACCGGTGTCAGGGAAATATCGGTGGGACGGATCGCCTCATGGGCATCCTGTATCTTTCCTCCGTTCTTTTTGACGCCTTCGCCGTTTAAAACATAGCGTTCCCCGTACTGAGCGCCGATATAGGTCCTGGCCGCATGATCCGCCTCATCGGAAACACGGGTGGAGTCCGTACGGAGATAGGTAATCAGGCCGATGGTGCCGTGGCCTTTCACATCCACGCCCTCATAAAGCTGCTGGGCAAGCCTCATGGTTTTCTGCGTGGAAAAATTCAGATTCTTGGAAGCTTCCTGCTGCATGGTACTGGTGGTAAAGGGAACCGGCGGCTTCTTCACCCGCTCGCCGTTTTTTACCTCTGTAACAGCAAAGCTTGCCCCCTCCAAAGACGCCAGCAAACGGTCCAGCTCCTCTTTATTTTTAATGGCGCTGTTTCCCTCCCGGTCTTTGCTGAACTTGGCCGTCAGCGGTTTTTTCGCTCCGGGAACCTTTAAAAGCGCTTCCAGACTCCAGTATTCCTCCGGAATAAACGCGGAAATCTCATCTTCCCGGTCGCCAATCATTCTTAGCGCGACAGACTGTACGCGTCCTGCGGACAGTCCCCGTTTTACCTTTTCCCAGAGAATCGGGCTGATGCTGTAGCCCACCATCCGGTCCAGAATTCTTCTCGTCTGCTGAGCATTCACCAGATTCATATCAATGTCCCTGGGAGACTTTAAGGATGCCTTAACGGCATTTTTTGTAATTTCATTAAAACTGATCCGGCATACCTTCTTGTCCTTCAGCTCATCCAGCTTCAGCGCCTTGGATAAGTGCCAGGAAATTGCCTCTCCCTCCCGGTCAGGGTCCGTAGCCAGGTAAATTCGATCCGCTTTTTTCACTTCCTTGCGAAGCTTTGCAAGGATCTCTCCTTTTCCCCGAATCGTAATATATTTTGGCTCATAGTCGTGCTCCACATCAATTCCAAGCTGACTCTTGGGAAGGTCCCTCACATGTCCGTTGGAGGCATCCACCTCATAGCTGCTTCCAAGGAATTTTTTGATTGTCTTTACCTTCGCAGGAGACTCTACGATAACAAGACTGTTCGCCATATATCCCTCACATCTTTCTGCAATAATATTGATTTCCTGTTTTGCCTGCCAGTCCGGCAAGCTCAAGCCGCATCAGACATTCCATACACTCCGTGACTCCAAGTCCGGTGTCAGACAAAATCTCATCAAAGTGTTTTGGACGTGAATCTAGGCAACTATACACCAAATTTTCATTCTTTGCAAGCCTCTTTTCGGTATTTTTATGAAGTGTTAATTTTTTTTCATACTTAAGGCCGAAAAATTCCAATACGTCTGACGGCCTCAAAAGAACGGCTGCTCCTCCCTGCAGCAGCTTGTTGCATCCTCCGCTCAGCGGATCCGTAATTCTCCCCGGCAGGGCAAACACTTCCTTCCCCTGTTCCAGAGCCAGATCGGCCGTTATCAGCGAACCGCTTTTTTCTCTTGCTTCTATTATAATGACTGCATCTGACAGAGCGCTGATAATCCGGTTTCTGACGGGAAAATTCATGGGCGCCGGCCTGGTGCCGTTGGGAAACTCGGTAAGCAGGCCTCCCCTTTCCTCCATGGTGCAGAACAGCTCGTAATGCTCCTTCGGATAACAGATATTGATGCCGCAGCCCAGAACGGCAAAGGTAGAACCGCCGGCCTTAAGAGCGCCTCTGTGGGCCGCACCGTCCACTCCAAGGGCCAGACCGCTGATAATCTGCACCCCTGCTCTGGAAAGCTCCTCTCCGAAAGCTTGCGCCATCTGTCTTCCATATTCTGTACAGTTTCTCGCACCAACGATGGCTGCCGTAGGCACTCCGTCTGCCGGAAACCGGCCTTTCCGGAAAATGGCCGCCGGACGGTCCCGGTAAGGCCTTAAACGGGCCGGATATTCCTCTTCCCAAAAAGCCGTAAACTGGATGTTTCTCTGCATCATACTCTCATAGTCCTTCCGGTATTCCTTTTCCCTGGTTCTTGCGGCAAGAATGGATTCTACCCTTTTCTCTGTCAGAATATTTGCCTGTCTTAAACTTTTTTCTTCCGCATGCCAGACCCCTTTAAAATTTCCGAACTGTTCCTGCAGACGGAACAGGGAAACCGCTCCCAGTCCCGGCACCTGGCACAGCAGATAAAGATACTCTTTTTCTGACATCATGCTCCTCCCTATCCCTTCCAGAATTGCTCCTTTGCCCTCACATAAGAGACAGCCTCACACAGATTCCCATAAGAAATCCGATCCCGCTCTTCCAAATCGGCAGCCGTTCTGGCCACCTTCAGAATCTTATCATGCATCCGCACCGACAGCCCCATCTGTTGGTATACCTCTCTTAAGAATTCCTCCGCCTCCCGTTCAAGAGTACAAAACTTTCGGATATGAGTTCCGCTCATCTCTCCGTTGCAGCGAATCCCCAGTCTCCGAAACCGGTCCTCCTGAATCTTTCTGGCCTGCTCCACCCGGCTCCGGATAGAAGCAGAATCCTCATTGGGCTCTGACTGCCGCATTTCCTGATAAGCCACCGGTGCCGCTTCCACACAGATATCAATCCGATCCAGCAGCGGTCCGGATATCCGCCCCAGATACTTGCGGATCTGCCCCTGGGTACAAAAGCATCTGGAGCGGTCCGGATAATGTCCGCAGGGACATGGATTCATGGCGGCCACCAGCTGGAAATTGGCCGGATAGCTGACGGCCCCCTGTACCCGTGTGATCGTCACCTTCCGTTCCTCCAGAGGCTGTCTTAACACTTCCAAGGTCTCCCGTTTCATCTCAGGCAGCTCATCCAGAAACAGGATTCCTCCGGTGGCCAGGGAAATCTCTCCCGGCCTTGGCCTGGAGCCGCCTCCGGCCAGAGCCTGCGGGGAAATCGTATGATGGGGGCTGCGGAACGGCCGTTTCAGAATCAAAGGTTCCTCATCAGAAAGCAGACGGCTGATGCTGTAAATCTTTGAAATCTCAATGCTTTCTTCCATTGTCATTCCCGGCATAATCGTGGGCATCCGTTTGGCCACCATGGTTTTTCCGGTGCCCGCCGGCCCGATGAGAAGCATATTGTGCCTGCCGGCAGCCGC
>DVGC01000050.1 GCA_018712915.1 Candidatus Copromonas faecavium (nom. illeg.) | reverse complement strand
TACTATATAGACATTATACCTCTACAGGAATAAAAAGTCGAGAGTTATACGCGTCTTTGTATAACACGTATAACCCTCGATAAAATCCGCTCTTCTTATACTTTTAAAAATCTTTCATGAAACAACCCTGACAGCCGCATATGGAGCACCGCCATAAGCACCAGCAGCGCCAGCAGATAAAAAGGATACAGGAATACGCCGATGTGATTGGCCAGAAGCCCGAATAACGGCGGCATCAGAAGATTTCCTATGTATGCGCAGGCCATCTGAATCCCGATCACAGCCTGGGACTTTTCTGCGCCGAAATGGGCCGGAGTGGAATGAATAATGGAAGGATAAATAGGCGCGCAGCCCAAGCCTACGAGAATCAGTCCCATAACAGCCGCCGTCTTTCCTGCCGGAAGAAGCAGCAGAATGATTCCGGACGCAAGAATTCCCTGCCCCATGCGGATCAGGTGATCATCCGAAAACCGGATGGCAAGAAATCCATTCATGGCACGGCCAACGGTGATTCCAAGATAAAACAAAGATGCGAACCCGGCAGCTTCTTCTGCGCTCATTCCCCCATGAAGGACAAGATAACTGCTTCCCCAGAGTCCGGCCGTCTGTTCCAGGGCACAGTAGGCAAAAAAGCAGCCAAATACCGCTTTTGCTCCCGGAAGTCTGAGTACCTGCCGCACGGACAGCGGAAGAGCATCCACCGCCGTCTGGCCGGATACGGAAAGGGAGCGCCCCGTCTTCTTCCAGAGCGGAAGGCTGAAAGCTAAAAGTGCCGTCAGGGCAAGCTGAATCCATCCGATATACCGGTAGCCTGCCTGCCATCCCAAGCCTCCGGTCAGGGCGCAGCTCATTATATATGGACCGGATGTGGCGCCGATTCCCCACATGCAGTGAAGCCAGCTCATATGACGGCTGGAGTAATGGAGAGCCACGAAATTATTGAGGGCTGCATCCACCGAACCGGCTCCAAGTCCATAAGGAATGGCCCAGAGGCAGAGCATCCAAAAGGAATCAGAAAACGAAAAGCCAAACAGCGCAGAAGCTGTCATGGCCACACTGACAGCTGTCACCAGTCCCGGACCGAACTTTTTCGTCAGGAAATCGCTCTGAAGGCTGGAAAAAATGGTTCCGGCGGAAATAATCATGGAAATGACACCGGCATAGGAAACCGGGACGGAAAATTCCTCATACATCGAGGGCCAGGCCGAGCCCAGCAGAGAATCCGGCAGCCCCAGGCTGATAAAAGAAAGATAAATGACGGCAAGAAGCAAGGACAGCATGTTGTGTTCCCCCTTTGGTTATGTTATAATCCGGAGTCAGAAGATCCTTCTTCCTTTCCGGATCGGCTTTTGACTTTACGAAGCTCTTTCTTAAGCCGTTCCAAGTATATCATCAAAATCTGAGGTTTTATATAAAATATCCTTTAATTTCTATAAGAAAACCGTCAGAAATGGAGGAATCATACAGTATGGCCATTTCTTCCTGCAGCGGATATGTAGGCGCTGAAAACCGGGAATTGATTTCCCATGGCACTCCGGAATTTCCCGCGGCCGCCTATCACGATGATTTAAAAAAGAATCCCGTTTCCTGGCACTGGCACGAAGAGCTGGAGGTTTTTATCGTTGAATCAGGAAAAGCGGAAATCCGCGCCGGTTCTCACAGCCTTCTTCTAACCCCCGGGCAGGGGCTGTTTATCAACGGCGGCATTCTTCATTCCTGCAAAAACGCAGGCCCTGCCTCCTGCCGCCTCCATTCTCTGGTTTTTCACCCAAGACTTTGCGGCGGTTCCCCCGGAAGCGTTTTCTGGCTGTCCTATTTAAAGCCCCTGCTTCTGGATCCGGAGCTGGATTTCCTTTTTCTGGATCCTGGCATTTCCTGGCAGTCCGTCATGATAAGAGAGGCAGAGAATGCCTGGAGCGCCATGGAAGCAGAATCCTCCGGATTTGAGTTTTCCGTCCGGGAGTCCCTTTCCCGGCTTCTGCTCTCCTGCTTTCAGAACCGTCCAAAAAACCGCTCCCATTCCACGGAAAAGTCCAGGAGAGACAACGAACGGATGAAAGCAATGCTCTCCTATATAAAGATGCATCTGTCTGAATCCATGACCGTTGGAGATATTGCGAAAGCCGCTTCTGTCAGCGAAAGCGAATGTCTGCGCTGTTTTCGTTCTGCCATCGGTACGACACCGATCCGCTATCTGAGAGAATACCGGCTGGAGCGGGCCTGTGAGCTTCTCACCGAAACAAATCTGTCCCTGGCGGAAATTGCTTCTGCCTGCGGATTTCAGGACATGAGCTACTTTTCCAAATCCTTCCGGGAAAGCAAAGGCACAACGCCCACGGGATACCGGGCCGGACGGAACTGAATCCTGCTTCCGCCCGCTTCGGGTGTCCGGGTGCAGCTCTTTCTCTGCACGTCCAGCCCAACGCCGCCCCATATGTGGAAACAGCATCCGGCTCATACGTCTGAATACAACTTCTTCCGGTCAGAAGCACCGGCAGGACTCACAAATCGCTTTTACGCCTCCGCCATCATAGCATACAGCTTCTTTAAGGCATCCTTCATGCCTCCCACTTCGTTAATCAGCCCCTGCTCCACCGCCTCTTTTCCTACCAGCACCGTTCCCAGATCCTTTGTCAGCATCTTTGTATTATGCATCAGATCCCGCAGAGCTTCATACGAGATCTGGCTGTGCCCGGAAACAAAACTGAGAATCCGATCCTGAATCATATCGAAATATTCGTAGGTCTGAACCGCGCCGATTACCATTCCCGTCATCCGAACCGGATGGATCATCATGGTTCCTGTGGGAACAATAAAGGAATAATCGGCTGCCACCGCCAGAGGGACCCCGATGGAATGGCTGTCTCCAATCACCAGAGAAACCGTTGGCTTGCTTAGAGAAGAAAGCATTTCGGCCAGGGCCAGTCCGCAGCTTACATCGCCGCCTACCGTATTAATCAGCACCAGTACCCCCTCAATCTGCTGATCATCCTCTACCCGGGCCAGTTCGGGAAGAATATGTTCATATTTCGTGGTCTTAGTGCTGCCGGACAGGTTTTCATGACCTTCAATCTCACCGATAATGGACAGCAAATGAATCCGTCCCTTCCTGCTTCCGCCAAGGGTCAGCTGACCGCTTTCCCGGATCCGTTCCTCTTCTTTCGATTCCCGCTCTCCGCCTCCGGCTCCTCCGGATGTCTGTGCCAAATTCCGGTTTCCCTCCGCCTCCTTTTCGCCACTTTGTGCCTTCGGCATCTGCATTCCTGAATCCTGCATATAAAAAGCTCCTTTCCGTGACTGAATCGGGAAGGCACCATATCAGGCCGCCTCCCCTGTCCAGTCTGTACAGAAAGGAGCAGTTTTATTCCGTTTTTATTCTACCAGCTTATCCAGCTCTTTGACATATTCCGTCGCATTGGAAGTAGCATGTCCGGCTTTGGAAGCATAAAGGCCGACTGCCGTCTGAGACTTCTTAATGGGCTGCATGGTTCCGGCTCCGGCCACACATCCGCCCGGGCAGGCCATGCCTTCCAGCAGATAGCCATTGTACTTGCCGGCCTTTGCCAGCGTCATCATCTTACGGCATTCCTTAAGGCCCTCCGCATTGGCCACCTTGATTTCCCGATCAGGATACATCTCCTTAATCACGTTGACCACAGACTTGGCCACTCCGCCTGCCACGGCAAAGTTCCGTCCATCCGCAGAAGCATCGTTGACGCCGGTAGGATCCTCCTCGATATTTTCCAGATCCACATGCTTTGCATCGAAGATTCCGGCCATCTCCTCAAAAGTAAGGACGAAGTCCACTTCACTTCTGACACTTGTTCTCATAGCCTCCAGTTTCTTGGCCGCGCAGGGTCCAATAAAGACTACCTTGGCCTTTTCATGCTGGCTCTTGATCAGTCTCGCCGTCAGTGTCATAGGTGTCAGTGCCATGGAAATGCAGTTGGAATATTCCGGGAACAGCTTCTTTGCCATCACAGACCAGGCCGGGCAGCAGGAAGTACCCATAAACGGAATCTTTTCCGGAACCTCGGAGATAAAGTCCTCTGCCTCCTGAACGGCGCAGAGATCCGCACCGATGGCAACCTCAAATACATCGGCAAAACCCAACTGCTTCATGGCCGCACGAAGCTTTCCAGGCGTAACCTTGGCACCGAACTGTCCGACGAAAGCAGGAGCCACAGCCGCATATACGCGCTCTCCTGTCTGAATGGCACGAATGACCTGGAAAATCTGGGACTTATCCGCAATTGCTCCAAAGGGGCAGTTCACCAGACACATACCGCAGGAAACGCACTTCTCATAATCGATATCTGCTTTTCCGTTCTCATCCGTATGGATGGCATCCATTCCGCAGGCAGCCGCACAGGGGCGCTCCTGAACAATGATTGCATTATAGGCGCACACATTGGCACACTGTCCGCATTTGATGCACTTGTCCTGATCAATGATCGATTTTCTGCTGGTCTTTTCCAGAGAAACGGCTCCCTTCGGACATACTTCCATACAGGGGTGAGCCATACATCCCTGGCATCCGTCTGTGACAAACACTTTCTTTTCCGCACAGCCGTTGCAGGCAAATTTAATGATGTTGATTAACGGCGGCGTATAGTAGGTTTCCGGTTTATCCGCATCCTCAATATGGTCCGATACCGGAGCCGGATTGGCTGCTCCTCTGTAAGGGAGCCCCATGGCCAGACGCAGCCGCTCGCTGACAACTGCACGCTCCAGGAATACGTCGTTTCGGAAGCTGCCCACCTCTCCCGGAATGATCTTATAAGGCAGTTCCTCAATTCTCTTATCTACCGGCCATTCCGTATGATAGGCCATTCTTGCCACTTCACGGAAAATTCTGTGCCGGATTTCCTGAATTCTTGTTTCCACACCTCTCATGGCGTTCTCCTCTCTGTCCCCTCTCGGGCCTGTTTTGTTAAAAATATAACACTACATGGCGCCAACTGCAAGTTTTTAATTCCATACAATTTTCCTGTTTAGCCAAAAACCTGCCGCATCTGCTCCATCCGCTCCACCACACGTACGCCGAACGGACAGCGGGATTCGCAGCCGCCGCATCCAATGCAGTCACCGGCATTGGCCTTTAATCCCTGATAATGGGCCAGAACCGTCGGCGGAACCTGATCCTGCATGACTGCCAGATCATACAGCTTGTTGACCATGGCAATGTCAATGCCGGCCGGACACGGCGCGCAATGGCCGCAGTAAGTACACTGGCCGGAATAGGCATGTCGGGGCGCATGGGCCAGAACCGTAGCATAATCCCGTTCCTCCTCCGATGCGGTTTCATAGGAAACTGCAGCCAGAACATGCTCCGGCGTATCGCAGCCCGCCATCACGCTGGCAACGGCCGGACGGGTCAGGGCATAGTGGAGACACTGAACCGGAGTCAGCGCCACGCCAAAGGGCGATGTTTCCGCCTGAAACAGCCGTCCGCCTGCATATCCTTTCATGACGTTGATCCCGACCCGCTGCTGCTCGCAGATCCGGTACAGCTCCTCACGCTCCGGGGCAATTCCTCCAAGCTCTTCTTTGTAGGATGCCTCGTCAAAGTATTTGTTTAAATCCTCATCGGCCGGCAAAAGGTCAAAGGCCGGATTGACGCTGAATAACAGCATTTCGATTTCTCCGCTTAAGGCCGCATCCTTTGCCACCGCCGGATTGTGGGTGCTTAAGCCGATATGGCGGATGGTTCCCTGAGCCTTCAGACTGCGGACATACTCCAGAAATTCTCCTGATAAAATTTTCTGAAGTTCCGCCGGTTCGTCCACGAAATGAATCATTCCCAGATCAATATAATCGGTTTCCAGTCTGTCAAGAAGATCCTGAAAAGCCGCCTTCACCGCACCCAGCTCCCTGGTTTTTACATACTGACCGTTCTGCCAGGTGGAACCGATATGTCCTTCAATGATCCATTTTTCCCGTTTTCCCCGGATGGCTGCCCCGATATTGGAGCGCACATTGGGTTCCGACATCCAGCAGTCCAGAATGTTGATCCCATGCGCCTCACAGCAGTCAATGACCGCCTTTACTTCCTCTTTGTTATGACGCTCCAGCCACTCGGCGCCCAGTCCGATTTCACTGACCATAAGCCCTGTTTTTCCCAGTTCCCTGTACTTCATATACAATACCCTCCTTTATTCCTGTCTTTCTTCTATAACGGCCTTTTTGGTGTCTGCTTTCCGGCATCCGTATTCAGAATCCGTCGGCTATACAAATCCGTTTGCAATTTTTTTGCGAAACGCTTGTTGCGGCTTTTGAAGCCACGATTTACTGTACTCTCTATTATAAATGGTACGAAGCTATAATTCAATCTTGCCGCCATCCTGTTTTTTTATTCAGTCCCGGGTGCCATTTATCACTTCTTTGTTCTTCCTGTCATTTCTTTGTTCTTAACCATCCGTCTATGACTTTACAAGGCCTTCCCTGTCATGATAGACTAAAGATAAAAATCGGAACCGAAAGGTTTTTAACACCAGGCAGCAAAATGAAATGTCAAAAGTCTTTCGGGTGGAAAGCGGGCGGCAAGCTGCCCTAAAAAGTCCAAAGGCGGGAAGCCGCCTGCTCCATAAAGTTAAAAAGCGGGCAGCCGTCTGCCCCATAAATAAGGAGGAACAGGATGAATCCAATCATTGAATCATTGTGGAAGAGAAAATCCGTCCGCGCCTACACCGGGCAGCAGATATCCGAAGAAGACAAACGTCTGATTCTTCAGTCGGCATCCGAGGCCGCTTCCGCGGGAAACCAGCAGATGTATACCATTCTCGACATCACCGATCAGAACTTAAAGGATACACTTTCCGAAACCTGTGATCACCAGCCCTTTATTGCCAAAGCAGAAATGGTGCTGGTATTCTGCGTCGATTTTCAGAAATGGTATGATGCATTTTCCATGGCCGGATGCAATCCAAGACACCCTCAGGCAGGAGACTTCATGCTGGCTGCCATGGATGCTGCCATTGCGGCTCAGAATGCCGTTACTGCAGCGGAAAGCCTGGGAATCGGTTCCTGTTATATCGGCGATATTATGGAGCGCTATGAGATTCACCGGGAGCTTTTTGGCCTGCCCGACTATGCAGTACCCATTCTTATGGCCGTGTTTGGTTATCCCACAGAGCAGCAGAAGGAAAGAAAGAAGCCCTTAAGGGCTCCCCTTGATTTTCTTGTACATGAAAATCACTACCGGCGTCTTGCAGGAGAAGAACTGCGAAACGGCATTGCTCCCAACCGGGGAGACATGGATTTCGAAGAATGGATGAAACGGTTCTGCAGCCGCAAATATCATTCCGGTTTTTCCCTGGAAATGTCCCGCTCGATTCAGGCCGCCCTGGATCATTTCTGCGGGAGAGACCAGAACAAAGACTCGGAAATCTCCGGAAACTCCGAAACTCCCGGAAACGGCAAACCTTCTGAAACACTCTAAGATTTCCGATTTCCGGTAACTGTCAGCTTTCTCTTAAGCTTTAAAGCTTCCTGCAAATCCCGATTCTCAAAGCATCCGGATATCAAGAAACTGCCAGTCTGATTAGTCCGAGGATCAGCAAATGAACGGGATAAAAAAGATAGAAAAACCACTTGGAGAAGGCTTTGCCCTTCTCCATTTTTTTTCCGTTATAAAGCCGGAGGATCACCACGCCTGCCATAAGGGGCCCTGCCGTCATTCCCGCTCCATACAGAAGACGTTCCGGAAGTGTTCCAAGATCAGACTGCCAGGGGTAATTCAAAAGAACAAACACTCCGGCTCCGATTCCAAAAGCAAGAGCCGTCTTTCTTCTGTCTTTTCCCGCTTTTCCAAAAAGAAAGGTAAGAATGGGTGCCGTAACCGCCCAGTCAGAAAACAGGGACAAAAACAGCAAAACGGCCATGCACATCCTGCGAAGCGGCAAATCATAGATGGTTTCTTCCGCTGCCAAAACACCAAAGCACAAAAGCAGGGTAAACATCATATTCATTCCGCAGAAAGAAATTCCTCTTACTCCGTTCATCATCTCAGAAAAAGCCAGACAGTACGGAATTTCCGAAACAACGGAAAAAAGGGCCAGACGGGCGGCATAGCGCTTTTTTGAGCGGGTATATTGATACCCCTCCGCCAGAAAGCAGCACATAACAGGAGCAGTAAAATATCCAATATCAATCAAAATAATGCTCAGCAAACGGCTGGGCTCCAGAAAGACATTGGCGATATGATTTAACAGCATGGTCACCATGGCCAGCATTTTGATGCTGTCCCGGCTCAGCCCGCGCTGTGCACTGATAAAATTCGGGGTTCCCAAAATTTTCCTCCTTTGAGCATTCGTTTTCCTTCTTCACCGACAGGATGCTGCATCCCGCATCCGCTTCCTTTATTCCGTTTTCTCCGTCAAATGTCAATAAAAGCAGGTCCCTCCGGTATATACCGACAAGCTGTTTGTACCTCTTCTTTTGTTTCCAAGGCTCCAGATTTGGTGATTCACTGCAAAAAGGACACTGCTCTGAACCTTTCTTCAGAGGAGTGTCCTGTTCCGTTCCCTATGGTTTTTCTTTAAAGGTTCTGTCAGACGGCAGATCTGTTTGCAAACCTTTAGTACAGTTTGGCGCCTGCCGGGATGGAATCGTCTAACATCAGGAGATTTAACCGTTCCTCTCCTGCCTCAGCATGAACTGAAGAAATAATCATTCCGCAGGAATCGATTCCCATCATCTTTCTGGCCGGCAGATTGGTAATCGCAACCAGGGTCTTTCCAACCAGATCCTCCGGCTCATAATTATCATGAATGCCGCTTAAAATCGTGCGATCCGTTCCGGAACCGTCATCCAGCACAAACTCCAGAAGCTTTTTGCTCTTTTTCACCGCTCTGCATTCTTTTACCTTGACCACACGGAAATCCGACTTGCTGAAAGTATCGAAATCCACAAAATCCTTGAACAGCGGCTCAATCTCCACCTTGGAGTAATCGATGGTCGGCTTGGCCGGCGGCACGATTCCGGCGCTGTGAACGGCTCCCTCTGCGTTCCGGGAAACAGAAACTCCATCCGCCTTCTCTGCAGATTCCTCATTCTTCTCAGAACGGTTCAGACTCTTCATGGTGGGGAAGAGCAGCACGTCACGGATTGCAGGAGAATTGGTCAGAAGCATAACCAGACGGTCAATGCCGTAGCCAATGCCTCCCGTCGGCGGCATACCGATTTCCAGAGCATTCATGAAATCCTCATCGGTGGTGTTGGCCTCCTCGTCTCCGGCAGCCAGAGCTGCCTCCTGGGCCTTAAAGCGCTCTCTCTGATCGATGGGATCGTTCAGCTCCGAATATGCGTTGCACATTTCTCTTCCATAGATAAACAGCTCAAACCGCTCCACCAGTTCCGGCTTATCCGGCTTTCTCTTGGTCAGGGGAGAAACCTCCACCGGATAGTCCATAATAAAGGTAGGCTGAATCAGGTGTTCCTCTACAAATTCCTCAAAGAACAGATTGATAATGTCGCCGCGGACATGGCGGGCCTCATACTTGACGCCCTTCTCATCGGCCAGCTTCCTGGCCTCCTCGGTTGTCTTGATTTCATCAAAATCAATGCCGGTATACTGCTTGATGGCCTCGATCATGGGGATTCTGGCAAAAGGCTTACCCAGATCAATCTCCGCCTCTGCATACGGAATCGTGGTGGTTCCGCAGACTTCCTGAGCCACATGACGGAACATGTTTTCTGTCAGATCCATCATGCCCTTATAGTCTGTAAAGGCCTGGTAAAGCTCCATCAGGGTAAACTCCGGATTGTGTCTGGTGTCCAATCCCTCGTTACGGAATACCCGTCCGATCTCGTATACCCGCTCCATACCGCCGACAATCAGGCGCTTTAAATAAAGCTCCAGGGAAATCCGCAGCTTTACATCCTCGTCAAGGGCGTTGTAATGGGTTTCAAACGGTCTTGCCGCCGCACCGCCTGCATTGGCCACCAGCATGGGAGTCTCCACCTCAAGGAATCCCAGTCCATCCAGGTACCGGCGGATGCTGCTGATAATCCGGGACCGCATAACGAAGGTCTTTCTTACATCCTCGTTCATGATCAGATCCGTGTATCTCTGACGATACCGCAGATCCGTATTGGTCAGTCCGTGATATTTCTCCGGGAGAATCTGCAGGCTCTTGGAGAGCAGGGTCACAGAATGGGCATGGATGGAGATCTCTCCCATTTTCGTCGTAAACACCATGCCTTTCACACCTACGATATCACCAATATCCAGCTTCTTGAAATCCTTGTAGGCATCCTCGCCCAAATCATCTCTGGACACATAGCACTGGATGGTTCCTTTCAAATCCTGAACATCGCAGAAAGAAGCCTTTCCCATCACCCGCTTGGACATCATACGTCCGGCAATGGTCACTTCTTTTCCCTCATATTCTGCATACTGCTCCTTCACATCCGTGCTGTGAACGGTTACATCGTACTTGGTAATACGGAACGGATCCTTTCCCTCTGCCTGAAGTTCGGCCAGTTTCTCTCTGCGTACCTTTAAAAGCTGGTGCAGATCCGGCTCCTGCGCATTCGCCTTCTTATTCTGATTCTGCTGCTCTGCCACTGTCTTCTCCCTCGTTTCTGCTTAATCTACTCTCTTAATATCTAAAACCTTGTACTGAATGATTCCGGCCTGAGTTTCTACCTCAACCACATCTCCAACCTTCTTTCCGATCAGGGCATGGCCTACCGGAGATTCATTGGAAATCTTATTCTGGAGGCTGTTGGCCTCAGTGGAACCAACCAGCTTAAACTCCATCTCCTCGTCAAATTCCATATCATAAACCCGGACCACACAGCCGATGTTGATTTTATCCAGGTTAATTTCATCCTCAACCACGACCTCAGCGTTCTTTAAAAGTTTTTCCAGTTCCTCAATTCTCGCTTCAATATCGCGCTGCTCATCCTTGGCTGCATCATACTCCGCATTCTCCGATAAGTCGCCCTGTTCTCTTGCCTCCTTGATTTTCTGGGCAATTTCTCTCCGGCGGTTTACCTTTAAATCCTGAAGCTCATCCTCATATTTTTTCAGTCCTGCATAAGTTAAAATATGCTTCTTATCTGCCATGACGTCTTACCTTTCTTTCTATCGGGACCTGTTCCATCGTCCGGATCCGTCCCTTTTTCTTACATTCAATGTATTATATCGTGAAGCCCACCCGTTGTCAAGAAGCCGGAGCCTCGTTTTCACGCGCTCCGGCCAGTTGTTCTTTCTATGAAAATTTGAAAATATTCAGACCTGTTTTTTCGTCCTTTTCCCGGTCCACAACTCCTTCGATAATTCGGATCACCAGCTCCATGGTAGCTCCCACCGTACCTTCGCTTAAATGGCCGCCGAACACATGGCCCTCTGCATCCGCTGCTGATGCATGAAGATGGGCGTAATACTCGCCGTTCATGGTATTGATGGTTCCGGTCAGAGACACAATCTCAAACATGCCGTCAAAATCATTTCCTTTGAAGCGGCGTTCTTCCAAATCGTAAACGCCGACGTTCATATGGCTGAAGGTTCCCAGTCCTCCCACCTCTGCCAGTTTGATGTCTTCAAGAACGGCAATCCGTTTTAATTTTTCAAACATGTCCTCCCCCTTGTCTATTCTGGCAACAATGGTGTTTTCAAATCTGCGGTATTCCATAAAAGCACTCTCCTTTTCTTTTTGCATCATCACCCAAATACAGGCGCCCGGCCGTCTGATTCTGAAAATCATGACCGGCACCTTGTCATCAAAAACCTGTTCGGCCATCGCCGGCTTCCCCGCCTCTGATACCAACTTCCCTGACACCTGCTTCTCTGGTATCAACTTCTCCGGCATCTGCTTCTCCAGTATCAGCTTCTCCGACACCTACTTCTTCAGTATCAGCTTCTCTGCTATCAGCCGGCCTTCTTTCGGATCCTTGCAACAAAAAAGCCCTCAAACAATTCATCCGGAGCAACCACAAGAGTTCCCGGGATTTGTGACGGCAAAAGAGGCAGCTTTTCTGCCCATTCTTCTTCCACCGGCACCACCTGGCCCCCACATCCCGGAAGGACACGGAAAAGCAGCTCTTCATTTTCCTCTTTTAAGATGGAACAGGTGGAATATACCATCTCATGACCGGGCTTTAAAAGTTTCATGGCCTTTTTTAACAGCTGCTCCTGTGTCCGCACCGAACGTACCAGAAGCTCTTTTGAAAATTCGGTCCGTAATTCCCCGTTTAAAAGCCTCAGCGTTCCGCTTCCGCTGCAGGGAGCATCCAGTAAAATCCGGTCAAAAGAAAACAGATCATCCAGGCGTCTGGCATCCTCCACCATGACATAAACACCTGCGGCTCCCTGCCGGTTTAGATTAAATCCCAGCCGCTCCGCCCTCACCTTGTTTTTTTCACAGGCTGTGATCTGAGCCCGGCCGCCGGTTAAGGCAGCCATCTGGGTGGTTTTCCCTCCGGGAGCCGCAGCCATATCAAGAACCGCCTCTCCGGCTGCCGGGCCAAGGATCAGAGGCGGCAGCATGGAGGACAGGCTCTGAAGATAGATGCCTCCGGACTGGTAAAGCTCCATCTCCTGAAGCTGCTTCTCCCTTGCGTTCTGAATGATCCGCGCATCTTCATACCATGGCACCGGCAAATATGAAATACCTGCATCCCGAAACGCCTGGTCGGCCGTCTCTCTGTCTGTTCTTAAAGGATTGATCCGGCAGGTAACCGGCCGTTTTGCCTCATAACCGGCCAGGATTCTGGAGTATCCTTCTTCGCCATACTGCTTCTTCAGTTTTTCCGTCAAAAATTCCGGAATCCCGCCCATCTGTTTTCCTCCATATCTCTTTTCTTTTTCCCTGCACTTCTATTCTTCCTGAAATTCCGGATCCACCGAGCATCCGATTCCCAGTGCTCCCGGCCCGGTATGGCAGGAAATTCCCATGGACAGTGGGTCACACATCAGCTCCATTCCCGGGAATGCCTCCCCAATCTCCCGGATCCAGTCCTCTGTTTCCGCCGGCGTTCCGCTGGAAGCTGCAAACAGCCGGAGGGCATTTGCTTCGCAGGCAGCTTTAAACCGGGTATCCACAGCCTGCTTCATGGCATCAATGGCTGCTCTTCTGGCCCGCATATACCCATGGCATTTTTTATAGGAATCCAGCTTTCCGACCTCCAGCTTCAAAACCGGTTTAATCTGCAGAGCCGTTCCGAAGGCTGCCGCCGCCGGCGTAATCCGTCCGCCTCTTTTCAGGTATTCCAGGGTCTGAACTGCGATGAAAATAACCATTCTCTCTCGGCCCTTCTCAAGGATTTCCCGAATTTTTCCGGCAGAATATCCCCTTTCTATCATATTCAGGGCATCCAGGAGCATCTGATGAAGAGGCGTGGCCACCTGGCCATGATCCACCACAAAGACACGTCCCGCATAAGGTTCTTCTGCTGCCAGAGCCTGAGCAGTGGCGCAGGCACCGCTGAGCCCGCTGCTGATCGGCATGTAAAGTATCTCTTCATATTCCTCCAGTGCCTGGTCCCAGCATTTTAACACCTCCGCCGGTGACGGCTGGGAAGTGGTCACCATTGCTCCTGCCGAAAGACGTTTGAAAAACTCCTCCCGGCTTAAGGTTACTCCCTCATAGCAGCAGGCGCCGTCAACGTAAAAGGGCATCGGAAGAATCCGAACCCCCAGCCGGTCTGCCTCACGCTGCTCTATCCCGCTGTGACTGTCTGCCACAAGCCCTGTCCTTTTCATAGCACTCCCCATTTCTCCCGTTGTAGAGGTCACACAACAGCTTCGCTGACTGTGCTGTATTTCTTTACTGTAACATCCCGCCCCGATCCCGTCAAGACTTGAAACAGGAATTTTATACTGCCCATGCGGCAGGAGTTTTTCTGCCAGAGCTTAAAATAAAAACACCGCTCCTTCTGCTTCTTTCACGGTGCAGAAGAAAGGGTGTTTTTAAGTACAGAGCTATTTAAATACAAAGCTGCTTAAAGGCAAAGTTATTTCATACGGAACCACTATTTATAGTTTACGATCTTTCCGAAATCTGCCTTCAGGGAAGCTCCTCCTACCAGGCCGCCGTCAATATCCGGCTGTGCAAACAGCTCGGCCGCATTTGCCGCATTGACGGAACCGCCGTACTGAATCCGGATGGCCTCCTTTGTCGCTTCGTCATAGATCTCACCGATGCAGGCACGGATGGCAGCGCAGACCTCCTCGGCCTGTTCCGTTGTCGCCGTCTTTCCTGTTCCGATGGCCCAGATAGGCTCATAGGCGATGACTGCTTTCTTTGCCTGATCTGCCGTTACATTCTGGAACGCAATCTTAACCTGCATCCGGATCCAGTCCAGAGTAATTCCCTGCTCTCTCTGAGTCAGGCTCTCGCCGCAGCAGATAATCGGGGTCAGACCATGCTCAAAGGCCTTGAGAACTTTTTTATTGACCGTCTCATCTGTCTCAGCAAAATACTCTCTGCGCTCGGAATGACCGATGATCACGTACTTTACGCCGGCATCCGTCAGCATGGCAGGAGAAATCTCTCCCGTAAACGCGCCCTTTTCCTCGTAATACATATTCTCGGCTCCAACCTCAATGTTGGTTCCCTTTACCGCTTCCATTACAGGAATCAGGTCAATGGCCGGAACACAGAAAACCACGTCCGCCTCATCCGTTTTTACCAGAGGCTTTAAAGTCTCTGCCAGGGCAACTGCCTCCGAAGGAGTCATGTTCATTTTCCAGTTGCCAGCAATAATCTTTCTTCTTGACATATCTGTCACCTCATGCATCTTAGTTCCGGGCCGGCAGCGCCGGCCCGATGGAGTTTCTTTCTTGTTTCTTTCTTAATTCTTATCGTTTTAAAACTTCTGCCGGCCTTCTCTTTTGCCGGCTTTTGCTCCTGTCCGGTTTTATTTATGCCAGTTCTTCTGTTTTGTCAGGTTCACCCTAGTCTCTGTCGTTGGCCGCAGCCACGCCGGGAAGCTCCTTGCCCTCTAAGAACTCCAGGGAAGCTCCGCCGCCGGTGGAAATATGGGTCATCTTATCGCCAAATCCCAGCTGGTTCACAGCCGCTGCGGAATCTCCGCCTCCGATTACGGTTGTAGCGTCTGTTTCTGCAAGCGCCTCGGCAACTGCAATGGTTCCCTTAGCCAGAGTCGGATTCTCAAAAATTCCCATCGGGCCGTTCCATACAACGGTCTTTGCGTTCTTTACCGCCTCAGAATACAGCCTGCAGGTTTCCGGTCCGATGTCTACGCCCAGCTTATCTGTGGGGATGGAATCAACGGATACATACTCCACCTCAACCGGAGCATCAATGGGATTGGGGAACTCGGAAACAATGGCCGTATCAACCGGAAGC
The DNA here is from genome assembly GCA_018712915.1 of Candidatus Copromonas faecavium (nom. illeg.). GTDB lineage: Bacteria > Bacillota > Clostridia > Lachnospirales > Lachnospiraceae > Copromonas > Copromonas faecavium. The sequence goes on along the minus strand of DVGC01000050.1, from coordinate 52,213 downwards.
AGCAGCTCTTTGCCAAGGGATTTTGCTTTCTCGATCATCTCTTTGCAGTAGTCCACCTTGGAATCATCCACCAGAGATTTTCCGATTTCCTTTCCCTGTGCCTTTAAGAAGGTATAGGCCATACCTCCTCCGATCACCAGCGTATCGCACTTTTCCAGCAGATTTGCGATTACGTTTAGTTTATCTGCCACTTTGGCGCCGCCCAGGATGGCCACAAACGGTCTTACCGGATTTTCTACGGCCTTTCCAAGGAAATCAATCTCCTTTTCCATCAGGTATCCCACAACGGAAGTCTTCACAAACTGGGTTACGCCGACATTGGAGCAGTGCGCCCGGTGAGCCGTACCGAATGCATCGTCTACAAATACATCACAAAGAGATGCCAGATCCTTGCTGAAGGCCTCACCATTCTTTGTCTCCTCCGCACGATACCTGGTATTTTCCAGAAGGACCACATCTCCGTCCTTCATGGCCGCAACAGCAGCCTTTGCGTTGGGGCCCACCACCTCGGGGTCAGCCGCAAATTTTACTTCCTGACCAAGAAGCTCGGAAAGTCTTACAGCTACCGGTGCCAGGGAAAGCTCCGGCTTGGGTTCTCCCTTCGGTTTTCCAAGATGAGAGCAGAGAATTACCTTTCCGCCGTCCTGAATCAGCTTTTTAATTGTGGGAAGAGCAGCTACCAGACGGTTCTCATCCGTAATTTTTCCATCCTTTAAAGGTACGTTGAAATCACAGCGCACCAGGACCCGCAGTCCTTTTACATGAATATCATCCACAGACTTTTTATTTAATGACATATATCATTCCTCCTGCTGACAGAATTCCGGAATGATTTCCGGTAAAAAAGAGGTCCGGCCCCATAAGACCGGACCTCCGATTATCATGGTCGAAGCTCTGAATTATTCGCTGAGAAGCTTTCCGAAGTGCTTGATGGTACGAACCATCTGGCTGGTGTAGGAGTTCTCATTGTCATACCAGGATACCACCTGAACTTCCGCTGTGTTCTCGTCGATGGGAAGAACCATGGTCTGGGTTGCATCGAATAAGGAACCATATTTCATTCCTACGATATCGCTGGATACGATCTCGTCGGTGTTGTAGCCGAAGGACTCGTTGGAAGCTGCCTTCATTGCTGCATTGATGGACTCCTTGGTGGGCTGTCCCTTTACAACGGCTGTCAGAATTGTGGTAGAGCCGGTGGGTGTGGGAACACGCTGTGCAGCGCCGATTAACTTGCCGTTTAATTCCGGAATAACAAGACCAATAGCCTTGGCAGCGCCGGTGCTGTTGGGAACGATATTGATGGCTGCAGCGCGGCTTCTTCTCTTGTCGCCCTTTCTCTGCGGGCCATCCAGAGTCATCTGGTCACCGGTATATGCATGAATCGTGCACATGATACCAGTCTGAATCGGGAATGCATCGTTCAGAGCCTTTGCCATCGGAGCAAGGCAGTTGGTGGTGCAGGAAGCCGCAGAAATAATGTGGTCATCCTTGCTTAACATCTCGTGGTTTACATTGTAAACGATGGTGGGAAGATCGTTTCCAGCCGGAGCGGAAATAATCACGTGCTTTGCACCTGCATCGATATGTGCCTGAGCCTTGGCCTTGGATGTGTAGAAACCGGTGCACTCAAGAACAACGTCTACACCAAGCTCGCCCCACGGAAGCTCTGCCGCATTGGCCTTGGCATAGATTTTGATTTCCTTTCCATCAACCGTAATGGAATCCTCGCTGTAAGAAACCGTATCTGCAAGAGCGTATCTGCCCTGAGTGGAATCATACTTTAACAGATGAGCCAGCATCTCCGGAGAAGTTAAATCATTAATCGCAACAATCTCAAAGCCCTCAGCTCCAAACATCTGTCTGAACGCAAGACGGCCGATACGGCCGAAACCGTTAATCGCAACTTTAACTGCCATGTTTCTTTCCTCCTAAAATATATGATTGTTAAATATTAATCAACCTATTTGGTATTGTACATAATTCCTACGGAAATAGCAAGTCTTTTTTCCAAATTTGTCTCCGAAATTTGCCAACATATTTTTTCTTGCATGTTTTCTCTTTTTTCATTATACTAAGGACAACTTATTGGGACAGACCGGATTCATGGCCCTCTCGCCCCGATATCATGACCATATTAACAGCCGCAGCCCAACTCCCAAGGTCCTTCTTTCCGGAGCCGGCCGGCGGCCGTCCGGGAGGTTCGACAAATGATAGAAAAACTGAAAAAGCTTTCTCTGGAGAAGCAGCTTTTCATCAGCTTTTTCTCCCTGTGCGCTCTTTTGCTTCTTCTCTCTTTAAGTATAACCCTGACCTTTAATCTGAGCCGGCAGCGACAGGACATCGATCGGAATTTAAGCTCCATTGCTTCTTATATTGCTTCCATGGATCAGATCGTCTCCATGCTGGAAATCGGTTATCCGGACGATTCCACTATAAAAGAGCTGGATTCCCTGTCTGATACCTTTTCCGACATCAGTGTCATCGCCGTCTACAACACCGACGGCCTGCGTTTTTATCACACGGATCGTCATGAAACAGGAGAAACCTATCTTGACGGTGAAGAAGCCGCCATTCTTGCCGGCAGTCCTCCTTATATTACGGTAGGCTACGGCACTTACGGCAGCCAGCGGCGCGCCTTTCATTCGATCCGCAACGAAGCAGGCGATATCATCGGTTATGTTACTGCTTCCGTTTTCACCGATTACATTTCCAGGCAGGCACAGGCCTTTGTCCTCTCCTACTTTTTTGTAGGCATGATCATGCTTTTGGTCAGTCTGGCACTGACCCACGCCATCATCCGGGCCCTGCGTTCCTCCCTGATGGGTCATCATCCTATGGAGCTTCTTGACTTATATATCCAGCAGGACACGGTGCTCAATGCCATGGAAGAGGGTCTCATTGCCTCCGACCGGAACGGCACCATCGTATTCGCCAACCAGGCAGCCAGAACTTTCTTTTCCGGGAGCGGCACCCTGTCAGGAAAACCGCTGAAGACCATCTTCCCGGGAAGTCTGGTTTCTTCTGTTCTGGAATACGGTGCCTCCTCCTACCACAAATCCCATACAGTAGGGGAGCGGCATCTCCTTGTCAGTGAGATCCCCATTGAGAATAGCGGAACGGTTCAGGGTGTTCTGACTGTCTTAAATGACCGGACGGAAGTAAACGCCATGATAGACGAGCTTTCCGGCGCCAGATCCATGCTGGATACCCTGCGGGCTTTCAACCATGAATTTTTAAACAAGCTTCATATTATTCTGGGCTATCTGCAGACCGGTCAGACTCAGGCAGCTATTACGTTTATCGTCAACAGCAACCTGGTTACCAGTCAGTCCATAAGGCAGACGGCCGACTGCATTCGCTGTTCGCCCATCTGTGCCCTGGTAATCGGAAAAATGATGCATGCGGCCGAACTGGAAATTCTTCTTTCTGTTAATCCGGACAGCCGGTGCACGGAAAAAGAGCTGCTGCTTCCTGCTGCTGACTGTATTACCATTGTGGGAAACCTTCTGGAAAATGCCATTGAGGAGCTTGTTTCCTGCCATGACCGGATAAAAGAAATCCATTTTGGAATTTATTGTACGGATGACTGCAATATCATTACCTGCGAGGATACAGGAAACGGCATTCCAAAAGAACTTCTGGAGCATATCTATGAGAAAGGCGTTTCCTCAAAAGGAGAAAACCGGGGCACCGGCCTGTACCTGATCCATCAGCTGATCCAACAGTACGGAGGAGAAATTTCCATAGATACAGAAACCGGAGAAGGGACCTGTTTTACCCTCACATTTGCACGAAAGGAGAATGGGGAATGTACCATGTAATTATCATTGAGGACGATCCGATGGTGGCCTCGATCAACAAACAATATGTTGAAGTAACCCCCTTATTTAAAGTGGACCAGGTATTTAAAAACGGGATGGAGGCACTGGAGTATTTAAAGAAAACGCAGGCCGATTTGATTATACTGGATTATTATACTCCATCCATGAACGGAGATGCCTTCATTGATGCCCTTCACGGCATGGGCCTGACTCCTGCGATTATTATGGTAACCTCTGCCAATGATACTGACATTGTACGTGCTCTGCTGAACCGGGGCGTAACGGACTACCTGGTAAAACCATTTGAATATACCCGTTTTAAAGCAGCTCTGGATAAATTTTCCGAAACCAGGGAGTATTTAAAAAACGCCCGGGGCAGCCTGGATCAAAATGCCATTGACCGGCTTCTCTCTCATCCGGAGCATCCGGGAGAAGCCAAACCCAGCCTCAGCAAGGGATTAAACGAAGCGACCTTAAATCTGCTGCGGGATTTTCTGCGGCTCCATCCGGATGAGTTTTTTACCAGCGAACAGATTGCCGAGCAAATCCATCTGTCAAGAATTACCATTCGAAGATATATGAACTACATGGTAGATACGGGAGAACTGGTCAGCACCATTGACTACAAAACCGGAGGCCGGCCGTCCATCAAATACCGCTGCAGTAAGATTTCAGCGCTTCACCCATAAATATTTGCGATTTCTTAACTACTAAACCTACAAAAGCCTGTTAAATACTTACATAAATTGACTTTTCTTTGCGGTTTCTTTACACTTTATTTAGAATATTTTTATACTTCTAAAACAAGTATAAAGGAAACGGAGGATGTCTTTATGGAAAGTATTATCAGCTACTTTGGTACATACACTCCTGCTGCCGACGGCGCCAGCGCATCGTTCCAGTTTGAGTATCTGTGTACCCTGGGATTTGCGGCAATTGTAATTTTTGCCGGACGAGCCATTGTAGCTCATTCCGCTCCCCTGAGGAAGTACGCAATCCCTGCACCGGTCGTGTCCGGTATCATTTTTTCCATCATCATTTCCATTATCAGAGGCATGGGAATTGTAAACATCACGTTTAACACCACTGTGATGCAGGATCTGTGCCAGAACCTGTTTTTCCTGTGTGTAGGCTTCGGTTTCAGTGCCAAGATGTTAAGACATGCCGGCGGAAAACTGTGTGTTATGATTGCGCTGGCTGCTTGTCTTTTAATTACCTGCCAGAATCTTTTAGGCGTGGCGCTGGGCAATCTTATCGGGCTTCATCCCCTTTTGGCTCTTCAGTGCTCTTCCGCTTCCATGTCCGGCGGCGTTGGAACAGCTTCCGCCTTCGGGCCGATCTTTGAATCCTGGGGCGCTCAGGATGCAACCACCATCGGTGTGGCGGCCGGAACAATGGGAAATATCATGGGTTCTTTAATCGGCGGACCCGTTGCTGCTTTTCTGATTCACCATTACAGCCTGAAATCTGATCCCAACGATAAACCTGAAGCAGCAGCAACCGGCAAGGTTCCGGAATTGAACAACACCAACATGATTATGATGTTTGCGCTGGCTCTTCTGCTGGCTGCTCTGGGAATGCCGATTTACTGTCTTCTCGATAACATTCCTATGATTGAAATGCCGAAATTTATCGGCTGTCTGTTTGCAGGCGCCATTGGACGCAATGTCATGGAAGCTGCCAACATCAAGTTTTATACTCCTGAGATCGATGCCATTGAACATATGTTCCTGGAGCTTTATCTGGCCCTGGTTCTGATGACAACAAACTTTGTTGCACTGGCTCCGGTTGCCGGTCAGATGGGTATCATTCTTCTTGCGCAGGGTATTTTTATGGCCCTTTTCGGCATTTTCGTATCCTTCAATATGTTTGGGCGGGATTACGGAGCGGCCGTTATGACAGCCGGCAATATCGGCTGGGGCTGCGGATCCGGTTCTAACGCGGTTGCCAACGAAAAAGCCCTGATGGATCAGTACGGATGGCATAACATTGCATGGGTACTTTATCCCTCTTTTGCAGTTATCATCGATGACATATATAATCCTATCTTTCTTTCTTTGTTCGGCGGATTATTCCGCTCCTGATCAAAGAGCCTGCAATAAAACGGACGGGCAGCAGCTTCGTCCGTTTTTCTGTTTTCTTTTTATCACGTTTCTGCCATTTTCCCTTTTCCGCTTCCCATTTCAAAAGTTTCAGGGAATAATGGGTTTATCCTGATAAATTTCAACATTGAATCTCCCCTCCGTTTCTGCTACAATACAGGCGAAGGCTCTGATCCAGACAGAACCCGCAAATCAGCGTCGCAGACGCCAAGACAGGACAGGTTAAATCAGAATGAAATTCACTTATACAAAACCCCTATATACAATTACAGTTCTGCTTCTTCTATCCGCCGCCCCGCTTTCCGGCTGCCATGGGGCCTTAAGCTCCAGAGCTCCCGCGTCCGAACATGCTCCCAGGGTATTGGCCATCGGAACGGCAGACAGCGGCGGAACCATGTATCCGGCCGGCCGGGCCATTGCTCAGGTGATCAACAGCTCTGATTTGGACGTGGAACTGAATGTTTCCGCTTCACAGGGCTCGGCACCCAATATCCGCTCCCTGAGATCCGGGGACATTGATCTGGGCCTGGTAAGTGGAGACGCTGCTTATGCTGCGGTAAACGGCCTTGGTGATTTTGAGCCGGAGCCATTTCAGGAGCTTCGTGTCATCGCCGCCATCTATCCCAGCCTTTCCAACTGGATGGCCCGCTCTTCATCAGGGCTTTCCTATGTTCATGACCTTTATGGAAAACGGATTGGCGTAGGACCGCAAAATTCTTCTACCGAAACTTCTGCTGCCCTTGTCCTCTCGTCCATGGGGATTACGCCGGAAAACTCTATATTTATCAACGCCGGACTGGGATCCGGGGCGAAAGAAGTGCAGGAAGGTACGCTGGATGTAATCTATGGATTTGCCGGAATTCCCATTAACGGTCTGGCCGATTTAGCTGCGTCCGCCCCCTGCGTCCTGCTGCAATACACCCAGGAAGAACTGGAAAATATTCTGGAAGAAAATCCTTTTTACTATCAGGAAATCATTCCGGCGGGAACTTATGAGAACCAGACGAAGGATATAGCCACATTCGGTGCCAAGTGCCTGCTCTGTGTCAGTGCGGACATGGACGATGAGCTGGTTTATAAGCTGACATCCGCCCTTTATTCTGCACGGGAATCCTTCAAGGAATATCATCCCTCCATGGGATTTATGGAAAAAGACGGCTTCATGTACCAGCAGCTTCCGATTCAGCTTCATCCAGGCGCCAGACGTTTTTATCAGGATGCCGGCCTGCTTCCCCATGAACAGGGATTCGCCAACTAACAGAAGGGGGATTCGATATGCTTTGTGATTTTCATATTCATACCAGCTTTTCTGCTGATTCCAGATCTCTGCCCGAAACACAGGCAGATGCGGCAGCAGATCTGGGCATGAAGAAATTCTGTATCACCGATCATCATGATCCAGGTTCTGAATCCATGTCCAGGCTTCATTATATCCTGGATATTCCGTCCTATCTGTCCGGAATCCGGAAGCTTTCAGAAAAATATCAGGGAATCATCCAGATCCGCACAGGCATCGAGCTGGGGCTCATGCTCAGGGAACAGGAAACTCTTACAGAGCTTGTCCGTTCCCTGCCTGTGGATTTTATTTTGGGCTCCAGCCATTTTACGGACGGATATGACATCTATGACCGGGCCTACTATGAAGGCAAAACGGAAAAAGAAGCTTATTCCCGATATTTTGAATCCACTCTGGAACGGATTCGCGTTCTGGACTGTTTCGACAGTCTGGCCCATCTGGACTGTATTCTCCGATATGGGCCGAATAAAAATAAGAATTACCGTCCGGCCGACTATATGGACATCATTGATGAAATTTTAAAACTGCTGATTGCACGCGGAAAGGCTCTGGAATGCAATACGGCCGGATATAAATACGGCCTAGGGCATCTCCATCCCCATGAAGAAATTTTAAGACGTTACCGGGAACTGGGCGGTGAGCTTTTAACGGTGGGCTCAGACGGACACCGGCCGGAAGAAATTGGAAAAGAATTTATCCGCGCAGAAAGCATACTAAAAGCCTGCGGCTTCCGGTACTATACCGTTTACAGAAACCGCAGGCCTGTATTCCTGAAGCTGGATGACTGATTAGACGGCATTTGCCGTCTTTTCGTTTATTTCATGGCGCGAATGGCTGCCTCCACATCCTTATGGAAAGTTTCCCAGGCATCCGGATTGTCCACAAAATACTTGGGACAGATTTTCCCGGTTACATCATAATGGCGAATCACCGAACCGGCCTCCAAATTGAATTCCCGGCAAAGATAAGCACACAGATTCACCAAAGACTGATATGTACTGTCATAAAATTTTCCGGTTTCGTCCGGATGGCAGCATTCGATGGAAATCGTGTCGCTGTTGCGATCGTTGGAGGCATAAGCCACTTCATAAAGCGGCACACACTGGACCACTTCTCCCTCTAAACCAATGACAAAATGGCTGCTGACGGATGTGGTATCCTCCCCCGTCTGGTTTTTCAGCTGCTCAAAATAATTTCTGTTTTCCTTGGCTGTCGTACAGGGATTGGCCACATAGTGAACCACAATTCCATTGACCTGTTCCAGAGGTGTCTGAGGCCTGGAATAGGGGTTGGGCGTCAGCAGAGATACCGTCACATGTTCCGGTACGGAAACCGTTCTCGGATCTACAGGTTCCTGAAAAAACAGTCCCTTTACCAGTATAATCGCCGCCGCAATGACAATCACCGCTGCGATTCCCAGCAATCCCGTAAGCAGAAGCTGCCGGACCCTCTCCTGCTTTCTCCTTTTCATTCGGCGCAGCTCCCGCCGCACCCTTCTTTCGTCTTCTTCTCTTGACATACCGTACCTTTCCCTTCCGTATTCTCTGCGGCTTCCTCATATCCCCCGAGTTTATTCCCTGCCCTGTCTCAATCTTTCCTGTTTCTCTTTACGTGATTTCTTCCTGCCTTATTTCAGACAGTTTTATTTTGTATTATCCGGCTTCCCCTGCCCGTTTCAGCCAGCAATTCCGTTCTGTCAAATCTGCTTTATGGTAAATCTGTTTTTATCATATTGAATCATTCCATCTTTCTGCATCCTGGACAGTTCTGCCGATAAAGCGCTCCGATCCACCGCCAGATAATCGGCAAGCTGCTGCCGGTTATAGGGAATCAGAAAAGAAGTCTTTTTCTGCCGCTCCGCTTCAAACGATAAATAGGTCATTACCTTTTCCCGGATGGTCCGCTGCCCCATGTGATCAATTTTTCTGGTCAGCATCAGATTTTTTCGTGCCATAATATCCAAAAGATTGCGGATCAGGCGGCTGTGATACTCACAGGCAGGAGAACAGACCGAAAGAATCCGCCGAACCTCAAGAAAAAGAATCTCACTCGTCTCAGAGGCCAGTACAGATACCATCAATGGTTCCTCTCCAACGCATGCATAAGCCTCTCCGAACAATTCTCCCGGCCCGGCCGTGCCCAGAACCTGACGGTTTCCCCAGTAATCATCCCGAACAATTTCTACTCTCCCGGATTGCACCAGCCCCAGCGAACGGACGCAATGACCCGCTGAAAAAATAACATTTCCCTTTTCATATCGTCTTCTTACGGCGGACAAGCAGCTTAAAATACTCTCAGCTTCTTTTTCCTTCATTCCCTGAAACAACGCGCAGCAAAAAACCTGCTCCTGACTCATATGGGCCTTCTTTCTTTTTGTTGTAATTACAACATACAATCTGTTTCGATTGTAGTATACTGCCATTGGAAAGTCAAGAACTGCCGCAGATTTGCCCTTTTTTCCCGGATGTCATTCCCAACGGAGTAGCAGGAATCCCCCAAAAGGATGCCTGCAAAATTGACAGGGATTTACGTTTTCTGTCGGAAGTCTGCTGTTTTTTAATCAATACGAAAAGCTTTGAAAATATATCATAAGGAGAAATCAGATGCTTAGAAAAATTATTACAATTGATGAGAAAAAATGCAATGGCTGCGGTGCCTGTGCCAACGCCTGCCATGAAGGTGCCATCGGTATGGTTAACGGAAAGGCACACCTGCTGCGGGACGATTATTGTGACGGTCTTGGTGACTGCCTGCCTGCATGTCCCACCGGAGCCATCACATTTGAAGAACGGGAAGCAGCGCCCTATGACCATGAGGCCGTCCAGGCTCATATGGCTGCCAGGAAGCAGATGGAAACGGTGCCCGGACCTGCTCTGGACATCCGGATGGCGGAACAGCCATTCAATCCCGCCCCTGTCTCCAGCCAGCTTCGTCAGTGGCCCGTTCAAATCAAATTAGCACCTGTGCGCGCGCCTTATTTTGACGGTGCCAGACTGCTTATCGCCGCCGACTGTACCGCATATGCCTATGGAAATTTCCATCAGGATTTCATAAGCGGCCGAATCACTCTGGTTGGCTGTCCCAAACTGGATTCCGTCGATTACTCGGAAAAGCTGGCAGAAATTTTGCGGCAAAATGATATCCAGAGTATATCCGTTGTCCGCATGGAAGTTCCCTGCTGCAGGGGGATGGAACTGGCCGTAAAGAAAGCCCTCGAAGCCAGCGGAAAAATGATCCCCTGGCAGGTCACCGTTATCACCACCGATGGTCAGATTCGGGAGCAGTTCTAAATTGGAATGGAAACGGAAACCGCAATGCATCCCAAATTCCGCAGGAATCTGACAGCGATTGGGGACTCTGTAAACAGAAAGTACAGCGAAAATCACCGCTGACAAAAACAGCCTGCAGGTTACTGGCCTGCAGGCTGTTTCAGACTTCATTCAAACGGAGACGGAGGGATTCGAACCCTCGTGCCGGGGATTAGCCGACAAACGCATTTCGAGTGCGCCGCGTTACGACCGCTTCGCTACGTCTCCTTACAAGCCGGCTGTTTATAAAATGAATTCCTGTTTTCGCCGACTTCTCTATTATACATGAAAATTTCATTTTGTGTAGTAGGAAAATGAAATTTTTTCTGTTTTTTCTTTTCTTTTTGCTTTTCCGTCAATCCGCAGGGGACGGTTTCTTCCTTTCTCTTCAGGATACAAGGCCGGAAGGCAGCCGCAAACCATATCCCTGGCATTTTACTTAACGCAAAATCCCATCACACAGGTTTCTGTGTCGGAATCCATGCGGGATCTGCACGCATCAGGAAGATGAATCTGCTGCAAAGTAGGTATCCACTGCATTGACAATTCCTGTGACGATTTTATCCTGATAGCTGCCGTCCTGAAGCCAGAGATCCTCATCCGGATTGGTAAGAAATCCCATCTTAACCACCGATACCGGGATTTCGCTCCAGTTGATTTCTCCATTGTTGTCCGTCTCCTGAACACCGCGATTTTTCGTACCGGTCAGTCCGCAAATCTGATCCACAATCAATTTGGACAGGCGGTAGCTTTGATCGTGGAGCTGAGCATTATATGGATTCTGACTGGTCATGCACATGGCCAAAGCCCCATAAATACCGGAATTGTCCATGGAACTGGCGTGAAGCCGGATAAGAATTTCCGCCCCGCTTTGATTGGCAATCGCCGACCGCTCCGCATGGCTTAAATTTACATCATGCCCCGTCCGGATCATAACCACCTGATAGCCTTTCGTTTCCAGTTCCGTCTGAAGCTTTTCCGCCACCGTGAGCGTCAGTTCATATTCCTCCACTCCGCTAACCGTACCAACGCCTCCCTCCGGCATCTTTGCCTTCATGGTTGACGAGGAAGGACCGATAGGCTCTTTTTCCGCATTGGCTTTGGCCTGATGCCCCGCGTCGATGGCCACTGTGTGGCCATTTGACGGAACCTCCGTTTCTGTTTCCTCTCTGTCCAGGCCATCCTGATACGTCAGACTGTCTCCATTCTCTGCCGCGCTTTCCGCCAGCGCCGTTTCCATTGAGCGGTTTTGAATCTCCGCCCCATTTCCAGCTGTATTCTCCCCCTCTTCCAGGGCAGCGTCTGCCTCTTCACCCTCTGAAGCTGCGGCAGACTCCGGTTCCGCCGCAGCGAAAGCCAGTCCGGCTCCCTGCGGATCAAGGGTCAGCTCCGGCTCCTGCCCAAACTGTGAAACCTCTCCTGCTGCAGAACCTGCTCTGCTTATTCCCAGCGTCTCAATCTCTACCGCTTCATACTTGGAGGAGCATCCGGACAGAATCCCCGCCAGAAGAAGCATAAAAGCCATCCATACCGGAAAACGGCAAAGGCAGATACTCATATACTGCTTCATAAAATAGTACCACCCCCGGCCACGTATTCACCAAGATAGAAAACGACCGCCTGTCCGGGTGTGATCGCCCGCTGGGGTGTTTCAAACCGGCATTCCACTTTTCCATCCGGAAGTTCTCTGATTTCACAGGGAGCCCCGCCATGGCTGTAACGGATTTTGGCACGAACCTTCAGCGGCTTTCCATGAAGTCCGTCCACTGCCATCCAGTTGACTTTTTCACAAACCAGATAGTCGGAAAATACATCTTCTCCTTCTCCGATGACCACCTCGTTGGTTTCCGGGCGGATCTCCGTCACAAAAACCGGATGTCCCATGGAAAGATTTAATCCTTTTCTCTGTCCAACCGTATAATGGGTAATTCCCTTATGCCTTCCCAGAATATTTCCCTGACGATCCACAAAATTTCCCTCTCCAGGAACAGAACCGGCGGTCCGCTCAATAAAACCGGCATAGTCATTGTCCGGAATAAAGCAGATTTCCATACTGTCCTTCTTCTTCGCCACCGGAAGTCCAATCTCCTCCGCAATTTTGCGGATCTCATCCTTCGTATATGCCCCGACCGGCATTAACGTCCTGGAAAGCTGTTCCTGGGTCAGATTATAAAGCGCATAAGTCTGATCCTTCGCTGCCGTCACAGAGTTCCGCACCGCAAACCGGCCGTTGGGAAGCTGTTCAACCCTGGCATAATGACCAGTGGCAATAAAATCTGCCCCGATTTTCAGGCTCCGCTCCAGGAGCGCCTCCCATTTGACAAAACGGTTGCATGCAATACAGGGATTGGGTGTCCTGCCGCTTAAATACTCATCCACAAAATAGTCCATGACACTTTCTTTAAACTCCTGGCGAAAATTCATGACATAATATGGGATTCCCAGCTTCCAGGCCACCTTTCTGGCGTCATCCACTGCGCTTAACCCGCAGCAGCCGCCGTTCTCTTCCGTCTCCTGGGGATTTTCTTCCTGCCAGATCTGCATGGTCACGCCGATCACATCATATCCCTGTTCCTTTAACAGGAAGGCGGCGACCGAAGAATCGACGCCGCCTGACATTCCCACTACGACTTTCCTGCTCATGTCCTAGTATTCCTCATCCTCATCATGTTCGCTGATATCGGACTTTGGCTTTTCCAGACCCGGGATCTGAATATGATGCTTTTCTGCGTAGTCCCAAAGAGCTGCATGAATCGCCTCCTCTGCCAGAAGGGAGCAGTGAACTTTCACCGGAGGAAGTCCGTCCAGCGCTTCCATAACAGCCTTATTGGTAATCTGCATAGCTTCTTCAATGGTTTTTCCTTTTACCAGCTCGGTGGCCATACTGCTGGTGGCCACAGCCGCTCCGCAGCCAAAGGTCTTAAACTTGCAGTCTCTGATGATATGGCTTTCATCATCAATATCAAGATAAATTCTCATGATATCGCCGCACTTGGCATTTCCAACGGTGCCGACTCCGCTGGCATTTTCTATTTCTCCCACATTTCTCGGGTTCTGGAAGTGATCCATTACTTTTTCTGAATACATCTATTTTTCTCCTGTTCTTTTCGATCTGAATTTTCACGCTGCGTATTCCGGCATCTTCCGTTTCCTTTTCAGGACCGCCTGCATTTCCATTGAGGAACTGTCGTAAGCCCGGTCCCATGTTTTCGTGCCGGTTTCCAGGCATATCTGTTTTACGTTTTCCCTTCCGTTATGCCTGAATTTCCGCTTTTTCTCTGCTTCTTACAAAATCCTCATACAGCGGAGACATGGAGCGAAGCCGTTCTACGATCCGTTTCACACTTTCCACTGTAAAATCAATGTCTTCTTTTGTTGTCTCATCACTTAACGTCAGCCTGAGTGAACCATGGGCGATTTCATGGGGCAGGCCAATGGCCAGCAGTACATGAGACGGATCCAGAGAGCCGGAAGTGCAGGCAGAACCGCTTGAACCGCAGATCCCATCCATATCCAGCATGATTAAAAGAGATTCTCCCTCGATAAACTGGAATGCAAAATTGGCATTGTTGGACAGCCGGTTGGTTCTGTGTCCGTTGAGTCTTGTATAAGGAACCTCAGCCAGAATCCGGTCAATCAGATAATCCCTGAGCTCTGTTTCCTTTTTCTTATTTTCTTCCATCTTTTCCTGAGCCAGCTCCACAGCTTTTCCCATGCCAACGATTCCCGGCACGTTTTCCGTTCCGGCACGGCGCTTGCGTTCCTGAGCACCTCCATGGATAAAGGAACGAAGCTTCAGACCTTTGCGGATATACAGAAAACCGACACCCTTGGGTCCGTTAAATTTATGAGCGCTGGCGCTCAGCATATCAATATGGTACTCATCCACGTTGATTGGTTCATGGCAATATGCCTGAACTGCATCTGTATGGAAAATGATTCCGTGTTCCTTCGCGATTTCTCCAATTTCCCGGATGGGTTCCAGAGTACCAATTTCATTATTGGCAAACATCACAGATATAAGAATGGTATCCGGACGAATCGCTGCCTTTAAGGCATCCAGATCCACCACTCCCGTTTCATCCACAGGAAGATAGGTGACTTCAAAGCCGCGGCTTTCCAGATACTGTCCCGTATGAAGGACTGCATGATGTTCAATCTGTGTGGTGATAATGTGCTTTCCTTTGGAAGCATAGGCCTCAGCCGCCGCAGTCAGAGCCCAGTTATCTGCTTCTGTGCCGCCGCCGGTAAAGTAAATCTCATTGTCCTTTGCTCCCAGTGATTTTGCAATCACTTCTCTCGTATGGGCCATTGCCTCTTTGCACGGGTTGGAAAACTCGTACACAGAAGATGGATTTCCATAATGCTCCGTATAAAACGGCAGCATTGCCTCCACAACCTCCGGACGCACCTTCGTTGTAGCTGCATTGTCAAGATAAATGACTTTCTTCATAAATCCGCCTTTCCGTAAATACAGGTTAAAAGCCTCATCTACTGTTTATTTATGTCTCTGTTATCAGAGACTATCCTACATTATATACGAAAGCCGAAAAGAATTTCAACAAAAAGCAGGAGAATTAAGAAAAATTTTCGATCCTTCAGCTGATCTGCCATCGGACATGGCTTCCAGCCGCATCTCTTGTAACAATCAGCTGGTCCTCTATTTCCTGCTTTAATTCTGTCACATGGGAGATAATTCCTATCATTCTGGAATCTCCGGCCATTTCCTTCAAAACGTGCACTGCCTTATCTCGGGCATTGTCATCTAGGGAGCCGAAGCCCTCATCAATAAACATGACGTCCAGATGGACCGATGCCGCACTTTCTTTTATCTGATCCGCCATTCCCAAAGCCAGTGACAATGCAGCCATAAAGGATTCCCCTCCGGAAAGAGTCCTCACTTCCCGTTCCTTTCCCGTTACCATGGAATACACCATCAGATCCAATCCCCGGTTTTTTCCCGTACCGGCCCGCTCCAGATCGCACATCCTGAGCTCAAACTGTCCTGCAGACATGGCAGAGAACCGACGGTTGGCGGCATAAAGAATCCGTTCCAGATAATAGCGCTGAACAAACGTTTCCATATCCATTCTGGAGCCTGATACATTTCCTGCAAGCCGGCTGTAAAGAGAATCCAGTGCTGCAAGCTCCTCCATTTCTCTGGCCCGTTCCTCCAGCATGGGTTCAAGAGAACGAAATGCGCGAAGATTAATCCCGTATTCTTCTTTGATGCTGCCGGATATCTTTCGTGCTTCCTCCATCTGAAGCTTCGCCTTCTCTGTTTCAGCCTTTAACGCATCCATATCCGGCAGCTTCTTCCCTTTCAGTGCCTCCTTGGCCGCATTTCTCCTGCTTTCCGCCGCGGCTCTTTCCCGCCACTGGATTTCCAGCATTTCCCGGATATGTTCCGCCTCCCCGGGACCGTATTGTTCCGTCAGCCCCTTCCACTCCCCTTCAGACATCTTTGCCTGATACAGAGCCTCTTCATACACCTGCTTCCTCTGATCCCGTTCCTTTTCAAAGGCCGGCAGCTCTTCCTGATATCTGGAAATCCGAGTTTCTGACTGGACCTTCTGGGAACGGATCTGAAGCAGAAGCGTTTCCGCATTGTTTCGTTCTTTCTCCGTTTTCCGGAGCCGCTCTCTGGCTTTTGTATAGGCCTCTCCGGCCTCTTCTCTGGTCATAAATTCTCTGGAATTTGCCAGCTCGGAAACTGCCGCTGTCAGACCGGCAAGCCTTTCTCTGGCCGCCTGGACCTGCTCCTCCAGACGGGAGACCTCTGCCTGCAGGTTTTCTCTCCTGCTTTCTGCATTTTTCAGCTGCTCTTCCGCTTCCTGACACAGCTTTACCTGCTCAGAAACTGCCTCTTTTTCTTTTGAAAGCTCCTGCTGCCGTTTTGCCAACAGCCGCTGCACGTCCTGTAAATTCCTTTCCGGCAGCCCATCAGCAGGTTTCCCGTCCTCCGGGAAAACCATACAAAATGTCTCCCGGAATGTTTCCCACCTCATTCCCAGCTTCTCTTTTCGTTCTTCAAATAAAACCGTTTCTGAATGTGCCCTGGCTGCCAGCTTTTCCTGACGTGCACGGAGCTCGCCGGCCTCGCGCTCTGCTTTTTCCAGCATATCCCGGCTGATTTCCTCATTCTCCTCTGTCAGCCGGCAGGGTGCCGGATGTTCCAGGGAGCCACAGACCGGGCAGGGTTGTCCCGGCCTTAATTCCTCCTTTGCCAGGATTCCGGCCTGATGATTGAGAAATGTCCGCCGAACAGCTTCATAAGCTTCCCGTCCTGCCTCATAGGCTGTGCTGGCTTCCTGATAGTCCTTTTTTGTCCGTTCTGCCTGCAGTCTGCAGGAATTCATCTCCCTCTGCATCGCATCCAGCATGTTTCGTTCCTTTTCCAGCTGCTCCATCTGGTCCAGCCGGCTGTTTAAACGTTCCAGTCGAAGCTGAGCATCCTTTTGTTTTTCCTGCTGCCTGCGCCAGAAATTTTCCCGTTCTTCCTCTTCTTTCTGCCGCTCCTTCGCCTTTGCTGCTTCCAGTTCTGTCTGGCGGCACACCTCTTTACAGGTTTCCTCCCGTTTTTTCGCTTCATCAATTTTCTGAAACAGGCTCTCAGCCTGTTTTACCCGACTGGAAACCTCAATAAACGTCTGATTTTCTTTTTCCCAGAGCTGTCCGGCAGCATTGGCCTGTTTCTGAACATTTTCATATTCCTCCAACAGTCCCGGAAGGCGCTCCTGCTCCCTGGAAAGACCGGATGCAGCTTCTGACCAGACTGTTTGTGCATCCTGATATCGCTGCCACAAAGGAAGAAGCGTATAAGCCGTCTGCAAAAGCTTCCTAAGGCGCTCTGAGCGCTCCATCTCCTCCTTCCTGCTCTCCCATTCCTGCAGTACCCGGTCTGCCTCTTCCAGCTCCTGAAATCTCGACAAAAGCTGGCGGGCATCCGTATACTGTTCATACCTTGCCTGATATTGAAGGCTGGCATCCAGATATGCTTTTTCCGCCAGGCCATACCGTTCTTTGAACCATTGGCAAAGTTCCTCCAGTTCCTTCAGGAACTGTTCTGCCTCCACCACCGAAAACCTGGAAGCTTCAAGAAGCCTGGATTTCCGTTCGAGAAGCTCCCCTGCCTTTCCATACTCTCCAGGAATCATCACATGGGAAATTTCCAGCCGGCACTTTGTCTGAAGCTGATCCGTTTCCTTTGATTTTTCTTTCTTTCGTTTGCCCAGTTCTTCCACAATTTTTTCATAAATTTCCGTATGAAACAGTTTTCGAAAAATTACCTTTTTTTCATCAGATTTTGCCCGAAGCAGCTCCATAAATTCCCCTTGGGCAATCATGGTGACCTGCATAAACTGGCTCTTGGTCAGGCCCACCAGTTCCACCAGCTTCTGATCCGTTTCTTTCGGGGGATATTCTGTCCCATCCGGCATCGTCAGAGATACCGTTTCACTTTCCTCCCGGATACCGGTTCCGCGCTTAAGGGGCCGCAGATGTCTGGGGACCCGGCGAACCCGGTATTCCTTCTGTTCTCCTCCGTCCTCCTCGGAAAAAACAAGTTCCACAAAGGGCTCTGTGGACAAATCGGCAAACTGGCTCTGCAGCTCACTTCCACTTTTTCTGTTCAGACTGGAGCCTGCCTCTCCATAAAGAGCAAACACAATGGCATCAAAAATCGTGGTTTTCCCTGCTCCCGTATCTCCCGTAATCAGAAACAGCTTCTGATTCATTCTCTCAAAATCCACAACCGTCTGCTTTCCATAGGAACCGAAGGCCTGCATCGTCAATCGTAAAGGCTTCATTCCAACTCCTCCTCCAGAACCGTATTGATAACCTCCTGCAGAATCTCTTTTTCCTTCTCATCCGCATCTTTTAGGAACTCGCAGCAAAGCTGGAAAGGACTCAAGGATACCTGCGGCAGGCTCTCCGCCCCGAAATTTGCTTTTTCCTGTGTTTCCCTGCGGATCTCCAGCAGATAGGGGAATGCATGACGCAGCCTGTCCTGCATGTCCAGAATATCCAAATCCGTCCGGTCTGTAAGAATCACCGTGACGTAATCCTCGCAGCTCTGTTTCAGTACCTGGAGCAATTCTCCCCGTATCACCTGAACCTGCCGCAGAGGCTTTAAAGGAAGCGCTTTTACAGAAAGATTCCCTTTCTCCTTCATCTCAACCAGCAGGACTGCTTTTTCCTGTCCGGCCTCGCTGACCGAGCAGGCCAGAGGAGTTCCGCAGTAGCGGCAAAACTCTCCCCGTACTTTCATGGGTTTGTGAATGTGACCCAGGGCTGCATAATCGAACGGCTCCAGAACCTCAGCAGATACCTGATCAATATTTTCAACCGTCCGGATTTCCGAATCCGAACGCTCTACTTCCTCAGCCGGTTTGCCGGACGGCAGATAAAACTGATGGCTGACCAGAACATTCCTGCAGGTCTGATCAACCATTTCCCGGGCAAGCAGGCGCCGGATCGCCTCATCATAAGACAGGCTTTTGTTTTCCTCCGCATTCACAGCCTGCCTGACCATGGATGGTCTGACGAAAGGAAGCAGATAAAAATTAACGGTTCCAAACCGGTCCTTTCGGACTACCTTTTCAATATGCTCCCCGCCGGTTCTGGGAGGCTGGCCAATCATATGTACTTTCTGCCTGGAAAGCACGCTCCGAAAGCAGTTAATTCTGGCAGCGCTGTCATGATTTCCGCTGATAAGCATCACATCCGCATCCGGAACGGCTCCGGTAAGCCCGTTCAGAAACCAGTCAAAAAGCTCCACTGCTTCGGCAGAAGGCACCGCTTTATCGTAAATATCTCCCGCAATCACGATGCCGTCCGGCTGCTCCTGTTTCGCCAGATGAATGATCTGTCCCAAAACATATTCCTGATCTTCTTTAAGATCCCGATTCATCAGCTTTAAGCCGATATGCAGATCCGAAAGATGAAAAAATTTCATTTTTTCCCGTTCCTTTCCCATATATATGAACCAAAGGCAGGCCGCGGAGGCATCTATGACCGACTTTTTCAAAAAACATACCCTTATCGCAGGTACGCTTCTTCTGACGGCTGCCGGTTTTCTGTCAAGAATCCTTGGCTTTTTTTACCGGATTTTTCTGTCCCGCATCATCGGCTCTGAAGGCCTTGGCCTTTATCAGATGATTTATCCCATATATGGCATCTGTTTCTCCCTCTGTGCCGGTTCCATTCAGACGGCCATATCCAGACTGACAGCTGCCCATCCTCAGCATGCAAAAAGGATCCTGTTTGCAGGAATTGCGCTCTCCCTTTCCCTGTCAGTGCTGTTTGGCGGTGCCGTCTCGTATTTCTCAGATTTTCTTGCCGGAACAGTCCTTTTGCAGCCGGATTGTGCCTCTCTTTTGCCGCTTTTCAGTCTGGCCCTCCCCTGTGCCTCTCTTCATGCCTGCATCAACGGCTGGTTTTACGGGAAGCAGAAAGTACAGGTCCCGGCCCTTGCCCAGCTTACAGAACAGTCCATTCGGATTTTTACCGTTTTTCTCATCGCCGATATTTTCAGAGAACAGGGAACTGCTCTTACCGTCCGTCTGGCCGTTTTTGGCCTCTTAGCCGGAGAAGTGGGTTCCGCTCTTTTTACGCTCCTTATCTGGCTGCTGTTCTTTTCCAACGGCCGAAGCCGGAAAGCGAAACGGGCCCCTTCTCTTCTGACCCTTGGGATTTCCGTTTTTTCTCTTGCCCTGCCGTTAATGGCAAACCGTCTGGTGCTGAACCTTCTCCAGAGCGCCGAAGCCGTCCTGATTCCTTCCGGCCTCAGGCAATACGGTCTGACAGACTCCCAGGCCGTCAGCCTGTATGGTGTTCTCACCGGAATGGCCCTGCCATTCATCATGTTTCCATCCGCCATCGTCAATTCTCTGGCTGTGCTCCTTTTGCCTACAGTAGCCATGCATCAGTCCTCAGGCAACACAGAACGGATTGCAGGAAATATTTCCGCTGCCTTTCGCTACAGCCTTTACATGGGCATCCTGTGTATCGGAATTTTTACCGTGTTTGGAGAACGGCTGGGCCAACAGGTGTTTCACAGCCAGGAAGCCGGCTCCTTTATAACCATCCTTGCCTGGCTCTGTCCTTTTTTATATCTTGCCACCACGACGGGCAGCATCCTGAACGGTCTTGGAAAAACACGGCTGACCTTCCTTCACAATCTGAGCTCTCTCCTGCTTCGTCTCGGATTCGTATACTGGGGAATTCCCCGCTTCGGCATCCAGGCACTGCTCTGGGGAATGCTGGCAGGAGAAATCCTTCTGGCCTTTCTCCATCTGTCTGCCTTATCCAGAACCGTTGGCTTTTCCCCCAATGTCTGGGAGGCCATTGTCAAGCCGGTATTCTGCCTTCTTACGGCTCTCGCAATCTACCGACTGTTTCCGGAACAGCTTCCCCCATTTGAGAAAATGCATCCCTTTTTCCTGACAGCGGCCCAGGCCGGGATTGTCTGCCTGGCTTACGGACTCCTTCTTCTGCTTTTTCACAAAACTGCCAGAGATTAATGCGCAGGGCAGCTTCCGCTGGAAACCAGCGTCATTGCTCCTTCCGGTTTACAGCCGTCAGGCCGGAAATTTTACCGCTTCGGAATATCAGGTTCGTCAAATTCCACGGTTACATAAAACCCCCGGTCATTTTCTATAATTTCCTTCACAACACCCTTCCGGCTTTTCAGCCGCTCCGTAAACTTGAAAAGCCCGGACATAGCCACCGCAGGTTCGATCATGTAATTCACATTGACCGGTGTTACCGATTCGCTGACATCCACGGTCTGCCCGACCTCCACCAGGCCCGGCCGTTCCATTTTAAAAATAATTTCCCTCATCCGTCCATTCCTCCTGATGTTTCCATTATAATCGAACGTATGTTCTTTGTAAAGTGAACTCTCAGTTCAATGCATCGCATTCCTTTTCGCGCGGGTACCCATCCCGCAAAGCGTTTTGCTGGACTGGAAGCAAAGATAAAATTGAAATAGAAAACGAAGCAAAGATGAAATTAAAAAGCATCGAAAAAGGCATTCACAGGCGGAGGGCTGCCGTGAACCTCCTCGCCTGGAACGCCCTTTTCTTTTACTTGCCTTCGTACCGGATGGCTGACTCCACCTGATATCCCGCCAGCTGTTCTCTTCCTTTCAGGCCGGCCAGCTCCATCACAAAACAAAGTTTCACTACCTGCCCTCCCAGCTGCTCCACCAGGCCGGCAATGGCCTTGGCTGTTCCGCCGGTAGCGATCAAATCATCAATAATCACTGCTTTCTGGCCCGGCCGGATGGCATCCTTATGAATCTCAATGGAACCAGTACCATATTCCAGCTCATATTCTGCCGAGACCGTTTCCCTGGGCAGCTTGCCAGGTTTTCTTGCCAGAATAAAGGCCTTTCCCGTTTCGTAGGCCACAGGCATTCCGAAAATGAAGCCTCTGGACTCCGCTCCCACAATTACATCAAAATCCAGCCCTTTCACCATGGAAAGCAGCGAATCTACCGCCAGTTTCAGTCCATCCGGGTCCTGAAGAATGGATGTCACATCCCTAAAAATAATCCCCGGCTCCGGAAAATCCGGAATGCTGATCACGTAATCCTCCAGTTTTTTCATTTTCAATTTTCTCCTCCATTTTAATCTGTCTATGTTCACCATACTATGGCTTTTCCGGCATTTCCATGCCGCTAAGCTTGTGCATTGAATACACAAGCCGAAATTCGCGAATAAAATAACCGCTTTGTGGTCATTTTACCACATTTTTCAGAAAGCTGCAAAGAAATCGCATGGAACCACAGAGATCTCCTAAAGCTGTCAAACAGGCAGCCTGTGGACATATTCTGCTCTCTCCCATCATAAAATAGAGGAGCAAAGGAGTGTGTTGCCATGCAAAAGATCCATCTTTCCAAAACTGTCCTGATTATTTCCGTACAGGTCATTCTTCTTCTCGTTCTGCTGATTGCCCTGTGGCTCCAGGAACGGCAGTCTGCAAAAGCAATGTCCCGGCAAACAGCACCGGATTCCGGCCCTGAAACATCTGCCGCCTGGATCTCCTGTTCCATCCCTTCTGGGGTTATGGAGCAGGCGTTCCGCCTGGACATCAATTCCTGCCAGGCCCCAGTTCATTTGTCCTGGATTGATCTTCTGGCCTGCCTGGGCTCCGAATATGGCGGCGATTTTTCCAGGTTCCAGCAGAAAGATCTGGATTCCCTGGCAAAAGCCCTGTCAGCAGGAGCCGCCATGGACGAACTGGTTTCCGATCCGGTTTCCTTTTCCCAATACAAGGAAACCTATCAGGCCGTCCTGGGCGGGCTGGTAGGATATTTCCGCCAGGAAATGGATGCGCCGGAAATCACAGGCAGCAGTTCATCAGGCAGTTCCGATGGAAATGCACAGGGAAACTCCGGCAACGATACGCCGGACAGCTCCGGCAGTGATATACCAGCCCCTTTGGAGAAAGTCTGGGTCACCAAATACGGCTTAAAGGCATTTTCCCCCATTGCCATGGATTTTCCCTACACCGATTCCGATGATTTCGACACAAAAGGCCTCTGCGGGCGGAATGAACGGCATCTGGGCCATGACATGGCAGGTCAGGAAGGAACTCCCGTCATCGCCGTCGAATCCGGCACGGTCGAATCCATGAGCTGGAACCGGGAAAACGGCTGGCAGTTAGGTATCCGGAGTCTGGACAGCGGCCGGTATTATCTCTACGCCCATCTGCGGAAAAACTACCCCTACCAGAGCAATCTTGATATCGGAAGCCGTGTGACAGCCGGCGATGTCATTGGATACCTTGGCCGCACCGGAGGCGGGGAGGAAGAAAATACGGACCAGGCAGTTTCTCCCCATCTGCATTTTGGCCTTCAGATCCGGGAAAATGCCGGAAACAGCGGCAGTTTCGATGGGATCTGGGTCGACTGCAGCCAGCTAATCCGGTTTCTCAGCATGAATCAGAGCAGGGTAGAAAAAATCGAAGGGACCATGGAATGGAGCCGTATTTACCATCAGGAAGATCTGGATGCCGGAGCCTTATAAGCCTTCTTCCTTGATTTTTCTGACCTCCTCAACAGCCATCCTTACATATTCTCCCAAAGGCAGATCCCGGCAGCCCACCACATAATGCTGGCATCGGTTGACAGGAAGGAGAAGCTTCTTCGCCCCGCTCTGTCCGATGGCCACCGCCATCCTCGGCGTAATCTCCCCCATCAGGGAATCGGCAATCACGATTCCCATGGGGCCGATGATTAAATCTGCCGTCCGGCTCCCCACAATGGCTGGATTTTCTCCGGTTGCTCCGGCATCGGCTCCTGCCTTCAGCATGGCCGCTGTGGCAATGCTGTTGGTTCCGATGGCAATAATCTCATCCTCCGGGAAATTCTTTTTCATCTGTTCCACAATGCTTTTCCCCATTCTGCCGCCCTGTCCGTCAATCACCATGATGTTCATTCTGTCTGCTCTCCTTCTCCCGTTGTTTTTCTGTCAAAACCATCTTCCAGATCCCGAATCTTCTCATACAGGTATTCATTGACCGGTACCTGGATTCCGGCCGCCTTCGCAAGAGAAAGGATGGTGCCGGAAAACAGATCCACCTCGGTTTTTCTTCCCGCCAGCACATCCTGGCACATGGAAGTTCTTCCGTTGGGATCCAATCCGGAAAGAAGCGTCAGCCAGCCCTCAATATCTTTATCCGTCAGAGAAATTCCCTGGCTTTCAGCCACTTTCCTGACTTCTTTCATGGCCTCAATCATCATGGTTCTGGCCTCCCCGTCCTTCTGTACCAGACTGTAGGTGCCGCCGTAAATGGCCGTTACCTGATTGACGCCGGTATTTAACATCAGTTTGTTCCACTGTTCCCGCAGAATATCCTCCGGAACCCGGTATTCCAGCCCGGTCCGCTCAAACAGGCTGATGACTGCCAAAAGCTTTTCATCCCGCCTGCCATCCTCATGGCCAATGGAAATATATCCCATATTCTGGTAATGAACCTGATTTTCCTTTTTCCCTGCGTCCATGCCCTGAACACAGGCATAAAGCACATTTCCTGCCCCAAACCGTTCTTTCAGCATCCGTTCGCTGGAAATTCCGTTCAAAACCGAAAGAAGCAGGGTCTTTTCTCCCACAAAAGGAGCTGCTGTCTCAATGGCTTCTGAAAGCCCGGTGGCCTTCACCGCAAACACAATCAGATCCAGCTTTTCTGCATCTGCCGGTGTCCGATAGGAAAAATGGCAGGGCTTCCCGTTGCAGAAAACCCCTTCTCTGCGGTATCTGGCAGCCCGCTCCTCATCTGCAAGAAAATATACCTGTTCCGGTCCCAGGCACTCCGTCAGCCGGTTTCCGTACATCACGCCCAGGGCCCCAAGCCCGACGATTCCTACTGTTCTGATTTCCATAATTAAAACTTCCTTCCTCCGCCGCCATGGGTGCGGCCTCTGTATGTATGTGTGGATGTGCGGCCGCCTCCGGACAGACTGCCTCCGCTTCGTCTTCCGCCTGATCCTGTATTCCGGTTTCTTGTGGATGCAATGACCTGCTGGGTCACGTAAGTCCCAAGGAGTACCTCCGGGATGGAAATTCCCGGCCGGAATGCACTGTCCTTCCGATAGGAAAGCTTAAAATTCGCCGCCATTCTTTCGTTGTCGTTATCCATCCTGTATTCCCGGATAACGGCAAAAACGGCACCTCCGGCGCAGACGGCTGCAATCACGAATGCAATCAGAGCCTCATACCAGGAAATGTGACGGTATGGGCGCACCCTTCCCGTCTCTGTGTCATAAAGATACTGATCACCGGCAATGCCATTGTCATAGCAGATTCCCACATCTTCCAGAAATGCCATGGCGGCCTGTCCGTATTCTCCCTCGGTCATCCTTACGTATACGTCATCCAGAACCGCCTTGATACGGCTGTCCGTCAGATACCGCAGCATCCGGCCTTCAGTGGTGATATAAATTTCCCGGTTATCCATATCAAGAAGAAGCATGACGCCGGAGTGATCCGTTCCTGTCCCCAGATTCTGATCCTGGTAAAACCGATCCGCATATACCTGTGCCGTATCCGGATTATCGTTTACGGTGGCAACAGCCGCTTCCATTCCCATTCTTTCACTAAGAGCAGAGGCTGCATCCTCCAGTTCCTCCCGCTCCACGTCGGTAAATAGCCCCGCCATATCAAACACCAGAGTCTCCTGCTGCCCTGATGCACCTTCCTCGGCCGCCAGACTGACGCAAGGAGCCTGCAGCATGAGCATCATCAAAAATACAGCTGTCAGGACATTTCTGATTCTCATAAAAACCATCCTCCCGCAAGCAGAAACAAAAAGACAGGCAGAAAGACTGCCAGAAACAGCATTCCCAGACGTCTTTTATCCACCGGAAGCCTGCCGCAGACCTTTCCGGTCTGTCCGTTCATGGCAAAATAATAAACGGTTCCCTTGTCCCTGCTCCGGTATGTCAGCACCCAGACAGGGAGAAGGGCGTACTGCCATTTGGCATCATGAATGACGGTTTTGCTTTCCTTAATACGAACCGGGCTGTATGCCTCCAGACTGTTCATCAGATTCTGAACCGTATAGCTTTTAACCTCTTCTTCCACTTCCGGTGTAAAAAGGCTCTCGTCCATATCCCGTTTTTCCGCCTGGAAACCGGAAAGATATTCCGGCTGGAAAGGCACCATCTTTTCCATATCAAAAGGAAGGACGCCTTCCACCAGGGTGCTGTTATTCCTTTTCAGAGCGTTTCTGGCCACATGGTTCACATACAGCTCGCCGCCCCGCTCCAGCTGGTATTTCCTATGCTCCGTATACCGGATATTTCCCGCCGTCCAGGTTCTCTGCCGCTCTCCTTCGGCCCGAATATTCCCGTCCACCGTACAGCTGTAAATCAGGTAGGGGAAATAAACACCGGTCATTTTCTCTATCTGCTCCCTGGCCAAAAAAGATTTTGGCACAAATTTCTTTTTTTCAATCCAGTTAAGAAAGATTTCCTCCGCTTTTTTTCTGTCCATCACGAAAGGAAGAACGAAATCCGGCCGGAATTCCCCGGAAAGCCTTCCTTCAAGTACCACAGGACTGTGGCAGTAATAACAGAAGGTAGCTGCGGTCGTTTCGCCTGCAATAATCTGGGCTCCGCAGCTGGGGCATATATAGAAAGCCATTTCCTCCGCCTTCCCGGAGTCTCCTTCCTTTCTCAGCACAGCTCCGTCAGAGAAGTCCGGGTTTGCAGAATCAGACCGCGTTCCCGCGTCCTGGTCGGAGGAACCATCTGATTGTTCCGTGGATACCAGGCTCAGTTCGTCCATTTCCTGCTCGGTAAATTCCGATAAGCAGTATTCACACTGGAATTTCTGCAGCTCCGGATGAAATGTCAGAGTGCCTCCGCAATTGGGGCATTTATACGTAATTAAAGCCATGTCACCTGCTCCTTTTGTGGGTGTCTGCTGTCCGGCCTCCGTCCCTACTGTCCGTTCTCCATCTTTGGTTTCCCGCACTGCGCACAGAAATTTCCCGTATTGACTGCGCCGCAGGAACAGGTCCAGGTCTGAGGTGTCGGCTTCGGCTTTCCGCACTGGGGGCAGAAGTTTCCTGTATTGACTGAACCGCAGGAGCAGGTCCAGGTCTGAGGTGCCGGCTTCGGCTTTCCGCACTGGGGACAGAAGTTTCCTGTATTAACTGAACCGCAGGAGCAGGTCCAGGAATCTCTTTTCTGAGCCGCTGCAAAGCCCTGTTTCAGGCCGCTCCCTCCATTGTTCCCGTCCATGGCAAACAAATCCCCTGCACTGGCTCCTCCCGCTTTTGATGCCATGTCAAGGCCGGCAAATGCAAGAAACGGACCGGCATTTTTATTCTTTGCAGCCTCCTGCATCGCCTCCGCCTGCGCATCCACCAGATGGGCCGCTGCCATTCCCGGATTACGGAACACCGCATTTCTCTGCAGCTCCTTGATCATGGCTTCGTCCTCTGCCGATGCTTTGACGGAATTAATGCCGATGGAGCTGACCTCAATGCCGTACTGGCCGTCCCACTGATCGGAAAGGACCTCATTTAGAGCATTGGCCAGGTCATCCGCATGGGACGGAAGGGCACTGTAGCGGATTCCCATGGAAGAAATCTTTCCGAAGGCCGGCTGAAGAGCGGTTAAAAGCTCACTCTTTAACTGGGAATCAATCTGCTCCCTGCGGTATTCTGTTTCCACATTGCCGCAGACATTCTTATAAAACAGAATGGGATCCATGATCCGATAGGCATATTCCCCGTGGCATCGAATGGAAATATCCATGTCCAGACCAATATTGGAATCCACGATCCGGAAAGGAACCGGATTGGCTGTTCCGTATTTGTTGCCGACGATTTCCTTGGTATTGATAAAATACACTCTCTGATCCCGGCCTGTATCACCGCCCATGGAGAACCGCCGTCCAAACTGGCGGAAGCTGTCCAGAATCCCCTTTTTCAGGCTTCCATAGAAAATACTGGGCTCTGCAGACTGATCATATACGTACTCTCCCGCCTCGGCGCAGAGCTCCGCTACTTTTCCCTGGTCCACAATCAGCATACACTGGCCCTCATTGACCGCTATGATGGAGCCGTTGGAAATCAGATTGGAGCTTCCCTTCAGGTTCTGGCTTCTGTCAGACCTTCTGTTTTCTCCCTTCCTTACAAGCACATCCGTGCTTAAGGACGGGCAGTAAAAATACTCCCGCCACTGATCTTCCAGCACACTTTTAGCCGCTCCCATTCCCACTTTTAAAATTCCCATTCGCATTCGCCTCCGTTCTTGATTTTATGTCCGTCAGTTGTTTGATTCTTTCCGCAGAGACTTTAAAAGAGCAATCTCCCTTGCATATCCATCCAGCTCATTGGGTGTTTCCAGGCAGAAAGGCAGCTCCCGCAGCGCCGGGTGATTGATGATCCGCTCCATGGCCTCAAGACCAATATGCCCCTCACCGATTCTGGCATGACGGTCTTTTCGCGCCCCCAGAGGATTCTGGCTGTCATTTAAGTGGACAGCCTTCAGCCTGGACAGCCCGATTACCCGGTCAAATTCCTCCAAAACCTCATCCAGATGATCCCGGATGTCGTATCCTCCGTCCCACACATGGCAGGTGTCCAGACACACGCCCATCTTTTCAGAGTATTCCACCCCGTCCAAAATGGTCCGAAGCTCCTCAAACCTTCCTCCTACCTCACTTCCTTTTCCCGCCATGGTCTCTAAAAGCACCGTCGTATGAAGCTCAGGTTTTAAAATTCCGTTCAGCATCCTGATAATCTGGAGGATCCCTTCTTCCGTCCCCTGCCCCACATGGCTTCCCGGATGGAAATTATAATAATTTCCGGGTATATGCTCCAGCCGTTCCAGATCATCCGTCATGGTCCGAACGGCAAACTCCCTCACCCGTTCCTCAGAAGAACAGCCGTTTAACGTATAGGGAGCGTGGGCTACCAGGGTTCCCAAGGATAGCTCCTCCTTCCGTTTCAGAAAAGCCGCAATGTCTTTTTCATCCAGCGCCCTGGCGTTTCCGCCTCTGGGATTCCTTGTAAAAAACTGGAAGGTAGTGGCGCCGATTTTTTCCGCATTCTTTTCCATGGCCAAAAATCCTTTGGCGCAGGAAAGATGACATCCGATATAAAACATATTCCGCTCCTATGTTCTTTTTTTCTTAATAGGTTCCAAAAACCAGATGGCCCCCCTCACAAAGCCGGCTGAAAAAATCAGCTGAATCGCTGCACTGACCCAGATCCAGTGCTCTGTCACAAAATTCCCGGATTCTGCGCCCAGAAAATACTGGACGGCAAACTGTCCGCCACCGCCGGCAATCTGCTGCTCCAGAAGCTCTGCAAACATAGACACCGGATTAAGCAGAAGAAGATACACCGCCCATCCGGAATTTGGAACCGGCCGGCTTTCTCCTGCCTGAATCACCATGGAATTGACCTCCATCTCAGATACGCCTAAAAGAAACTGGTTTAACAGATAGGTACCTGCCACCAGCACGAGAAGCGTTCCATAGGTAAATACATTGGAAAACGTAGACCGCTTCATAAAAGCTGAAGCAAAAATCCCCAGGCTTCCGCAAAACAGCGCTGCTGTTACGTAGCAAATCATCAGAAGAATCAGTTCCTCAAATCCCATACTGCCATAAACAAAGGTCAGAAGCAGGATGGGAAAACTGGAAAATGCCATCACAAGAAGCTGGCTTAAAGCGGATGCCAGTTTGCCAAGGACAATGTCTGCCGCTGTCAGCCTGGTGGTAAACATCAGATCCAGTGTATGGCGCTCCCGTTCCCCGCTGATTCCCCCGGAGGTAAGTGCCGGCATAATGAACATCAGAAGCAGAAATTCCAGGGTGGCCACAAAAGCATAAAGCTGAAGGAAGCTCTCATAGTGAACCCTGTTGGAAACCTTTACCTGAACCACGGAAGAATACATATTCAGAAGGGCTGCAGCCGCCAGAATCCCGTTAAAAACCATCAAAAGAAGGGGAATCCGAAAGCTTCTGGCCCGCACGGCCATTTCTCTTTTGTAAACAGGATTATTCTTCACTGGATAACACCACCTTCTCTCGCTCCTGATTGGTCATTTCCATAAAAAGGCTTTCCAGGTCGCCCTGGTCTCTGTAAAAGCCGCTGACCTGTACTCCGGCCTCTATGAGCATTTTCAGAAGCCGTGCTTCTTCCTCTTTTCTGCCGTGAAATCCAACCACAATTTCTCTGCCGCTGACCGATACCGTCCGGACATTCTTTTCTTCAGCCAGAAGGGAAAGTGCCCGCTCCTCTCCTTCGCACACCTGTATTCTCAGGGGATTGGAGTCATTGACTTTCTGCAGAATCTCGGACATGCTGCCGGAAAGCACAATCCGGCCGCTGTCGATAATGCCGATATCCGTGCACATCTGGGACAGCTCTGAAAGAATATGGGAACTGATCAGAATGGTCTTTCCTTCCGCGCACAGCTCCCTCAGGAGCTCCTTAAACTCCAGCCGCGCCCGCGGATCCATGCCCGAGGTAGGCTCGTCCAGTACCAGAAGGCCAGGGTCATGGATCATGGCTCTGGCCAGGCACAGACGCTGCTTCATTCCTCTGGACAGGCTGTCCACGAAAAAATCCGCTTTATCCGAAAGCTTCACCTGTTCCAGAAACTCCTGACACCGCTTCCGTCCCACAAGGCCGGAAAATCCATAGCAGGAGGCGAAAAATTCCATATACTCGCTGACCTTCAGATTATCATACATGCCAAATTCATCCGGCACATAGCCGAAGCTTTCTTTTACCTGTTCCCGATAAAGGAAAGCGTCCCGTCCTGCAATCTCTACCGTTCCTTCATCTGCATCCAGAAGGCCGGTGATAATCCGGATAGCCGTCGTTTTCCCGGCACCGTTGGGACCGATAAAGCCATAAAGAGCTCCCTCTTCCACATCCATATCCAACCCGTTTAATGCCTGAAAATTTTTAAATTTCTTTTTCAAACCTCTGATTTTTAACATCACCGTTCCCTCCCTGTCGCCATTACCAGAGGGATCACCTGGCTGATGCCGGAAGTCCCTATCTCCCCTCCGGAATATTTAACCAGAAGGCTTCCTTCGGGCGTCAGGTAATCGGACAGCTCCTGTGCTGAAAAGGAGCACTGCTGCAGATTTACCGGTTCCCAGACTTCCGTTGCCTGATTATAAAAGGATGTTTCCCCGGAAAACCGGCGGATATAAGAATAATCAGGTTCATCCAGAAACCGATCGGAAACAGGAAGAAAATCCAGCTTTTCTATTTCCAGATTCTCGCCGAAAAAGTATTCGACGGTCACCGGCTCGTCCCCGTAAATCATCATGGAATTTCCGTAGGCCATGCCGCTTCCTGTGGTCATTCTCGGTTTCAGTTTCAGACCGTTTTCATACACCAGGCCATTTTTCTCATTGGACACATTCAGTGCAGCCGTATAAATCACGAGGCCGTCTGACTGCCCCACATGAGAAGGATTATCCCTGAGCCCGCCTGCAGGGCCAAAGGCGGAAAACCTCGCCTGGGTGCTGAAGGTTCCAAAATACCGGTTGATAAAGTAGGAATAAAAACCAGAACGCTCCGATGTCCGAATGGCTTCACTCTCATCATCCGTTTCCGTTCCGTCAGCTTCCACCAAATCACCGGCCACCAGATAAGGCATGCCCACAGGCCATACAAAAAGCTCTTCGTCCTGAAGCCACCGAACCTCTCCCGGCTCCAGGCTGCCAAGGGGAAGCACCTGACCGTAAAAAAAGAGTGCCGCATTTTCCAGCGCAAACGGAAAACCATTCTCCACATATCCGGACACCTTTCCGTCGAAAACCTCCAGTGAAGAGCGGAGTCCCCTGTCTCCGTCCATCTGCACCTGACGGTCCAGACGGAAAAAATGTGATTCAAACGCTTTGTTGGCCGTGCTCCGGATAACCGTTTCCTCTCCGAAAGAAAGGCTCGTTGACGGCCGGCTGCCGGCTTTAAATTCTGCAGCCGGAACCTCATCATACCGGCTGCTTCTTGTCAGCGCCCGTACTTCATACTCCGGCTCCAGAGACACGGAAAAGCTGCGGCTGTCCGGCGTTCTGATATTCAGATATGTGGTTTCCTCTGCTGTATGAACATCCAAATCCAGGACTGAGGCATAGGTGGAAAATTCTCTGGTAAATCTGGTTCCCGTCCCCATCATATAAATTACGCCGCAGGAAACCAGAGACGTGATCACCACCGCCAGCCCGTAATACCGACCCAGCTGGCGCTTCCTTAAAATCAGATACAGCCCCGGACCGGCAAGACCAATGTAAAGAATCACCACGATCGTATACGCCGCCACATTGGGAATCCGGTCCGCATTCCCTCCCGTCACCAGATTCTGTGCATTCCAGTAATCCGTATCCTGGCTGTAGGAACCGTAATAATAAAGATCATAAATTTCATCCTCACCCAAAAGTGCTGTCAGAAGCCGAAGCCCATAGGAGGAATTCTCGCTGGCAAACTCCGCAAGCTCTCCCAGATCCACCGGAAAAAATCCAAAATATCCTTCTTTTTCCTGCACCATGGTCAAAAGGGAAAAATCGCCGGTTTGCAGACGCTTTTCTCCTTCTGGAATCTGCAGTCCTGCGCAGTATAAAGAAAGCAGAGCATCCCCCGGTCTTTCCCTGGCATACTCATCTCCCATATCCACCTGACGGATTCCGGACTTCTCCGGAACAAGATGGGCCTTCTCCCCTGCCAGCACATCAAAGGATTCATCTCCGTCCGCCCCGGTGCCAAAAAGCAGGATTCCCCCCTGCTCCACCCAGGAAAGAACCGCCTCCCTCTGCTGTTTTGACAGAAGGGAGGCATCATAATCATTGATCAGCAATACATCCAGAAGTTCCAGTCCCTGTGCCCTGGAAGGCAGATTTTTCTCGCTGAGAGGCAGAAGAACTGATTCCACCATCCCGTAATTCAGGCCAATTCCATCCAGCCACTGAAGATTTTCCGGATGATCTGACAGGGTTCCGATAAACAGCCGTCCCATATCTCTGGAAACATCGAAATTCAAGGTTTCCTCCGAAAGCACCTGTCCGGAATCTGACTGGAGAGTCATGTAAATCCGGTTGCTTTTCTGCCCCAAGGGCACCGAAAGCTCCATTTTCTTTGTTTCCGCCGGCTTTACCTGCACCGGCCAGACATACTCAAAGGTTTCTTCTCCGCCGTCTCCGCTGCTTTCCAGCGTCAGTGCATGAACCGTTCCCGAAAAAGGCATCTCTGACTGGCCGTAAAGTTGAACCGTCAGCGGAACGCTTCCCCCATATTGGGCGCAGTCCCCGTAAACCGGTGTAATCGTCATGCTCACCGGTGATCCGGCTCCGAAAACCGTCTCCGAAAGGCAGAACGCAAACACGGCGGCAAGCCACATCGTCCATTTCCATTTTCCCATAACTGCTTCATCCTATTGCTCTGAAATTTTCCCTGCTGACATCAAAATCTGTTCTCAGCTTTACCGTAAAAACCGTTCCGTTTAAATCGCTGGTAACGGAAATTGTTCCGCCATGCATATCCACAATATTTTTTGCAATGGCAAGCCCCAGCCCTGTTCCTCCGGTACTGGAAGAACGGGACTGCTCCACCCGGTAAAACTTATTAAAAATCAAAGGCAGCTCCTCTGCCGGAATCACATAGCCGTAATTGGTAACCGATATGGTGACCACATCGTTCTCCGCCAGAATCTTTACCAGCACCTTTTTTCCTTCTGCCCCGTATTTGATGGCGTTGCCGATCAGGTTATCAAACAGGCGGGCCAGAAGATTTCCGTCTGCCGTAATAATCTGTGCCGGCACATTGCTCTTAAGCTCATAGGTCAGATGGTGGTCTGCGAAGCTGGGATAAAATTCCTCAAGCAGCTGTCCCAGCAATTTGACAATATCAACTTTTCCCACATTCATGGAAATCTTTCCGCAGCTCATCTTGGTGAAGCCGAACAAATCTTCAATCAGCTTTTCCAGTCTCTTGGATTTTGTATAGGCAATATCTATATATTTCTGACGCAGCTCCGGTTCCACCGGTCCCCCCTTTGAAAGAAGCTCCAGATATCCGATAATAGATGTTAACGGAGTCCTCAGATCATGAGCCACATTGGTAATCAGCTCATTCTTTGTCCGCTCTGACTCCCGTTCCTTATCCATCAATTCCCGGATGTCCTCCTCCATCCGGTTAAGATTGGAGGCCATAGCGGAAAACTCGTCATCCCCCTGAATCTCGATCTGAGTATTCAAATCACCCTCAGATATATTCTGGATGGCCGCCGCAATTTTGCCGATGTATTTGAAAGAACGCTTCTGAAGAAGCAGAAATGACAGGGCAAAAATTCCAATGCCGATAATAACGTAAAGAATGGTTGTCGCTGTCCCCATACTGAAAATCCGAACCACCGCCGGGAACTCTCCGTTCTGTTCCAGAAAGCTCACCACCATGTCTACATTGGTGATCAGGAAAATTTCCACCAGACAGGCGATCACCGTGCTGTAGAGCATGTTGACAATCACCCTGCTGTAAAAGCGTCTGCTGAAATCACTTTTCAATTTTATATCCTACCCCCCACACCGTGGTAATAATCTTGTTCTGTCTGGTATCCTCTTTCATCTTTCCTCTCAGACGCCTGATATGTACCATCACGGTGTTATTCGCCTCGTATACCTTTTCGTTCCATACCTTCTCAAAAATCTCGTCGGTGCTGAATACCCGGCCCGGATTGGAGGCCAGAAGGTACAGAATATCGAATTCAATGGGTGTCAGCTTGATTTCCTCGCCGTAAACTACCACCTTGTGATTGTCTTTATTGATGGTCAGTCCCCGGATGGAAATCTCGTTTTTCCCGTTTTGCGACGCACCGCTGTTGGGATTTAACTGGGTATAACGGCGCAGCTGGGATTTCACCCGGGCCGTAAGCTCTAAAGGATTAAAAGGCTTCACTACGTAATCATCGGCACCCATGCCAAGCCCCAGAATCTTATCCAAATCCGTTGATTTGGCACTTAGCATAATAATCGGAATATTGTTGGTTTCCCGGATCTTCCGGCACATTTCCAGACCATCCATTCCCGGCATCATGATATCCAAAAGTACAAGATGGACATCCTCTTTCTCCAGGATTTCCAGCCCCTCCTGGGCATTGTTGGCCTTTAATACCCGATAGCCGTCACTGACAAGATAAATCTCCACCAAGTCCGCAATTTCCTTCTCATCGTCTACCACAAGAATATTGATCTGTTCCATGAATCCTGGTCCTCCTTGTTTTCTCCCCACGTCATTGTTTTGCGCTTCTGATATCACAGACAAAGTCTGCGCACATCAGGCTTCGCCTGTAAGCCGCTTTCGCTCCGGTTTGCCTCAGGCTCCGCCTGCGGCCCGCATTCGCCGCTCGCCATACGTGAGCAAGCTCCCGCTGGCTCGCTTTCGCTCCGGTTTGCCTCAGGCTCCGCCTGCGGCCCGCATTCGCCGCTCGCCATGCGTGAGCAAGCTCCCGCTGGCTCGCTTTCGCTCATTTTATCATAATCATTATGAAATTTCTTCTGTTTTTTGTATGAAAATGATGGAAAAGAATCTCCATCTTTATCAAATTTCCGCAGCAGCAATTCCATTTTTCTGAAGGAATTTTCCAACTGCGTTATCCCATTCCTGCTCCAGGGTCCGGTCCATGGTGAACAGGTTCATGGACAGGCCGGTCACACAGGTCATCTCATGCTTTTCGTACTGGACATTCAGATAAAGTCCCTGCACCTGCTCCGGTGAAATTCCCGGTCCGTGGGCACTGACAAAGGCCTTCATCTGCTCCGGCGGCAGTAAAAATACAATCCGGAAACTTTCCGGCAGCCGTTTCCCCTTAATCAGGGAGAAACAAAACGTCTTCAGCATATTCCAGGAGGAAAACTCCCCGATCCCACGCTGCTCCATCTCTTCTTCTGAGTAATATCCCCGGCGCACACGCCCGTCAATGGAAAAGCTGTTATACGTCACAACCGAGACCTCCCGAACCAGGAACCCGTCAAACAGACTGCCAAGAAACAGGCCCTCGGTAAAGGCCTTGAGTTCCTCAATCCTCCACGCCGTCATCTTCTCTCCTCCATGCAAATTTTGTCTATTATCTATCTTACACCAACTATGGAAATTATGCAATCTGAATGGTATAATGTTCGGGAAGCAATGAGCAGGGATGCCTGAGACAGGGAAAGATTTCCATCATGCTTGCATGAATGGAAATCTGGACCTGTTTCAGGCAAGCGGGCGAATGCACGCGAGCGAGATGAAGCGCAGCGCAATCGAGCCCCTGCGGAGCAGTAATTCTGTATCCTGTGGTCCTGGAAAAGTTTCGCCATGCTCGCATGAACAAAAACCCGGATATGCCTGAGACTAGCGGGCGAATGCACGCGAGCGAGATGAAGCGCAGCGCAATCGAGCCCCTGCGGAGCAGCAATCCTGCATCCTGTGGTCAAAGGCCATGGAGCAACAAGTACAAAACGGTTCTAAAAAACTCTTTATAAGGAGGAATTACATATGAAAGATACCACGAAAGCCCTGGATTCCCTGAAAACACTCCTGGAAGCCGGCGTATCTCCATTCCACGCCATTGCAGAAAGCGAGCGCAGGCTAAAAGAGCAGGGATTTCAAAAACTGATTTTGGGTGAGGCCTGGTCCGTAGCTCCTGGAAATTCCTATTACGTAAACCTTTATGGTTCCAGCCTGATCGCATTCTCCATTGGAGCAAATGCAAAAAAAGGAGAGAAGGCCCCCGTATTCCGGATGGCCGCATCCCATACCGACTGGCCCTGCCTGAGAATCAAACCGACCCCGGAAATGACAAAGGACGGCTACGGCCTTTTGAATGTGGAATGCTACGGCGGAATGCTTCTTCAGACCTGGTTTGACCGGCCACTATCCATTGCCGGCCGCATCTGCCTGAGAGGACAGGATGCCTTCCATCCCACAGAGCGTCTCATTGACTTCAAGCGTCCCCTTCTGATGGTTCCCAACCTGGCCAACCATATCAAACGGGAATCAGAAAAGAATGCCGAGCCCAACAAACAGACGGATATGCTCCCCATTATCGCCGCTTTCCGGGACAGCTTACCTGATGAAAACTTTTTCCTGGGGCTTTTGGCGCAGGAAGCAGGGGTGAGCCGCAGCGATATTCTGGATTATGAACTTTATATTTATAACTGTGAGAAAGATGCCCGCTGGGGACTGAATCAGGAATTTTATTCCTCTCCCCGTCTGGACAACCTGACATCCGTGGAGGCCTGCCTTTCCGGTCTCTTAACCGCCGGACGCTGCGGGAAAAACGATGACACCATCTCCCTGATTGCCCTTTATGACAACGAAGAAGTAGGAAGCCGCACCAAACAGGGAGCTGCCTCTTCCGCAGCTGACCGGATTATGGAAAAACTCTATCTGTCTCTGGGATATACAAGAGAAGAATATCTGACCGCCATGTTTGAAAGCTTCCTGCTTTCCATGGATGTGGGACATGCCTACCATCCTTCCAAGCCCAACAACTATGATCCCAAAAACCATGCAAGAATCAACGAAGGCGTTGTCATCAAAATGTCCTCCACCCAGTCCTATGCCACCGACTCCACAGCCGTCAGCGTTCTGGAGCAGCTGTGCCAGGATCATGAAATCCCGTATAAGAAGTTTTCCAACCGTTCGGACATCCGGGGCGGATCCACTCTGGGCAGCATTTCTTCCTGTGAACTGGCGGTCCGGGCTGCCGATGTGGGCGTAGGCCTTCTGGCCATGCATTCGGCCATGGAAACCATGGGTGCCTGTGACCAGGATGCACTGAACCGGCTGACCACCGTTTTCTTTGAGGATTAATTTCCAAAAAACGAAAGACGGAACAGAAAACAACTGCAGTCTGTATATCACATGAAAAGTCCTGTCTCCGGCGGCCCGTCAGGCTGCACGGCGGCAGGACTTTTCTTTTCTGTCCATGAAAAATATTTGTTTCTATTCTTGATTTTCTGACTTTTCTTATTGTCTGCAAAACGTCTTTTCCCAGTCGCTGTCGCTGAAACTGAAGCCGTCTGCACCGGTACCATGCCGCTGTCAAGCGACCGGTTTCTTCGCCGGCAAAGCGTTCAGGGGGACTTTCGCAGCGTCAGGCCTGGCTGCCGGAAAACACCGTTTCATAGACGGCAAAGAAATCTGCCGATACCTCAGGACACTCCAAAATACTCAGTTCTTCCCAGAGAGCGTCATCTCCCACCAGAAGCAGCTGCGTCTTGTAGTCTTCATAGGCCTGATAAAAAGCCTCGTTTTTTCGCTGTTTTACCATCTGCTCCTTGCGCTCTTTGGTTGCCGCCTCATCATAGTCGCTGACACAGCGGATGATATAATAGGTTCCCCCATCCTCCACCACTCCGCTGACTTCCCCGGCAGTCAGATTAAAGGCTGCCTCCTCATAAGCCGCCCCCCGCTGACCTCTGTAAACCTGCGTCTGGATTTCCTCAGACTCTGAATACTGCTTGGCCACCGCAGTAAAATCACTGTCCTCGGCAGAAAGGGCCGTCAGCGCTTCATTGGCCGTTTCTTCGCTGGAAACCTGGATTTCATCCACTGTAATCACCCGGGCCTCACTGTCACTGACTTCTAGATTGGCTCCCTGAGTCAGCTGATCCACCAGCTTCTGTGCCAGAAGATAATCCGTATAAAATTCCCCCGCCGTTTTTTCATCCAGGCCGAAGCTCTCCATGTTCGCCTCACCCAGAGCCGTACAATAGGAAACAGCCGCTTCCTGTATCAGCTCCTGCTCCTGGCTGGTAAGAACAATTTCCTGTTCCTCTGCCATCCGGCTCATGACACTCAGCTCTCTCAAAAATTCATGGATCTGGGCAAGCAGCGACACCTCAAATGTGGTCCCGCGGTTGTCGACAGCCGCCGTCCAGATCTGCTCTGTATACAGTTCTTCATAACGGAGCTTTTCTGAGGAAACCACCATCATGGTTTCCGCCCGTCCATATTCTTCCTGCTCATTTCCGCCGGAAAACAGAGTTTCCGTGACACTGCAGCCGCCTAAACAAAGCGAAAGTATTCCAATCGCTGCAGCACACCCGGCCCGAAAAAGCCATCCAGTTCTTTTTCCTCTCAAATGTCCTCGTCCTCTCCAGCCGCTATAAAAACAGCTTCATGATCTTTAACGGTCCTTTTCCTCTGTTGCTGTCCGCCAGAAACCTGGCCTCCTTTATGACCTCCGGCCTGGCATTGGCGACAGCAAAGCTGTAATAAGCCTGTCTCAGCATTTCCACATCGTTCATCTGATCCCCGAATACCACCGTTTCCTCCGGCCGGATTTGAAGCCCCTCCTGCAGGATCCGGACCGCAGCGCCTTTATTGACTGACGGATCCATGGTATCCAACCACTCATTTCCGGATAACGTGACCTTTAATCTGGTGCCGAATTTTTCCATAATCGGCCTGGCTGCCTCTGCGATTCCATCCATTCTGCAGCCGGCAATTTTCATCACCGGAGCCTGAAGGGCAAGAAGATCCTCCACCTGTCTTACGCGGAAATGATAGCCGTTCAGAATCCACTGCAGGAAGCGCCCGTCTTTGGAATCCGTATAAACACAGTCTGAGCCGTCCACGATGATTTCCATCCCGGCAGCCCGCATGTTCTCAATCATATCCTTTGCCAGTTCTTCCCGGTACGGAGTATGATATAACTCCCGCCCCCGGCAGCCCACATAGGTTCCATTGCCGCCAATGTAAAAAATTTCATTCCCGACCGGTTCGAACAGATGCTCAATTCCGGAAGCGTGGCGTCCGCTGGCCGCACAAAAATAAATGCCCTTTTCCTTCAGCCGCAGGATCACCTGAAAATATTCCGGATCCAGTACGCCTCCGCCGTCCTCCACCAGAGTTCCGTCCAGGTCGGATACCATGAGCTTAAT
This sequence comes from Candidatus Copromonas faecavium (nom. illeg.), assembly GCA_018712915.1. Lineage (GTDB taxonomy): Bacteria > Bacillota > Clostridia > Lachnospirales > Lachnospiraceae > Copromonas > Copromonas faecavium. The sequence goes on along the minus strand of DVGC01000050.1, from coordinate 12,271 downwards.
CATTGGCTCTCCTTTCCCGTACGGTTTTCCATCTCCCAGAAGCCAAGCTTTTTTAGCTCCTGATAAACCAGATGCACCGGAAGTCCCATCACATTGGCATAAGAACCGGTAATCCCTTTAATATATCTGGCAAAAAATCCCTGGATCCCATAGGCGCCTGCCTTGTCCATGGGCTCCTCCATCCCGGCATATTCTTCCATCTCCGCCTCGGACATATGTGCCACTTCCACATCTGCCTCATCAAAAAAGATTGCTTTCTCTCCAGCCCTTCCCGGTTCACCGCACCGAATGATGCACACACCGGTATAAACCTGATGCTTTTTTCCTTCCAGCATGCCCAGCATCCGGCGGGCCTCCTGATGATCTGATGGTTTCCCAAGAATGATGCCGTCAGCCGCTACGACCGTATCCGCTCCTATCACAAAGGTACCTGGCTCCTGATTTTTCGCCACATCCTCTGCTTTCTGAGAGGCCAGCTCCATCACCACCTGGGACGGTACGCTGGATGTTACCCGTTCCTTTATATGGCTAATCACAATATCCGGCTCAAGGCCAATCTGATTCATCAGTTCCTTCCGGCGTGGAGAAGCCGACGCCAGAACGATTCTTCTGTTTTCCATTCCTTCGTTTCCTTCCTGTTTCCTCTTTGGCCCTGGAGACAGCCGTAATAAGAAAATCCTGCTGTGGGGACGCTCCTCCTGCAGCAAAGCGTCTTACGCCGCAGAAACGGCACTTTCCATTGGAATAAGACAAAAGGCAGCCGGACATGGCTGCCCCTGTCTTTTCCTGCAGGCAATCTTTCATCGCCGGTATCCCGGCGGCATCCGCAGGCTAAAACGCCAGTTTTTCGTCAAAGTATGCCTTTAACTGTTCAATCGGAATCCGAATCTGTTCCATGGTATCCCGGTCACGGACGGTTACTGCATGATCCGTCTCAGAATCAAAATCATACGTCACACAGAACGGCGTTCCAATTTCATCCTGTCTTCTGTAACGTTTTCCAATGTTTCCTCTGTCATCAAACTCACAGTTGAAATACTTGCAAAGCTCCATATAAATCTTCTCAGCACCCTCGTTCAGTTTCTTGGACAGGGGAAGTATGCCTACCTTTACGGGAGCAATGGCCGGATGGAAATGGAGAACCGTTCTCATATCTCCGTCTCCCAGATCCTCCTCATCATAGGCAGAGCATAAAAATGCCAGCGTTACCCGGTCTGCACCAAGGGAGGGCTCAATGACATACGGAATGTATTTTTCATTCTTTTCATCATCAAAGTACGTCATATCCTGACCGGAAGTATTCTGATGCTGAGTCAGGTCATAATCGGTTCTGTCAGCAATGCCCCACAGCTCGCCCCATCCGAAGGGGAATAAAAATTCCAGATCCGTTGTTGCCTTGCTGTAGAAAACAAGCTCCTCCTGAGAATGATCTCTGGCCCGCATTTCTTCCGGCTTAATGCCAAGATTCTGAAGCCAGTCAATGCAATACTGCTTCCAGTATGCAAACCACTCCAGATCTGTTCCCGGCTTGCAGAAAAATTCCAGCTCCATCTGCTCAAATTCTCTGGTACGGAATGTAAAGTTACCTGGCGTAATTTCATTCCGGAAGGATTTTCCGATCTGACCGATACCAAAGGGAAGTTTCTTTCTTGATGTTCTCTGAACATTCTTAAAATTAACAAAAATTCCCTGAGCCGTCTCCGGTCTTAAATAAACCGTATTCTTTGCATCCTCCGTAACGCCCTGGAATGTCTTGAACATCAGGTTGAACTGACGGATATCCGTAAAGTCATGCTTTCCGCAGCTGGGGCAGCAGATATTTTTCTCATCAATATACTGCTTCATCTGCTCCTGGCTCCAGCCGTCAATGGGAGTCTCCGGAGTAATTCCATTGGCCTCCATATAATCTTCGATAAGCTTATCGGCTCTGAACCGCTCTTTACAGCATTTGCAGTCCATCAGAGGATCGGAGAAACCGCCCAGATGGCCGGACGCCACCCAGGTCTGAGAATTCATCAGGATGGCACAGTCCACGCCTACGTTGTGGGGATTCTCCTGGATGAATTTTTTCCACCATGCCCGCTTTACATTATTCTTCAGTTCCACGCCCAGGTTTCCGTAATCCCAGGTGTTGGCCAAGCCTCCGTAAATCTCAGAGCCTGGATACACAAAGCCCCTGGATTTTGCCAGTGCAACGATTTTTTCCATTGTTTTTTCCATGGTCAGTCTCCTGTTCCTAATTATTTTTACGGTCCTTGAGACGGAGGGAATGCATCTGCTTTTTCAGATGTGCCGTTTTCCGGCCAATCGAGGCAGAGCCGTCTCAGGCTGCCGTATCTTTCTTTCCCTATCCTGCAGTTTCCGGCCATTCCTTCATGCACGCATGCTGCTTTTACTGGAATACCAGATAGGAGATTCCTTCCTCCGGCGTCCTGCACAGGCCGCCCTCCAGAGTTACGCCTTCCGATACATACCGGAGCGTCCCGTCGGTGGCAATGTTCGCAGAACCTTCCACTGCCGCTACAAATAATTTGTTCTGCTTCGTGATTTCATCATATGGAACGGATGCGCCTTCGGCATCCACAAAAGAAACACCCACCAGATACCCTTTGGTCACTCCATCCGGCACAGATACAATGTCCAGAGATTTAAGCGTTCCGTTTTCTTCCGGATAAAGTTCCGAGAACCGCAGATACTCCTCTGAACTGGGAAATTCGATAAGCACGCGTGCCGTCCCATTCTCCATAGTACATTCCTGAAGAGAGGTCAGGTTGTTTTCATCCGTTTCGTCTTCAGAAGCTGCGGCATTAAATACTGCCAGAGCCTCCTCCACATATGCTTTCAGTTCTTCTGCGCTGTAGTAATCTGCTTCATAGGACTCTACAGTTGCACTGGTGACAGTTCCTTCGCTGGTAAGATAAAGGCTGGTCTCCTGCGGGTCAAAGGGTTCGCCTCCGCCCCGGGAGCAGCCGGAAATTGCCGTCATACACAGCAGAGCTGCTGCAACAGTTTTCTTTTTCATTATCCCCTCCCGCGGCCCCGTATCAAATGCGGCCGCTTTCCGCTTGCCTGGCATCACTCATGTGCGCTTCACGCACATTCGTTATCGGGCTCTCGCACCGCACTGCCCGCCGCTTCCCTGGCTTTTTCCGCTCGCCTGGCATCACTCATGTGTGCTTCGCGCACATTCGTTATCGGGCTCTCGCCCGATAGCCGGCAAAAGCTTCAAGAATGTTTTCATGCAAGCATGAAACATTCTTTCTTCTTTTGCTGGCTGCCTGGCTCGCTGCTATCATACATTATCCACAAGAACGTGTAAAATGTCAAGGGAATGGAAGGGTTTATCGATGAATCGGCGTTTGTTTGTCTCGACGCTTTTGATAAATTCCTCCAGGACCGGCGGGGTGAGGGTGAAGGTGTACAGTTTTTCGATGGGAGTGGCGAGAACGTATTCCCAGGCATAATAAGTGGATTCTGAAAGCTGCCCTAAGGGTTTTTCCATGTATTCGCCGTTTAATTCCATCAGTTTCAATTCAAAAACCGGTTTTACCAAACGGTTTGGAATCGCTGGTTTTAAGAGGGCCCTGAGAGTCTGATATAAGAGTTTCAGCGGCTCCCTGGCCTCCATGTTTTCCCTGCCGTAATAATCGGAAAATTCTAGAAAATAAGAACCATAGCAGGCGGTTTCCATGTCCTCTGCAATTTCCCTAAAATAATTCTGCACCTCTGCATTGGCCAGAGTGTAGGCATCCCGCCCTTCATACAGGAAAAAAGTTCCGAATACAAAAGGGCAGGAACAGGCCATGAGAGAGTTCCCCGGCCGTCTGGCTCCGCGGGCAAAGGCGGTGATTTTCCCCCGTTCGCTGCTTAAAATCACCAGTCTTCTGTCGTATTCCCCCACCGGAGAGGCTTTTAACACCATCCCGGTAACAGCTGTCTGTTCCCTCATGCCTGTTCCTTCCTTAAAATTTCCCATTTTTCTTCTGCATGGTCCGGGCCAGATTTTCACCGGCGAAAACAAATGTCAAGCCTGTGCATCCCATCCGGAGGAAAATCACAGGCTGCCATACCGGCCGTCCCCTTCCCGTCATTCCCTGCAAATTTAAATGTCCTTCATATTGTAACCGTAATTTTTCATGTACAGCTCCGAGTCTCTCCATTCCTTGCGTACCTTGACCCAGAGTTTTAAATTGACTCTCGCATCCATCAGATTTTCTATCTCAATCCTGGCCGCCGTACCGATTCGCTTTAACATCTGGCCATTTTTCCCGATGATCATACCCTTATGGGATTCCCGCTCGCAGACGATGGTGGCATCAATGTCAAACATCCCGTTCTCCCGCTCGGTCATCCGGTCAATCACCACGGCAATTCCATGAGGGATCTCATCCGACATCATCCGCAGTGCCTTTTCCCGGATTAACTCTGCCGCAATCTGCCGCATGGGCTGGTCCGTCACCGTATCCTCGTCGTAATACTGGGGGCCCTCCGGCAGATACTGGAAAATTGTATGGATTAAGGTATCCGTGTTGGTTTTCTTCATGGCTGACACAGGAATGATTTCCTGAAACCTGGATACGTCTTTATATGCAGCCATGGTCTTTAATATTTCTTCTTTTTTCACCGTGTCGATTTTATTGATCACAAGGATCACCGGTGTTTTTACCCGGGACAGGGTTTTTGCAATATGCTGCTCCCCTGCCCCGATATAAGTGCCCGGCTCCACCAGCCATAAAATCACATCCACCTCTTTTAAGGTGTGCTCGGCCACGCTGACCATATATTCTCCCAACCGGTTTTTCGCCTTGTGGATTCCCGGCGTATCAAGGAAAATAATCTGTCCCCGTTCGTCGGTATAAACGGTCTGAATCCGGTTTCTTGTGGTCTGCGGCTTTTCCGAAGTAATGGCGATTTTCTGGCCAATCAGATGATTCATCAGAGTCGATTTTCCCACATTGGGTCTTCCGATCAGCGTAACAAAGCCGGATTTATATACGTTTCCCATAGCTCTCCCCTTTAGCCTGCCGTCCCGTTAAACAGCGGACGGATTGTGCCAAACAGTTCCTTATCTTTCTTAATGGTTTCCTCATTTCCAACCACGCAGACAGCTCCCGTCTTCAGGATTTCACGGACGATTCCTGCAAGTGCCCTGATATCCTCCGGCTGTGCATTCAGCACTTCCTCCCGCTCTTTCTTTAACATCTCGTCCGTAACGCCGGAATACCAGGCAGAAAGCCCTCTGGCGCCTTTCAATGACGGCGTAAGCGGCGTATCCAGCTCGCTGATGGTTCCAATCACATACTTGGTCATGTCTCTCTCATCGGCGTCAAAATGCTCCAGATATTCCGGGATTCCCTCGTAAATGTCATTGCTCTCCTTTACGTTTGGGTCACGGTAGGAAACAAAATACCCTTCTCCGGAACGTCCCACGGCACTCATGCAGCCATAGGCTCCGCCCTTGACTCGGATGTTAATCCAGAGATAATCATAGCTTAACATAATCTTTAAGATCCGAAGAGCCCCGGTATAGGAATATCTGCTGCCGGCAAAGGTTCCGCACCTGGCCACATAATTGACCTTCGAAGCTGAAGTAAAGCCTTCGTTCCGGTTTCCCTTGGGTGCCCGGAACGGATAGGTGATGCCGTCTCCCTCCGGGAGCACTGCCGTCAGCTTCTTCATCGCCTTTTCCAGATAAGAGAAGCCGGTTTTATCTGCCGTATAGCTGACGGTCATGTTGTCTCTTGTAAACAGCGCTTTCATCACGCGGCGCAGTCCTCCGATGAGCTCCTCCTTTTTGGAATCGAAATCCCTGGCGCAGGACTCCAGGAACTGGAAATATCCGATTCCGCCGGTCATATCGTTAAAATAGGACGTATCGGAGAAATAAGACGTGGCTCTGGCCACCGCCGCCGTATGACCCGAACCGGTTAATTTCATCTGGGCCTTGGACTTGGCCTCGTTTAGAATTTCCCGGATTCGCTTTTCATCTTCCAGAATGGATTCCTCCAGAATTTCCGCAAGAATCTCAAAGCCAAAGTCCAGCTTCTCATAAAGAACCCGTCCGCTGGCTGCAAATACGCCCGTAAAACCGCCTGTTTCCAGTCTGGGATAGGATGTAACGGAGAATGACATTCCGCCCGTATTCAGGAAAATTTCGCTGCTTAAATCATCATAGGAATGGCGTTTGGTATCCACATAGCCAAGAATGGACTTTAAAAGGCCCACATAGGGCAGATCCTCCGCCGGCACCCGGTTGGTATCAAAAAGAACCTTCAGATATCCGATACCGGAGGTAAACATTTCATGGCGGATCACCGGAATCCCATCCACCTTTGTTTCTTCAAAAATCAATTTTGCAGACTCTCTGCCGATTTCTTCCCTGGAAAGCATTGGAATCTTTTCCAGTTCTTCCTTTGGAGACGGCGTATCCTGATATTCCTTCAGTTCCTTCGTCTGACGGATCAGCTCCTCAATTTCTTCCCTGGACAGGCTGTCCTTATACGCTTTCAGCCGTCTGGCCGTCTGCTCTTCCACCCGGGCCGTCAGATTCCTCTTGGGACTTGCAATCACCACTGCCTCATAAGGATTGTCCAGAAGATATTTGGAAATCAGCCCCTCGAAATATCCTTCCTCCACGCCTTTCTTTAAAGCCGCGAAGGTGTCTTCATACTCCAGATGCATCATGGGATCGCCGCCATACAGCCAGCTGTCCAGACACTGAAGCCCGTACATCAGTCCCTTGGGCGCAGATCCGAAATCCGCCTCCCGGTACTGAAATTCATAGTAGTTGATTCCGGCCCGCAGACTCTTTTCGTTGAGTCCCGTAAGCGCCAGCTTTCTTAAGGTTCCCTTGACAACCGCCAGGAACTCTCCCTTCTGTTCCCGGTCTGCATTCTTTGCGATGACGGAAAAATAAGGCTGGAGGATTCCGTTTTCGTAGCCTCCCATGATGTCATCCCCGATGCCGGCGTCCAGAAGTGCCTTCTTCAACGGCGCTCCCGGCGCATCCAGGAGAACATACTCCAGTACCTGGAAGGCAATGTATTCTTTCGGGGACAGTTCATTTCCCGCTGACGTATTCACCGAAAGATAGGTGGCATGCTCCAGATCCTCCGATTCCGAAACGGAGTAGAAAAACTCCCGCTCCACCGGTTCCTTAAAGGCCGGCTGGATCTGAATTTCAGAATCCACCTGTTCCTTTTCATACTTGCTTAAATACTCTTCATCCAGCCACTTCAGCTTTTCTGCCATGTCCATATCACCGTACAGGTAGATATAGCTGTTGGACGGATGATAATATTTCCGGTAAAAAGCCAGGTAATCCTCATAGGTCAGCTTGACGATATCCTCCGGATCACCGCCGGATTCAAATCCATAGCAGGTATCCGGAAACATCACGGCACGGGTGTAGCGGTCCAGTACGCTTTCCGGGGAGGAGAACACGCCCTTCATTTCATTATAAACCACACCGTTGTACGTCAGCTCTCCATCCGGTTCCGTAAGCTCATAATGCCATCCTTCCTGCATGAAGATTTTCTTTTCTCTGCTGATGTTGGGATTTAACACTGCATCCATATATACGTCCATCAGGTTCTGGAAATCCGTTTCGTTGCAGCTGGCCACCGGGTACACTGTTTTATCCGGATAGGTCATGGCATTTAAGAATGTATTTAAAGAGCCTTTTACCAGTTCCACAAACGGATCCTTTACCGGAAACTTCTTGGAACCGCAGAGCACGCTGTGCTCCAGAATATGGGGAACTCCCGTGCTGTCAGCCGGCGGTGTGCGAAATCCGATGCAGAATACTTTATTCTCATCATCAGTACTCAAAAGAAACAGCTTCGCACCTGTTTTTTTATGCTCCAGGATCATCCCGTCCGCATTGAGTTCCCTAATCGTCCGTTCCTCCAACAAGCGGTAAGCCGCCAGTGCCTGCACCGCTTCCTTCTGATTCTCCATAGTCACAATCCTTTCTGTCGCTTTGTTTCTCTCCAGTCAAACACGTCTGCCGTTTTTCTGATTCCGGCCAGGCCGATCCTGACACCTGTTCTCATGTCTATCCAGACCAATCCTGGCACCTTTTGTCATGTCCATCCTGGCCATTTCCGGCATCGTTCCCCCTGTCCGGCCAGACCATTTCCGGCGTTTTCCCTGCCAGCCTGTCACGATACCGTCCTGCCTTCATCAGCTTTCCCTTACAGTATGCCCATCCGGGCAGAAATTTCATATCTCTTTGACCTTAAAGTTCTCCGATTCCACATTTCATCGGCCTTAACTTTTCCGGTTTCAAAGCTATCCGCCCTTACATATTTCCAACAAATTTGTCCTTCAGCACCGCGAAGCACTCCCGGACGCAGAAATGCAGAAACAGCACCGGATCCGACGGAACAGAGATACTGATAACATTGGTAAATCCAATGTTTTTCGCAATGCCCTTGGCCCGCAGCACATGAAAATTGCTGGTCAGGACTCCCACCCGAATCGAGGACTCGCTCTCCGGCGGCAAAAGATATCCGGATTCGGCAAGAATCCTGCCAAGAACCTTCCTTCTCTCACCCTCTCTGGCATCGATCAGGAGCTTGCTGTATACCAGATTTTCGTAGGTACTTTCCGACTGCTCCTCCTTTAACATCTGATGCTCCGGAATGCCTCTGGCCCTTAAGTATTCATACATGACCGCGGCTTCCGACACATTTTCTCCCTTTCCCTTGCCGCCGGAAAGGATCAGAATGGTATTGGGATGAGTGGAGGCATAATTATAAGCTGCCTCCAGGCGGTACGATAACGAGTGGCTGGGACTGTCTCCCCGCACCTGGGCACCTAAAACAATCATGTAATTAACGCTTGGCGGACTGCCGAAAGAAAGGGAGCTGAGTCCCATGGACACTTCCACAAATACGAAAACAGCAAAAAAAGCCGCCAGCACCGTAAGAAAAGCCACCTCAAGCCGCAGCGGCACCCGCTCCTTAATCCTCGGAAAGAGGAAGAAAACCAGTGCGAGAATGGCAGCACATACGGCAAGCACCAGCCAGATGCCGGAAAATGCTGTACCTGCCCCGGAATAAAGCACAATGATTCCATAATAAATCAGGCATCCTGCACAAAGGACTCCAAATACCACCGCCATGGCCATCCTCCTTCCTGAAAATATCCGGTTCTACAGACACTCCCGTTCTTTGATCCTGAGAATATTGCCCGGTTCTGCCGGCTCGCTTAAATCAAGGAACAGCTTCTGTCTGGCATGGGGAGCACTTTCCATTGTCTCCCCCTCTTCGGAATAAATTCCCCGCACCCGGGCCATCAGATTTCTTCCGTCCGGCTTCATAATCTCCAGCGTCTCTCCCACAGAGAATTTGTTCTTCTGCTCAATCTGAACCAATCCGTTTTCCCCGACTGTTTCAACGGTTCCAAGGTATATATAATTCTTGATATAGGTGCTGTTCTGATAAATCTGAGCATCCTCTCCCGGCTTTCCAAAATAAAAGCCGGTGGTAAATTCCCGGGTGGTACACTTTCCAATTTCCTCTTTGTACCAATCCAGATTCTGCCGGTACAGCCCCGGATCCTTTTTGCAGTCATCGATGGCCTTCCGGTAGGTTCTTGCGACTGTGGCCACATAAAGAGCATTTTTCATCCGCCCCTCGATCTTAAAGCTGTCAATTCCCGCCTCCAGCATTTCCGGAACATGCTCAATCATGCACAGATCCTTGGAGTTAAACAGGAAGGTTCCCCTGTCATTCTCATAAACCGGCATATACTCTCCCGGCCTTGTCTCCTCCACCACCGCATATTTCCAACGGCAGGGATGAGTACAGGCCCCCTGATTGGCATCCCGACCCGTAAAAAAGTTGCTGAGCAGGCACCGGCCTGAGTACGAAATGCACATGGCACCGTGAATGAAGCTTTCAATTTCCATATCCTCCGGAATATGCCGCCGGATCTCCCGGATTTCCTCCAGGGACAGCTCCCTGGCCGATACCACCCGCTTCGCTCCCAGTTCATACCAGAAACGGTACGTCTCATAGTTGGTGTTATTTGCCTGGGTACTGATGTGAATTTCCATCTCGGGAAGCACCCGTCTGGCAATGGAAAACACTCCCGGGTCAGAAATGATCAGCGCATCCGGGCCGATTTCCTTAAGCTCTCTGAAATATTCCTCCACACCGTCCAGATCCCGGTTATGTGCAAAAATATTGGCCGTAATATAAACCCGGACTCCATGCTCATGGGCAAATTTTATTCCTTCCCGGATTTCTTCGTTGGTAAAATTCTTTGCCTTGGCGCGCAGGCCAAAGGCCTCTCCGCCCAGATAAACCGCGTCCGCTCCGTAATTCACCGCCGTTTTTAAGGTATCAAGACTTCCCGCCGGTATCAGAAGCTCCGTCTTTCTCATAACTTTTCTCCTTGTATGGTTTTTCGCGGGACCGCCCGTTTCACACTTAACGCCACCCCGTCTCCCACCGTCAGAACCGAAGTCTCCAGTTCCTCGCTGTGGGTCAGGGCATAAAGATATTCCCGCATCCGTTCATGGATGGTCCGTTCCCTGCGCTCCACCGCATACCGGGACTGGGCGATGGTTCCTTCCTGAAGCACATTATCCGACATCAGGAGGCCGCCGGGAGCCAGAAGACGCAGAAGATCCGGCAGCCAGCGGATGTACTGGCCCTTGGCCGCATCCATAAAGATAAAATCAAAGGAGCCGGAAAGGCCTGCAAGGATTTCCCCCGCATCCCCTTCCAGCAGCGTAATCGTCTTTTCCATTCCCGCCCTGCGAAAGTTTTCTTTCGCTGCAGGAATCCGTTTTTCATATTTTTCTATGGTGGTAATATGTGCCGTTTCCGGCATCACACCGGCCATCAAAAGGGCCGAATACCCAATCGCCGTTCCCACCTCAAGGATCCGTTCCGGCCGTTTTAAGGTCACCATGGTTTTTAAAAGAGCCGCCGTTTCCTTCCGGATAATGGGAATGCCGGAGGCTCTGGCCTCCCGTTCCATGGCATCACAAAAAGCACCGTTTCCAGCGTCCAGCGAATGAAGATAAACAGTCAGGCGCTCGTCTGAAATCATTCCGCCGCCTCCGTTTCTTCTGCCGGCGCATTCTTTAAAATCTTAATGATTTCTTTGGAGCTTTCCGACGTATTCAGTTCGTAAGTGCCGGCCTGAACGTCATATTCATAAACCATGGCCTGAATGGTAAAGGCCAGGCTGTCCCGGATCAGGCCGGCGTCTTCCAGAATCTGTCCTACTTCCGCTATGGACTCTTCCCCGGTGATGGTCACGGTTTTTTCTGTCCCCGGCTTTTCCTCCATCCCCGGAGAATAGAAAATGCTGTGACCAAATTCATAAGCGCGCCTGATTCCGAAAATCAGAAGTACCAGCACAAAAGCATAGGCAATGAGCCGCCCCGACAGGCCGATGACCATGATGCTGATTCTGTTGATCTCCTTCGTTACTCTGCTCATACCGCTCCTTCATAAGGGCCTATACTTCCATGATAATCGGAAGAATCATCGGGTTTCTCTTAATCCGCTTCCATAAAAAGTCGCTTAAGCTGTCGCGGATCAGGTTCTTTATCTTTCCCCAGTCAGATACATGATGGGCCAGACAGTCCGCCACAGCCTGATCCACAATGGCCTGAGCCTCCTCCATCAGATCCTCGGACTCCCGCACGTAGACAAAACCGCGTGAAACAATGTCCGGACCGGATAACAGCTGATTGGAGTATTTTTCCAGCGCCATCACAACAATAATGATTCCGTTCTGAGCCAGATTCTGCCGGTCGCGCAGGACAATATTTCCGACATCGCCTACACCAAGTCCATCCACCAGGACGCCGCCGGACTGCACATGATCCACAACCTCCGCTCCGGACTCCCCGATTTCCAGGACATCTCCGGACTGGAGCATGATCACATGATCCTTGGGGATTCCCAGCGATAAGGCCAGTTCCTTCTGAGCCATCCGGTGACGGTACTCGCCGTGAATCGGAATCGCGTACTTGGGATGAACCAGGGAATAAATCAGTTTAATCTCTTCCTGGCAGGCGTGACCTGATACATGGGTATCCTGGGAGATGACCTTGGCTCCCTTCATGGAAAGCTCATTGATGACTCTGGACACGGCCTTTTCATTTCCAGGAATTGGGGTGGAGCTTAACACCACCACATCCCTTGGCGTAATGGATACTTTTCTGTGCAGGGAGGAGGCCATCCGGGACAGGGCAGCCATGGACTCGCCCTGGCTTCCTGTGGTAATTAATACCGTGTCCTCT
>DVGC01000006.1 GCA_018712915.1 Candidatus Copromonas faecavium (nom. illeg.) | reverse complement strand
CTTAAACCAAAGCCATTTTTATAAGAATTTTCAGGGTTTTACATACTGTTCAGTTTTCAAGGTCCTTGCTGCTTTCTCAGCGGCAACTCTGATATCTTATCATATCTTCGGTCGTTTGTCAACAACTTTTTAACTTTTTTCTTTCTTTTTACTTACTCTTGAAAGAAGTTTTACCTCGTTGCTCGAGGCGAGTATTATAATATCAAAAGCCACTCCAAAAGTCAACCATTTTTTTCATTATTTTTCAAAGTTTTTCCTGGTTCTTTTCGTACAACAAAATAGAGTGGCTTATCCTGAAATACCTACAAGATATGCCACTCCATTTGTTCTGTTTTATGACGTCTTTCCTATCTTTATAACGCTTCTACGGTTCCTTCGCCACTGTAAACCAAAATTCCACACCATTCTGCCAGTTTAATACACCGCAGGTCTGATTATGCGCATCCATGATGGCCTTTACAATGGACAGCCCAATTCCCGTACCTCCATAGGCTCTGGTTCTTGCTTTGTCTACCTTATAGAACTTCGTCCAGAGATTGGGAAGAGCCTCTTCCGGGATCGGTGTTCCCGTATTAAATACGGAAACTCTGATGCACTCAGCTTCCTGCTGCATCCGAATGACGATTCGCTTCTCACCTTCCGCATGATGAATCGCGTTGCTTAAATAATTGGTTACCACCTGTTCAATCTTAAACTCATCCGCCCATACGTAAACAGGCTCTTTTGCCTGAAATTCCACGGTGATTCCATTCTGTTCCAGCAAAATACGGGATGCACTGATCACGCCGCGAATCAGTTCCGTCAGTTCGAACCGGGCCATATCCGGTTTATCACTTCCATTTTCCAAAGAAGACAGTGTCAGAAGCTGTTTCACCATCTGATTCATCTTGTTGGCCTCATCCACAATCACATCACAGTAATAGTCCCGGCTCTCCTTGTCCTCTCCCATTCCTTCCTGAAGCCCTTCCGCGTATCCCTGAATCAGCGCAATGGGCGTTTTCAGCTCATGAGATACATTGGCCACAAACTCCTTCCGCATCTCATCGATTTTTGTTTTTTCCTCAATGTCCTTCGTCAGCTGGTCATTGGCAAGCTTCAGCTCATCTACCGTTTCCTTTAATCTTTCAGACAGCGTATTCATGCTGTTGCCCAGAATTTCAATTTCCGACATATCGTGCCGCCCCGGCTCATAGTGTATGTCAAAATCCAGCTGGGACATCTGCAGGGAAAGCGCAGAAAGTTTATTGATGGGTTTGGTAATCTGTCTTGCAAAGAAATAAACCATAACCGCTCCCACAATAACCGCCACGATTCCCACATAAGCCAGAAACTGGTTGGAAAGCTCCACGCTTTCTCCGATGCTGGATAAAGGCGTACTCATGATAAATGCCGTACTGTTATCAGAAAAGAATCCCCAGCTCTCCAGATACATGCTGTTTCGCCTGGTATCAAAAGTCTTTTGAATTGTATAGTTTTCCTTTTCCTCCACCAGCTCAGACTGGGACTGATTCCACCCGAAAATATACCGATCGATTCTGTCTTTCAAAAACTGAGTATCACGGGAAGTCGAATATACCGTTGCATCTGCCGATGAATTATCGATCATCAATACTGATACATTGGCACTGTCACTGTAATCGCGGATCAGTTTCTGAAGATTTCCTTCCACAATATTTCCGGAACTGTCTCTTCTTCTCTCCATTGCCTGACCGACGCTGATCCCCACAGCCGCATTTTCTTCAATCTGCCGATCGACGGCATCGTAGGCGTCCATCAGGGACTCCACTTTCTGATCCACGTAGAAATCTTCCAGGTACCAGCGGTTTACGCCCCAGATGACCACAAGCAGCGCTGTCATCAAGCCGATAAAGGTGATGGTCAGCCTTGCCTGAATTGATTTCATCATCCATCCACCTCGAGCTTATATCCCATACCCCAAATGGTTTTAATATAATCGCCCTTGGGGCCCAGCTTGCTTCTTAACTTTTTCACATGAGTATCGATGGTTCTTGCATCTCCGAAATAATCATAATTCCACACATTATTCAGAATCTTCTCCCTGGATAATGCAATTCCCTGATTCTCCATAAAATACGTCAGCAGCTCAAATTCCTTGTTGCTTAATTCCACCTGGTTTCCATCCACGGTCACCACATGAGCATCCTTATCCACCCGGATTCCATCAGCTTCCAAAACCTCTCCTGTTGTGGCGTTTCTTCTGCGGAGGATCGCCTCGATTCTGGCCACAAGGATTTTCGGGCTGAAGGGCTTGGAAATATATTCATCCACTCCCAGCTCAAATCCCAGCAGTTCATCACGTTCTTCAGAACGCGCCGTCAGCATGATAATCGGCACCTGGGAATAGCGGCGGATGGTCTTGCATACCTCCCAGCCGTCCATCTTCGGCATCATGACGTCAAGGATTACCAGGCCAATGTCCTTATCCTTAAAGAATATATCCACCGCCTGTTCGCCGTCCTCTGCCTCAATCACTTTATATCCCTTGATGGACAAAAAGTCTTTTACCAGTTTCCTCATTCTGGCCTCATCGTCCACCATCAAAACCTTGATTCCATCCATATTCTCACCTCATCATGATTGTAGCAAACCTGCAAAAAAAATTCCACATTTTCACTAACTTTTCACAGAATCAAGGGGCGAAAAACATCCGGGCAGCAAAAAAACAAACTCCCCGGTGAGACCATCTCTGGCCCGGCCGGGGAGTCATGTTTCTGTATTTCTTCCGGTTCGTTTTCTGCAGTTCCTGCCAGCTCCGTCTGGTTCCCTGCAGAGCTTCTGACCCGGCTAGTTTTCCTGCGGCTCTTCCGTCTTTTCCACAGCAATGGAAAGCTCTTCCAGCTGCTTGGGATCCACAGGAGACGGTGCCTCCATCATCAGGCAGGAAGCATCCTTTACCTTCGGGAACGCAATGACGTCACGAATACTGTCCGCTCCCACCATCAGCATAATTACACGGTCCAGGCCATAAGCCAGGCCGGCATGAGGCGGAACTCCGTACTTGAATGCCTCAAGCAGGAATCCGAACTGCTCCTGCGCACGTTCCTGGGTAAAGCCTAAAACCTCAAACATCTTTTCCTGTACATCCGCCTGATGAATCCGGACCGATCCGCCGCCAAGCTCCGTTCCGTTAAGAACGATATCATAGGCCTGCGCACGAACAGCTCCCGGATCCGTATCCAGAAGAGGCAGATCCTCCTCCATCGGCATGGTAAAGGGATGGTGCATGGCCACATACCGTTCTTCCTCCTCAGAATACTCCAGAAGCGGAAATTCCGTTACCCAGAGGAATTTGAAATCATCTTTCTTTAACAGATCCAGCTGCCTTGCCAGCTCCAGGCGAAGATTTCCAAGAACATCAAAGACCATCTTGTTCTTTCCTGCGGCAAAGAACAGCAGATCCCCCGGCTTCGCCTCCATCGCATGAACCAGAGCATCCAGCTCTTCCTGCTTCATGAACTTTCCGAAGGAACACTTATAGGAGCCGTCTTCATGGACAGCCAGATAAGCCAGTCCCTTGGCTCCAAATCCCTTGGCATATTCCACCAGGGCATCAATTTTCTTTCTGGGCATGCCGGCCTGTCCCTCAGCATTGATGCCGCGGACCGAACCGCCATCTTCCAGAGCGCTCTTAAATACGACAAATTCGCAGTCTTTCACCACGTCCGACACATTTTTTAATTCCATGCTAAACCGCATGTCCGGCTTATCGCTTCCGAACCGCTCCATGGCCTCTTTCCAGGTAAGTCTGGGCAGGGGAAGGGTTACGTCAATTCCGCCGATTTCGCCGAAAACCTTCTTTAACAGCCGCTCATTTACATCCAGCACGTCCTCCTGATCCACAAAGGACAGTTCCATATCGATCTGGGTAAACTCCGGCTGCCGGTCTGCTCTCAGATCTTCGTCCCGGTAGCATCTGGCCAGCTGGAAATACCGGTCAAAGCCGGAGCACATCAGCAGCTGCTTTAAAAGCTGGGGAGACTGGGGAAGAGCATAAAAGCTTCCCGGATGCACACGGCTGGGAACCAGATAGTCTCTCGCTCCCTCAGGCGTGCTCTTGATTAACGTCGGCGTTTCGATTTCAAGGAAACCTTCCTCAGCCAGGAACTGACGGACCATGGTGGCCACCTGGCTTCTTACCATAATATTTTTCTGCAGATCCGGACGGCGCAGGTCAAGATAACGGTATTTTAAGCGCAGCTCTTCCTTTGTCTTGCTGTTTTCCTCGATGGGGAACGGAGGAACCTCCGACTCCGATAAAATCCGCAGGGATTTTGCCCGAACCTCGATGGTTCCGGTCTTTAAATTTGCGTTTGCTGCTCCGGAACGCTTCTCCACGATACCGGTCACGGCGATGGTAAACTCACTTCTTAACCGTTCTGCCTTCTCGAAGTTTTCCGTTCCGCAGTCGCTTTCCTCAAAAATAATCTGAATGATTCCGGAACGGTCTCTCAGATCCGTAAAAATAATTCCGCCCTTATTTCTGCTCTTCTGTACCCATCCCATCAGGGTCATTTCCTGGCCCACATTGGCCTCTGTGACCTCTGTGCAGCGGCAGGAGCGTTTCAGACCAGCCATTGACTCTGCCATAATGCTATCCTTTCTCTGTATCAGATTTTCTTTTCTTTCAGTTCCGATATTATCTTAATTCTTCTATTGTCCCAGTTTTCCTGTTGTCCCAGTTCTATTATCTCAGTTTTTCTATTATCTCTCGGTTCTGCTTTTATCCCGATTTTTCTATCTCAGTTCTGCTATTTCAGTTCTTCTTTATAAAATTCCCGGAACTCCTGATAGCCTTCCTTGCCCAGCTGCTCCTTCTGGAATTTCTTATTTTTATTCATCTGAGCCACCAGAACCGTTCTTCCCTGGGTGCGGGCCTCCATGGCCTCCTTCATAATGGAACAAATCCGCTCATTGTCCATTCCTTTTTCAAACAGCCAGGCCTCTTTTCCGTTTCCTCCCGGAACCGTAAAGCCGGTATCCAAAAGAATCAGAACGATCCGCTCAAAGCCGATGGAGAAACCGCAGGCCGGCGTATCTATTCCTGTAAACTTTCCGATCATCCGGTCATACCGTCCGCCTCCGGCCACAGAACCGTCAAAACCTTCCATGGACACTTCAAAAATCGTTCCAGTATAGTATCCCATTCCGCGAACCAGAGTGGGGTCAAATACCAAACGGCAGTCCACGTCAGAAACCCGGTTCACCGTTTCCATAATCTGGGCCAGATTTTCGGCAGCTCCTTCCTCCAGAACGCCGTTTAAAAGCTCTCCCATCGTCCGGACTCCGGAAACATCGTCGGAAGCTTTTTCCATCAAATCCAGGCACTTATCGACTGCGCCTTCCCCGTATCCATTGTCAAGGAGCTCCGCTTTTACACCGTCAACGCCGATTTTGTCCATCTTATCCACAGTGATGAAAACTTTCTCAACATCCTCTTCCGGAAAACCGCTGTACACAGCCATGGCCCGGAGGATTCTCCTGTCGTTGATACGTACCGTAAAGCTGCGTCCGGGGCAGATTCTGGAAAGAGCCGTCGTCGTAGCAAGAATCAGCTCGATCTCCGCCTGGTTGGTCGCATCACCAAGAATATCGATGTCACACTGAACAAACTGGCGGTATCTCCCCTTCTGAGGCCGGTCTGCCCTCCACACATTTCCAACCTGGAGAGCCTTAAACGGCGACGGCAGATTGGCCGCATTGTTGGCAAAATACCGGGAAAGAGGAAGTGTCAGGTCATAGCGAAGTCCGCTGTCAGACAGATCGTTCTCCGTTTCCGCCGCCTCCAGGTTCAGCTTCTCTCCCCGCTTCATAATTTTAAAGATCAGCTTCTCATTATCACCGCCCTGTTTGCTCAACAGGTTCTCGATATGCTCCACGCAGGGCGTTTCGATGGAAGAAAAGCCAAAGCTTCTGTAAGTATCCTTAATCTGATTTAAAATATAATCACGAATCTGCATTTCCGCCGGCAGAATGTCTCTCATGCCGGTTACCGGTTTCTTTTTCAAGCTCATGTTTAAACCTCTGTTTTTCTTATTCCTTCCAGGCCGCAGGACACCTCCCGCTGCCTGTCCATACTATACGCCACTCAATCCAGCTTTTCAAGCATTTTTTCCTTCCGGAGAAGCATTTCATCAATCCGCTCGATATACTGAGTCACGTCTTTTACATTCTCCACACGCTCCAGCCGGTTTTCCGCCGGGAACGCCACCTTGGTGGTGGTTCCGGCTCCGCAGGCCACAATAGTCTGCTTTTCTTCCATAATCAGAATATTGTAAAGGCATTCCTTGCCTGGCGCCGCATAGCCCACATTTTCAAAATTCCCTGCCATGTTTTTCTGCCGGTACAGATAATAAGGAAGCAGCCCCATTTCTCTGGTCCGCGCAGCCGTTAAGTCAATCATCTCCTGGGTATTCTGAATCTTCAGGTTGGCGTACCGTTCCCGGAACATGTTCAGTCTGGCCGCCCTCTTAATGGCAAGGGAATGAACGGTCACACTGTCCGGCGCCAGATGTTCCACCTCATCCATGGTGGCACGCACATCCTCCAGATCCTCCTCCGGCAGTCCGATAATCAGGTCCATATTGATATTATCAAAGCCCAGCTCCCTGGCCAGCCAGTATTTTTCCTTTACCATATCCACCGTATGGCGTCTTCCGATTAGTTCCAGAGTTTCCTGTTTCATGGTCTGAGGATTGACGGAAATTCTTGTGATTCCATGACGCCGCAGGGTTTTTAGCTTCTCCTCCGTAATGCTGTCCGGACGTCCGGCCTCCACCGTGATTTCTTTTACCGGAGATAAGTCAAACAACTCCTCAATTTTTGAAAGAATGGCATCCAGCTCCTCCGCCTGAAGGGAGGTCGGTGTTCCTCCGCCGAAATACACCGTATCCAGTGTACGTCCCCTCATCCGATCCGCCACATAGGAAAGTTCCTTAAAAAGAGCCTCCAGATACAGGGGAATTTTCCCGGCCCAGGCCCCGATTGGATAGGAAGTGAAAGAACAGTAAAGGCAGGTGGTGGGACAGAAAGGAATTCCTACATACAGGCTGTACCCTCTCTCGTAATCCACCTGGCGGAGAAGTTTCTTCTCCCTTTTCGCCGTCTCGACGCAGAGATCCACCTTCTGTCTGCTGGTTAAATACGTCTCTTCCATAAAGGAACGAATGCTTTCTTCCGGTTCTCCCTGCTCCAGCCTGGTTAAAACAATTTTCGTAGGCCTGATTCCCGTTAAGGTTCCCCAGGGCAGGGTCTTTCCGGTCCGCTTTGACAGCATCCCGTATAATTCCCGTTTGATCGCCGTCTTCGCTTCCAGGCGGTTTCCATACCGGATGGCAAACCGGCGGGAATCCTTTTCCTTCCCTTCCTCCACCAGGCGAAGGCAAAAGTATCCTTCCCCGCCGGACTCACTTTCATATTCTCCCGTCACATAAAAGGAGACATCTTCTTTTTCTTCGTGGGCAAAGCTCTCTCCCGGATAAAATGCCATCAGAAGTTCCCTGATATCCTGTTCATAAGAGCTGTCCTTCAGTAAAATTCCTATCATTTCAAAAACCTCGCCAGAGGATTGTTTTTCTTTTCAAAGCCGATGGTGGTTTCATCCATATGGCCGGGATACACCATCACATCATCCGGAAGCTCTTTTAAAAGCCTGGTGACAGAGCCGATGATCATGCGGCCGCTGCCTGTGGGCAGGTCTGTTCTTCCATAGGAACCGCAGAACAGAGTATCTCCGGAAAACAGCACTTTCTCTTTTTCAATATAGTAGCAGCAGGAACCGATGGTATGGCCGGGGGTTTCAAGCACCTTCCAGACAAAACCGGCTGCCTCAAAGGTATCGCCTTCTTCCACCAGTACATCCGCCTTCACCGTGTAGGGAGTGTCATAGTAACTGGCCACCAGGTTCTTCTCCCAGTCACCCATGATTTCCTCTTCCTTCTTGCAGGCATAAACCGGCACATGCCAGGCAGCTTTTAACTCATTGGCCGCCATAATATGGTCAAAATGGCCATGGGTCAGCAAAATGGCCTCCGGCATCAGCTCCAGCCGCTCAGAGGCCTCCAGAATCAAATCGGCCCGGTCTCCCGGATCCACCACAACCGCTTTTTTTGTTTCCTCATCATAAACCAGATAGGTATTGGTTCCTACGATGCCTACGACCAGCCGCTTTACGCGAATCTCGCTCATGCTTTTCTTCCTCCCTGTTTTCCGGTGATATCTCTCTCGATCCTCTTCCTGTTCCAGTGGTTCGCCGGCATTTAAAAAGCCAGCCGCAAAAGTGTGCGCCCAAAGCGCACACTTTTTTGATCCTGATTTGAATTTAAGCTTCCTGAGACATCCCTGTTTCCAGTCTTCAGTCTGCCCCGAAGCCTTTTTCGTTGGATTCTCCGGCGCATCGCCCGGTATCCGTTCCCTATCGGTCTCCGCCGCTTTGCAGCGCTGCCCGATATCCGTCCATCCAATAGTAAGAATCCGTCTGTCTGACTCATCAGCCCGATGTACGCTCAATATCGAGAACTCCGTCTATCTGACGCAGCTTGGCCATCAGGCCGTTTAACTCGTCCGTCCCATGAATGTCAAAGCTCATGGTAATCGTGGCCTTTCCCTGTTTGTTGGTTCTGGCGCTCATGGCCTTTACATCAATCTGGCGTTCCGTAAAGATCTTGGAAATATCCACAAACATTCCGATTCGGTTGTTGGCAAAAATCGCAATCTCCGTTGCATAAGTAGCCGAGCTGTGATCGTCTTCCGGCGTCTGCCATTCCGCATCAATCAGTCTGTTTCTCTCAATTTCCGGCAGGTTCAAAACATTGATGCAGTCCGTGCGGTGAATCGTAATTCCGCGCCCTCTGGTCACGAAACCGACAATCTCGTCTCCCGGCACCGGGTTGCAGCACTTGGAAAACCGTACCGCCAGATCATGGGTTCCTTTTACAATGATTCCGCTGCCGGACTTGCCCCGAATCGGCACCACTGCAGGCCTGCTGTTATTGGACAGACTGTCTAAAATGGTGGCGTCCGTTTCTTCTCTCTTTAATTTTTTTCGGCGCTCCTCCAGCATCTTATTGATGACCTGGCCCTCTTTCAGGCCGCCGTGGCCAACGGATGCAAGCACCGAATCCCAGTCCTGGAACGCATAGCGCTTTAAGACCTTATCCACAAACTCCGGTTTGTTGATATCTGAAAAGTTAATGCCCTTGGTCTTGCAGTACCGGTCAATCATCTCCCGGCCCCGGGCAATGTTGTCCGCCTTGCGTTCCTGTTTGAACCAGGCATTGATCTTATTTTTCGCCTGAGAACTCTTTACCAGGTTCAGCCAGTCCCGGCTGGGACCTTTGGAGTTCTGAGAGGTCATAATTTCAATCCGGTCACCGTTTTGAATGACATAATCGATATTCACCAGCTTGCCGTTGACCCTGGCCCCCACCATCTTATTGCCTACGGCTGTATGAATCGAGTAGGCAAAGTCAATGGGCGTGGATCCGCTGGGCAGAGCCTTCACATCGCCGGTGGGCGTAAAACAGTAAACACTGTCGGAAAACATGTCCAAATCGCTCTTCAGCATGCTGAGAAATTCTTTATTGTCGGACATGTCCTGCTGCCATTCCAGAATCTGGCGCAGCCAGCTTAATTTCTTCGCCTCGTCTCCTGCCGCCACCTGGCCGCTTCCGCTCTCCTTATATTTCCAGTGGGCCGCAATACCATATTCTGCCGTCCGGTGCATCTCGTAGGTGCGGATCTGAATCTCAAAAGGCTGTCCATTGCTTCCGATCAGCGTCGTATGCAGGGACTGGTACATGTTTGGTTTCGGCATGGCAATATAATCTTTAAACCGGCCGGGAATGGGTTTGTACATCTCATGAATCACACCCAGGGCCGCATAACAGTCTTTCACCGTATCCACAATAATCCGGACTGCGAAAATATCATAAATCTGATCCAGGGTCTTATGCTGGTTCAGCATCTTTTTATAAATACTGAAGAAATGCTTGACCCGGCCCTCCACCTCACACTTGATCTCCGCGTTCTCCATATGGCTGCTGATTTCTGCCTTGATCTCGTTGATGAAGCTCTCCCTGGCCTCCCTGGTCAGGGCGATTTTCTCCTCCAGATCTTTATAGACCTCCGGCTCCAGATACCGGAGCGCCAGATCATCCAATTCAATCTTAATTTTGGAAATACCAAGGCGGTCCGCCAGAGGCGAATAAATCTCAATGGTTTCTCTGGCCTTTTCCTTCTGCTTCTCCGGCTTCATGTACTGCAGGGTCCGCATGTTATGGAGACGGTCGGCCAGTTTAATTAAGATGACCCGGATGTCCTTGGCCATGGCCAGAAACATCTTTCTTAAGTTCTCCGCCTGCATCTCCACCTTATCGGCAGACCAGGACAACTGGGTCAGCTTGGTGACACCGTCCACCAGAAGCGCCACTTCCTGACCGAACTGAGCCGTCAGCTCTTCTTCGGTCATCTCCGTGTCCTCCACGATATCATGGAGTATTCCGGCGGCAATGGTTTCTTTATCCAGCTCCAGATCGGCAAGAATGATGGCAACACAGAGCGGATGAATGATATAAGGCTCCCCGGATTTGCGCTTCTGTTCCTTATGCGCTTCCTTCGCAATGCGGTATGCCCGTTCGATCATGGTCAGGTCATCGGAGGGATGGTACTTCCTGATGCTCCTTACCAGATCCTCATAAAGGACCTCCGGACTGGTAAAATCCGCAGGCGCCTCCAGTTCCACTTCAATATTCCGCAGTTTATTTTCTTCCATACACATCCCACCTTTTCCGGGGCATCATCAGGTCATTTTCCCTGTCTGTCCGGCAGACGCCGGATGAAGCAGGCAGACCGGATTTTCCGCTGGCCCTCTGTACCCATTATAATAGAGACAATTATAATTTTTTTTGTCGTAAATTGCAATCTTTTTCTTTTCTCTGGGCCACTCCGGAGCGGGTTCCACCCTCATTTCTGTCCCGTTCCGGCCGTACGCAGCAGTACACCTCAGATTTTGCCACAGGAGTCCCTTGTTTTCCGTCATATAAGCCCTGTCACTTTCTGAGCATATTTTCCTGCTTCCTGGTATTGATTCAGTATGCCCGGGATTTTTTCAGATAATCGGATCCCATTTTTCTGTCATACAGCTGCAGATTCTTCTGAGCGCCGGAGAACGCCACCGGTCTTTATGAACCAGAGCCTGCAGTTCCATCTCGATCCGGCAGTCTTTCACAGGAATTTCTCTGATTTTTCCGCTGTTTAAAGCCTCCGCCAGGTTGTATTCGGGAAGCAGGGAGATTCCCAGCCCCTGGGACACACAGTCAATCAGGAAAGCCGTGGAGCCAATCTCCAGCGGATCACAGATTTCCATTCTTCTTTTGGAAAACTCTTCTTCCAGGATCCTTCTGTAATTACACCCCCGCTCCGTAAGAAGCCATCGTTCCCCTTCCAGATCCTTTAAAAAAACGTTTTCCTTCTTCCCTGCAAAATTTTCCCAGAAGTCTGCCGGAGCGATGAAAAGGATCCGGACCCGGGACCGGAAAACAACGGAAAAATTCTGGTTCATCACCGGTGAATCCAGAAGAAACGCCGCATCAATCTCCCCATTCTCCAGTTTTTTTATCAGCTCCAGCGTGGTTCCGATGAGCACTTGCAGGCGGACGGAGGGGCAGGTACAAAGAAAGCGTTTCAGACCCAGCATATGTTCCGATGCACTTAAAGACTCCAAAATTCCCACCCGCAGTTCGCCGGAAGGCTCTTCTTCTCCGGAAAACCTGCTGAAAACCTCCCGTTCCAGCTGCTGGAACCGGTATGTATACTGCAAAAGCTCCTGCCCGGCTTCCGACAGACTGATTTTCTTTCCCTGCCGGTGAAACAGCTGAACCCCCAGCTCCTTCTCCAGCAAATCAATCTGGGCCGTTACCGTGGACTGGGCATAATTCAGGCGCTTCGCGGCCTGAGAAAAGCTGTTTAACTCTGCCGCATGGGTAAAAGTTCTTAAATGTCTCAATTCCATAACCAATACCTCTGTCTGCTTCTTTCAGATGATTCCCCGAATATCCATTGTCCGGCACCCGGATGCTGCGCGTTCCCCCTTTCGCAGAGCATTCCCTTTTCACAGAGCAGCTTCTCTTGGAAGATGCTTTTAAGAACCGGCGCTTTTCTCCTGCTGCCTTTTATCACTTATTTCGATAAGCAATATCTTTATTTTCATTTTTTTAAATATTATATTTTATGATATCATAAGTATAATACCCAAGTCCAGAAAAAGGAGGATTTTGCATGAGAGATTTAAAGCCCACCTGTAATATTGCTGTCATCCAGGCAGCACCTGTCATGTTCGACAAAAAAGCCTGCACAGACAAAGCCGTTTCCCTCATCCGGGAGTGCGCGGCCCATCAGGCCCAGCTGATCGTGTTTCCCGAACTGTTCATTCCCGGTTACCCATACGGCATGACATTCGGCTTTTCCGTGGGACAGCGAACGGAAGACGGGCGGAAAGACTGGATGATGTACTATGAAAATTCCATTCTGGTGCCCGGGGAAGAAACCAGACGGCTGGGCGAGGCTGCAAAAGAAGCTCACGCCTGGGTCAGTATCGGAATTTCCGAGCGGGATGCCGTTACGGCCACCCTTTATAATTCCAACCTTGTCTTTTCTCCGGAAGGGGAACTGGTATTCTGCCACCGGAAGTTAAAACCCACTGGCAGCGAACGCGTGGTCTGGGGAGATGCAGACAAAGCGTATTTCCCTGTAGCACAGACGCCCTGGGGCCCCATGGGCAGCATGATCTGCTGGGAAAGCTATATGCCGTTGGCAAGGGTTGCCCTGTATCAGAAAGGCATCACCCTCTATCTTTCCCCCAACACCAACGACAACGAAGAATGGCAGTCCACCATCCGGCATATTGCCATTGAGGGACATTGTTTCTTTATTAACTGCGACATGTATTTTACAAAAGACATGTATCCGCAGGATCTTCATTGCGGTCATGAAATAGAACGTCTTCCCCAAACGGTCTGCAGGGGAGGAAGCTGTATCGTTGACCCTTACGGTCACTACGTCACCGAACCGGTATGGGATAAGGAAGCAATTATCTATGCCGAACTGGATATGAATCAGGCTGCTGCCAGCAAAATGGAATTTGACGCCTGCGGCCATTACAGCCGTCCCGATGTTTTCCTGTTCCAGCCTCAGGATAAATAGTCCTGCAAGGAATATCTGTCATAACTTATTTTCATCCCTTTATCGCATTACAGCAGTTGCGTTTTTATATATCTTGTTATATAATGTATTAAGTTTTTCTATATATCCTGAATTTTTTATAAAAACTTTCCAAAAAATGTGGCATTTCTGTCATCAGAGAGAAACACCATTTCCGTGAATCCACCGTCATGCAGATTCTTGCACTGGGATATGCATCCTCAGGAAATTTCCGGCAGGAAGATTCATACGATATATGATACAGGAGATCTGCTGAAAGGTTCTCCGGCCGGTATCCGCCGTATCGGAGCCTTTTCTGCAGAATCACAGGCGCCAGGTCCTTCCGGCCTGATGCACCAAGGGCAGGCAATATAAAAAGCAGGGATATAAGAAAGAAGATAGGAGGTAGTTACATATGGATACTATGGAGCTTGTAAAACAGCATGCCGATGAAATGATTCAGATTCGCCGGCATATCCACCAGCATCCGGAGCTCAGCAACCAGGAATTTAAAACCACGGAGCTCATTAAGGAAAAGCTGACCGAATACGGAATCGAAATTGCAGAAATCGGTTTAAAAACCGGTGTGGTAGGCATTCTTCGCGGAAAAAATCCGGGAAAAACCGTCGCCATCCGGGAAGATATCGACGCTCTGCCCATGCAGGAGCTGACCGGCCTTCCTTTCGCGTCTGAAAGCGAAAACGTATGCCACTCCTGCGGACATGATATCCACACCACCACGCTCCTTTATACGGCAAAAGTTTTATCCGCATTAAAGGATGAGTTAAACGGCAATGTCATGTTCCTGTTCCAGCCGGCTGAAGAGCAGGGAACCGGTGCCAAGCAGATGGTAGAATGCGGCTTCTGCAACGTATTAAAACCGGATGTTTTCATCGGACTTCACGTTTCTCCGGAATATGATGCCGGTTCCATTGGCCTGAAGAAAGGTCCGGCCAATGCATCCTGCGACACTTTCAGCATCAAAATTACAGGAAAAGGCGGCCATGGCGCTCATCCGGAAAACTGCATTGACCCGGTGGCCATCAGCGGCTATGTACTGACTCAGCTGCAGACCGTCATCTCCCGTGAAAACCATCCCGTTTATCCGGCTGTTATGACCATCGGAAGCATCCACGGCGGAAAAGCCAACAATGTTATCCCGGATTTCGTGGAAATGGGCGGAACCTTAAGGAGCCTCAATGCAGAAAGCCGCCAGGCCATGCAGGAGGCCATCGACCGGATTGTCAAATCCTGTTCAGAGGCCATGAGAGGTCACGGCGAAGTGACCTGGGAAAAGGGAATGCCGCCGTTAGTCAATGATGAAACCGTCATCGACGGACTGCGCGCCGCAGCAGAAAAAACCATCGGCGCTGATCACATTGTATCCATCCAGAACCCGTCTCTGGGATCAGAGGACTTCTCCTACATGTTCCCGGAATATGGCCCCGGCGCTCAGTTCCGTCTCGGCTCCGGAAACAATACGGATCCCAATACAAGACACGGACTTCATAACTCCAAAAATGTATTCGATGACAGCTGTCTGATGACCGGTGCGTCCGTATTGGTTCAGTTCACCCGCGACTATCTGAAATAACGCTGCGGAATATCCGTTCAAAGGGAGCGTTCTCTTTGCTGCTCTGCCAAGCAGGGATGCAGGTGATCCGCCTGTTCTCCTGTTTGGCAGCATCAAAATCCTATTTATAAGGAGAATTATTTTGTATGGAAAAGAAAAAATTCAAGTTTGAAATGCCAAGCACCTGCGCACTCTTATTTATGCTGACAATTTTTGCAGCAATCCTGACCTGGGTCATTCCTGCGGGTGAATTTGACACCGAACAGGTAGAGAACACGACACGTGTTATCGCAGGTACCTATCACGCCATCGAACAGAGCCCCCAGGGTCCCTGGGATGTCCTGACCGCAACCATTCAGGGCTTCCAGAATTCTGCCGTGCTTCTGGTTATGGTTATGTTTATCGGCGCTGCCGTTCATCTGCTTCAGAAAACCGGCGCCATCGAAGTTGCCTTTAAAAGCATTGCCGGAGGCGGAAAAAATGCCAACGACTATGTCATTGCCTTTGCCATCATGCTGTTCATGACCATCGGCGGTGCCTGCGGCGTATTCGCAAATCCGACCGTCGCCCTGGTTCCCATCGGAATCATTCTGTCCCAGGCCATTGGGCTGGATGCCGCTTCCGGTATGATGCTGGTATATCTGGGTGCTTATTCGGGATTCAATATCGGCTGGGCCAACCCGTCCACCCTTGGCGTTGCCCATCCCATTGCTGAGCTGCCTGTATTCTCCGGAATGGGTGTACGTATTTTTATTCATATTATCAACTTCATCATGACCTATGTGTTCGTTGTCATGTATATGAAACGAATCCGTAAGGATCCGACAAAAAGTTTAAATTACGAGCCCGGCTTAAAAACCTCCGATTTTATGGGACTCCAGGATGAAGGCAATACCGCCGAATTAAGCGGACACCTGAGCGCAGGCCAGCTGATTGCCCTGGTTTCCACCCTTGGTGCCATCGTTGTGGTTGTTATCGGTTCCGTTTTGTACGGATGGGGCAATTCTCAGTTTGCCGCTGTTTTCCTTCTTGTTTCCATTATCATCGGCCTGACCAATGGCTACGGTATTAACGGAACTACAAAGGAATTTATCGCCGGATGTTCCAAGATGGTCAATGCCGGCTTCATTGTGGGATTTGCCAATGCAATCTCCGTTGTACTGACCAATGGCCATATTCTGAACACTATTGTTTACTATCTGTCCATGCCGCTGTCTTCTGTAGGCTCCGTGCTTGGTGCAAACCTGATGATGGTCATCAACACCATTATCAACCTGTTCATCCCCTCCGGTTCCGGTCAGGCGGCCGTCGTTATGCCGTTAATGGTTCCCACCGCTGACCTTACGGGAATTACCCGTCAGGTAGCCGTTCAGGCTTATCAGTTCGGTGCCGGCTTCGCTGACTGCGTCATTCCGACTGCAGGTACCCTGATGGGAAGCCTCGGTATTGCAGGAATCGCTTGGAACAAATGGGTTAAGAACTATGCAGTTTTACTGGCCGCCCAGTTTGTTTTTGCCGTCATTATGCTGACAATTCTCCAGACAGTGGGCTGGACAG
The DNA here is from genome assembly GCA_018712915.1 of Candidatus Copromonas faecavium (nom. illeg.). GTDB lineage: Bacteria > Bacillota > Clostridia > Lachnospirales > Lachnospiraceae > Copromonas > Copromonas faecavium. The sequence goes on along the minus strand of DVGC01000006.1, from coordinate 96,567 downwards.
GAGTTTAATTCCATTGATACCCCATAAACCGATGTTCTGCAAACAGATGTGATATGAAAACCGGATTGGCGGCAAAACGATGCCGAAAAGCACGTTTCCGCCAGCCGCCGATCCGGATGCGAACAGAAACAGCCAATCATATAAAGACCCCGGTATGAACTGGATTTCTTTCCAGTCCGCACCGGGGCCTTACTTTTCTCTACATTCTTTCTCTGTATTCTTTGTTTGTACGTTTCCTCTTCTATTTTTCTTTTCGTTTCTCTTCTGTTATCTTCCTCACTCTGAGGCATTCGACCTATTCTTCTCTTTCACCGCCGGTTCCGTTTTCTCCGGCGGCCTTTTTATCTCTCCCTCTGTTCTCGGCATTTTTAGCCGTCTTTTCATCGGCCCCTTGGCCCTTGGCATCTTCGGCCGTCTTCTCCTTTATCCCGTTCGTTTCTGCCGTGTCTCCGCGCTGCAGCTGAACCAGTACGGAAAGGGTCACCGGCAGTCCAAACAGGCCCACAATTCCGAAAAGCTGGCTGCCAAGGAACAGGCTGATTAACGTGGCCAGCGGATGCAGTCCGATTTGCTTTCCCACCAGCCTGGGCTCCAGCGTATTTCTGACCGCCGTAATCACCAGATAGAGGATGCCAATTCCAATGGCCATGGAATACTCGCCAAGGCAGGCGGCAATAAACGCCCAGGGAATCAGAATGCCGCCGGTTCCCAGAATGGGCATCAGGTCAAAAAGGGCAATAAATGTTGCAATAAAAGGCGCATAGGGGATCTTTAAAATCGAAAGACCAATAAGCAGCTCACAGAAAGTCACCAGCAGCAGAATGGTATAGGAGCGGATATAAATCCACAAAGAGCCTGTCAGCTTGGATTTTGCCTTCTTTAAGGTGTTCTGATACCGTTCCGGAAGATGCTGATAAAAGAAACCCATCACCCGGTCGTAATCGCCCGCAAGAAAGAAGCTGGAAATTACCATCAGCAGCAGGCGGATAAAAAAGGACGGCATTCCCAAAATCAGGTTGGAGGCCACCTGCATCATCCAGGATGACAATGTTGTAATCAGTTCTTCCAGAGAAACCGTCAGCTGCTGGAACATATATTCCACTCCCGCCACAAACGCCGGATCAAACTGTGATAAGGCATTTTCAGCCAAATCAGAAAGCGTATTGATCGCCGGCAGGAGCTGAGCAGAATAAAGAGACGGCAGCCGCGGCACAAATTCACGAACAGATGAAAAAATTTGTGTCCCCGCATATAAAATCAGCGAAAAAAACACGGCATAGAAAACAATCAAAACCAGGAGGCCTGAAATCTTCACAGGAATCCGTGTTTTCTTTGTAAGCCAGAGCGTGGGTTTTCTTAAAATCCACACAATCAAAAAACCCAGAATGAAGGGCAGAAAAATTGGAGTTGCGTACTTTAATATTCCGTATAAGATAGCCGCAATCAAAAGGTAATAAGCGGCATTAATCAGAAATTTTCTCTTTTTTTCCGTATGATTCATGGTGTCCTCCACTGTCGCCGCCAGTTACGGGCGGAAACTGCTGTATGTATGTCCGGGTGCCATTCCTCCCCGCATGCCTGCCAGTTCACTGACTGTCACAAGCTGATATCCCCGGCTCGTCAGCTCCGGAATCAGAACCGCAGCCGCATCCGCCGACGTCTCATATAAATCATGCATCAGAATAATATCCCCATCCTTCACAGTGGCAAGGACGGTATCTATGGTTCTCTGTGCATTCTTCGTTTTCCAGTCCAGCGTGTCTATAGACCAGAGAATAGCCGGGGTCCCCCGCTTGGCCAGAACTGCCTTGGACGCCTCATTGATTTTTCCTCCCGGCGGCCGCATCACCATGGTCCTCACTCCGGCAATGGACTGGAGCGTATCATCCATCTGGTTTAAGTTGGCAAGGATCTGAGCTTCTGACAATTTTGTTAAAAAGGAATGGTCCCAGGTATGGCTTGCAGGTTCACATCCCATTTCTACCATCCGCTTTACCGTAGAAGGGTAGCTGCTCATCCTGTTCCCAACCATAAAGAAGGTAGCCCGGCCGCCATTCTGTTCCAGAGAATCCAGAATTCTCGTCGTTGCGTTGGAAGGACCGTCATCGAACGTAAGCGCCACCATGGGCTTCGCCGGATCCAGGACCCGTCCGGACCCTGCCGGTTCTTCCGGCACTCCGCTTCCCTTTCTTCTCACCGCCAGCCGCAGTCCGTCCACCCGCAGCCCCATGGCCTCTGTACCGGCTGTTTCTCCGTTCATGGCAAGCTCCGTCCAGGCACCGTTCTGATAAACAGAATAATAGATATCATACTGCTCCGCCAGCTGGCCCGTCAACTGGAAACGGACAGCTTCCAGCGGCATATCCGTTTCCGTACTTCCGGCTTCCACATAGTTTTCCTGCCAGTCCAGCCAGCCGGATCCACTTAAATTCACCTGATAGGAGATGGTTCCTGTCAGCTCGGCCGGCTGATTTTCCAGCGACGCCCGAACAGCCGTCACATATCCGCCCTGAGGTGCCTGACAAAGAGTATTATCTCCATAATTTTCTGTCCACCCTGTTCCGTGAACATAGGCTCCGTAAACCGCCCCCATTTCTGTTTCTGCAAAAGCCGGGAAACTTCCCAACAGAAGCCCTGCCCCGCAAAAGACAGCTGCTGCAAGAGCCCGCAGCAGCCCTATCCGCTCTCCCTGTATCATATCTGCCTTAATTCCTTCCTTTATTTCTTACTTGATTTTTTATGATTTCTGCTCCGGCTTTCTTTCGGATTCTGTCTCTGACTTTCTTTCAGAATCCTTCTCCCGTTTTCCGGCCGATTTCTCCTTACCGTCCAAACAGCAGCGCCAGCAGTTCCTTATATTCTTCATAAGCAGGCTCTCCCGAAAGGTCTGAAAGCTGCTCCAGCACACCCCGGTAATACCATTCGTGCTCCTTTTTATCCCTCATCCGGAATTTCAGCCACACAGCCTCCCCTTTCAGCAGATAATCGGCCGTCGTGCTTCTTAAATTGCTCAGCTTATCCGCCAGACACAGCAGCTTTTCCTCCCGGGAAGCAGATGCCAGGCGCTCAATCGTCGCCTGTTTCCGTTCCTTCCAGGTCTTTCGTTTGTCTTCGCTTTCAGCCGCCACCAGATCTGCTACCCGTTTTCCAAACAGTTCTGACAGTTCTTCAAATGTTACCTCTGTGTCCTCCAGCACATCATGGAGCAGGGCGGCGCTTATCAGCTCCGGATCCTCCGTCATTCTCGAAACAATCACCGCCGTCTCAAGAGGATGAACAATATAGGGAATCTCTGAGCCCTTTCTCATCTTCCCCTCATGAGCCTTCGCCGCAAACCGGGCCGCCTGCTGTATCATAACCGCTCCCTTCCCCGGGGTTAAGCCCCCGGCTGCTGTTCTTCCGATGGCAACTGGAAATTCAGGTTAAAATGTGAAATGGTAATTCCTTCCCGGTCAAAAGAAGTCTTAATTTGCTCCATAATATCCCATCTGGTCTGCCAGTAATCCTCTGTTTTGGACCACCCTCTGGCGCTTAAGGAAACTCCCCGCTCACCGAGACTGTCCACAACCACAAGAATCCCGTCCTCTTTCACAATTCCCGGATGCGCCTCAAGAATATCTGTCAGAACCTCCTTGGCCTTCTTCAAGTCCGACGTATAATCGATCTGGATTCCCAGAATCAGACGGCGCTTTTCCATTCCCGTCAGATTGGTCATAGGGGAATTGGCCAGCGTATTGTTGGGAATCACCAGTACCCGGTTATCCGTTGTCACCAGGGACGTATAAACCAGGCCAATGGATTCCACGGTTCCTTCCCCGTCGGCGGTGGAAATATAGTCTCCCACCTTAAAGGGCTTCAGAAACAGAATGATCACACCGCCTGCGAAGTTCCCAAGGGTATTCTGCATGGCAAGGCTGATGGCAAGGCCAATGGAGCCTACAGCCGCCACCAACGACGTCATATTGACTCCAAGGGCCTCCGCAGCCGCAAAGATCAGCAGGCCTATCATCACCACATACAGGAAGGCATCCAGAAATTTTCTTAAAGATATTTCCAGCCCCGCCCGCTCCATGGACCGGCCTGCCCCTCTTCTGACAGCCCGAATCAGCCGCAGTCCAATGATTACGGTTACTGCCGCAGTCAAAAGCCGCAGCCCTATGTCTATCATCTGGGCCATGTTTCCTCCTTACTTTTTCCGGGTCACGCCTTTTACCAGCTGGCTCGCCACGCCGGCCGCAGCATCCTTGGCCTGGGCTGCTTTCTTTACGGGAATCGCAGCCGCCCGGCTTACCGCATCTTTTGCTTCTGCCGCCTTCTTTGCCGGCACCGCAGCCGCCCGGCTTACCGCAGCCTTTGCTTCTGCCGCCTTCTTTGCCGGCACCGCAGCCGCCTGGCTCACTGCTGTCTTTTCCGGATTCACGCCTGCGTGTTCCGTAATTTTGGGCTCCTTCCGTCCGGAAGCGGAAGCGCCTTTCTTCCCACGGCTTCCCGGCGCCTCCAGTTCAGGCGTACACTGGAACACGGCCACTCCCATAGGAGCCAGATTGATTACGATAGAGTCTTCCCTGGCATCCCATTCCTCTTTCTTGGAAACCTTCACTCTGGGATTTACCATGCCGGAACCTCCAAAGCGGACATCGTCGCTGTTGAGGATTTCCTTATATTTTCCTGCAAAAGGAACACCAACTCGGAATTTCTCATGAGCCACCGGAATAAAATTGCAGACAAACAGCAGCATTTCCTGCGGTTTATCCGTCTTTCTGATAAAGATCGCAATATTTTCATTTTGATAGGTACAGTTGATCCATTCAAACCCCTCCGGCTCATAGTCTTTTTCATAAAGCGCCGGATGGCTCTTATACAGCTCATTCAAGGCTTTTACATACTCCTGCATCTGGCTGTGAACAGGATACTGCAGAAGCTCCCATTCCAGGCTCCTATTTTCATTCCATTCATTCATCTGGCCAAAATCCTGGCCCATAAACAGAAGCTTCTTTCCCGGATGACCCATCATAAATCCATATGCGGCCCTTAAATTGGCAAACTTCTTCTCCTGGGTGTCTCCCGGCATTTTTCCGGCCATGGAACCCTTTCCATGAACCACCTCATCATGGGAGAAAACCAGAACGAACCGCTCACTGTACGCATACAGCATGCTGAAAGTCAGCTCCCCATAATGGTAGTTGCGGAAATAGGGATCGCACTGCATATATCCCAGAAAATCGTTCATCCACCCCATGTTCCACTTATAGTCAAATCCCAGACCGCCTTCTTTTACATCGCCGGTGATCATCGGCCATGCTGTGGACTCCTCGGCAATCAGAACCGCCCCTTTGGTTTCCTTATGGAAAATGGAGTTCAGATGCTTCAAAAACTCCATGGCCTCCAGATTTTCATGACCACCGTAGATATTGGCCACCCATTCTCCGGGATTTTTTCCATAATCCAGATAAAGCATGGACGCCACCGCATCCATCCGGATTCCGTCTGCATGATACTCCCGGGCCCAGAACAGGGCATTGGAAATCAGGAAATTGGAGACCTGAGGCCTTCCGTAATTGTAAATCAATGTTCCCCAGTGGGGATGCGTTCCCTTTCTCGGATCCAGATGCTCATACAGGCAGGTGCCGTCAAAAGCAGCCAGACCATGGGCATCCCTGGGGAAATGGGCCGGAACCCAGTCCAGAATCACGCCGATGCCTTCCTGATGCATATGATCCATAAAAGCCTTGAAGTCATCGGGGGTTCCGTACCGGCTGGTGGGCGCATAGTATCCCGTTACCTGATAGCCCCAGGAAGCATCCAGAGGATGTTCCATGACCGGAAGCAGCTCCACATGGGTGTATCCCATCTTTTTCACATACTCTGCCAGCTTCTCTGCGATTTCCCGGTAATGATAAAACTGACTGCCGTTTATCGGGTTTCCATCCTCATCCACTTCCACCGGCTTCTGCATCCAGGATCCCAGATGTACTTCATAGATATTCATCGGGCCACTAAATCCGCCGGCCTTTTTCCTTTTGTCCATCCACTCCTTATCTTCCCATTTATATCTGGAAAGATCCCATATGATGGAGGCCGTATCCGGGCGCAGCTCGGCATAGCTGGCGTAAGGATCCGCCTTCAGCATGGGCTGTCCGGCCCGGTTTTTAATCTCATACTTATAAAGCATGCCCGGCTTGAGCCCGGGAATAAACAGTTCATAAATTCCGGAATCTCCCAGCCGGCACATCTGATGACGCCTTCCATCCCAGAAGTTAAAGTCTCCCACCACGCTGACCCGCATGGCGCCCGGAGCCCAGACCGCAAAATGCACGCCCCGCACTCCGTCGATGGAAACAGGATGGGCACCCAGCTTTTCATAGGAATGGTAATAGATGCCTGCCTCGAATTTCTTTAAGTCCTCTTCCTGAAACAGGGAATGGAATCTGCCGGAATAGGGATCCTCCACTTCCTCTGTTTTCTCATTCTCATAGGTTACCAGAAGCCGGTAATGGGACGGTTTTTCTCTTCCTTCCAGGAGCAATGCAAAAAAACCGCCCTCATCAGCCATTTCCATAGGAAATTCTTCTTTTCCCAGCTTTACGGTTACGGTTTTCGCATTTGGAATATATGCCTGTATTAAAAGGCCATCCTCCACCGGATGAGCCCCCAGAAGGCGGCCCGGATCGCTGGACTCCGAATACACCAGCTCCTCAATTCCCGCCCAATCCATCAAATCGTACAATTTTTTTTCCATTCCACCAACCCCCGTCTCTGATATATTCCTGCATCTATTCTATCATCTTCCCCATTCCTGTACAAGCAGAATCACGATGGATTTTGATGGTTTTTCACAAAGTCCTCCAGCATCAGATCCACAACCCTTCCGTAAGTCTCCACGCCTTCCGGCTGGCCATTGACCCTTAAATACACATCGTTGACAGCCTCTGCCGTTTCTGCCGCCCGTCCCTCATACTGGTCCCAGAAACGGTTATTTTCCTGCAGATCCTGGCGTACGGCATCCGAAAGATTCTCATATGCCTGCCAGTATGCCTCCGGATCCACCCGGTAAAGAGCATTTCCCGCATAAATCCACCCCATCAGATAACCGCTGTAACGGTAATCCGCATCGTCAGAACCCAGGCAGGCCAGATAGCCGATGAAATTTGCTTCATCCTCCCGCATGAACCCTCTCAGATGGGACAGCTCATGGCAGATTGTATGAGGAATATTGTAGGAAACCATGTCCCGGTTATAATTGGCCTCAATGGTGAACGGAGAATAAACGCCGGAGCATTGCTGAATAGAAAGAATCCCGGAAAAAAAGACCGGCTTTGGAAGCGGATAATAACCGGAAAGGAACGGGTATTCCTCCGCCAGCCCTTCCATGGCCGTCACGCCTTTTTGCTGCAGATGCTCAAAGCCGTCTTCCATTTTCTCAAGCTCCAGCCATGTTTCATTGGCTCCTTCCCCAAGCCATGCGCATAGCTCCAGCAGCCGCTCTCTTGTGGATGCGCCGCCGACTCTCTCTAAATAGGAAGAAAATGGATTCCGGTAATAGTTCACGCCGCAGCAGGCAGCATATAAGAACAAAAGAGCAGACAGGAACAAAAATACAGTAGATGCCGTCTGCAGAAGCTTCCGTTTTTTCCGTGCTATCCGATAAATCTGAACGAAAAATCCGGCAACAGTCCCGTACAGACCTATTTCCGCCATCGAAATGGGAAAAAGACCGAAGAACCGCCCGATGCTCCCCACAAGAACCAGATAAACCGTAACCGCGTACCATTCAGCAAATCCATAAAATCTTCTGGCCGCAAAAAGGAGCATCACGGCAGACAGAAAAAGAACTCCTCCGGCAAGAAATTTTTTCCCGGTTCCGCCCCTGATTTCATCCTCACCTTTGTTCATAGCCGTCTCCTCCTTCATAATGCCGCATCTTCCCGGCTGCGGTATGTTTCAACACGCCCAGGGTTATGCGGTAAGCATACCGGACCCTATGGACAGGGATGCCGGCCGCTTCACCGTCACCATAGTAATACCATATTCCTGCGAATCTTTTGTGAAAAGTTCTTGCGAATCTTGACAAAATATCATAAACTCATTATATTGCGTATTAGTAATTCAAGTCAAATGAGGTTTATAAGGAAAAAAATGGAAAAAGAAGAGAAGAAAGAAGAAAAGAAAAAAGAAAAAACAGGCTGGAAGGCGGAATTAATCAGCTGGATCCAGGTACTGGTTTCCGCTGCCGTCATCGCCTTTGTCCTTACCACCTTCGTTATTGCCAACAGTGAAGTGCCTACCAGTTCCATGGAGAACACGATTATGGCCCACAGCCGGGTCATCGGCTCCCGGCTTCACTATACCTTCTCCTCGCCTCAGAGGGGGGATGTGGCCATTTTCAAATTTGGCTGGCAATGCCCGGAATGCAGCGCCATGGTGGAAGGAGATAAACAGGAAGTCTGCCCTGCCTGCGGATCGGAAGTCGGCCGCCGCGCCCAGACCATCTATTACGTTAAACGCGTCATCGGCATGCCCGGAGACGTGATTGATATCATCGACGACAAAGTATATTTAAACGGTTCCGACACGCCTTTGGATGAGCCCTATCTGGCAGAGCCCATGAATCAGGGCGAAACCTTCCACTTTGAAGTGCCGGAAGGCTGCTACTTTATGATGGGAGACAACCGGAATTACTCTCTGGATGCCAGATATTGGAATAATCCTTACATTTCAGAAGATAAAATGGTTGCAAAGGTACTGTTTTCCTATTTCCCGTCCATTCACATGATTCATTAGGGAACGCGGTTCTTAATCTATAGAGGAGACATCAGAAGTTATGAAAAAGGTTGTAAAATTCGGCGGCAGCTCCTTAGCCAGCGCCAGACAATTTAAAAAAGTCAAGGCAATTATCACAGCGGACAAAACCCGCTGCTATGTGGTTCCCTCCGCGCCGGGAAAACGCGACGGAAAGGATGTCAAGGTAACGGATCTGCTGTATCAGTGCTATGACGCCGCAGTTTCCGGCCAAAGCTATAAACGGATTCTGGAACAGATTAAGAAACGGTTTACGGATATTGTGGACGGACTGGGTCTGGACCTGAATCTGGACTTCGAGTTTAACCGGATTGAGGAAAACTTTTTAAAAAAAGCCGGACGTGATTATGCTGCTTCCCGGGGAGAATATTTAAACGGCATCATCATGGCCAACTATTTAGGCTTTCCGTTTATCGATGCGGCCGAAGTGATTTTCTTTGATGAAAACGGCGCCTTCCTCTCCGAACAGACCAACGACGAGCTGAGCCACCGCCTTGCCTCTTTCAAGCAGGCAGTAATTCCCGGATTTTACGGCTCCAATCCCGACGGCACCATCCGCACCTTTTCCCGCGGCGGTTCCGATATTACGGGATCCATTGTGTCCAGGGCTGTTCTTGCGGACCTGTATGAAAACTGGACCGACGTTTCCGGATTTCTCGTAACCGATCCGAGGATTGTAGAAAATCCTATGCCAATTGAAACCATTACATATAAAGAGCTTCGGGAGCTGGCCTACATGGGCGCCAGCGTTCTCCACGAGGATGCGATTTTCCCGGTCCGCAAAGAGGGAATCCCGATTAACATCCGGAATACCAACCGCCCGGAGGATCCGGGAACCATGATCGTGGAAAATACCAGCAAACGTCCCCATTACACCATTACCGGCGTGGCAGGAAAGAAGGGGTTCTGTGCCATCACCATCGACAAGGCCATGATGAACACGGAAATTGGTTTCGGCCGGAAGGTTCTGGAAGTCTTTGAAGACAACAATATTTCCTTTGAGCATATGCCCTCCGGCATCGATTCCATGTCAATCCTGGTTCACCAGGAAGAATTTCAGGACCGGGAACAGGCCGTAATCGCAGGAATCCATCGGGCAGTTCACCCGGATTCCGTTGATCTGGAGCCGGATCTGGCTCTTGTGGCCGTCGTCGGCCGCGGAATGAAGGCCGCACGGGGAACAGCCGCACGGATCTTTGCCGCCCTGGCTCATGCCAAGGTCAATGTAAAAATGATTGATCAGGGTTCCAGTGAGTTAAACGTCATCGTGGGCGTCAAAAACGAAGATTTTGAAACGGCAGTCAGGGCCATCTACGATATTTTTGTAAAAACCGAGCTTTAATCATTTTAAAATACTCAGCAAAAAGGGAGCGCTGCCCGTCATTCAGATGACAGGACCTGCGCTCCCTGATTTGTTTTTACATCCGTATTATTTTCTTTTCTGAGTCCCGTACTTTCTTCTGGACACGCCATAAGTGTTTCCGCAGTTATTTCCGCAGCTGATTCCCCGTTTCACCGGTGAAATCAGAAATCCATTAACCACGCCAAGAAGAATGCAGCTTAAAATGACCAGTGTCTTTTCTGCCCCCGTCCATTCTCTTGCAAAAAATTCCCTTATTTCCATCATTTTTTGCTCACTCCTTTCTCTCAATCTCCATGATCATATCCACACGGCGCTGATGCCTGCCGCCTTCAAATTCTGCATTCAGCCACTCATCCACAATCATTTTTGCCAGTTCGCTCCCTACCACCCGGGCTCCGAAAGCAAGCACATTGGAATTGTTGTGCATCCTGGAAAGCTTGGCCGTATATGGCTCGCTGCAGACGCAGGCGCGGATTCCCTTCACCTTATTGGCCGCCAGGGAAATTCCCACTCCGGTTCCGCAGATGGCAATTCCCAGATCGGCCTGGCCGGATGCAACTGCCCGTCCTACCTTCTCTCCGTATACGGGATAATCGCAGCTTTCCTCAGAATCCGTTCCCAGATTCAAAACCTCATATCCCTTTTCCTTCAGATGCTCCATAATGATATGTTTCAGCTCCACTGCTGAGTGGTCATTTCCGATTGCAATTTTCATTTTTATCCGCTCCTTTGCATCATCTTTCTGCCCGGCTTCGGCCCTTGCCCGCCGGTGGTCTTGTGCCGCAAAGCTTTCACTACGGCTCCACTTCCTCCACCTGGAAAAACAGCTGAATCATATCCATCCTGGAGGTCATGGATAAAAGAAGCATATCCATCACCGTAATAGCTGCCATAGACTCCACAACCACCACTGCCCGGGGAACGACCACCGGATCATGACGGCCATGAATCACCAGTTCCATTTCCTTCCCGTCTTTGCTGACCGTATTCTGAGGACTGGCAATGGACGGTGTGGGCTTAAATGCCGCCCGGAAAATCACATCGCTTCCATCGCTGATTCCTCCAAGAACGCCTCCCGAATGATTGGTGGCCTTCACCACGGTGTCTCCCTCCATGCGGAAGGCATCATTATTGACCGAACCGCAGGATACAGAGGCCGCAAATCCGTCTCCAATCTCAAAGCCTTTGACGGCGCCGATGGACAGCATGGCCTTTGCCAGATTGGCATCCAGCTTTTCAAACACCGGTTCTCCCAGCCCGGCTGGAAGATTGTGAATCACGCATTCCACCACGCCTCCCACCGAATCACGCTGCGCCATTTTCTGCTCCAGATACTGCTCCGCTTCTTCTGCTGCCTTGGCATCCGGCATACAGAGGCGGTTGTTTTTCATCTCCTTTAAATCCATCCGTTCTCCGGAAATCTCCACCGGGCCGATGGATCTGGTATAGGCCGTCACCTTAATATTCAACGCCGCCAGAAATTTTTCGGCAATGGCTCCGGCCGCCACCCGTCCGATGGTTTCCCTGGCCGACGAACGGCCGCCGCCCCGGTAATCCCGGAAACCATATTTCTCATCATACGTATAATCTGCATGGCCCGGACGATAGCAGCCTGCAATCTGGCTGTAATCTGCGGAACGCTGGTCCAGATTTCTTACGATCATGGAAATCGGTGTTCCTGTGGTTTTTCCCTCAAAAACACCGGAGAGGATTTCCACCTGATCCCCTTCCTTCCGCTGAGTGGTAAATTTGCTCTGTCCCGGCTTTCTCCGATCCAAAAGGGTCTGAATATCCGCCTCGCAGAGAGCCAGCCCCGCCGGACATCCGTCCACCACCACGCCAATGGCCGCCCCATGGGATTCTCCCCAGGTCGTTACCTTAAATACTGTGCCAATACTGGAACCTGCCGCCATACCCTATTCTCCTATCTTCACAATCTCGCAGCAATTTGGTTCGTTGACCGGAATGCTGCGTCTGCTCATCACCAGAAGTCCCTTCTCATAATCAATCTTAAAAAAGGAGATGGTTCCCTCATGATTAATGGAGGCAAGATGCTTTCCGTCAGGGAAAATTGCGATATCCTTGGGATAATCTCCGCTGATGGGAAGACAGAACCTCATGGTCAGCGTTCCCGTTTCCTCATCCCGCTCAAACATGGTCACCGTATTGTCACCGGCGTTGCTGCAGAATAAATATTTCTCATCCGGAGAGAAGTGCATGGCACAGGCAGCCGTAAGCTGATTGGGTTCGCTTCCCGTGGTGGGAATCGTCTGGATCTTCTCCACAAGCGGCGTCCGCTCTCCCTCCTGGTAAGAATATACATCAATAACATTCTTCATCTCATACAGCACATAGAAAAACCGGCCGTCGGAGCTGAACATGAAATACTTGGGCGCCGATTCCAGCTCACAGCGAATCGTATCCGCCAGAGAAATCCGTCCTTCTTTTTTATCAAACCGGTATACCTTGATCTGATCGATTCCCAGATCGCAGACCATTAAGAACTTCTCATCCGGCGTCAGGCGGCTGCAGCTGACATGAGGACGAAAGCTGCGCTCCGCCACGCTGCCCAGTCCCTTATGGAACACTCCGTCTGTAATCCGGCCCACAGATCCATCCGGTTTCAGGCGAAGAACCGTCTCCTTTCCGTCATGGAACCCGGAAACAAAAATATAATCGTCATCTCTGCTGGTAGAAAGATGGCGTCCCCGCATTCCTTTGATGTTGGCGCTGTTTAGTCTGGAAAGACTTCCATTCTGCAGAATCCGGAAGGAAACCACTCCTTCGTCCGCGATAGAATACAAAATTTTTCCATTCTGAGATGCCTTAAGATAAGAAGAATTATCCACTTCCACCTCACAGCGGAACAAAAATGCTCCCTGCTCCACATCCACATCATACACTGAGATTCCTTTTGCATTTCCCGTATAGGAATAAGAGCCCACATAGGCCATATATTTTCCAGTCATTGGCTGTTCTCCCCCTTGTCTTTCCTCCGCTTCCTGTTTTTTCACTCCGCTCAGATGCCAGTTTCCGGCCTCGCGGCGTTTTGAGCTGAATCGTAGTTATAGTTTAACATAGTCCCTCCTTTTTGTTAACTAAATTATACAAAAAATATGGGTAAAATCTGTTGACATATCGGCTTTTTGTGTCAAAATAGAGCTTAACGCCAGCCTGCGGGAATGCCAGGGAAAAATAGGACATTGTTCCGTTTTCCGGCTTTTCCGCCGGCCGAAACAGGTGTGAAAGACTGCAAAAAGGGGGACGTGCCATGAGCCAGCCACTGATTGATTTGATTCATATTTCCAAAAGCTATGACGGGGATCTGATTCTGGACGATTTAAATCTGTCCGTAAAAGAAAATTCCTTCGTCACCCTTTTAGGCCCCAGCGGGTGCGGGAAAACAACGACTTTGCGCATCATCGGCGGTTTCGAAACGCCGGATACGGGAAACGTCATCTTTAACGGGGAGGACATTACCACCCTGCCGCCCAACAAGCGTCAGTTAAATACGGTCTTTCAGAAGTATGCCCTGTTTCCCCATATGAATATTGCGGAAAATATTGCCTTTGGCCTGAAAATCAAGGGAAAATCCAAAAGCTATATTGATGATAAAATCCGGTATGCCCTGAAGCTCGTCAATCTGCAGGGATTTGAAAACCGCAGCGTGGATTCTTTAAGCGGCGGCCAGCAGCAGAGAATCGCCATCGCCAGGGCCATCGTCAACGAACCCAAGCTTCTTTTGCTGGACGAGCCTCTGGGCGCCCTGGACTTAAAGCTGCGCCAGGACATGCAGTACGAGCTGATCCGTTTAAAAAACGAGCTGGGCATTACCTTTATTTATGTTACCCACGACCAGGAAGAGGCCCTCACCATGTCCGATACCATCGTGGTCATGAACCAGGGCTACATCCAGCAGATGGGAACACCGGAACAGATTTACAATGAACCGGAAAATGCCTTTGTGGCCGATTTCATCGGCGAAAGCAACATTGTGGAAGGCACGATGATACAGGACGAGCTGGTGGAAATATTCGGCGCCAGGTTTGCCTGCGTAGATAAGGGATTCGGCACCAACACACCGGTGGACGTGGTCATCCGCCCGGAGGACATTGACCTGGTGAAGCCGGAGAACGGCACCCTGGAGGGTGTGGTGACCCATCTGATCTTCAAAGGCGTTCACTATGAAATGGAAGTGACGACTCCCAACGGATATGAATGGCTGGTTCACAGCACCGATATGTTTCCGGTGGGGCAGCACGTAGGAATTCATGTGGATCCCTTCGATATCCAGATCATGAACAAGCCGGCGTCAGAGGATGAGGAGGCAGTGGGCGTCAATGAATAGAAAGAAAAAAGAGCTTCTGGCCTTTCCTTATATTATCTGGATGGCCGGATTTACGATTATTCCGCTTCTGATGATTTTCTACTACGGGCTGACGGACCGAAGCGGCAGCTTTACTCTGGAAAATATTATGGCCATCGCTTCGCCGGAACATGCAAAGGCGCTGGCTCTTTCCCTTGTTCTGGCGGCGGTCAGCACTCTTATCTGCCTGATTTTAGCCTATCCTCTGGCTTTGATCCTGCGCAGCCGCCACATCGGTCAGGGCAGCTTCATCGTGTTCGTTTTCATTCTTCCCATGTGGATGAATTTTCTGCTGAGGACCATGGCCTGGCAGACCCTGCTGGAAAAAAACGGAGTCATCAACTCCATCCTTTCCTTTTTCCATCTGCCGCAGCTGTCCATTATCAACACACCGGCCGCCATCATTCTGGGCATGGTTTACAATTTCCTGCCCTTTATGGTTCTGCCGGTTTACAACGTGCTGGCCAAAATTGATGACAGCATTATAAACGCCGCCAGGGATCTGGGAGCTGACGGGGTTCAGACCCTGGTGCGGATCCTGCTGCCTTTAAGCGTTCCGGGCATCATCAGCGGAATTACCATGGTCTTTGTCCCGGCCCTGACCACCTTTGTGATCTCCAATCTGCTGGGCGGCAGCAAAATCCTGCTGATCGGAAACGTCATTGAGCAGGAATTCACCAAAGGCAGCAACTGGAACCTGGGCGCCGGACTGTCCATTGTTCTGATGGTCTTTATCCTGATCAGCATGACCCTGATTGCAAAATACGACAAAAACGGGGAGGGAACGGCATTCTGATGAAACCTTTACAAAAGAAGCTGAAGAAGTTTTTTGAGAACTTTTATCTGGTTCTGGTGCTGGTTTTTCTTTACGCTCCCATCGCCGTCATGATGGTGTTATCCTTTAACAGCTCCAAATCCCGTTCCCACTGGGGCGATTTCACCCTTCGGTGGTACGGACAGATGTTTGAAAGCACCGCCATTATGGATGCCCTGTACAACACCCTGCTCATCGCCCTGTTGTCGGCTCTGATTGCGACCGTACTGGGGACAGCGGCAGCCATCGGCATCAGCAGCATGAAAAAGCTGCCCAAATCCATCTGTATGGGAATCAACAACATTCCCATGCTGAACTCCGACATCGTAACGGGAATTTCCCTGATGTTAATGTTTATTGCCTTCGGCATCTCCCTTGGTTTTAAGACCATTCTTCTGGCCCACATTTCCTTTAATGTGCCTTATGTGATACTGAGCGTCATGCCCAAGTTAAAGCAGACCAGCCGGTATACCTACGAGGCGGCCATGGATCTGGGGGCCGGTCCGGCGGAAGCGTTTTTCCGGGTGGTGTTTCCCGACATCCTTCCCGGTGTACTGTCCGGTTTTCTCATGGCCTTTACCATGTCTCTGGACGATTTCATCATCACCCACTTTACCAGAGGCGCCGGCATCAATACTCTGTCTACCCTGATTTACAGTGAGGTGCGCAGAGGCATCCAGCCCACCATGTATGCCCTGTCCACGGTGATCTTCGTAACGGTGCTGGCCCTTCTCCTGATTACCAACTTCTCCCCGTCCAGGCCTGCCGCCGCTCAGGCTAAAAAGGCCGGACCGGGACCCGCATTCCAGAAAGGACTGCTGGTATTCGTTTCCTTTGCGGTGGTGGCCGGCATTTCCTATACCAGCTTTTTGAAGTTTTCCTCCAGCCACTCCAACGAGCTTTATGTTTACAACTGGGGAGAGTACATTGATGAAGATGTGATCCGTCAGTTTGAGGAAGAGACGGGAATCCATGTGGTCTATGACCTGTTTGAGACAAACGAGGAAATGTATCCGGTCATCGAGGCCGGAGCCATCCAGTACGATGTGGTCTGCCCGTCCGATTATATGATTCAGAGGATGGCAGAAAACGGGCTCCTGGCAGAGATCAGCTGGGACAACGTGCCCAACGTCTCCAACATCGATCCCACCTATATGGAATGGTCCGAAGCCTTCGATCCGGGAAATCTTTATTCTGTTCCCTACTGCTGGGGAACGGTGGGAATCCTCTGCAACGCAGAGCGGCTTGAAGAGCTTGGCGTGCCAATTCCCACCAAATGGGCCGATTTGTGGGACCCCCGGCTGTCCGGTGAAATTCTCATGCAGGACAGTGTCCGGGATGCTTTCATGGTAGCACTAAAGAGTCTGGGATATTCCCTCAATTCCGTGGATCCTGCAGAGTTAAACGAGGCAAAAGACCTTTTGCTGGCCCAGAAGCCGCTGGTTCAGGCTTATGTGGTGGATCAGGTACGGGACAAAATGCTAAACGGAGAAGCGGCTGTCGGCGTCATTTACTCGGGAGAACTTCTGTATCTCCAGGAGGAAGCAGAAGCCTTAAATCTGGATTACCATCTGCAGTACGTCCTTCCCGAAGAAGGCACCAACTTATGGATCGATTCCTGGGTTATCCCCTGGAATGCCAGAAATAAGGAAAATGCAGAAGCATGGATCAACTTCCTGTGCCGCCCCGATATCGCAAAGAAAAATTTTGAATACATCACCTATGCGACCCCCAACAAAGCGGCTTTTGAGCTTCTGGATCCGGAATATCAGAACAACCGGGATGTTTTCCCTGATACGAATGGACTGGACAATTCTGAAGTTTACCGGTATCTGGGAGCAGAAGCAGATGATCTTTATAACACTCTCTGGAAAGAGGTAAAGTCCAGATAGCAAAGGACCCGGCTTACAGACTGCCGGCTTCTGATATTCTGATGTCCAGGCCGTCCAGCTGTTCTTCCGGCAACATGTCATCCTAATAAGCGATGCCGGAGACAATCGCACAGCGATAAAAAAAGATCTGCCCGCAGGAACCCGAATATTTCGGAGCTCCCCGGAGCAGATCCTTTTTATCAATTCGTTTCCAGCAATCGAAACGTCTGAGCCTAATTTTGTTTCTTATAAGTCATATATCGGAACGCTGCCAGAACGCCCAGCGCATAAATCACGAAAGTGCACGCAAAAGGCAGCTTCACATTAAGGGAATAGATGAAGCCCGCAGTCAGAGAACCTGCAATGCTGCCCAGGGACTGGGTTGCATTGAAAAAGCCCATGACCAGATTCTTCTGGGCCGGTGCGGCCTGTCCGGCAACCATGCTCTGAAGGACGGGAACGCTGACGGAATATCCGGCATAAACGATGACGCTGAATGCGATAAACAGGGCAATATTGACTGAAACAGTCACTCCCAGGGCAGACAGGGCACATACCAATACGATGAGCACCAGAGACCGTTTGATCTTGGTCTTATTGATAATCCAGATACACAGAGTCATATTGGCGACAAAGGAAATCAGTCCCACCAGAGCCTTAACAATTCCGTTATAAGACGAAGTCAGTCCAAGCGCATCCTTCAGATAATAATTGAACGCCTGATCGAAGCCTGTATTTCCGAAGTTAATCAGAATATTCACCGCAAACAGGAGAGCAAATGCCACGCTCATAAACTGCCGGCTGTCCACAAAGGCCTGGAAGGGATTGGCCTCCCTTGCCAGCTGTTTTCCGGATACCTCCTTCAGGCTGGAATTTCCATCCGGCTGACAGATCATGTAGAATAGGATTGCCACCATAATCAAGGTTCCTGCCTGAACCAAAAAGGAAAGCCGTACGGAAATCTCCCCCAGAAATCCTCCGATCATGTAGCCAAAGGCGCTGGCTACACTTTTGATGGTGGCCGTATACGTTAAAAACTTTCCCTGATCTTCCGGCCTGGAAACGTTCACCACGTAAGTAAGAAAGCTAACGAACACGCCGCCGGTAAACAGGCCGGCAAACATCCGGGCCAGAATAATCATAGGCTCCGTAGTCGCGTAAGCAAACCACAGCTGGGCAACTCCGTAACCGCAGCAGCAAATCAGCATGGAAAGTCTGGAGGAAATGTAGTTGTTAATCTTTCCCCAGAACGGCGACAGCAGAAAGTTCGTAAACATCATGGCCGCCAGCGCCACTCCAAACATGTAGTCATGGAGATTCAGCTCCTGAATGACGGTCGGCGTCACCGGATGGGCGAAATTTGCCGCCAGATTGAAAATCACCATCACAAAAAAGAACGCGAAAAATCTAGTCTTGTACTTCATGTCTTTTTCTTTACCCCTTTACGTTTTCGTCAATAAAACCCCTTTTCCTTTTACTGCCCTTTTACGGTCCTCCCCTGCTGCTGTCTGCCTGTCCTGAAGGAAGCTCTCCAAGGATTCCCGCCATTTCCCCAAGATCCTCAAATACCGCATCCGGAATCGTCTCAGAGGTCTCCAGATCCTCCCGCTTCGTTTCTCCGCTTAACACCAGAATCCCATGAGCGCCGTGATTCACTCCGGTCTTCACGTCGGTGTACAGCCGGTCTCCCACGAAAGAAACCTGTTCGCGTTTTGCTCCTGTCAGACTCAGCACCATATCCACCGTCTCCCTGCAGGGCTTTCCCACATACGTGGGCGTGCGTCCCGTAGATAAGGAAATCGCCGCACAGATGGAACCGCAGTCAGGAATAAATCCGTCCTTCACCGGACAGTTAATATCCGGATGGGTGGCAAGAAAAGCAGCTCCGTTTCGGATGTAAGTACATGCCCGTTCCAGCTTTTCGTAGGTCAGGGTCATGTCAAAGCCGACGACAACCGCATCCGGCATGTCCTTTGTCAGAGCAATTCCATTTTCCTGGAAATTCTGTTCCAAATCCGGCGTCCCCACCAGGTAAATCCGCTGCCCTGGATGGTTTTCCTTCAGATACTGAATCATCACGTCCCCAGAAGTCAGCATCTGACTTCTCGAAATATGGCAATTCATTCCCGCCAGTTTTTTCAGATACGTTTCTGGTGATTTTGAGGAATTATTCGTAAAAAAAACAAACCGTTTCCCGAGACGCTTCACCTGGTTTAAAAACTCCAGGGAGCCGTCCAGAATCTGGTTGTCCAGATAAAAGGTCCCGTCCATGTCCAATACAAACAGTTCCGTGACCTCCAGCAGTTTTTTCCTGTCCATCGGCGCGTTCCTCGCTTTCCGGCACACCGGAGACTTTTCTCTTCCCCGGAAGGGCCTTTCTATAGTATACCGAATTATCGGACATTTGTAAATATTCAACCTTTTCCCCGTTATATTTTTGACAGTTTTCGTTTTAGGAAGCGCCGGAAATAAAAAACATTGGAAATCGTTGTCAGGAGGTCAGCCGCAGGCTCGGCAGCCACCACAGCCAGAATCCCCACAGGAAACAGCTCCGGAAGCAGATACAGAGGAGGAATTAAAAGCAGGATTTTACGCAAAAAAGCAAAGAAAAGCGCCTTCTTTCCTTCCCCAAGGGAATTATATGTCTGCTGACAGGTGGAATTGGCTCCCATAATCAGACAGCCAAGAATGTAAACCCGCAGCATCCGGCTTCCTGTTTCCACCAGTTCCTTATCGGAACTGAAAATCCGGATGAAACAGCCCGGAACCGCAAGCATGGCCAGACCCAGGCACATGGAAACTGCCATGGTAACCCCAATGGCAAGCCGGATGGTTTCTTTCACCCTGTCAGATCTGGAAGCTCCGTAATTATAGCTGATAATCGGCTGGGACCCCTGAGCCACCCCCTCAATCGGCAGCAAAATAAACTGATACATAGAAAAAAGAATACTCATGGCACTGACCGCAATGTCCCCGCCGAAACGCTCCGCCTGCCTGTTAAAGCAAAGCTGAAGTACGCCTTCTGACAGGCGCATGAAAAAAGGTGCAGAGCCCAGCACCAGCATGCTTTTTAAAACTTCCCGGTCCGGTTTCAGACGTCCGGGTTTTAAGCGCAGCCTGGTCCGCTTCCCAAGAAGAAACGACATAACCCACAGGCAGGAAACCATCTGGGACAGCACCGTTGCAAGGGCGGCGCCCTTCACTCCCATCCCCAGGGCAAACATAAATACCGGATCCAGAAAAATATTCAGGATTCCGCCAAGCATGGTGGTCATCATCGCTGTCCCTGCGAATCCCTGGGTTGTAATATAATAATTCATCCCCACCGTGATCTGAACAAACACTGTGCCCAGACAATAGATGCCAAGATAATCCATGGCGTAAGGCAGCGTCTGACTTCCGGCACCGAACGCAGTCAGAAGCGATTCCTGAAATCCAAGGACCAGAGCCATCAGTGCAAGGGAGACCGCCGTCAGGCCCAGGAACCCGTTTCCAAGATAGGCCTCCGCCTTATCTTCTTCCCTGCGGCCCATGCTGATGGCCACCAGCGGCGCACCTCCCCGTCCGAACAGGCTGGCGATGGCACTGAAGGCCGTAATCACTGGCGTACAGAGGCCCACTCCCGCCATGGCCATTGCTCCATCCGCCATCCGGCCGATGTACATCCGGTCAACCATGTTGTAAAGCAGCGTCACAATCTGGGCACAGACAGCAGGAAGCGCAAGCGAAAAAAGAAGCCCGGGTACAGGCTCAGTCTGAAGTCTGTTATCTTTCATTGCAATCATCCCCTTTTTATCAGAATAGCGGGAATGATTGGAAAAAGCAGCGGCAAATCATAAGAAATCCTGTGACAAAATCCAAGATCCTGATATAAGGACCATGACCGCCGGACATGGCTGTGATATAATAATCACAAGGTGGACATGGCATCTGCTCATACCGCTTTGTATGTACCCCACACAAATTTGGATGCACAAAACACATTCCATATCGTGTTCAGAAAACAAGGAGAAAAGATGTCCGCGGGATAGAAAACTTTCTATCAGCTTCACATGGACGGCTGCAGATATGCATACGAATGCATGCGGGCAGAATAGAGCAGAGACACTCTCTGCGGGGCTGGACGGTTAGGGCCAGCAAATACACACGAAGCAAACGAAGCAAGGCAGAGCACAAAAAACGGGCAGATTCGCCCGAAAAGGAACTCTATGCAGTATACCGACTTTCAGCAGGCCATTTTAAGGCTTAAGGAGCAGTTTCCCAGTCTGGACTGGAGTCCCGAAGAAATAACCGTCGGCGGGCAGACCGAATTAATCTATCACTGGCCCGGCACCTGCCGGGAAGATATTATCATCTGCTGCCATCAAAGCGAATTTGAACGGGAGCCTTTCACCGGCATGATTTCTTCTATTTTAATTATACCTATCAGGGACAATATGACTCCATCAGCTGCAAATATGACCGAAAAATCACCATCTGTGAAAACGAGCTGTATGCCGGACAGCCCTTTGCCGGTCACGCTCTGGTTTCCGCCTTTCTTATTCAGATTGCCCGTCAGTATGGGACCCAGCTTTCCGCCAAACCCCCGATGCGCCTCGCCGATCAATTTTACCAGTATATGAACCGGCATTCCGATTCTGTTACCCTGAAAGAACTGTCCGATCAGTTTTCCTACCATCCCAACTACATTTCCGCTGTACTAAACAAAGAATTTGGGATTCCGTTTTCCAAACTGCTCCTTCGCATGCGGATGGAACGGGCATTGGCGCTGATGAAGGGAACCAGTCTGCCGTTAGAGCAGATTGCTTCTTTGGTAGGATACAGCAACAGCAGCAACTTTTACAAAGCCTTCCGGGACTGCTTTCATGCCTCACCTCGGGAGTATCTGGCCCGCCTCAACCCTTAGACCGGCAGCCGGCTCCGGACCGCGCGTTTTTTCTATTGAAGCCGGGGGATTGAAACCGGAGTCTACAAGCCCCATCATCCCTGAGCCAGCTTAGACTTTAAACCGGTAGCCTACGCCCCAGATCGTCTCAATATACTGTGGCTTCGCCGTATTCATCTCGATTTTTTCCCGGATTTTCTTAATATGAACCGTCACCGTAGCAATATCGCCGATGGACTCCATGTCCCAGATTTTGGAAAACAGCTCTTCCTTCGTGAACACATGATTCGGATTCTGGGCCAGAAACGTCAGAAGATCAAACTCCTTGGTGGTGAAATTTTTTTCTTCTCCATTCACATAAACCCGTCTGGCTGTTTTATCAATCTTCAATCCCCGGATTTCGATAATATCATTGGCCGGCATTCCGCTTCCGATGAGCCTCTCATACCGGGACATATGAGCCTTCACCCGGGCCACCATCTCGCTGGGGCTGAATGGTTTGGTAATATAATCGTCTGCTCCCAGTCCCAGTCCGCGGATTTTATCTATATCATCTTTTTTCGCGGATACCATAATAATCGGGGTATTTTTGCTTTCCCGAATTTTTTTGCAAATTTCAAATCCGTCCACTCCCGGAAGCATCAGATCCAGAATATACAAATCAAAATTTTCTTCCAGAGCCCGTTTCAGACCGGTTTCTCCATCATTTTCAATCTCCACTTCAAAGCCGGACAGTTCCAGATAATCCTTTTCCAGCTCTGCAATGCTTTCTTCGTCTTCTACGATTAAAATTCTGCTCATACCAATTCTCCTTCTTATGCACGGATTATTTTGACAGTGCTCCGGCCTTTCTCAGTACGCATAGGATGTTCAAATCATACGCCAGTCCCTCCCGGCATACATGTTCCCGCTGATTATACGCCGATTTTTCTCAGCACAAAATGAATCTCCGTTCCAATTCCTTCCTTACTGGTCGCCCAGATTTTGCCTCCGTGATCCTCGATGATCTTTTTTACAATGGAAAGTCCAATTCCGCTTCCTCCTTTGGAGGAATTTCTTGAGGAATCGGTGCGGTAAAACCGGTCGAAAATATACGGCAGTTCCTTCTGTCCGATTCCCTTTCCGTTATCCTCAATTTCAATCTGAACGAAATCCCCCACATCCAGCAGGCGAATGTTGATGATTCCGTGTTTTTTATCCATATACTTCAAAGAATTTCCAATAATATTGTTGATGACCCGTTTTAACTGCTCCGCATCTGCAATCACCATCACGTCTTCATCCACGAAATTGAAATATCCCAGTTCTACTCCCCTGGCCTCCAGTTCCAGCCCCACTTCGTCAATACAGTCCTTAAAATAATTGGACACATTAATTTTCGAGAATGTGTAGGGGATTTTATTGGTGTCAATTTTAGAATAAAACGTCAGCTCGTCAATCAGCCGGTCCATGTCATTCGCCTTATTGTATATGGTCCGGATATATTTGTCCAGTTTTTCCGGCGACGAAGCCACGCCGTCCATAATGCCTTCCACATACCCCTTAATCGCCGTGATCGGCGTTTTCAAATCGTGGGAAATGTTGCTGATAAGCTCTTTGCTCTCTTTATCATACTGAATTTTTTCTTCCGTGGATTCCTTCAGCCGGATCCGCATCTCCTCAAAGTTCTGGCAGAGCTGTCCGATTTCGTCATCGTCCTCTACATCCAGCGTAAAATCCAGGTTTCCATCCCGAATCTGTTTGGTCGCCTCCTGGAGTTTTCCAATGGGCCACAAAATCGAGCGGTAAACCCAGGCCGTCAGTACACCGCCCGTAATAAACAGAATAATGGCGCTGCTTAAAAAAATCTCAGACATCATGGACTGGACTTCAGGAATCACATCCACCACGTTGGTAATCAGATAGACTCCCATCTGGCTCCCGTCATCCAGCCGGAATTCCCGCTGCTTGATTAAGTGTTCCGTTTCTCCGTCAAGATAATTTCCCCAGGATTCCATTTCTCCCAGGTTTTCGTAATCCGTAATATCCTCCTGCAGCTTCGCTCCCGCATCGGTATCTCCCGTGAAAATCGTTTCTCCATTTTTCCGTACCATCAAAAACGAATGATTCTCCTTCAGCCTCCCATTCAGCTGTTCCAGATACTGCGGATCATTGAATACCTCCGGCTCCTTTTGAATTTCTGTTTCTATCTTTCTCTGGATCGTTTCTGTCAGGTGATTAAACAGCCTGATGGATGCGCCGGACATCAAATCAATCTGTTCCGTGATCCCATAGGTTTCGCTGAATACCCGCTCCTGATAAGAGCTGAGCCCCCGGACGGACACGTAAATCAATGCAATAGGAACAACGGTAATCGTAAAAAAGGTCAGCAAAAGCTTTGTTTTGATCTTCATAAACGGCGCTTTGCTCCTTTCCGGTAAATTTGCAGTGTCCCGGAAAAACCATTTCCAGGCACAGACCTGCCGCAATCCGGCACCAAAAGCCAGACTGACTGATTCTAGTATAACATAAGTGAGAATTTCTGTTTATAAAACTATTCTAAAACTTTCCGACCCAAAACTTTCCTGTTCCCCGCCAACCGGCAAAGGAGGATTCCCTTTCAGACATAATGTTGCCCCCGCATCCCGGAGCAAGCCAGGAATACGGGGGCTTTTTCTGATTATTTTCTAAGTTTTTCCAGCCTCTTTTCAAATCTCTTTTCTGATTCTTCTATGAACGCTCCTGCTTCTAAATAAGAGCACCAAGCTCTGTATATTCCATTCCAAAGCTGTCGGCTACGTTTTTGCAGGTCAGCTTCCCGTCATACGTATTTACACCGGAAACAAGGATCGGATTTCTGCGGCAGGCCTCCTCCAGGCCGTGAGAGGCCAGCTCCAGGCCATAAGGCAGAGTCGCATTGGTCAAAGCAATGGTCGATGTCCTGGGAACAGCTCCAGGCATGTTTCCAACACAGTAATGAACAATTCCATCCACCTCATAAATCGGATCGTCATGATAGGTGACCTTCGTCGTCTCACAGCAGCCGCCCTGATCCACAGCCACGTCCACAATAACGCTTCCCGGCTTCATCTCCTTCAGATACGCCTCTTTCATAATCTTGGGAGCAGCCTTTCCGGGAATCAGAACCGCACCTATCACCAGGTCCGCTTCCCTTACGGAATGCTCAATATTGGCATCATTGCTTACCAGTGTCTGAATTCTTGCACCGAAGATATCATCCAGATAAGCCAGACGGGGCAGGCTGATATCAAGGATCGTCACATTAGCTCCCATTCCCACCGCAATTTTGCAGGCATTGGTTCCTACCGTACCGCCTCCGAGAATGACCACATTGGCCTTGGGTGTTCCGGGCACACCGGATAAAAGGACACCGGATCCGCCGAAGGTCTTTTCCAGATACTTGGCTCCCTCCTGGATGCTCAGTCTTCCCGCAATCTGGCTCATGGGCGCCAGCAGCGGAATGCTGCCGTCCTTTTCAATCAGGGTTTCATAGGCAAAGCCTCTCATTCCTGAAGCCAGCATGGCATCCGTCAAAGGCCGGTCCGCCGCCAGGTGAAGATAGGTATAAAGAAGAAGATCTCTCCGGAAATACGGATACTCTTCCGGAAGAGGCTCTTTTACCTTCACCATCATGTCCACACCATCCCAGACTTCTTTGGCAGAGTCCAAAAGAACGGCCCCGGCTTTCTCGTATTCCTGATCCGTAAACCCAGAACCCATGCCGGCTCCCCGTTCGATGAAAACCTGATGTCCGGCATTCACGTAGCTTTTCACATTGTCCGGAATCAGCCCTACGCGGTACTCTCTGTTTTTGATCTCCTTCACGCATCCGATTTTCATGAATTTTGTCCTCCTTTTAAGATACAGTATGTCATCCCGGCACTCGCCGCGGAATTTCCAGTGCTGCCTTGATGACCGGAAAACTGCTCCGGCATCTGCGGACATCGCAAATCAGTACGAACCATTGAACATCCGGCTTTCCGGCTCCATCCGGCGTCGTTTCCCACGCCGGAACAGAGCCTTTTCCCGTATTCACTCACTAAGAATATTATATCGCGCGGGGGTGGGAAATACAATCATTATCCGCATTCACTTTCCAAACAATTCGGGATACAAAAGAACAGGGCAAAGAATCTCTTTCCTGCCCTGTCTTCTCCTATTCCCGCAGCTGAATCTCCATTCTCCATAACTCTTCAGCTGCCCGCTCTGCATCCTTGCGTTCAATTCCTTTATGGAATACCAGGCGCACCTCGGTTTCTGAAACCGCCATACCGCGGATACCATGGGAAAGAAGACGCTTGCAGAGTTCCGCTCCGGTCAGCCCTGCTTTTTCCGCATGAATCAGCAGAATATTGGTCTGCGGATACACAGATACGGAAATTTTTTTCGCTCCATCCAATGCCCGGGCCACAAGCTGGGCATTTTCTCTGTCCTCAGACAAACGCTGCAGCTGATGTTCCAGTGCGTAAATGCCGCAGGCCGCAGCCACACCGGACTGCCTCATGGTTCCTCCCAGCAGCTTCCTGATTTCCACTGTCTTCCAGATCTGCTCCCTGCTGCCGCAGAGCAGGGAACCAATGGGAGCGCCCAGCCCCTTGGAAATACAAAACATAACCGTGTCCGCATGCTCACAGATCTCCCTGGGAGCAACTCCCTGAGCCTCTGCTGCATGAAACAGTCTGGCACCGTCCAGATGGACGGGAATCCCCGACTTTTTTGCCATTTCCCCAGCATCCTGCAGTTTTTCCAAAGGAATGCAGATGCCGCCGGAAAAATTATGAGTATCTTCGAGACACAGCAAACGAATTTTATGGCTGTTCAGCAAGTTTTCCAGCTGTTCCATATCCGGTCCGCCCTCCGGCGCCAGTCGGTAGCAGACAGGTTTCATCCTGAAATACGCTTCCTCAAAGCATATTTTTTCTGAACGGAGAATATGCTGATTTTCATCCACAAGAATCTCCGATTCCGGAGGACAGAAGGCAAGAATGGCAGCAGTATTGGCCATGGTTCCTGACGGAAAGAAGGCAGCTGTCTCTTTTCCTGTTATGGATGCCGCCATGTCTTCCAGACGGTTGGTTGTTTCGTCCTCCCCTCTCCGATCAGCACTGATCCTTCCTGCATCCCCCAGAGAACTGGAAAGAATGGTCTTAAGCATCTCTTCATCCGGCAGAGTCACGGTATCTGATATCAAATCGATCATGTTCTTCCTCCTGTCTTTTTTCTCAGCCTCCCAGCCCCAGCGGAAGCCCGCAATAATAAAATACTACAAACATGGCCACCAGAACAATAAGATAAACGATTGAAAATACCATCTGCCCGGAAAGCAGGGTACCCATTCCCGCCTCTTCCTGATTGATTTCCGGAATGCGGTACTGATTCATCATGGAAATCGCAAAAACAATCGCTGCGTTCAGAGGAGTCAGGTTATTGGTACAGGAATCCCCAATGCGGTAGAGACACTGAGTAACCGCCGGATCAATTCCCAGATTTAAAAACATGGGAACAAAAATAGGCGCCAGAATCATCCATTTTGCGGAAGCACTGTACATAAACAAATTGGTAACGGCAATTACCACAATAAAGGCAATCATAAGCGGAAGACCCGTGAAATGGATGGACTGCAGAAACCGTTCCCCGCTGACAGAAATTACCGTCGCCAGGTTGCTGCGGTTAAATACATACAGCATTTCCGAAACCACAAACAGAATCAGCACCAGAGAAGAAACGCTTTTTACACCGTTTGTCATCATCTTTGGAATATCATTTTTACTTTTTATGACCCCTGCTCCGATTCCATAACAGACACCAAGGATCACGAAAAAGATGGAAATAATGGGGACAAGGCCTGACATTAACGGTGAGCTTGGCAGCAGCTCGCCTTCTGCAGATCGTAAAAATCCATTCTTTGGCACGCAGAAAATCAGCATGACTGCAACGAAAGCCAAAGCGCCATAACCCGCAAACTTCATGCCCCGGTTTTCTTCTTTCGTCAGAGACAAAGCTTCCCTGCTGCCTCCTGTTTTCCTGCTTCTGTCTGTATCCCCGTAAAGAGGAACCAGCACCTTCTCTGTCAGAATCGTGGTAACAAAAGCAAGAACGATACAGGCTGAAGCTTGGAAAAAATAATTGACCATGGGATTGACTGTATATCCCAAAGGCTCTGATACACCATTGGTAATAGAGGAAACCACCACATCCCCTACTGAAGGAAGAAGATTTCCCATATAGCCGGCCCCAGCCGAACCATAGCCTACAACAATTCCAATCCACGGGTTTCTGCCAATGGCCTGATACACAATTGCCCCCAGCATAACCACAAGGATCGTTCCTCCATCAGAGCAAATATTCGAACAGACACCAACCATGGCAAGAACAAAGGTCACCATTCCATTAGGCGCGTTGGACAAAAGCTTTCTTAATCCTACCTTGAAGAAATTGCTCTCATCACAGATGGCCACACACATGGTAATAATCAACACTGATGTCAGGTTGGGACTGTCTGTAAAAGCTTGAATGAAGTTAGCCAGCCAGCTTTGCAGTTCCTCCTTGGACAGCATATTGACAACAGCTGCTGTTGCCTCCTTCATGGTTCCATCCTGAGCGGCCGATGTATACGTGACCGAAACCCCCAGCATGCTGCAAATAAAGGATACCACCAGAACAACACCTATCAGAAACAGGAACAGATAAAAAGGATGCGGAAGCTTATTCCCTACCTTTTCGATGGTTTTCGCAAACTTAATAAACCCGTTCCCCGTATGTTTTGCTTTTCGCTCCGCCATAATCCTTCCCCTCCTTACAGAATCCCATTCAGCTTCATTACCATGGTTCCAAACAGCCGTACCGTCAATGGTATGACGTCCTCTGTAATACTGAAGCAGCTGTTATGATTGGGAGCCGTAGAATCGCAACCCAGCCACATGAAAGTGGCTTTCCCCCCGTGTTTTTGAACCTCCCGCATCATAAATGTCACGTCCTCGCCACCGCCCAACATATCATGAGACGGATTCATCAAAGTCACTCCCTCCGTCTCCTTGGCAGCCTCATAAGCCAGATCCACCATCTCCTTATCACAGGGTGCGTCAATGGAGTGTCCCATAATCCGGTAGGAAAACTCACAGTCATACATTTCGGCGGCTGCTCTGGATACCGTCAGCATCCTTTGAAACATGTATTCGTTCAGTTCCTCTGTCAGTCCCCGTACCTCAGCCTTCAACAACGCGTAATCCGGAATCACATTCCTTCCCGGGCCTGCGGTACATGCCCCCACATTGACACGGGTACGGCCTCCGCTGTGCCTGGAAATGGCAAGAAGATTTAAAATTGCAGAAGCTGCCGCCGCCAGCGCGTTCTTTCCCTTTTCCGGAGCCATTCCGGCATGGGCAGAAAGGCCCTTAAATATCAAATCCACCTTATAACTTATACTCCCATTGATGGTGGAGGCGGCAAACTCTCCCAAATGGCTGGTCATGTCCGCCACATGGCCTCCAAACAGGTAATCTACATCCTCCAAAAGTCCGCTGGCTGCCATGGATTCTCCTCCGCGCGCTCCCTCCTCCGCTGCCTGGAAAATCAGCTTGATGGTTCCGCAAAGCTGATCCCGATAAAGTGACAGGAATCTGGCCATGCCGATTCCTATGGCCGTATGAACATCATGTCCGCAGGCATGCATCAGATTGGGATGCATGCTTGCAAATCCTTCTCTGGCCGGGAAATGACTTGAGTCCTGACATTCTCCCACGTCATTGCAGTCAATATCAAACCGCATGGCTGTGACCGGCCCTGGTTTTCCCGTGTCCAGAATTCCAACAACCCCTGTATATCCTCCTCTCATCTGCTCCACCAGTTTAGGATCCGCCCCCTCGCTGACAGCGCGTTCCATACACGCCTGCAAAACCTCTTCTGATGGGACTCCGTAACGCTCTCCTTTTGTATGTACCTGGCGTCCAAACAAATATGGAATTTCATATTCCTCCAGTTTTTTAATGATTTCTGACGTTGTAAGGAACTCGGTCCACGCATTTTCCGGGTGCTGATGCCTTTGTCTGCGAAACTGAATCAGCTCTTCCTCCCATCCTTCGCTCAATCTGGAAAAATCCATAAATACTCTCTCCTCCTTCGCATAAAATAGTGTTGCAAACACTATAACAAAGGAACCGCCAATCATCCGCTGTCTTTGCGCTAATTATCTGCCAATTTTATGCATATTGAATAACTTTGTTGAAAATTTATTATTTTTACATTATAATATCTTTATTCTCGAGTTTATTCAGGAGGTCGTACGATGGATATTCATACATTATCAATATATTCGCAAGTAGCTTCCCAGAAGAATCTGAATACCGTTTCAAGAGAATTAAACCTCTCAGTAAAACAGATTCAGGAGCAGCTGTCACTTCTCCAGGCTGAAATCGGTTATCCGCTTTTTGTTCAAAATGGAGAGCAAATCATCCTGACATCTGTTGGAGAACATTTTTACGAATGCTCCAATTCGATTTTACAAGCCATGGAAAATTTCTGTTCTGCTGTACAGCCTCCCGAGCTGAAGCCCGCCAGAGTCAGCATTTCGCTTTTGGCATGCAGCAATCTCCTGATGCCATTGATGGCTGCCTTTCGGGAAACCTACCGCTCCATCGAACTGCAGATATCGCTTCAAGTTCCAGATACGCCCTGCGATTTTTCCATATGTTCCGAAGCATCCCCTGTTTCCGGAGACTCATCCGCTCTCCTTCTGAAGGAACCCTTCTGCCTTGTTGTCAACAAAGCCAATCCGCTTTTCGGACGAAAAAACGTGTGCCTGCATGAACTGGCAGGTGAATCCTTCATCATGCACAGCCGCACCAATCCGCTGAGAAAAATCGTAGAGAAAAACTGCCGTCAGGCTGGTTTCGCGCCAAAAATCATAACGGAAACTGACAGTATTATGGTCTTTTCCCAGCTTCTGTCCGCCAACTATGGAGTCTGCCTTGTTCCATCCGTTACCAACCAAACACTATTTGGCAACACCTGTGCCATGATCCCAGTGACAGAGCCGGCTTTTTACCGGTACCTTGTCCTGAAATGGAGCGGCGGCAAGGGGCTGAACGATACACAGAAAATTCTTAAAACATTTATTACTTCCTTTTTTGATAATCTTCCAAAACGGCCAAAGGAAATCTTTGTCCAGACATTCGGACGGTTTGATGTGTATATCAATGGACAGCCGATTTATTTCAGCAATAAAAAGGCCAAAGAATTTCTTGCCCTCCTGATAGATCGCCAGGGCGGCATTGTCACTATGGAGCAGGCCATCGATTGTTTATGGGAAAATGAACCTTACGATGATCGAATTAAGAGAAGGTATCGAAGTGTGGTGATCGCCCTGAGGACAATTTTAAAGCAGAATCATCTGGAAGACATGGTCGTCTTCCAGAGAGCCGGAGCCTATGTGAATAAAGAAATCTTCCTTTGTGATCTGTACGAATACCTCAATGGAAACCAACTCTGCAATTCTCATTTTTCCGGCGATTACCTGACAGATTACAGCTGGGGAGAGCATCTGCTTCCGCTCTTAAATCAGCTAAGCTGCAATGAAATCCGTTGAAATTTTCTCAGTCCTGATAAGCTTCCCCCTCTTTCTGCCTTCGAGTCCAGTGGTTCCGCCTGCAGAACCGGCGGTTTGCCTCCTATACCAATGACCTCTCTTGCAGAACCGGCGGTTTGCCTTCGGTGCCAGCAGTTTCACTTCCGTATGAACAGTGCATAGAACTTTCCTCATAAACAAAGAAGACCGGCCCTGCATTTCATGCAGATACCGATCCTCTTTTCGTTTTTCTGTCCTGTATATTTTGTACCGCTTTTATCGTGTTGTACTGTCCTTCTGCTGTCTTCTGAGTTTCCAGTCCGTTCGCTTACTTCTCCAGATACTGCTTCAGCTCTTCCACCTTATCCAACCGCTCCCAGGGAAGGTCCACATCCGTTCTTCCAAAGTGGCCGTAGGCTGCCGTCTGCTTGTAGATGGGACGGCGCAGATCCAGCATCTTAATGATGCCGGCCGGTCTCAAATCGAAATGCTTTCTCACAATTTCCACCAGTTTTTCATCAGAAAGCTTTCCGGTTCCAAAGGTGTCCACCATAACAGAAGTGGGATGGGCCACTCCGATGGCGTAAGAAAGCTGCAGCTCACATTTATCCGCCAGTCCGGCAGCCACCAAATTCTTCGCAGCATACCGGGCCGCATAAGCCGCGGAGCGGTCTACCTTGGTGCAGTCCTTACCGGAAAATGCTCCGCCGCCATGACGGGCATATCCGCCATAGGAGTCTACAATGATTTTCCGTCCAGTCAGTCCGCTGTCTCCATGGGGGCCTCCGATTACGAAGCGGCCGGTGGGATTGATAAAGAACTTGGTGTTCTCATCCACCATATTCGCAGGAAGAACCTCATCAAACACATATTTCTTGATGTCCGCATGAATCTGCTCCTGGCTTACGGACTCATCATGCTGAGTGGAAAGAACCACTGCATCCAGACGGCAGGGCTTGCCGTTTTCATCATATTCTACTGTCACCTGAGATTTTCCATCCGGTCTTAAGTAACGAAGTGTGCCGTTCTTTCTCACTTCTGTCAGCTTTCTTGTCAGCTTATGAGCCAGTGCGATGGGATAGGGCATATATTCCGGTGTTTCATTGGTAGCAAAACCGAACATCATTCCCTGATCTCCGGCGCCGATGGCATCCAGCTCATCCTCTGTCATGGAGTTTTCTCTCGCTTCCAGAGCCTTATTAACGCCCATGGCAATATCCGTGGACTGCTCATCAATGGCCACAATTACACCGCAGGTATCACAGTCAAAGCCATACTTCGCGCGGTCATAGCCAATTTCCCGCACGGTTTCCCGCACAATCTTCTGGATGTCCACATAAGCGCTGGTGGTAATTTCACCCATAACCATGACAAGTCCTGTGGTGGCACAGGTTTCGCAGGCCACACGGCTCATGGGATCCTGCTCCATCAGAGCATCCAGAATCGCGTCAGAAATCGCATCACACATTTTATCCGGATGTCCTTCCGTGACGGACTCGGATGTAAATAACCGTTTCTCCATATCGTTCTCCTTTCACAGGCTCGAGGGAGCTCCTCCCTCATGCCTTCTGCATGAATTTCATGCGTTCCAAACTCTCCCGGCCGAAAGCCGGACAAAAGAAAAAGCCCGCTCTAAGCGGACTTGACAGCACACGTCTCCAGTCAAATCCTCTTATTGCTCGATTTCTCGCTCAGGTTGGCACCTTCCTGCCCTCTCGCCTTGGCGATTAACAGGGGTTGCCGTGACTTCACAGGTCCTATGTACCTCCATCACTCTGAATAAGGGATGTTGCGAACTTTTCTTTTTTAATTGTTGCTCATTGTTACAGGCAGTATCTTAGCGGATTTTAATAGAAATGTCAAGATAGAAATCAAAGATTTCCACCCTACCCCACCCGGAGGCGGAATTTCTGAGCCTCTTTCTCTGAATCTACCCGCTCAATGCAGGCACCAAGCGCACGAAGCTTCTCTTCAAAATTTTCATAGCCCCGCTCAATATAACCGATTTCATCCACGGTGGTATACCCTTCTGCTGCCAGTCCGGCCAGTACCAGGGCCGCCCCTGCGCGCAGATCCGGAGCCACCACCTGAGCTCCTGTCAGAAGATTGACACCGTCCACAATCGCCACACAGCCTTCCACCTTGATATTGGCGCCCATTCTGGACAGTTCATCCACATATTTGAACCGATTCTCAAAAATACTTTCCGTTACTACGCTGGTTCCTTCCGCAAGAGCAAGAGCCACGGTCATCTGCGGCTGCAGATCTGTCGGAAATCCCGGATACGGGAGAGTTTTAAAGTTCATATGGCGCTGTCTGGGTTTGCCCACCACACGAATTTCCTCGTCAAACTCCACCACTTCGCAGCCCATTTCCATTAACTTTGCGGAAATGGCTTCCAGATGCTTGGGAATTACGTTTTTCACCGTAATGTCTCCCCGGGTAATGGCAGCAGCACACATAAAGGTTCCGGCCTCGATCTGGTCCGGAATAATCGAATAGGTGGTGCCATGAAGCTTTCTGACGCCTTTAATACGGATCACATCCGTGCCTGCTCCTTTGATATTGGCTCCCATGCTGTTCAAAAAGTTGGCCACGTCTACCACGTGGGGCTCCTTGGCCACGTTTTCCAGGATCGTCTCCCCCTCCGCCATGGTTGCCGCCATCATAATATTGATGGTTGCACCAACAGAAACCACATCCAGATAAATGTGGCTGGCTACCAGGTCGATGGCATGGGCAATCACCGCTCCGCGAACGATGGACACATCCGAACCAAGGGCGCGAAATCCCTTCAGATGCTGGTCGATGGGCCGGCTTCCGATGGCACAGCCTCCGGGCAGCGGCACCTCTGCACTTTTATATTTACCAAGAAGCGCACCGATAAAATAATAAGATGCGCGGATTTTTCTCATATGCTCATCTTCCACAGCAACGCCGTGAATCGCGCTGGCATTGATCTTTACCGTATGACGATCGAGTCTCTCCACCCGCGCTCCCAGATAAACAATGGCCTCCAGCAGCGCATTGATATCACTCACATCCGGCAGATTTTCAATGATAACATCCTCATCCGTCATAATTGACGCCGCCAGAATCCCCAGAGCCGCATTTTTTGCTCCGCCAATGGTCACCTCACCGACCAGCGGAATGCCGCCCTTCATAATATATTGTTCCATTCTGCACCTCTATATCCTATACTGTCCCGTTCCAGTCCTTCCCGGGACAAAACCCTTTTTCCCTTTTTGAATCACTTTGCTCTATTATCATGCTGCAGCCCTGTGCCGCAGCGCATCGCTCCCCTGCCGGGGATACGTAAACTTCCCCTGAAAAACTCACACGTTTCGCAAAGAAGATTTTGGCCGCAATACATCCATATGCCCGGATTCCCGTGTTAAATACAGGGACCAGATTGCCTGCTCCCGGTATCAAGGTCTCCGGCCACAACGCATAAATTGATATGCGCAGGTATCATGGCCTCCGGCCATTATATGTTTTTTGCGCCTGGATTTCTGCGGTAAGCGCAGAAACCAGTATGCGCAGGTATAATGACCACTTTGTGGTCATTATACCATGGCCTTCGGCCACGGTATGTTTGATGCGCTCGAATTTGTGCGGTAAACGCACAAATCGATATGCGCAGGTATAATGACCACATTCTGTGGTCATTATACCATAATTTCCAGATTTGTAAAGTTTTTCAGGGGAGTGGACAGGCTTGCCAGGCCCGCATTCAGGAAAATGCCGGGCCCTACTCGGCCGGAATGCAGCAGAGGAAATCATTCCCCGACTGCATGTAAACCGCTCCCGCAGCCTCCTGCGTTATGGTTTCTGTTGTTCCTGCCGCCGGATTGTAGACCCGTACATATACCTGATCGTATCCAACCAGATATTCATACTCCCCTTCTCCCGTATAGGCAAGAACCGGAATCCCTTTTCCGACAAAATAAAGGATCTGACTGATATCGGTTCCCGATGCATCCAGAATCAGGCTGCCGTCCTCCAGCCAGCCGGTTCCCGTCACCGTCTCCCTGTTCCGCTCCATGGTCCTGACTGCAGTCTCCATGTCCCGGATATAATGGGAATTGGACTTTCCGGCCCGCACCCAGATCACCTGATTTCTTCCGGCAGTCACAAAGCCCATGCTGTCATAAGCAGCGGCAGCGGCCTCGGAAAACTGCAGATAGCGGCCCAGCAGCCGTCCTCTTCCATATGCATAAAATTCCGTTGTCTGAGCCGGCTGGGCGGTTTCCAGCACCACACTCCGTCCCGATTCGGAATACCCCGGTGCCGTTGTCTCTATGACTTGTCCCGCAGGCACATCCGAGGGAAGCTCCACAAAGTAAACCCGTCCTTTCTGGCTCGAAGCATACCAGCCAATCTGGTCCATGGTGCCAGGCAAAGTTTCCGAGTTGCATACCAGCGTATCCTCCGAATATGCTCCAAAGAATCCCCCATCCTGACTCTGAACACGGCGGATATGAATCCGGCTTCCATCCACCCTTACATCCCGGATATAATATCCTTCTTCACCATAATGCATCACCGTTTCCATATTCCGGTCAACGATATCAATGCTGGTCAGATAAAGCCCCATGATCCGTCCATTGGACATCACATAGTCTCCCTGATTTCCCGTTCCGTAAATACAGTCCTCTCCGACAAACCCAAGGATCCTGCTCACCTGACCATCCTGCCCTCCCAACTGGGAAGTCGCTCCGGAATCCAGATCCATCACAGAAAGAAACGGTGAATCATACACCCCTGTATTTTCCTGCCATGCAATCCTGGTTTCATCCTCACTGACCGCAAATCGATCTGCCGTCAGCCCGGACGCAACCGTCACCGCTTCCAGACTCTTTAAATCAATCCCATAAACGGCCTGATCCAGATACAGATAGAAGATCCCATTGCTGCCTTTATGAGCCAGCGTTTCCACATCCGCTTTCAGCTCCTCCCAGGGTTTGGACACCGGAAGGAAGAACACTTCTTCCAGCACATCGTCCTCCAGGCTGCATCTGTAATAGGAAATTCCCGTATAGCCTTCATGACTTCCCCGGTTCATCCTTCCATACACAAGGAAATCCAGCTCTCCGGCCTCAGACAGAGATAAAATTTCCACTCCATGCCAGTCCAGATTTTCCCTGACATGTTCCGTCCCTTCACTGCCGAAGCCGAATACCCGAATGCTTCTGTGCTCCTCCTGGTCATAAACCCAAAGCTCCCGGTTTACCACAAAAGCCATATATCGTCCACCGGCACTTCGCGCACTCTGCAGTTCTCTCCCGCTTTCAATGCCAAGAATCGCTCTTTTACCGGAAAAAAGGCTTTCATCTCCCGTAAAAACCTGATCCATGGTCCGCTCATAATCCATCATGTAGATTCGCTGTGCCGACCAGCGCATGGTGAAGTTCTCCGTCACCGCATAAAGCTCCGGACTTTCCTCCTCCATGCGGGTCACATAATACTTCAGCTCAATGTTGGCCAAGTCACCGGACAGCTCCTTTAACTTCATATACGCCGTTCCGGCCCGCTCCACCGCCAGATTTCCCCAGGTAAGCTGCGTAAAGCTGTTTTTTAAAGTCACAACCCCGAAGCTGCTGTTATCCGCACTTTCTGCCGTTTCCATGTACATGGTCAAATCCTGAGCCGCCTCATAATCCAGAGTTTTCAGAGAAAATTCCTCCGCCAGCGCGCACATCTGGCTGGCATGCTCCCCATCGGTTTCCACCACTCTCGTATAGTACCAGGGAGCCGTCCCATCAGAAAGCTCGATCTGGATTCCCAGCATATATTCTATGCCATGTTCCAAAAGATTCTGAATCGGCAGCACCGCCGTCAGCCCGCTTTCCGTTTCTTCCCAGCCGGAAACTTCCGTCCGTTCCACCAGCTCTGCCATGTCAAGGCTGCGAATTTCATAGCGGATCGCCTCTATCTGCTCTCCACCATCAATACGCACAGTCATTTTTCTGTCTTCCGGCAGCACAATAAGACTGTCACGGCTGGCCGTGACAGCCCGTTCTTCCATCTGCCCGAATAAAGGCGCCATTTCCCGCCCCATCATCTGCGGATACACCACAGGCAGAGCCGCCTCCTCCATCACTGTATAAACCGTTTCCTCATGGGACTCACTGGTCCCTGCAGGACGCAGAAAATAAATAACGGCTGCCGCAAAAAAAACCAGCAGCAGCACCGCAGCCTTTTTCCATGTCTTCATTCAATTCTTTCCTCGTATGTAAAGTATATCCAGAAGGCGGCTCCCCCATCCCTTAAGGGAGAAGCCTCCTTCGATTCATTTCATTAATCAGCAGAACCTGAGTCAATTCCGGTTCCCGTTCCAGGCCCCGCTCCAGAGCATTCCTCACAATCTGGTCCCGCGTCCGGTAAAGAAACTCCCGGTCCGGAAACTCATCATACATGGGACTTCCGGCATAATCCAGCCGGTCACAGACTTCTTCCACCAGGCACTGATGTTTCCTTGCTTTCAGCGGATACAGTCCTTTCAGATACTCCGCCTCCTGCACACGCCTCTTTCTTTCATCCACAGGCTCTGAAATCCTGCTGTCTCTCCGGTAAACCATGTAGGGCATCAGCCTCTGAGCATCCATGCTTGCTGCCGATAACGCCTGTGGATATCCCCTGAACACTCTCTTCATAATAAAAAATCCCGCTCCTTTGCAGCCTCCTGTTCCTACAGGATTATTTTATGCATCAGGGAGCGGGAATGCCACGAACCTCCGTCAATTAAAACAACGGACTTTTATATACGCCTGCGTCCACCAGCTTCCGGATAGAAGCCACCACCGCCGGCTTGTCCTCTTTATAAGTCACGCCGAACCATTTATCCTGGGTTTCCAGAACACGCACCCGGGCCTTTCCATCATGGATGCAGCCATCAATGATAGACGGAAGCAGATATTCTGCCTTCAGATCTCCTTCGCGGACGTTGGAAAGAAATTCCGGGAACCCTTTCTCTAACTCCTTTACAAAAGATGCCGGAAGTCCGAACATGTTCATGGATACGTGCTGTCCTGCTTCCACCGTTACCGGATTTCCGTCGTTGTCGCTGGCGTGCATGCCGTCCGCATCGCGGTAAATATTATAGGTTTCCGTTACCTTTGTCAGATATCCGCCTTCCCCTACGGTGCAGACTCCGCGGGTAACTCCTCCGTTCTCGCTTAAGGTGTTGGACAGGATAAAGCCGGCCATGCACATGTCATACGCCTCTCCGTCCTCCTTCATTTCATTTACCATATAATCATGGATAATCCGGAAGCCTTCTTTTCCATAATAATCATCTGCATTAATTACAAGGAACGGCTCATGAATCAAATCTCTCGCCGCCAGAACCGCCTGCCCGGTTCCCCAGGGCTTTTTCCTTCCTTCCGGAACAGAAAATCCCTCCGGAAGATCATCCATCT
Organism: Candidatus Copromonas faecavium (nom. illeg.); assembly: GCA_018712915.1. Classification (GTDB taxonomy): domain Bacteria; phylum Bacillota; class Clostridia; order Lachnospirales; family Lachnospiraceae; genus Copromonas; species Copromonas faecavium. The sequence goes on along the minus strand of DVGC01000006.1, from coordinate 57,486 downwards.
CCTGGAACGCATATTCCACATGAGCAATCTTTTCAATCCGGTTTCCGATGATTTCCCGGAAATCCTTCTCCAGATCCTTGCGGATAATGAAAATAATCTTGTCGAATCCAGCCTCCAGCGCATCATGGATGGAATAGTCCATAATAATTTCACCGGACGGGCCAACCGGCTCAAGCTGCTTGATTCCGCCGCCGAAACGGCTTCCGATGCCCGCCGCCATAATTACAAGAGCTGTTTTTTTCATTGCAGCGCTTCCTCCTGTTTCGTATTTCATCTGTTACTAATGATACCATAAGACAACGTCGATTTCAATTGATTCTTCCATCCTCTTCATTCTCCCAAAAATGAAATTTTATCCCCCTCTCCATCTTCTATACCAGCGAAAAGCAATCCGTCTCCCAGCCGGACATCGGTATCCTGAGAAACGATTAACACGACTGTTTAGAATCCTCCATGTCTGATTTTCATGTGTCAGCACGATTGACATCATCGTCAGACCCTGAATTTCTCATTTCCCGCTGCCCTTCTGTGACAAAAATAATTCTTCTGGGGACATGTCATAATATTCAAAAAAATGCCCCGGCGTTTCTCAAAAGCATCGCTTTCGGGCACCGCCGGGGTATTTCATGTCTTACTGTTTAATAATGTTGTCTGCGTTATTTAACTTTTCCACAATGGTATACATATTGGAAACCTGTCCAACTGCCAGTTTATCCTTAAGTCCGTAGAAGTCCAGACAGGTTCCGCAGGTAAGGATCTCCACTCCCTGCGCTTCCAGCGTCTTTAAATCCTCCAAAGACTGGGAACCCTCTGTCGTCAGAGTCGCTCCGCCATTGTAGAACAGAATCGTCTGGGGAAGGTCATCCAGCTGAGTCAGGGCAAAAATGAAGCTCTTCATCAGAATTTTCCCCAGTTCCTCGTTCCCATGTCCCATATGATCGGATGCAATGGCAACCACTGTATTCTTCTTATGTCCCGGAACATAGCAGGAAATATTTTCATCCTCGCTGCTCTCCTCCGGCAGCTGATCCACCTGGATCGTCACCACAAAAAGCTTGTCCTCCTTCTTCTCTGCAAAGGCCTTCAGCTTCTTGCTGTCCGCAAGACGGCAAAGATTCTGAACCGCCGTCTCGTTGTCCACCTGAACTTCCAGCGTTCCCGGCTCAGTCATTTCCTTTAACGCTTTATTTGCCTTTACAACAGGAACCGGACACTGATCCCCAACTGCATTTACAACTACTTTTGCCATATTTATCGCTCCTTATCTAAACCTTTTCGTTTGTTTCATTGTACTCTTGTCAGCAAAATTTCGTCAAATAGAAAATATTTATACGATGGTTATTGTGGTGGGTTCTTTCAATACATGCTTATGGCTTTTATAAACGAACCAGTCAGATGCTTTTCAGCCATCACCTGCCGCGAAAAAACGGTACTATTTTTTCCCTCCGAAAATCGTATAGCATAAACCCACCAGCGTCACAAGCAGCAGACAAAACTGGATCAAATCAGAATAAGTAACCATGATCTGCCCCTCTCTATGAAACTTCCGGCTTCACCCTATCTTTCGATACATCAGCACTGATGCCTGGTCAATGCTTCGTATTTTCCATCCGCACTCCAGAAAAATTTTTACCTTTTGGCTTTCTCTTTCCCAATTCATCAGGCAAATAGCCAATCTGCAGTTCTTTGCCGGAATTCCTTCAAGTACAAAATCAAAAACTTCCAGGAATGTCTTCAAATCCTGTAAACATCTGGAATCCATATCCTGAATATATAAAATAGAAGATTCATAAGAATCGTCCTCTGGCAGATCCAGTTCTTTCAAAATCTCCTCTTTTATCCCTTGACCTTCATCGGCAACCGCCAAATAGGCACTGAGCATATCCCCCGATATACTGTCACAAAGCTCTGCAGCCGAATGATACGCACATTGTGCATCCATAAAATCCGTTTCTGCCGGAATAACGGTTCCATTGCTCATCCAGGCAATCTTTTCCAGATCCCCCGCTTCCTGCTCATCGCACTCCGAAGCGTCCTCCATCTCATTTTCAGAACTGTCCTCAGGCTCCATATTCTCATCATCGTTCCATCGCAGCAGTTTCGCAGAAAAGCCCCAAACCAGCATTCCATCCTCATCATAAAAGAAATTCGACGTGGAGATTTCCAGATAATTTTCCTTTAACATATTCAGCATTTCCTGATAGTTTTCATATCTCTTTTCCTCCATAATTTCCCCTCCATAAAGATAACTTCTGCTTTCTTTTTCCGGAACGTATACGATCTCCTGATACAGCTCTTTTGCCTGAACAGAGGGCTCAGAAATCAATGCTATTTCCAGTTTTTCTCGCTCCTTAACATTAAGCTGCCGTTTTTCACAGGCTTTTCCATATCTGTTTTTCAAAATCACGTCAAACTTTGTTTTATCCTTATCATTCTGAATAATAAATATTTCAAAACGCTCATTTAAAAATGGAAACTCCTGTATCACACTTTCCGGAAGATATTCCCAACAATAAGTCACTGGTTCGTATCCTCTTTGAGGACGATCGGCCAGCTCCGGAATCAGCCAATCCCGCCCTGCTTTCACAGCGCTGCGAAGCTTTCCCCTGCGTATCCACTGCCTTACCGCAGTCGTTGTCACATGATATTTTTCTGCATATTCCTCAACCGTAAGATAATTACATTTCATCTCGGCAAAAACAATGGAATCCGAGCATGTCATGGATGTGATTTCTCCATTTTTATCGCACTCCAACTCGTCACAGCGTTCGAGGAGCAGGACAATTCCGTCTGCTTTCCAGAAATACTGGTAGAGCCAGTCAGCCGATTGAATATCCGGAAAATGCATTTGATTCAGACAATAAGAAAACCTTTCCAGCAGATCCAAGATCACATTCCGCTTATTCTCAGACCAGCCCTCCTCCTGGGTTGTTTCACAATGTTCCCGATACTTTTCCAGAGATTTCAAAACGTCTCTTTTAGTCAGCATATGCTGATTGATATAAGCAATCTTGGCATGGTAGTCCACTTCGTCAGCCTTCCTTTCAATCGTTGCAGCAAACCAATAATTGTATTGAATCAATACAATTATTATATATTATATAATACGATTTGTAAATAACGAATCTCATCCCATTCTATAAGCAGCCCAAGCGCTGGCCGATGGAGGCTATATGATTATTCACCGAATCAAACTGAATTGAAAGTCAGAAGCGGAAAAGAGGGAGAGAATTTACAATACACTAAGACTTAAAAATACCTCGCATAAATGCATTGTATAAAAGACAGCAAGCAGACAAGAAAAGAGGAATACGAAAAATCACTCCGTCCTCCGCTTATAAGAGAATCTCTATCGCGTTTGGCAGGAAACAAAAACACCGGCTCCGGAAGCATACCCCCACCCAGAAGCAGTACGTCATAGACAAGGAGCTGTTACCCTTCTTCGAGAAGATACCGTTATCACAAATTGAACCGGCAGAAAAGCGTTTTTCCAAGCGATACGGCACTTTTAAAGGCACTTTATCGGGCAACTTTTCACACCGGCCCATGTGCGAAAATGACAAAACAGCCTCATATCTTACCGGAACCAAAACGGCAAGCCCTATTCTGAAACTTACCTTAGAACCAAAACCAACCAGCTATCCGCTATTATGAACTATGCTGTCTGATACTGCAATTTGAAAGAGAACCCCTGCCGTAAAGCCGGGAGCATAGGGAAAGGACATGCGGATGAAATGCAGTTCTGGACTACGGACGAGTTTAAGAAGTTCCTGGGGAAGGTTTCTGATAAGCCCCAGGCCAGAGCCGGATTTCTCATTCTGTACTACACCGGTTTGCGCATAGGGGAGCTACTGGCCTTGGAATACGGGGATATAGATTTCAAGAACTGCACCATCAATGTAAACAAATCATACCAGCATATCCGTGGAAAGGATGTTGTGACGCCGCCCAAAACGCCCAAGATCGTCCGTATCGTATCTATCCTGGAATTTCTGCGGGACGAGATTAGAAACTATACAGAACGGCTCTACGGCCTCCATAAGCACGATCGGATTTTCCCTTATACCAAATCATTCTTTGAGCATGAAATGATACGTGGAACCAAAGACGGAGACGTGAAGTGGATCCGGCCGCAAGATATCCGCCGTTCACATGCCAGCCAGCTCATACACATGGACTTCTCCATCCTGGCCGTATCGGAGCGGCTGGGGCACGAAAAGGTGCACCCCCCTGCATCTGTACGGTCACCTTTATCCGGAAGTCCATGGCAATGTGGCCCAGCAGCTACAGGACGGGTCCGCCGAATACCTTTTACCGGCAGCGTGGCAAAATGCCAATATCAGCCCAAATTCGTAAAGGTGGTACACTTTTGGTACACTTTCAAAAAATAAGCCCTGACTTTCCTTTATTTACAAGGAAAATCAGGGTTATTACACTTATTCAAACTCAATCGTCGCCGGCGGTTTCCCCGTGCAGTCGTACAGAACTCTGTTGACATGCTTGACTTCATTCACAATCCGGTTGGCCACACGTCCCAGAACCTCCCACGGAATCTGGGCAGCTTCAGCAGTCATAAAATCAATGGTATTCACCGCACGCAGCGCCACAGCGTAATCATAAGTACGCTCATCACCCATAACACCAACGGAGCGCATATTGGTCAGAGCCGCAAAATACTGGCCGATGCTGCGGTCCAGTCCGGCCTTGGCAATCTCCTCCCGGTAAATTGCATCCGCATCCTGAACAATCTGCACCTTCTCCGGCGTTACCTCGCCGATAATCCGGATACCAAGCCCCGGGCCAGGAAACGGCTGTCTGAACACCAGCTTCTCAGGAATTCCAAGCTCCAGTCCAACCTTACGGACCTCATCTTTAAACAAATCCCGAAGCGGTTCAATAATCTCCTTGAAATCAACATAATCAGGAAGACCTCCCACATTATGATGAGACTTGATAACAGCTGACTCTCCGCCAAGACCGCTTTCTACCACATCCGGATAAATGGTTCCCTGAACAAGGAAGTCCACGGCTCCGATTTTCTTTGCCTCTTCCTCAAACACCCGGATAAATTCTTCACCAATAATCTTTCTCTTTTTCTCCGGCTCCTCAACGCCTTTTAACTTATCATAAAATCTCTGCTGAGCATTCACGCGGATGAAATTTAACTGATACGGTCCCTTGGGTCCAAAGACTTCTTCTACCTCGTCCCCCTCATTTTTCCGCAGCAGACCATGATCCACAAACACACATGTCAGCTGATCGCCCACTGCTTTGGAAAGCATGACGGCAGCCACCGATGAATCCACACCGCCGGACAGAGCACAAAGCACCCGGCCGCTTCCTACCTTCTCCCGAATCGCTTTTACGCTGTTCTCCACAAAGGCATCCATCTTCCATGTTCCGGAGCATCCGCATACCTGATAAATAAAATTATGCAGCATTTTGGTTCCTTCCTGAGTATGAAGTACCTCGGGATGGAACTGAATGGCGTACAGCTTCTTTTCCTCGTTTTCTGCTGCTGCCACCGGGCAGTCCTTTGTATGCGCCACGATCCGGAACCCAGGCGCAATTGTTTCAATATAATCATTATGGCTCATCCAGCAGATCGTCTTTTCAGACACATCTCCAAACAGCTTGCTGGATTTATCCACAGTCACTTCAATCTTTCCATATTCACGAACCGGTGCCTTACATACATGGCCGCCAAGAACATGCATCATCAGCTGAGCTCCATAGCAAAGCCCAAGTACCGGAATCCCCAGCTCAAACAGCTCTTTTCCGCAGGATGCCGCCCCTTCCTCATAGCAGCTGTTGGGACCGCCCGTAAGAATGATTCCCATGGGCTTCATCGCCTTAATCTGCTCTAAATCCGTTTTGTAAGAATAAATCTCACAATATACGTGACATTCGCGGACACGGCGGGCAACCAGCTGATTATACTGTCCGCCAAAGTCAATCACAACAATCTTTTCCTGATTCATCGAATTCCTCCTGTAGGGTAAACTGTCTTTCGCATGTGGCAATATACGGGAATACCGGCCATTTCTCCACATTCAGGCTCCCGATATCCCCCATTATACGCAATATCTGTCTCCAATGCAAGGACAAAGTGTCAGACCCGCTCGTCTCTCAAATTCATCCTTTCTTGGGAATGCCTACTCCTCCCCAAAATATCCAATCTCCTCCCAGAAGTCCCCGGCCCCTTCCAAAAATATCCGGCTCCTTCCAGAAGCACCTCTCTTCTCCCAGGAATTCCTATCTCTCCCCCAAATATCCATCCTCTCCCAGAAGTCCCCGCCCCCTTCCAAAAGTATCTGGTCCCTTCCGGAAGCACCTCTCTTCTCTCGGTAATTCCCGATTTCTCTCAAAAATCCCCATCCCTTCCCAGAAGCATCATCTTCCCGTGAAAATTTCCTTCACCTCCCGGAAATACCTATCCTTCCCAGGAAGACTCTCTCCCAGAAATCCCCGGCTTTTCGCGGAAATTTCCTCTTCCCCGCATCCTATAAAGCTGCCCTGGGAATGTCCCGGGACAGCTTTATCCAGCGCAGGCCAGCGCTTTTCTCAATATAAATTTTAATCTTATTTTTCGTAAGTTCCCTTTTTCTGAAGGACTCCGTCTTTCATCATCACGGTTCCATTGGCAATAACCGCATTCATGGATAAGTCTGCGTTCAGCAAAAGCAGATCACCGTCACTGCCTTCCCTTACCACACCTTTCTTCGGATAAAGCTCCAGCGCCTTGGCAACATTAATGGTACCGTAGGTCAATGCTTCTGCCAATGGCATTTGTGCCGTCTTCACCTCATAAACGATCTGGCGGTATATGGTATCCACATCAGAAACACCCATCTCCACAAGTCTTCCATCGGCATCATAATTGGACCAGCTTCCCTGTCCGTCGGAACTGATGGTAATCTTGTCCATGGGAACCTGTGCTCTCGCTGCCGCCTTCAGTGACTCGTCAACTGAGCGGAATTTGCTTTCTGACTGACCACAGGTGAAATCAATCGTTCCTCCCATCTTGGCCAGCTTAAACGCATCTTCCTGCAGCTTTGACGCACGGCCCACATGAGTTGGCTGGAAGGTCTTTACCGGAATGGAAGTCCGTTTGAGCGCCTCAAATACCGGTTCCAATGCTCTTTCATCGTCTCCCATATGAAGCGTAATGAAACCTGCTTTTCCGCTGAGCATCCCGGCGGTCCGTACATCGCTTCCCAGACGAATCAGCTCTTCAACAGAAATATTGGGAGCTCTGTGGTCGGAAACTGCCAGCTTCAATCCCAGAATTTCGTCGATGAACATAATATCCTTACTGACAGAGCCGGTAATGGTCGGGCTCGGATATCCATAAGCACCGCACAGGCAATACGCGGAAATTCCTTCTTCCTTCAGTGCCTTTGTCTTCGCCACCAAATTTTCCACGCTTCTGCTGATTCCATCTGTGCCCAGCAGCCCTATTACCGTTGTCACACCTCCCTGAAGCAGGCTGGACAGCTGAACTGGCGGAGCCTGAGTATGGAAGCTTCCCTCTCCTCCGCCTCCTGTAACATGCACATGCCGGTCAATAATTCCCGGCGTTACAATCTTCCCTTCGCCGTCCATTACCTCACAGCCCTCATATTCCGGAAGTTTCTCGCCAATCCGTTCAATTTTTCCCCCTGCCACAAGAATATCCAGCTTTCCCAGATATTCCGGTGCATAGACTTCTGCTCCCTTAATCAGCAGCATAATACTCCCCCTTCTCTGCAATATTCTGCAATATTTTCACCGGCCTGCCGGCGTGTATTACCATAAATTCTTCTGCAAAAACCAAAACGTCTGATTTTCCCGCAGACTATTGTCCTATGACTCTCGCCATCATCCATCTCATGCGCTCAGATTTATGTGATGAACACGTAAACCAAAGTTCACCAAAATATTCGCCACTATCCCATAACTTTCGGCCATAATACAACTTCATGCATCTAGTGTTGCATAATAAACACACAAACCAGCATGCGCAGGTATAACGTCCGCTCTGTGGTCATTATACCATGGCCTTCGGCCACGGTATGTTTGATACGCTCGAATTTGTGCGGTAAACGCACAAATCGATATGCGCAGGTATAATGACCACATTCTGTGGTCATTATACCATATCCCTCGGCCACAAGTACAGCTTTTAATGCTTTTTCAGATATTTCTTGACATACTGTCCCGTATAGGAATCCGGGCACCGGGCAATCTGTTCCGGAGTTCCCTGTACAATAACCGTGCCGCCCCGGTCGCCTCCCTCCGGGCCCATGTCAATGATATAATCAGCCGTCTTAATCACATCCAGATTGTGCTCAATGACGACAACCGTATTCCCGCCGTCAGACAGACGTCTGAGAATTTCCACCAGCTTATGAACATCCGCAAAATGGAGTCCTGTTGTAGGCTCGTCCAGAATATAGATGGTTTTTCCCGTTCCCCTCCTGGAAAGCTCAGTTGCCAGCTTGATTCTCTGGGCCTCACCGCCGGAAAGCTCCGTAGACGGCTGTCCCAGTTTAATATAGGAAAGTCCGACATCATTCAGCGTTTCAATTTTTCTGGCAATGGACGGAACATTTTCAAAAAACTTCAGCGCCTCCTCCACGGTCATGTTCAGCACATCATAGATGCTTTTTCCCTTGTACTTTACCTCCAGAGTTTCCCGGTTATACCGCTTTCCGCCGCAGACCTCACAGGGCACATACACATCAGGGAGGAAATGCATCTCGATTTTAATGATTCCATCTCCGCTGCAGGCCTCGCATCGTCCGCCTTTTACATTAAAACTGAACCGCCCCTTGGTATATCCTCTGGCCTTGGCATCCGTCGTGGATGCAAACAAGTCACGAATCAGGTCGAATACTCCCGTATAAGTGGCCGGATTGGATCTGGGCGTCCGTCCAATGGGAGACTGATCGATGGCAATGATTTTATCCAGCTGCTCCACGCCGTCAATCCCATCGTGTTTTCCGGCAATGGTTCTGGCCCGGTTAAGTTTCTTGGCCAACGCCTTATATAATATCTCATTAATCAGGGAGCTTTTTCCGGAACCGGATACTCCGGTTACACAAGTCATAACTCCCAGCGGAATTTCCACATCAATATTTTTCAGATTGTTTTCCCTGGCGCCCCGGATTTTAATCCAGCCGGTCGGCGCTCTTCTCTCCGCAGGCACCGGGATTTCCAGCCGTCCGCTCAAATATGCGCCGGTGATGGAATTTTCACATTTCATGATTTCTTCCGCAGTGCCAATCGCCACCACCTGGCCTCCATGTTCACCGGCTCCCGGACCAATATCCACAATACAGTCAGCCGCCCGCATGGTATCCTCATCATGTTCCACCACAATCACGCTGTTCCCCAGATCCCGCAGATGCGTCAGGGTTTTTAACAGCTTATCATTATCCCTCTGATGCAGACCGATGCTGGGCTCATCAAGAATGTAGGCCACTCCCACCAGGCCGGAACCGATCTGAGTAGCCAGACGGATTCGCTGCGCCTCACCGCCGGACAGCGTTCCCGTGGCTCTGGAAAGAGAAAGATAATCCAGCCCTACATCAATCAGGAAACTGATTCTCGCCCGTATCTCCTTTAAAATCTGCTCGCCAATCATCAGCTGCATCTTTGTCAGCTGCAGTTTGTCAATAAATTCCCTGAATTTTATAATGGACATATTTGTGGCATCATAAATATTCAGCCCGCCTACTGTCACTGCCAGAGAGGACTGCTTCAGCCGCTTTCCATGGCAGGCCGCACATGGCGTAATCCGCATAAAGGTTTCATATTCTGCCTTGCTGGCCTGGGAATACGTCTCGCGGTACCGGCGGTTCACATTTTCAATCAAACCTTCAAACGCCACATCATAAACACCTGTTCCCCGCTGCCCCGTATACTGAACCTTAATCGATTTCCCTCCGGTACCATGGATCAGAATATCATGAATTTCCTTTGGATAGTCCTGAAACGGTGTATTCAAATCAAAATGGTATTCCTTTGCCAGAGCATCCAGAATCGCCCTGGTAAAGCTTCCTTCCTTGGTGCAGGACTGCCAGCCCAGAACCGCAATAGCCCCCTCATTAATGCTTAAGGATTTGTCCGGAATCATCAAATCCTCATCAAACTCCATCTTGTAACCCAGTCCAAAACAATCCGGGCAGGCTCCAAAAGGATTATTAAAGGAAAAGCTGCGGGGCTCCACTTCCTCGATGCTGATTCCGCAGTCCGGGCAGGAAAAGCTCTGGCTGAACTGAATTGGCTCACCCTCGAATACGTCCACAATCATCAGTCCGTCCGATAACTTCATCACTGTTTCGATGGAATCAGCCAGACGCTTTTCAATTCCTTCCTTCACCACCAGACGATCCACCACAATCTCAATATTATGTTTGATATTTTTCTCCAGTTCGATGGTTTCCGTCAGCTCATGCAAATTACCGTCAATGCGGACCCGCACATAGCCGCTCCGTCTGGCCTGCTCCAGCACCTTCTCATGGCGTCCCTTCCGTCCCCGGACAATGGGCGCCAAAAGCTGAATTCTGGTCCGCTCCGGCAGCTCCATGATCTGGTCCACCATCTGATCCACCGTCTGTTTTCTGATTTCCCTTCCGCACTTCGGGCAATGGGGGATTCCCACCCGTGCATACAAAAGACGCATATAATCATAAATTTCCGTTACCGTTCCCACGGTAGAACGGGGATTCCGGTTGGTAGACTTCTGGTCGATGGAAATGGCCGGGGACAGGCCCTCAATACTTTCCACATCCGGCTTCTCCATCTGTCCCAGGAACTGACGGGCATAGGAAGACAGCGACTCCATATAGCGTCTCTGCCCTTCTGCGTAAATCGTATCAAATGCCAGAGAGGACTTTCCCGAACCGGAAAGTCCAGTCAGCACCACCAATTCGTTTCTGGGAATATCCAGCGAAATGTTTTTCAGATTATGCTCATTTGCTCCTCGTATTTTAATGTATTGCCTTGGCATTTTTTATCTCCTTTAACTGCGGTTCTTCTTCCGCCTTTCATTTATCTCAGCACAGCTCGCCCGGGTTTGATGCGCCAGACGCCCACAGTATATTTGAGCGCCCGGATTTGCGCGGTAAATGCAGAAACCGGTATGCGCAGGTATAATGACCACATCTTGTGGTCATTATACCATACACGCCTCGTGTATGCAAACATTTGTTCGTTTTTTGTCTGTCTGCTCTCTTATCATACTCAAAGATAGCTCTCAGCGCAAGGGGAAATCGCCGTTCTCTGACGCCCCGGAATATCCTTTCTCCGGTATCCCTAAATCCGCTTTCTTCTCCTTGGTTTTCTCCATATCCCGCATCTATTATCGTAAAATTCCCGGCCTGTTCTACTGGAAAAATCAGAAAAAGTCCCACCACCATCGCATGCTATTTTCTCAAAATCCCCCACCCATACCGCTGTGAAGAATCAAAAAACGCCTTATCCGCACAAGTTTTTGCCTCAGCGCAAAAGGAAAGCCGCCTGACAGTTGCCTGCCCTGCGGCTTTCCCGGAGGATTTATATGGAATTGCTTCAAATCCATTTCTTATCCATCTTTGTGAGAGAACTTCGTTCCTGACCGGTCTGGCCAGCGCCAACTCGCCCAGTTCTTTTTTCTGAACCCGGCCGGTTCATTCCGGTCTGCTCCATCTGCTCCGCAGCAGCTCCGTCCGGTTTCGTCTTTCCCGTCCTAGTCCTCTACAATTTCAATCTTATAGTTGTCATCTCCATCTCTTGTAATCTTATACTTCACTCCATCACCGTCTGTCACGGTTCCGCTGGTCTTAACCTGGCCTTTTTCGCTGACCATGTAGTTCTTTCCGTCTACCGATACCCGCTGATACCTCATCCCATCTTCTGCGGCAACAAGCTTACCATTATTGTACAAATATCCGTCACGAACGCCTGTATAGCCTGCTCCCTTGGTTCCCACACCGCCGGAAGTGGCAAAATAGTAAACTTCATTATCATGCTCATCGTCATTGATGGTAACGCGGCCTGTCAGCATTTCCCCGTTATCCTGGTCGAAATAGAACACCTTGTTGTTATCCAGGGTCACCATTCCCGTTACCATTCGTCCCTGAGAATCAAAGCAATAGGTCTCATCGCCAATTTTTGCCATTCCAAGTCCGGAACCCACATCTGTCGTCCGGTAGGAAGGAGTATAGGCACGGCCATCCCGGAAATAATACCAGTTCTCCTCTGCATCCTCCGGCGAGGTCAGGTACAGCCATCCGTCGGCCTCCCGTCCGTCACTTTCAAAATATTTCAGAGAGTCCATATTTCCACCGGATAAATCGTCCCGTCCGGAAGACGAATAGTCTGAAGGATTTACCCAGCCAGTCAGCATTCTTCCATCTTCATCAAAAATATAAGTTTCTCCGCCAATGGATTCCTCTCCATCTTCCGCCATTCTTCCATTGGAACTGAAATAGTACCAGTATTCTCCCCAATCATCATTCCGATCCGCAAGCTGCTGCCATCCCGTTCTCATGGCTCCGGAGCTTCCAAGATAATACGTTCTGCTGTCGATCTCCTGCCATCCTGTATCCATAATGCTGTCCGTGAAATGATACCAGGTTCCGTCAATTTCCTTCCATCCATTGGTATAAGCCCGGCCATTGCTTCCAAAATAGCGCCAGCCTTCCTGGTTGGACCAGTCCTCATAAATGTAAACCCAGGTATTCGCTGCCATGACGCCGCTTTCGTTCACGTAATACACATCATCCACCATCGTATTGGTCTGCATCACGCCATCATAATTTACGTAATACCATTTTCCTCCGTCGTCCACCCACTCATTCCGTACCAGCTCACCATTCCGGTCATTATAGTAATACCACCGTCCATCCTGCTGAGACCATCCCGCAAGAGCGGTAATGGACATTCCTGCGGTCAGCACTGCCGCAGCACCTAATGTCGAAAACAAATACAGCTTTCTCATATAATTTTCCTCCTTTTTCTATAAATACGTTCCTTTCAATGTCCAATTTCCTTTATCTGACTCTAATATACTATATAATTTAGAAATTTGCATCTCTTTTCTTTTACATTTTCATGTCATATTTTACGCAAAAATGAGGCAGCGCCGGCACGTTTTTGCCAGCACCGCCTCACGGCATTCTTCTTCAGTTTTAAACCCAAAAAGCCGCCTCAATGAACCAGGGAATCAGTCCCGACGAATCCAGAATCCTGCAGCCGGAACCAGATGTTCCGTCTGCTCCTTTCTCTGCACTCCTGACTATTCCGCATCCCCAAACAGACGGTTCACCGCACTGAAAATACCGCGCAGCGATGCCCTTGTGATGTTGGAGCTGATGCCCACACCATAGGTAACACGGCCGGAATTCTGATCCATCATATGAATATAGGATGCCGCCTGAGCTCCGGAACCGGATGCCAGCGCATGCTCACTGTAATCCAGAACCTTGATGGTAATGCCAAGTTCTTCTTCCAATCCTCTCTGCACGGCATCGATAGGACCGTTTCCGACTCCCTCAAACTGCTTTGTTTCGCCATGGTTGGTATACGTCACCACAGCCACGGTCGTAAATTCGTCTCCGGACTCGAAATCCGTAATCTTGCACTTGCGGAAATGGTATGGCTCTTTCTTTTCCAGGTAATGCTTCCGGAACTCCTCCATGATCTGCTCCGGAGCCACCTCGCCCTGGCGCTCTGCAATTCTCTGGATCAGGTCGGCAAATTCCTTGTGCATTCCTCTCGGAAGCTTGAAACCGAAATAAGTATCCATCACAAAAGCAACGCCGCCCTTTCCAGACTGGCTGTTGATCCGGACCACCGGCTCATATTCCCGTCCGATGTCGGAAGGATCAATGGGCAGATAAGGAACCTGCCAGATCTTGCTCTGCCGCTCCATAAGCGCCTGCATTCCCTTGTTGATGGCATCCTGGTGAGAGCCGGAAAATGCCGTAAATACCAGCTTTCCTGCATAGGGATGCCGCGGGTCAATGTGCATCTTGGTGCAGCGCTCATAAATTTCCGCAATTTCCTTAATGTCGCCGATTTCCAGGTTAGGATCAATTCCCTGGGAGAACATATTGTAGGCCAGGGTCAGTACGTCCACATTTCCGGTCCGCTCTCCGTTTCCAAACAGCGTGCCTTCCACCCGGTCCGCGCCTGCCAGAAGTGCCAGCTCCGTGGCCGCAACGCCTGTTCCACGATCATTATGCGGATGGACACTTAAAATAATGCTCTCCCGGTTCTCCAGGTGCTTGTTCATCCATTCAATCTGATCTGCATATACATTGGGTGTGGTCATCTCCACGGTGGACGGAAGATTGATGATCATCTTTTTCTCCGGCGTGGGTCCCCATGCTTCCTGAACCGCGTTGCAGATATCAAGGGCAAAATCCAGCTCTGTTCCCGTAAAACTTTCCGGAGAATATTCCAGAATCACCTCTCCGTCATAATGCTTCATGCCCTCTTTCACCATGGCCACGCCGTCCAGGGCAATCTGCTTGATTTCCTCCCGGTCCATATGGAACACCACATCCCGCTGGAGCGTGGAGGTCGAATTATAGATATGAACTACGGCCCGTTTGATTCCCTGAATGGATTCAAAGGTCCGTTTTACCAGATGCTCCCGGCATTGGGTCAGAACCTGCACCGTGACGTCATCCGGAATCAGCTTCCGCTCCACCAGCTGCCGCAAAAAATCAAACTCAATCTGAGACGCCGCCGGAAATCCGATTTCAATTTCCTTAAAGCCCATTTTTACAAGAAGATTAAACATTTCTACCTTCTCTTCCACCACCATGGGCTCCACCAGCGCCTGGTTGCCGTCACGCAGATCCACGCTGCACCAAATGGGCGCCTTTTCAATTTCTTTATTCGGCCATTCTCTCTCCGGATAGTGAACCACCGGCACTCTCTGATATCTCTTATAATTCATCATGATTTTTCCTCCGCTTTCTTTTATCTGCCTCTCATGCAGCCTTCTGTCCCGGCAGAACCGCCCTTGGTCTTTAAGGAAATGCAAATCCGCAGCTCCTTTTGGAGCTTTGGTGTCCTTCCGGCTTCGTCACTCATAACAGTTCACATTTCTAGTGACCGCTCTGCATTTTTAAGGCATCCGTCATATTCCTGCATCAATTCTCAAGATTTTTCAGATTTTTCCAAGCTTCATAGTCGCAGGCCACGGAGTCGGTCAATCACGGTATATCGCTCTACCAGGAATAATGTCACTCTTTTAGGTCTAACCCCATATCCATCAGTCCTTTACAAAAATGATGAATTTAATTATAACATCCTTCATCTAGAATCGCAAGGGAAGAAGCCATAACCTTTCATTATGTCATCTATAATATTGCCTGGGACCGGTTCCAGGTTCTCTTTGTCTGTCGGCTGAACTGACAGATGAACCTGCCTTTTCTTCCATAGGCGTCCATATCCAGAAAATGTTAGGCAAATCTATGGTATCTCCCATACTTCTATGGTAAAATAAAAGCAATTCACAAAAAGGAGAGCGAATTATGCATCATTTTTTCTTTTCCAGAAAGCAAAAACAGTATGCCGCAGGTTTGCTTACTGCCATGCTGTTATTGGAGCATACCCTGCTTTCACCATTTATCGTTCAGGCCGCTGTCCCTTCCGTGCACGGTGATTCAGATGTATCGGCAGAAGCCAGCTTTCCCTCTGCCTTTCTTTCCGGCGAAAACGTATCCTTTGTCAGCTTTCCCAGCCGTTTTGAAGACCAGATTCCGGATGGCTGCAGCGAGCAGTATTACGTTTTCACCCTGGACAGTTCTTCCGATCTGTCGATTTCTGTGGAATTTGACAGCGATGCCTGCCGCTACGGCGCGGAGCTTTTGGACAGTTCCTTCAGCAGGGTAAAAATCTCCCGCAACCGGAACGGTCAGAGAATCACCGCCAAAAACAGTCTTCCCGGTACATATTTTCTCAGGATTTTTCCTCTGAACGGCGATGAACCGGAAGAGTCTTTTTCAGTGTCCATTCAGAAAATGGATTTGGCTACTTCTTCCGTCGCAAAGGTGAACTTTTCTGAGCTTCATATGGTTGCAGCCCTGCAGGGCAGCGATTCTCCATATCGGATGAACGGCACCAATCCGTATTACAGCAGAGTTTATGAGCCGGAAACGGGAGGATATCTGTGGCAGAAACTGGATACCCCCTCCTACGACGGGAGTGGTGTCAGCAGCGGAGGCCTTTATCCTATGCCGCAGCATTATTACTCTTCATGGCTCGGTCCTGTTTCTGAGGATGTTCTTTCCATGGATGATATCCGGCCAAACACCGGCGAATCATGGGAGGAATATGACCGTTACCTTCAGGAAGAAGGCATCGTCTATGAAGGCGAAGCCGACCCTCTGGTTCATGTGCAGAACGCCATCGCGCTCCCGCCCAGATATTCTGAACTTTCTTATGGGGACGAAGAAGAGAATCCCGGATGGGAGAATCATCTGAAAAACGCGATTATGACTTACGGTGCAGTCACCACAGGAATTTACTGGAGCTCGCTTTCCTGCGAGAATCCGGAGTGCTATTATTTCAACGGATGGATCTATGAGTCAGTAGAAACGGCCTCCGGCAGCAACGCCCTTATGGCTGTTAACCTGTTTGAATACCAGGATAATGCCAATGTCAATCATGAAGTCGTGATCGTTGGCTGGGACGATAACTATCCAAGAGAAAATTTCCGGTACACCGATTACGGTGACCAGATCGCCTCCGGTTCCAACGCTCTTCATGAAGATGCCTTTCTTCCCGAACGGGACGGCGCCTGGATCATAAAAAATTCCTGGGGCGAAAATTCCGGAGACGGCGGATATTATTATGTATCCTACTGCGACAAACGCCTGGTTTCCAATGACCACTCCTGGGCCTATGGGGCTGCTGAAACGAAGGATAATTACAATAAAATGTATGCCGCAGCCATTCTCCCCTATACGCCCTTGCTTACCTGGACAACCAGTGCGAAGATGCTGATGTCTTCTATCGTTTTCACTGCTGATGAAGAAAGTACCGATATTCTGAAAGCTGTTTCCTTTGACCTTCTGAGCAATGGAGTCCGGTATCAAATCTGCGTCAATCAGGGAGAAGATATCGGAAAAGGCTGGACAGCGGAAAATGTATATGCTTCCGGCTCCAAGCAATACGCAGGCTCCTATACGGTACGGCTCGATGAACCGGTTTTCCTTTCCCCGGGAGAGCCTTTTGAAATCATTCTGCGAATGGAAAACGATGGGGACGAATTGCTGACCATGCCGCTTCTGATGAACAGCTCCTTTGTTGCTAATATACCTTCAAAGGAAGGAATTGGGTTTTTGTACGATCCGGAAATCGGAACATGGTTTGATACCGGTGTTGGCTATAAAGAGCCCAATCTGACCTACGACTATTACTTTTATCCGACCTTAAAGGCTCTGTGTCAGGATACCACTTTGAAAACCGGTGAAATCGAACGGATTACCGCACTGGAAACAGACCCGGATGTCTACTTTGCACAGACTCCCTCTAACGCACTCCAGGACAGCAGAACCGAAGGCGGCGCAGCCGGCACAGATGCTGACCGCGCAGGCCTTTCAGACAGTGCAGCGGCTGACAGCACAGGTGGTATATTGGGAAGCGGCATCAGCAGGCAATCCGTAACAGAAAATGAGGAAAGCGGCAGCTTTGCCATCACTTCTGACGGTTCCGGTCATCTGCTTATGAGCAGGGAATCCTCTGCCATTGCCAGCACCGGTCTCCCGGCAGATGTGGAAGTTCCTCTTCCTTCATCCTTTGATTTGCGGAAGGAAGGAGCCCTTACCCCCGTTGCCGATCAGGCATTTACCAACACATGCTGGGCCTTCGGCTCCACCGCTGCTGTAGAATCCAGTATTCTCCTGAATGGAAGCAACCTGTATAACTACAACTATTCCTCCGGTATCCGTCTGGATACGTCCCTTCCAGTCTCTCTTGACGGAACCGTACTCTATTCCTTCGACGAAGGCGAGGAAGACACTCTGGATGACGCCGTCTTTTCACCCACTCTCCTTTCCTGGGACAACGGTCCCATTGAGGACAGCGATGGAAAGCTCCGCTGGGAATTTTCCGGCGACCTCTCTGCTGTAGAACTGTCGGATTTTGAGTCCCTGACCGATCATACGGGCCTTACGGAAAACGGAGAAGAGGTTCTCCTGTTTACGCCGAAGGAAAGCGGCATTATCAACGTAAAAGTCAGCCTGGCCGAGGATCCGACCAAAACCGCATCCTGTAAAGTTGTCCTTGTGGAAAAAAATGCCGTGAACCAGATTACCGTATCACCCGAAACTCTGCGTCTTCGCAAGGGAACGACACAGACTCTGAAAGTTTCCATCGATGCGGAAGACGGAGCGGATATTACCCCGGTATTTACCTCTGATTCCCCGGCCATCGCAGCCGTTGACTCCAACGGTACCATTTTAGGCGTACACACCGGCACCACGGTGATCCGCGTCCGGGCCGGAGGAAAAGAAGCCTCCTGTACTGTTACCGTATGGGATCGGGATTCCAGTGACTCCGGAAACGGAGATGAGCATCACGACAGTAGTTCTTCTTCCTCCGCATCAGCTTCCGGTTCCTTACCGGCTGCCTATGGCAGCTGGACTCTGTCAGAAGACGGATACTGGTACTGCTCCGTCAATGGACTGGCCTGTCAAAACGCCTGGGCTTTCCTTTATAATCCTTACGGAAACAATGGTGCCGGAAGTACAGGATGGTACCGGTTTGACTCTGAAGGCAGAATGCTGACCGGATGGTTCCTCGACGCCGACGGACGCTGGTACTATCTGAATCCTGTATCCAACGGAGAGCTGGGAACCATGATGACTGGCTGGCAATGGATTGCAGACGAAGAGGGAACGGAATTTTGCTATTACTTCTTCCCGCAGCCAGGCGGTCCCATGGGAGCCATGGCCGTACAAACCACCACCCCCGACGGCTTTGAAGTCAATGAACAGGGACGCTGGTGTGTGAATGGAACCGAACAATCCCGCCGGTAGGGTGCATCCGTATCAATCAGCACCGGAGTCATAAACCGGCACTTGCATCAATTCCCGCAAAAACGGAGCAGAACCCTGGAATTTCCAGGGCCCTGCTCCGTTTTCTGTTAAATGTTCGTCTTCTGTTAAGTGTTCCTTTTCTTTTAAGTGCCTTTTTCCGTCAGCTGCTCCTTTTCTATCAGCTCTCTTCTTATACCAGGTGTCCTTTTTCTTCCAGCACCCGGACAATTTTCTCAATATACTGGCTGCAGAGCTCCGTATTCTCCGCTTCCACCATCACCCGGATGAAAGGCTCCGTTCCGCTGGGTCTTAAAAGCAGACGTCCTTTGTCTCCCAGCTCTTTCTCCACCTGAGCCGCCGCCTGCTGCACATCCGGATCCTCCTGTGCTGCCGCTTTATCCTTCACCCGCACATTCTTTAATATCTGCGGAAGAATGGTAACTTCTGATGCCAGCTTGGACAGGGATTCCTTTTTCTCCAGCATGACCTCCATAATTTTAAGGGAGGTCAGAATCCCGTCACCGGTGGTCGCATACTTGCTGAAAATGATATGGCCGGACTGTTCACCGCCCAGACAGTTGCCGGTATGGGCCATGTTCTCATAGACATACTTATCGCCCACCGCCGTCTTATCGTAACCGATGCCTTCCCGGTCCAGCGCCTGATAAAGACCCAGATTGGACATCACCGTAGTGACAATCTTGTTGTTTCTTAAGATTCCCTGCTCCTTCATATACTTTCCGCAGATATAAAGGATCCGGTCACCATCCACCACCTCGCCGTTTTCATCCACAGCCAGGCACCGGTCCGCATCTCCGTCGTAGGCAAATCCCACATCCAGATGGTTCTCCCGGACAAATTTCTGAAGCCCCTCCATATGAGTAGAACCGCAGTTAAAGTTGATATTCAGTCCGTTGGGCTCATTGTTGATCACATGGGTCTCCGCTCCCAGAGCATCAAACACGCTTTTGGCCACAGCAGAGGCGCTGCCGTTGGCACAGTCAAGCCCTACCTTCTTTCCCTTAAAGGACCGGGTGGCAATGGAAATCAGATACCCGATATACCGGTTTCTTCCGGCCGCAAAATCCTGAGTCCTGCCAATATTCTCTCTGACAGCCAGCGGAAGCTCTCCCGTTTTGCCGTCCAGATAATCCTCAATCTCCGCAATCACGCTTTCTTCCAGCTTTTCCCCGTTGCCGTTCATGATTTTAATCCCGTTATCATAGAACGGATTATGGCTGGCGGAAATCATGATTCCGCAGTCAAACTCCTCCGTCCGGATCACATGGGACACGCTGGGCGTTGTGGTCACATGAAGAAGGAACACATCCGCTCCCGATGCCGTAAGCCCGGCCACCAGTGAATATTCAAACATGTAGCTGGAACGTCTGGTATCCTTTCCGATGACAATCCGGCACCGTTCTCCCTTTTTCTTCTGTCCATAGTACCAGCCCAGGAAACGGCCTACCTGGTAGGCATGCTCTACGGTCAGATCCACATTGGCTTCCCCCCGGAAGCCGTCTGTTCCAAAATATTTTCCCATCTCTGTCCTTTCCCAAAGATGGCTGCCAGAGGAAAACTCCTTCCGGCAGCCATACACTCTCTTCCTAATTTTATGCGCTTTCCCGCTTCCGATATCCGCCTACCAGGTAATTTCCTTCAAATACCGGGCCACCGCGTCCTTCCAGTCTGGAAGCCGTTCAAATCCGTTTTCCGTCAGCTTTTCCTTGCTCATCCGGCTGTTCATGGGCCGTTTCGCCCGGGATGCCGGATAACCGCTGGTGGGAACAGGCGTTACCTTCACCTCGTCCATTCCAGCTGCCTTAAAAATCTCACAGGCAAACTCATACCAGGAGCAGAAGCCTTCGTTGGTGGCATGGTAACGGCCGTACCGCTCCGTCTGAATCATATCCACCAGGAGGCGGGCCAGATCGTACGTATAGGTGGGGGATCCAATCTGATCGTCCACCACGGTGGCCGCTCCCTTTTCCTTTCCAATCCGGAGCATGGTCTTTACAAAGTTCTTTCCATTTACGCCGAATACCCAGGCAATCCGGACTGTAAAGAATTTCTCCACCAGCTCTTCCACCGCCAGTTCGCCTTCATACTTGGTTTCGCCATACACATTCAGGGGATGGCGCTCATCATCCGGCTCCCAGGGGCGGGTTCCCTGCCCGTCGAACACATAGTCGGTGCTGATGTACATCATCTTGATGCCAAGGCGGCCGCACACCTCTGCAATGTTTCTCGTTCCGTCTGCATTGACCCTCCGGCAGACCTCCACGTTGTCCTCGGCCGCATCCACAGCCGTATAGGCGGCGCAATGAATCACCGCATCCACATGGGCCTCCGTAATCACCTTTTCGCAGGCCGCTTTATCAGTGATGTCCATTTCCTCCACATCCACGCCAACGGCCTCAAGGCCGCGCTTTTCCATCTCATTTACCACGTCATGGCCCAGCTGGCCCTTGACGCCCGTCACAAGAATCCGCATGTTCTGCCTCCTGATTTTCAAATTAGCCGTTCAGACGCTCTCCGTACATCTTGTCAAAATAATTGCTGTATTCACCGCTTAAGATATGCTTCCACCAGTCTTCGTTATCCAGATACCACTGAATGGTCTGCTGGATTCCCGTATCAAAGTTGTATTTCGGCTTCCATCCAAGCTCCGTCTCCAGCTTGGTGGGATCGATGGCGTAACGTCTGTCATGACCGGGACGGTCCGTTACAAACCGAATCAGGCTCTCCGGCTTGTTAAGAGCCTTTAAGATGGTCTTTACCACTTCCAGATTGGTTCTCTCATTATGACCGCCCACGTTGTAAACCTCGCCCACGCGTCCGTTATGAATAATCAGATCAATGGCCTCACAGTGATCGGATACATGGAGCCAGTCGCGTACGTTCTCACCTGTGCCGTATACGGGCAGCGTTTCATCGGCCAGAGCACGGCTGATCATCAAAGGAATCAGCTTCTCCGGGAAATGATAGGGGCCATAGTTATTGGAGCAGCGGGAAATAGTCACCGGCAGCTTATAGGTCCTGTGGTAGGCAAGAACGAACAGGTCAGCACTTGCTTTGGAGGATGAATAGGGGCTGGACGTATGAAGCGGTGTTTCCTCCGTAAAGAACAGATCCGGGCGATCCAGCGGCAGATCTCCGTAAACCTCATCCGTAGAAACCTGGTGGAACCGTTTGATTCCGTACTCCCGGCATGCATCCAGAAGCGTGGTGGTTCCCATGACATTGGTCCGCACAAAGCTCTCCGGATCCACCACGGAACGGTCCACGTGGCTCTCAGCAGCAAAGTTTACCACCATATCCGGCTTTTCCTTCTCAAAAAGCTCAAACACAAACTTCCGGTCCGCAATGTCGCCTCTGACAAAATGATAATTGGGCTTATCCTCCACCGGCTTTAAAGTTTCCAGATTGCCGGCATAAGTCAGCAGATCCAGATTGATAATATCATATTCCGGGTACTTATTAACCATGTGATGAATAAAATTTCCGCCGATAAAACCTGCTCCGCCAGTTACTATAATTTTCATTTTCTTTTATCTCCTTTTACCACCGTTTCGTCCGGATCGTTTCTCCGGTATCCTGCCTCATCCGGGCGCTTCTCCGGCATTTCTTCCGGCCGCCCGGTTTATTCCGGATCAGCGCTCCGCATGACCCGGAAGCTTATCGATATATTTTCCGTCCAGTACATCCTTCAGGTATTGACCATACTGGTTCTTTTTCAGCACTTCATAGGCCTTCATTACCTCATCCCTGGTAATCCAGCCATTGGAATAGGCAATCTCCTCCAGGCAGGCAATCTTTCTGTGCTGGTGGGTTTCCACCGTTTTCACAAAGTTGGTGGCCTCCACCAGAGATTCATGGGTTCCCGTATCCAGCCAGGTAAATCCCTGACCGAGAAGCATCACATCCAGCTCCCCGTTTTCCAGATAAATCCGGTTCAGATCCGTGATTTCCAGCTCGCCTCTGGCCGACGGCTTTAACGCTTTCGCGTACTCCACCACCCGGTTATCATAGAAATACAGACCGGTCACACAATAATTGGACTTGGGATGGGCCGGCTTTTCCTCGATGGAAATCGCTTTTCCGTCCTTATCAAATTCCACGATGCCGAACCGCTCCGGATCATCCACATAATAGCCGAAGACAGTCGCTCCTTTTTCCTTGGCAGCCGCGGCCCGAAGCCGTCTCTTTAATCCCTGTCCATGGAAAATATTATCGCCCAGCACCATGGCCACAGAGTCATTGCCGATAAAATCTGCTCCGATAATAAACGCCTGAGCCAGACCATCGGGACTGGGCTGCACCGCATAGGACAGATTAATTCCAAACTGCTGTCCATCACCAAGAAGCGCCTCAAATCTGGGGGTATCATCCGGAGTGGAAATAATCAGGATGTCACGAATCCCCGCATTCATCAGAACAGAAAGCGGATAATAAATCATCGGCTTATCATAAATTGGCAGAAGCTGCTTTGATGTCACCTTCGTAAGCGGATACAGCCGGGTTCCGCTGCCGCCTGCAAGAATAATTCCTTTCATACGTTCTCCTTTGTTTCTTCGTATATTCTTTTTAATAACTTTCCTATCTATAATTCTGAACACAGTTTAGCATAATTTCCCCATTTTGCATAGGGAAAACCTGGTCTTTTCCCGGATTTTCTCCTTACATTTTCCGAAAGCCTCTGCTTTTCGTCCCTGTTTTCTCCCGGATCCTTTATTCCCTTAAAGTTCTCTCAAACTCCTCCAGAAGCATCTGCGCCTCCTCCATGGTGTTGCGCCAGCCGTATCTTTTCAGATCCACACTCCATCCGGACGGCGTCCATTCTACCTCCACCCCTTCCTCCTGAAGCAGCATCTTCTGCAGATCAAAGGTTTCAAAATAGGCGGCACCGCTTAAAACTCCCCTGGAATTCACCACCCGGTGAGCCGGCACATGCTCCCCAGCCAGCCCCATTTTCAGACCGTACCCTACCTGCCTGGAATGTTTCGGCCGGCCGCACAGCAGGGCAATCTGCCCATAGGTCGCCACCCGGCCTTCCGGAATATGGCGGCAGACGATCCCCACTCTCCTGTAAAATTCCCTGTCCATCCCCGTCTCCCCCGCTCATAAGGTTCTTTTCCGATAAAAAGCTCCGAAGAACCGCTTTTTACGGCCCCTCGGAGCTTACGCTTTCCTTTAATTCTCGTTGAGTTTCGCCAGCTTGGCCGCCTGATCCGCTGCTGTCAGGCTGTCAATCAGTTCCTGAAGGTCACCGTCCATGATAGACTCAATTTTATAAAGTGTCAGTTTAATCCGGTGATCCGTCACACGCCCCTGGGGGAAGTTGTAAGTCCGGATCTTCTCGGAACGGTCACCCGTTCCAATCTGGCTGCGGCGTGCTTCCGCCTCCTCATTCTGCCGGCGCTCCAGCTCCATGTCATACAGCTTGGAACGCAGAAGCCGGAATGCCTTTTCCTTGTTCTGAAGCTGGGATTTTTCCGTCTGGCTGTAAATGACGATGCCTGTGGGAATATGGGTCAGACGTACGGCCGAGTCCGTCGTATTGACGCACTGTCCGCCGTTTCCGGACGCGCGCATGACGTCAATCCGGATGTCCTTATCATCAATGACCACATCGAATTCTTCGGCTTCCGGCATAATGGCCACCGTTGCCGTGGAAGTATGGATCCGTCCGCCGGATTCTGTTTCCGGTACCCGCTGTACCCGGTGAACGCCGCTTTCATACTTGAGCCTGGAATAGGCTCCATGACCGGTGATCATGAATTCCACTTCCTTCATGCCGCCGATGCCGCTCTCACTGACGTTGATAAGCTCCACCTTCCACCTCTGGCTCTCCGCGTAATGCACATACATCCGGTAAAGCTCCGAAGCAAACAGCGCCGCCTCTTCTCCGCCGGCTCCGGCACGGATTTCCACAATAACATTTTTATCATCATTGGGGTCCTTGGGAAGCAGCAGAATCTTCAGCTTCTGCTCCAGCTCCTCAATTTTCTTTTTCCCCTCGGAAAGTTCTTCCTTGGCCAGTTCCCGAAGCTCCTCATCACTTTCTTCTTCCAGCATGGCCAAACTGTCCTCCACGTCCTGTTTGGCCTTTTTATACTCTGTATAAGCTTCCACAAGCGGAGCCAGATCCGCCTGTTCCTTCATCAGCTTGCGGAACCGGTTCTGGTCCTCCGCCACCGACGGATTGTTCAGCTCCAGCATCAGTTCCTCATAATGCTTCAGAAGGTCTTCTAAACGGTCAAACATGCTTCTTCCTCCTCATTTTCCTGCGGCAGCCTTCCGGTCCGTTTTCTCCCGAAAACCACCCGGTCTTTTCCTGCCAAGTCCTGAATCACTCTCGTATCCGTAAACCCGTGGGCACGAAGCAGCTCACAGACCGCTTCTCCCTGGTCATAACCAATTTCAAAATACACGCAGCCGCCCTCCGAAAGATGGGCGCCGCATTCTTCCGACAGTCTTCGGTAAAACGAAAGACCATCCTCTTCTCCATCCAGCGCCAGCCGCGGCTCAAACTCCCGCACCTCCGGCTCCAGCCCCTCTATAACAGCCGTCGGAATGTAAGGCGGATTGGAAACAATCACCTGAAACTGCTCCTCCATCCCAAATTCCGTCAGCAAATCACTTTTGCGAAACTCGATTTCTGTTTTTTCCCGCCTGTCCGAAAAACGTTCATGAAAAAGAGCCTTTGCATTCTGTCTGGCCACCTTCAGCGCTTCTTCCGAAATATCCGCCCCTGTCACATGGGCATAGCCGCCTAAAACCGCCAGGCTGACGGCAATGCAGCCCGAACCGGTACACAGATCCAAAATGGAAATTTCCTTTTCTCTCTGCTCCCTGAGAACAGTCTCCACCAGAGTCTCCGTATCCTGCCTGGGAATCAGCACATGCCGGTTGACAAAAAACGGAAGGCCCATAAACTCCTGAACGCCGAGAATCTGCTGAAGCGGTTCTCTGCCCGCACGCCTGAAAAGAAATTCTTCATATTTTATAAGGCAGGACGAAAACCCGGTATCACAGGTTTCTTTTTCTGCGCCTTTTGGCTTTTCTCCGGCCCCGGCTCCCGTTCGCTCCTCGGTTTC
Organism: Candidatus Copromonas faecavium (nom. illeg.); assembly: GCA_018712915.1. Taxonomy (GTDB): domain Bacteria; phylum Bacillota; class Clostridia; order Lachnospirales; family Lachnospiraceae; genus Copromonas; species Copromonas faecavium. Next base: position 31,361 of record DVGC01000006.1, on the reverse strand, counting down.
AGGCAGTTCTCCCGTTCCGGCCTCCTCCCCAGCGCACAGGTAATACCTGGCCCTGGAGATTCCAAAGGCTGCTTCAAACAGGTACCAGCCGTCCAGCTCCGCCTCCGGCACGCCAGCTTTTTTCAGGCGCTCCTGGCCGGACTTCAACAATTCCTGCCAGGTCATGAGCACGCTTCCTCCAAATCAGAGAAATATCCCTTCGGATACTTCTCCGGGAAATTTTCTTCCAGATAAGATTTCCAGTCAAACACCTGCTCCACCGCCGCGATGGCTACCTCAATCATGGAATCATCCGGCTCTTTGGTGGTCAGTCCCTGCATCCACATCCCCGGCCGGCTGATGATATCCATAATTTTGGAATTGCTGGTTCCCGCCAGCCGCAGCACCTCATAGGAAACTCCGGCAATCACCGGAATCAGAATGATCCGGCTCACAATCCGCAGCCAGATGGTATCCACCCGGATGACCATGAAAAACAGGATGCTGATAACCATCACAATCAAAAGGAAGCTGGTGCCGCACCGCTTATGCTCCTTGGAGCTCTTTCTTACATTTTCCACATTCAGAACCAGGCCGTTTTCCAGACAGTTGATGCACTTGTGCTCCGAGCCATGGTACATGAAAGTCCTCTTAATATCGTCCATTCGGGAAATCAATTTAATATAGCCGATAAAAATTCCGATTCGGATCAGGCCCTCAATCATGGCCATCACCGTCTCGGATGTGATGAACCGCCGGAACACATTCGCAATCAGAAGGGGCAGAACCATAAAAATGGCGATGGCCATAAACACGGAGAACACCATCACCACCGCCATCAGCGCTCCCTCCAGCTTTTCTCCCAGCTTGTCAATCAGGAATTGTTCCAGTTTTCCCGGTTCTTCTTCCTCCTCGTCTCCCTCAATAAAACCAGCGGACCAGGTTAATGTTTTCATTCCAAGAATCATGGAATCAGCAAAGCTGAAAATGCCCCGGACAAACGGCAGGGAAAACAGCTTTACCTTCTCCGTCATACTCACATAGGTATCCTTCATGATGGCAATTTCCCCGTCCGGCTTTCTGACTGCCGTCGCGTAATTGTCTTTGTTCTTCATCATGATTCCTTCCAATACCGCCTGTCCCCCGATGCCGGAATACTTCAATTTTATACCTCCGAAGCAGGGCCATGCCCTGCAGAACCCGTTTTATCAGAACAATCTTTTTGCTCTGCGCTCAGACGCGCTTCTTTCAAAACCGGCGCTCCTCGCGGCAGGAGGAAATCCCGCCGTGCCGGACCTCTGCCAGCAGCGGAACACAAAAAGCATCTTCTTTTCCTTCGCCGCCATACAGTCCCCGCAGAGCCTTTTCACGTAAAAACAACGATTTCCGTGATACAAAAAAGGCTGAGTTTTCAGAGTTTCTCCAAAAGCTCAACCTTGCCTAATCAAACCTTATTTGTCTGTCTTCACACCATACTTACGGTTGAACATTTCGATACGTCCGCGGGCAGAAGCAGCCTTCTGCTGACCGGTATAGAATGAATGGCATTTGGAACAGATTTCTACGTGAATGTCTTTCTTAGTAGAACCAGTTACAAATTCATTACCGCAGTTGCAAACGACCTTGGCCTGATAGTAATTTGGGTGGATTCCCTCTTTCATGATTTTCACCTCTTTTTTTATTCGGTGCATGACTGAAAGTCACGCCTCGTAGATTCTTCTGTCCCACCAGAACAGCTCAATAATTATAGCATAGAACATTTTGCAATGCAAGAGCTTTTTGCCCAAGTTTTTTCCTGATTTTCTTCGGATTTGCCAGGGATTTCACCGGCTTTGCTTTCGGTCTTCCGGCTTTGCCTGCATTTCCTCCGACTTTGCTTCCGGTTCACCGGCTTCACCTGAGATTCACTGCCTTTCCCTTCCGGTTCACCGGCTTCGCCTGGATTCCTCAGCCTCTGCTTTCGTTCCCGCTTCTTGATGCAGATTTCTCTGCTGCATACAGCACTTACCCCTCCATCACATGAAGGTTTCGGATCTCTCCATCCTGGATCCGTTCCATGATTTCGTAGGCATGGGGCTCCAGATAATCCCATGGTCCATTTGTCAGCTCCTGGGCCCGCAGCTCATCCAGCAGCTCCCGGCAAATTTCCTCCACCGTCTCCCGGGCCCGTTTTTCTGCCTCATCCGAACAAAGTCCCTCTGTCACAAGGAAGGTCAGCTTCTCAGTCAGCCGGCCCGCCTGCTCCATTTCTGCTGACAGCTCCCTGGCGGCCCGGAATGACCACTTATAATAGGGCATATACTTCCCGTTTAAAAGAAACAGCAGCGACAAAGCATTCTGGACAAACTCCGTCAGACACAGGGCGGCGGCTCCCCGCTCTCCCCGTTTCAGGCACCTTCCCAGATTATACTGTCCTGCCTGCGCCATGAAAATCACCCGGGCCGCCATTTTCTTTCTCCTCACGTCTTCCGGATACCCCTTCTGCAGTTCCTTCCTGACCCTGCAAAATTCCTCGTCCGCCTCCTGAAACACGGCTCCGTTGACAGCGCAGGCCAGACTGTATTCCGGCGTATAAAGCCATTCCATCAGACTCTCCGGCAGCCCCGGCCGTCCTGTAAACCGGCGGTAAAAATCCCCGGTCAGAATGACTCCTCTCCGGTTTCCGGCTCCAAAGCTTGCCGGGGCCCGTTTCACTCCCATAAATTCCTCCGGCAGCTTTCCATATGCTCTGGAAAGCTTAAACTCCAGCTCCCGCTCCAGCCGGTCCGGAATCCACAGGCAGAAACCCGCCTCAAAGTCATGGTCCCTGGAAATCTCATCATCATATCCGAAGCAGTCCGATCCTTCCCCGGCCACTCCGGCTGCAATAAACGGCACATATTCCGAAAACTGCTCCATTATCATGGGCTTTCCCCAGGCTTCATAAAACTGCCTGGACAATTCCAGCCCTTTCATGAAAGGGCCTCCATTTCCTCTTCCAGCTTCTCCTGCTGCCGGCGAATCTCCCCGTAAATCGTCTCCGCCGCCTCTGACAATTCCCGTTTCATCCTGAAATATCCAAAGTGGCCGAAGGTATCCGCACATTTTCTGCAGTTGAACGCGTAATAGCCATCCCGAATCACCTCATCCGAATGAAAACATTCCATGGCCTTCTGAAGGCACCCGTCAATTTCTTCCTCATGGCCCCATTTTTCATAGAGCACTGCCAGATTTACCCAGGTTACTCCAATTTCCAGAATGCTTCCCGGCCTCAGCTGCTCCATAATGTCCATAGCCTTTCCATAATAAGCCTGCGCCTTCTTATATTCTTCCAGGTCCTCATAGGCCAGGGCCATGTTGTTAAACAGGCCGCCAAACCGGTAATCCGCCGGATCCAGGCTGTTTTCATAGGCGTACATGGCCTGTTCATAATAAGGAAGAGATTCTCTGGCCCGTCCAAACGCCTTCATGGTAGTGGCCGCATTCAGGTAAGTCGTACCTCCGCTGACCGTATCCGCCAGCCGGTGCTCCCGTACCAGTGCCAGCCCTTTCTCCACCGCCGCAAGCCCCAGCTCCCGGTTTCCCTGATTTCTGTAAAAGCCCATCATCTCATTCAGGATTGTGATCTGTGCGCCCCAGTCACCCTGTTCTTCAAACTGCGCCAGACATCGTTCCAGGTGAGCTGCCGCTTCTCCTGCCGCATCCATGGCAATCAGCCTGTCATATTCATCGATGGCCTCCATGATCCGATAGTGGCCCTCTCCCGGATGAATCTCACTGACCGCCGTATCCGGGCGGAAGCAGCAGCCAGCCTCTTCCCAGTCTTCTCTTTCCAGTATCATTTCTGTCTTTCCTTTCCTGCCATTCCCTTTTCTATTTTCTTTCTTATTTGTCTTCTCCCGCCGCTCTCTGTTCTGCTGCCTCTTCCGGTTTCCCGTTCTTCCATCTTCCTAACCTTCCAGGCTTCGTCCTCCGGACAAAAGCCTCCAGACAACAGGAAACCACCGGTTCAGTATCAGCGCCGCCCCGTAAGATACAGCCACCGCCATGGCCGGCAGCAAAAGATAAACCAAAACAGCAACTTCAGGAAGCCATGCCGCCGGAAGAAGCCGGGCAGCGGCCAGAGCTGTTCCTTTATTAATAAACCGGACAATGATAAAGTGGATTCCATATAAAAACATACTCTGACGCATCCACGGCCTGGCATCCGGAAGCCGGATTCCGCTCAGCAAACACCAGAGCGCCGACGGCGCCAGAAGCCGTCCGGACACCGTCCAAAGCACATCCGCCGCCGGATCCAGTGCTTTCCAGAGACAAAATACTGCTGCCAGCATTCCTATGGCCCCGGCCGCCAGTCTTTTCATTCCTTCTGCCGTCAGGATTCTTTCTGTTTCTGAAACCATCTCATTTTTATTTTTCGCCGGAGGCCGTTTCTTTGCCGGTGTCCCGCTCTTCCTCCCGGTTCCCTCCACCGCCTCTTTGTGATGAAGCGTCATATAGGCTGCAAAAGAATAATAAAACAATGCATCCGTATTTGGATGGCTGGTATCCAGATGAAAATGAATGGCCGCAGCCATTCCTGCCAGGCAAAGAAAGCCCACCCCCTTTCGCTTCATCAAAAGATAGATGGCCGGAGACAGGAAGATTAAAAGAATCAGCTGAAACAGATACCAGAAGATGGGAGCATAAGCGTAGTTGAGCAGCGCATTCAGGATTTCCGGAAATCCGAAAGAAACCGGCTCCTTTCCTACCACCGTCTGAACAAACGGCAGCCTGGTCGCCGTCACATACCCGAAATAATAAAGAAGGTTCCACACGCCATAAGGGACGGCCACACTGAAAAACCGCCGTTTCCACTTGGAAGCCAGCTTCTCCCAGGTAAAATTTCTAAAAAACAGGCAGGAAGACAGAAGAAAGAAGCCGGGAACTGCAATCTGCCCCACGGTCACCGATAAAAAATCCTCCAGCCAGGCCGCAGACTCCCAGGAAGGACCCCAGAGCCCCCCTGCAAACAGTTCCACATTATAAGAATGCACCCAGATAACCAGAATGCTCAAAAGAAACATCATCCAGCTGACCCGGTTCCGGTAGGCCTGTTCCTCCATTCTCCATCTCCCATCATCCGGCATTTGCCGGCTCCTTCAAACAGCAAGCACAAAACACGCCCGTTTTCTTCGTTTGTTTCCTGCAAAAATTCATGTTCCCAGTTCAGTTTACCATACATCTCCCCGTTTGACCAGTTTTCCTCCCGATTCATACATATTTTTCATCTTTCTGCCCATACTGACAGCAGAGAAACTGCCGGCCATTCCCTGTTGACATTCAAATAGGATTGTGATAATTTCTATTTAGATATTCATTTAGATATTTTTCTAAATATCTAAATGTAGGCCGGCCAGGCCGGAGAAAACCGTTTGTTTTTCCCGGCAAAACTGGCTTCCCTGTCTGCTTTCTTCTGCATATACTGCGTCAGGAAGCATGGAACCGGCTGACACATGGCTGGCACGAAAAAGAGAAAGGAGGAACGCCTCTTGTCATTTGCCGACGCATTCCGGGCATTATCGGACCCTACCAGAAGGGAAATCCTGCGCCTTTTAAGCAAAGGGGACATGTATGCAGGAGAAATTGCAGGCTCCTTTGACATGACTGGCGCCACCATTTCCCACCATCTGTCCATACTAAAGCAGGCCGGACTGGTCGATGAGGAAAAGCAGGGAAAATACATTCGATATTCCCTGAACACCTCTGTCGTTGACGACATCATCCGGTGGATGCTGGAATTAAAAGGCTGAAGGAGGCCGTTATATGACACGAAAAACAAGACTTCTGCTGTGTACTCTGCTTACACTGGCTGTATCAATCGGAGTCCTCGTTTCCTATTCCCACCTTCCGGACCAGATTCCCAGTCAGTGGAACATCAACGGAATCGTTTCTTATGGTTCCCGGCGAATCATCTGGCTGCTGCCTGCCATGATGCTGTTTTTTAACATTCTGCTGGATATTGTTCCGAAAATTGATCCGAAGAAAAACTATATGAAGTTCATGAAAGAGTATAATTTATTCTGTGTCTTCATGAACCTGTTCTTTGCTGTGCTGACCGCTGCCCTGGAGCTTCAGGCTCTGCGTCCCGGATTGTTTGATATGCGCCGGCTCGTCTGGTTTTCGATAGGAGTCCTGTTCCTCATTACCGGAAATATCATGCCCAAATTTAAACCAAACTTCTTTTCCGGCATCCGCACCCCCTGGGCACTGGCCGATGACGAAAACTGGAAGCGCACCCACAGGCTGGGCGGCAAGCTGTTTTTCCTTGCAGGAGTCGTCTGGATCATAAGCGCAGCGGTCGCAGCCACCGGTCAGGGTATGCTGGTACTGGGAATGGGGAGCCTGCTGGCCGCCTGTCTGATTCCTTATGCCATGTCCTACTACTGGTGGCGGAAAAAGGAAACGAGGTGAAGCAAATATGCCCGAGATTCTCATAGATGTTCTTCAGGCTACTGCCTGGCCCATGACGCCTCCAAAGCCCTATTCCTCTTTTCATCTGCTTCTGACGGCCGCCGGACTGTCCTTTGCATTCCTTTCCGCCCGCTTTCTGGGCCGCCGGGGAAACGGATGCCAGAAAAAAGCCATCCGTATTCTGTTTGCATGCGGTATGCTCCTGGCCCTTATGGAAGCCTACAAGCAGTGTTTCCTCTACTATCTGAATGGGTTCCGCTACAACTGGTGGTATTTTCCATTTCAGCTCTGCAGCACTCCCATGTACCTCTGCCTGCTTCTTCCTCTGGCAAAAAAGGAATCGACACGTACCATTCTGGCCTCTTTTCTGCAGGATTTTGGTATCCTGGGCGCCGTTTTTGCCCTGGCTTTTCCGCCGGGCTTCCTGTATCCCTACTGGACGCTGACGCTTCACGGCTTCTTCTGGCATTTTCTTCTCTTTTTTATCGGCCTGTTCTGCGGATTCTCCGGACTTTCCGCACAGGGAAACCGGGACTGGATGGCAGAAATTCCGCTCTTTTTAGCCTGCTGCCTCATCGCTCTGTTCATCAATACGGTCACCGGCCCGCAAGCAAATGCCGACATGTTTTACATATCTCCCTATCATCCTTCCGTTCAGCCGGTGTTCCACCAGATCTCTCTGGCCCTTGGAATCTTTCCGGGAATCCTGGTTTATCTGGCGGCAATTCTTCTGGGAAGCCGGACGGTTCATGAAATCATGAAAAAAGTCGTTCACAGTGCATGAGCCGCCTCCGGGGCTCTTTTCCGTCTGCTCACTCCCGGCCTCTCTTTTCTCCCTGCCTGCTCTTGACGAATCCCGCTCTTCGTCTTATACTGTCAGAAAACACCGCAGGAAAAGAGGAATTTCTCATGTCATATGATAAAGTCAAACAGTATTTTGATGAAGCCGGCGCCGGCGATAAGGTTCTCACGTTCAGCGTATCCAGCGCAACCGTAGAACTGGCGGCAAAGGCCGTAGGCTGTGAACCGGCCAGAATCGCAAAAACCATGTCATTCCTTACAGATGACGGCCCTATCCTGATTGTAACGGCCGGAGATGTAAAAATAGACAATCATAAATATAAAGAAGCCTTCCACCAGAAGGCAAAAATGATTCCAAGGGAGGAAGTGGAAACAGATATCGGACATGCTCCCGGCGGCGTCTGTCCTTTCGCCATAAAAGACAGGGTCCGCGTGTTCCTGGATGACTCTCTGAAGCGGTTTGACGTGGTCTATCCCGCCGCCGGCAGTGAAAACAGCGCTGTCCGGCTCACCATACCGGAACTGGAGCAGTTTTCCCGCTGTCACCAGTGGATTGACGTCTGCAAAACCATGCAGGCCTGAGCCGTTCCCTCCGGCATCATATTTGAACGGTCTTAAAAGCGGGCGCTGCAGCGCACACCCGCACCAAAACGCGGCTGCGTCAGCAGCCATTTTCCTTGGTGCGGAACACATATCCGCAGCAGAGCGTTTTCTATTTCATAAAAGCTCCATTGCTTTGTACTTTCATTCAGCACGGTATTTCCCACAAAATAAAACATGGCCGCAGGACATGCAGCGTTTTTGCCCCGCATGTTCTGCGGCCATCACCTGTTTACGACTGGTCACACAGCCATTTAAACACGTTTCTGGTCAATGATACGTTTTGCTTTCCGTGAGTCCCACTCACCTCTTTGTTTCATCCAGTGTCCGATTAATAATTCATACCAACGATTCCCAGGGTTCCGTCCGTCGAATTGATGATCACATTGGGCGTATCGTCGCCAATCACAACACCGGCCATGGACGGCTCCAAAGCCTCCAAATCAGCTGCCTGAACAGCTTCTACAAGAGCGCTGTCGAATACCATTTCCGGATCCAGGGCAAGGAAGCTGTCCTTGTCACTTACAACTCCGTCATTATCCTTCACAAAGGAAATATAAACAGGATAATGCATCAGATCTGCCAATGCATTCATATCTTTTGCCGTCACAGCCTGAACAACCTGACCGGCAAAGCCCTTATAATCGGAATTTTCCAGATCTGAAAAATTCTGGTTTTCCTCCAGAGCCACGCTTTCATTCTCGTCAAAAGCTCCCGGTCCAAGAGCCTCCTGCGGGTCTACATTGGAAAGATCGGCCTTGGTTGTCTCTGCCGCTTCGCTCTCTTCTCCTTCTGCCCCGGAAGTTTCTTCTCCCTCTGCTGAAGCCTCCTCTGCATCTGTACTCTCGTCAGCAGCCATCTCCGTTGTTGTTTCTGTCGTTGTTGTTTCCGCCGCTGTTGTTTCCTGCGTATTGGAACCACAAGCTGTCGCTGCCAGAGATACGGCACAGATCGCCATCACTGTCATAATTTTCTTTTTCATAAGTCGCACTCTCCTCACCTGTGCCCCAATGGGCATTTTTGTTTTCCCTGTTACCAGTCGAGGTAACAGGCTATACTATACCATCTGCCCTCATTGATATCAAGGAAGAAATTATTAAAATACATTTCATTTTTCTTATGAAAAACGACGTTTATTTCATTTTCCTTTTATAATTTTTCCATACTTCCGACACAATTATCCGCTATACTTACAGCATAAACAAAAACAAATGGGGCCGGCAGGAAAGAAAGACGCGCGCGAACCGCTGCCGGACTCGCCTAACAACAATTCCCGGATTTCAATCCGTGGATTTACATAGAAAAAGTTACTCATACATCCCCCTTTAGTGTTTATGTGCAAAAAAATTCCGGCCAGTGCATGGCCGGAATTTTTTTATCTGTTTCTCACAAAAGCAAACGCTGTCAGCGCAAACCAGGCTGTGCGTTCATGTTCTTCTCTGCCCGGTCTGGCAGATATCCTGAACCTGCAGGAATATCTGCGTCCGCCCGGCAAAATCTTTAATGCGTCATCAAATCCAGAATCAGTTCTGCACACTGATTCAAATCGGAAATTTTCAAAGTCTCACCAGTCGTATGAACCTTGGTCATTCCTGTCGCAAGAACGATCGGTTTAATTCCATGCAGAGCCATCACATTGGCATCGCTGCCGCCGCCGCCCTTTTCCGTGGACGCAGTGTATCCAAGACGGCCGCAGGCATCAAACACCCGTTTTACCAATTCGTCATCATTCTCTACCTGGAAGCTGACATAATTGGTTGTCAAATCGATTTCCAGTGTTGCACCCAGCTCCTGGCAGGCCTCCTCCAGGCACTGTTTGATATGAGCCGCCTGGGCATTCAGCTTATCCAGATTCCGGCTTCTGACTTCAGCCACCAGAGTAGCCTTTTCCGGCACAATGTTTGTTGCATATTCTGATTTCAGAGTACCGATGTTGCAGGTCGTTTCCTCATCAATCCGCAGCAGATTCATCTTGGCAATTCCTTTCGCCGCTGCCTGGATTGCGCTGATTCCAGCCTCGGGAGCCAGGCCTGCATGGGCAGAACGTCCGATCACCGCAGCATTAATCTTAATCTGCCCCGGTCCGCAGGTAAGCACCTTTCCAATGTCTCCGCTGGCGTCAAAAATCATGGCCTCTTTGCCTTTCAGCATGCTGTAGTCCATGTTCTTTGCTCCGTGCATTCCGCCTTCTTCCCCAATGGTAAATAAAATTTCTGTACTTCTGCAGGGAATCTTCTGCTCAAGAATCACGCGGACGGCCTCCATAATCGCAGCAATTCCGGACTTATCATCTCCGCCCAGAACCGTCTTTCCATCCGTCCGGATAACGCCATCCTCAATGATCGGTTTTACGCCGTTTCCAGGAATAACCGTATCCATATGAGCACACATAATCGTCGGATCGCCCGGAAGCGTGCCCGGAAGATATGCATACACATTAAATCCATTGGAGCCGAACCCTTCTCCTGCCTTATCAGTTTTTACCTCAAGACCAAGGGCCTTCAAATCAGCCGCCAGTTTTTCTCCCATTGCTTTCTCATTCTTGGTTTCACTGTCAATCTGAATGTACTCCAGGAATGTATCCAGAAGCCTTTTTTCATTTACCATGTTTCAAACCCCTCCTTGTGTTTTCGTTTGTTTCCCCATATCATTTCTGCATCTATCTTACTGGGAGGAACTTCCGCAAATCATCGGCCTCCTCCGCCATAAGCCCAAACCGCAGTGCCTTTTCCGGCAGCTATATCTGCGCAAATCCGGCAAATTTACCCCTTCACGCACAATCCATCTAATATAGAAGAAACTCTTGCAAAATCATACTGTTCCTTCTTAACGCCCGCCTGCTTTTTGTACCATCCCTTCATTTCCTGAAAAGTAGTGGAGCAGGAGCCATATCCAATATAAAGCTCCGGAGTCTGGAAATTATCCGCAAACACCACCATCGGCATCACCTTAACGCCCTTGATTCCCTGCTCTTCGAGAACCTGCTGGATTCCCTGGACGCCCCTCCTCAGCTCCAGCAGCGGATTGGGGAATTCTTCCTTTCTCTTGGCATCCTCCCGACGCCAGTTTTCGCCTTCCGGAGAGCCGTAAATCTTCGTTCCCCATCCATACACCTTAATCAGATAAACCCCGCTCTTATCAGCCAGAACCGCGTCAAACTTCTGCTCGCCCTCCGGCAGCTTTAAAGAAACCTCTTCATACATCCTGGAACGTCTTCCGGCCAGCCGCCGCAGCCGCCGTACCGTCCGTTTCAGCGCCGCCTTGTGATTTCTTTGTCCGCTCAAGTAACGGGCCGCAATCACAAAAATAACAATTCCTATCAAAAGATAAGCGAAAAATGACAGGTAATCCCATATCGAGTTCAATTTCCACATATCAAAGTTATCGCTGAACAAATTCATTGTGTATTCCTCCCGGGTATGTACGTCATATTTTCGCAGTTTATTCTAACATGAATTTTACTGAAACGCAATCTATTGTACAAAAATCACAAAACAATTCCCCAAAAGTCTCTGTGTCTCTCCTTGATTTTCCTTTGAGTTTCCAGCTTTTATTACCAATTTATAAAATTGCTTACCATTTTCTAAAATTTTTGTAGCTTTTTTATAGGATTTATAGTATAATAGGAGCAACGACGGAATTGGGTAGCAGAAAACATTCTTGAGCTTTTGGGGGGTATAAAAGCGATTTGTGCCACTTGCACACGGCATCGTCCGGAGCGTTTTTTGTCGTGTTTCCGTCAGTTTCTCTGTGAGGCCGCAGTTGTTTCTCCGAACAGGGGGATTTTTATAAAATTCTTTTGCACAATAAACACCGGAAAGCAGCAGCGGTCTTAAAATCTTTTTTCAGAAAAGGAGAGATTCAAATGAAAGAAAACACAGCCAAAAAAGGCGGCTTTCTAGACACCTTTATGAATGTGGTAGAAGCTGCATGTAACAAGCTGCCGCCGCCAACAATCCTGTTCTGTATTCTGTTTGTGATTGTGGCCGTTATCGGTACAATCTGTACCGTTACAGGCGTTGCACTTGTAAACCCCGCAACTGACGAAGTGGTTACTGCCAAAAACCTGTTCACTGTCGAAGGTCTGGACTGGTTCCTGGACAGCATGGTTTCCAACTTCACAGGTTATGGTCCTCTGGGTCTGGTTCTTGTTATGACACTTGGTATCGGACTCTGTGAGGAAGCAGGACTTCTTATGACCCTCATTAAGAGCGCCATGAAGAATGTCCCCCCGGTTATGGTTCCCTATGTAATCGTTTTCATCGGTATCGTAATGAACATTGCATCCGACTCCGCTTCCATCGCGGTTCCTCCGCTGGCAGCCGTCGTATACATGGGAATTAACAAGCATCCGGTGGTTGGTCTTCTCTGCGGTTACATCGGCGCTCAGGTTGGATATGCTGCAAATATCCTTCCGTCCGGTACAGACACTCTGCTGATGGGCTTCACCAACGATACGCTTGCCAACTTCCTTCCGGATTCCGGCTTTACCGTAGATGCTACCTGTAACTGGTTCTTCAAGGCTGCTTCCACCTTCCTGTGCTGCGCAGTTATCGGTACCGTTGTAACGAAGATCCTTGAGCCCCGTTTCGGTACATATCACGGCGAGATGGAAAAAATGGAAGAAGTCACTCCGGAGCAGAAAAAAGGTATGAGAGCTTCCCTGATTGCTTTCATTATCTACGCTGTTATCATCGCAGCTCTGTTTATCAGTGGCCCGCTGGCAGCTGAAGACGGCGGAATCATCGGTTCCCCGCTTCTGTCCGGCCTGATTCCGATCCTGTTCGTTCTGTTTTCCGTTGTTGCTATCCCCTTCGGTTATGCATCCGGCACCTTCAAGAACGTAACAGATATTCATAAAGCAATGTGCAAGCAGATGGGCGCCATGGGTTCCTATGTTGCCTTCTGTTTCTTCGGCGGACAGTTCCAGGGACTGTTCAACTGGACCAACATCGGTACTATTTCCGCCATTGCCGGCGCTGACTTCCTGGAGACCGTTGGATTTACCGGAATCCCGATGATCATTGCCTTCATCGTTCTGTGTACTTTGATTGATATCTTCTTCAGCTCCGGTTCTGCAAAATGGGCAATTTTCGCTCCCATTTTCGTCCCGATGTTCATGCTGCTTGGCTATCATCCGGCATTTACTCAGATGATTTATCGTCTTGGCGACTCTGCCGGTAACCTGTTCGGACCGACTTCCGCTTACCTGTGGATGCTTCTGTCCGTGGCACAGTCCAAATATATGCCTGACATTAAGATCGGTACCATTATTTCCTGTAACTTCACTGTTGCGTTCATCCTTGAATTCTTCTGGATTATTATGCTGGTAGTCTGGATGATTCTTGGCCTTCCGGTTGGACCGGGCGCTCCGGTTTATTTACCGGCTGGTATCATCTAATTCAAGCTTAGAATTACCAAAAACAAAACACTATCACATTACACAAAAAGCACCCGCGCCAAATACCCCGCGCGGGTGCTTTTCTCATGTTCTGTTTGATTCTCTAAGTCATCCGGCCAATGATACCCGATGGTCAGGAAAGGCTTCTGTTCACACTTTTTCGAAATTCTGATAAGTCATTGATATTTCTATATTTTTATGGTAGAATAACCGGGAGCGGTTGCTCCGTGCATCTGCCAATCCTGGGCCATCGCCAAGCGGTAAGGCACAAGACTTTGACTCTTGCAGACGCCGGTTCGAATCCGGCTGGCCCAGCTTTCTTTCACTTATTTTATACAAAAACAGCGGCCTTTTAAGCCGCTGTTTTCATGTTCTGATACCGGTATTCCAGGTACTCATCATCATAATGTTCGTCCAAAAATCTTTCTATGGCATTATCCGCAGGAATCCCTTCCTGCCGCTGTCCATAGCGGATCAGAGCCGCTGCTGACAGTGTAATGTTAAGAATCATAAAGACCGTAAAGATACTGGCAAAAATACGGTTCTGCTTAACAAAAAAGCGATTCACGATTTCGCTGAGGAATGGATAAATATTTTTTACCCAAATCACCGCCGCAAATCCCCAGAAAAAACAATACAGCAAATTGATTCGCCCGCCAATATTGAAAGGAAGCGCGCTGTAGTCCCAGAAGATCACGCCAAAAACCAATTCCCCCAGGAAGCTGCAGAGGTATTCGTAAGCGCCTCCGAGAACCGTTCCGCAAATAAAAATATACCGGTCGTCTCTGCTTTTCAGCCGGTGAAGCAAAACCGTCATCAGTGTCGCACCGGCTCCCCAAATCACGCTGAACTGCCCGTACAGCAGACTGCTCCTGCTCATCCATACCCCTGCCGTCACACGCATGAAAACAATCTCAACACCGGCTCCAATCAGGGACGCCAGCAAAAAAATCCAAAATAGCTTCAGCCATTTATGCTTCGTGCTGTAAAACTCATCCAGAACCCCCATCAAAAAATCATACAGTTTTGAAAGCATACCCTCCTCGCATAGCGGCCGCCTGTCCGTCCGCACATCTGTCTCCTTTCCTTTTTTCTTTTATTTTTTGTCTTTCCTCTCCTGACCTTTTGCCCTTTTGTTTCTTTTATATGCTTTTCTTTCTATCCAGCCGGTCCTATCGCCAAAATCCGGATAAAAAGAAATCCGGAACTTTCGTCCCGGAACTGCAGGGTGGATACAGGGATTCGAACCCTGGGCCTCCAGAGCCACAATCTGGCGCGCTAACCAGCTGCGCTATACCCACCATATTTAAATAAAACCTTTCGGTTCAGCGAGCCTGAAGGGATTCGAACCCCCGACCCACGGCTTAGAAGGCCGTTGCTCTATCCAGCTGAGCTACAGACTCATATGTTATTCATATACAAAGCGGGTGATGGGAATCGAACCCACGTATCCAGCTTGGAAGGCTGGTGTTCTACCATTGAACTACACCCGCAAACAATATAAAGATACCCGGCAGGTTTTGTCCCCTCCGGTTTCTTTCAAATCGGGGTGACAGGATTCGAACCTGCGACTTCCTGGTCCCAAACCAGGCGCTCTAGCCAAGCTGAGCCACACCCCGTCTGGCAAAACACTCAGGATAAATCACATTGTCTCTGCAACGCAAGCAATATTATATCTTAAGATTCCATTCCTGTCAACCGTTTTTTACAATTTTTTCAGCTTATCAGCTTATTTTTTCCTTCATGCGCTATAGATAATGGATGTTATAATGAGCGTCTCCAAACCGGTCGATTTCCATCATCATATAGGACGGGCGTCTTCCATCCTGCCTGGGGTAAGAAAGACTTCCCGGATTCAATACCACCAGACCATCCGAACAGTACTCCAGGAAGGGCTTGTGCGTATGGCCGAACATGACAATATTCACTTTCCGCGCCCTGGCCTCTTCTTTA
The DNA here is from genome assembly GCA_018712915.1 of Candidatus Copromonas faecavium (nom. illeg.). GTDB lineage: Bacteria > Bacillota > Clostridia > Lachnospirales > Lachnospiraceae > Copromonas > Copromonas faecavium. Next base: position 16,195 of record DVGC01000006.1, on the reverse strand, counting down.
ATGTTTTCCGTTCCCAGAGAGACGCCATACATATGCCCATGGCACAGAAGCGCCCGGTATTTTCCAATGGAAATCTCCTTTTCCGATTCCGTATGGGAAAAGAAATCATTGTTTCCCCTCACCACATGTATGACGCAAAGATCATTCTTCAGCCAGTCACGGAAATAAGCCTCACTGCCCTCGGTATCGCCCAGATGAATCATCATATCCACAGGAGCCGTCTTTTCCATAACTTCGATTAAGTTTCCATCCCTTCTGTGAGTATCGCTGACAATCAAAATTCTCATACTTCTTCCCCGATTTCTTTTACAAGACATTCCCGCATGGCCCGCAGAGCCTTTCCCCGGTGGCTGATGGCATTCTTTTCCTCCATCGTAATCTCAGCAGAAGTCTTCCCAAACTCCGGCAGCATCAGAATCGGATCATATCCAAAACCGCCATCGCCCGCAGGCTCATATCCAATATATCCTTCCATCGTTCCTTCCGTCACCAGTTCCCTTCCGTCGGGCAAAACGGCAGCAATGACGCAGACAAATCTGGCTGTCCGTTTTTCCTGTTCCACTCCCTGAAGCCGGTGAATCAGGTTCCAGTTTTTAATTTCATAAGAAGTCTTTTCTCCCATATACCGGGCAGAATACACGCCGGGCTCTCCGTTCAGATAATCCACCGCCAGTCCGGAATCATCGGCCAGGACAATTCCTCCCGTCTGCTCCCATACCGCTCTGGCCTTAATCTTTGCGTTGGCCTCGAAGGTATCGCCGTCTTCCACAATATCTGCCGTAACACCGGCTTCCTTCATGGACAGAACCTTCCCGTTCAGTCCTTTTAAAATTTCCCTTATTTCCCGCATCTTCCCTTCATTGGAAGTGGCAAAAACAATTGTATGTTCCATTTTATTCCCCTTCATCCTGCGTCTGTACTCCATCTTTTTCCGTACGGACCGCTCCATACGCCTTCAGACAGACGTTGGCACCGCTTTCTTCCGTTCTCTGCCAGCTTTTTCCGTCAGCACTAATATACCCTTCTCCATCCTGAATGTCAATGCCTGCCAGTCTTGTGCTGTCTCCCGCGTATTCAACTGCCACCGGCTCCACAGCTCCCGGAGAGCTTATGCTGACAGCCACAAAAAAGGACTCGCCGCTTCTTACGGAAATGGCTTCCGAAAAAGGAACCGTATAGAATCCCGCATCCTCCAGGATGCCCTCCGCCGCCAGCTTCCGTTCTCCGGACAAATCGCCGGTCACATAAACCTGATAGGAAGTTTCCGGCATGACAGCATAAAATCCGGCCGCCTCAATCCAGACATTTTCCCCGGCCTCATACCGGTTGGAAAACCATGCGTCAGATGTTCCAAATCCCATTTGCCCGGTCCAGCCGCAGCGATCCGTCTGATAAATACGAGTCAGCCTGTCGGCCGGCTGGATTCCGGAATAGGAAACCGCGTCCGTCCCAATCCGACAGTCCTCATAGGAAACATAGAAATATCCTTCGTCTCCAAACTGCCCGCCCCAGCTGTTTCTGCATAAGAAAGCGCCGTCCTCATCGGGAGAGACCGAAAAGTTTTCCCTGGGATACTCGTCATCCCAGCCAACAATCACCACCTCATGGTTGGCCTCTTCTTCTCCCTTATAGCAAAGCGCTTTCTCATCTCCTTCCCGGAACTCCTGCGGAATATAAACAGAACTTTCCACGCCTCCGGTTGTATATACGGCCTGTTTGATGGCTTCATAATCCTTTTCCGGCAGAATCCGGATTTCCTGCACATGGCAGACCGGTTCCAGCCCTTCCGGAGAATTTCCATCTCCAAACGGATCTTCCTCCTGCGCCACAGGCCCCTGCCAGGACAGCAGATAAGCGGCAGCCATGGAAGAATCGCCGCCATCCATCCCGAAGCCGAATCCATTGTGGAAAATCATATGATCGGCCGACAATGGAATCCGCAGCTCCTCCGGCATGGAGCTTTCCACTGCCGCCAGGGCCGCAAACGCCCAGCATGTTCCCGTATCCTGCTGATCCGGAATCGGGAAAAGCTCCATTCGCTCCCGAAGGTCAAACCGGGCTGGCAGCTCCGGTGCCTGGACGCTCTCCATTTTTGGGCTGCTTCCCGCATCCTGGCCAGACGCTAATTCCCAGCCGCTTCCCGCATCCTGGCCGGCCTCCAGCTCCTGACCACTTCCTGCGTTCTGTCCAGACTCTGATTCCCAGCCGCTTCCCGCATCCTGGCCGGCCTCCATTTCCTTACCGGTCTCTGCAGTCCTCCGGTCTTCGCCTGCCCAGGTTCCGGAAAACCCGCATCCGGAAGCTGCTGTCAGAATACAGAGAATCACCGGCAGATAGAGGGCCCGCTTTACGAACCGGAAAAACAGCCGTTCCTGTCCATCTGTCCCGAAGCCGGACTGCCCCATCCGTCTCACCCTTTTCAACCGTTCTCCGCCTGCCGCGGTCTTGCCGGAGGCTTCGGACCCGGGAACTGATAGAAGTAAGTTTTCATCATTCCATTGTAAATCTTCCGGTTCTTTGCTGCTTTCCGGCCGAAATGCCGCTCCATATCCTCGTAGGCTGTAATTACATAGGCCGACCAGGAATCAAGAGCCGCAAACCGCTCTCCAAATGTCCTGTAAAGCTCCGGCAGATTTTTCTTTTCTTCGATTCGTTCTCCATAAGGCGGGTTGGTCACAATAAAACCGTATTTTTTCGGATGGCTCAGCTGGCTGACCGGACGCGTCTGAAAATGAATCAGTTCCTCTACCCCGGCAGATTTTGCGTTGGCCCTGGCCGCCCGGATAACCTCCCCGTCAATATCATATCCCTGAATGTCTGTCTTTACCGAAAGATCCACCAGGTCCCCAGCCTCATTAACGGCATCGTACCAGCATTTTTTCGGAATCAGATGACCCCAGCTTTCCGAAAGAAATTCCCGGTTCATCCCCGGCGCCATATTGGCTGCCATCATGGCCGCCTCAATGGGAAAGGTTCCGCTGCCGCAGAATGGATCCACCAGGATTCGGTCCTTCCTCCATGGCGTCAGCATCAGGAGAGCTGCCGCCAGCGTCTCCGTAATGGGCGCCTTGCTGGTCAGCGTCCTGTATCCCCGCTTATGCAGCGACTCTCCTGTCGTGTCAATTCCCACGGTTACTTCATCTTTATTCAGAAATACCCGCAGAGGAAAGCTGTCCCCGTCTTCCGGGAACCAGGTCAACCCATAGGCGCCTTTCATCCGTTCCACCATGGCCTTTTTCATAATCGACTGAATATCGGAAGGACTGAACAGTTTGCTTCGGATTGAAGAGGCCTTGGCCACCCAGAATTTCGCATTTTTCGGCAGATACTGCTCCCACGGAATCGCCTTTGTTCCTTCAAACAGCTCGTCAAAGGTCTCTGCATGGAAGGTTCCGGCTTTTAAAAGGACCCGTTCCGTTGTCCGAAGGAAGATATTGGCCCGGCACACTGCCGCCTCATCTCCGGAAAACGTCACGCGCCCGTCCTCCACCTTCACAATCGGATAACCCAGATCCATAATTTCCTTTTTCATAACCGCCTCCAGGCCAAAATGGCAGGGGACGATAAACTCATATTGACTCAATGTTCTTCTCCACTTATCAAACTTGCAGCCGGACGGCTCCATACGGGGTCCTCCGGCAGTTTTCTTCCTGTTTCCTCTTCATTGTACGTGTTTGGCAATTTCCTGTCAAATAGTTTCTCAGGCGCTACAATCCCCTGCGGCCTTACACCAGATGTCTCCCCCGGTAATACTGAAGCCCTCCGGACACATTATAAGCCCGGTATCCCTGCCGGGACAATTCCCTGGCGGCCAGAAGGCTGTGGCTTCCATGGGAACAGTAAATAATCACCGGCCGGTCTCTGGAAAGAATCGACGGAGCCTGAGACAGCCTGGAAAGCGGAAGGTTCACAGCTCCGTCCAGATGGCTCACTGCATATTCCTCCGGCTCCCTTACATCGAGAAGCGTAAACCGGCGTTCTCCGTTCAGCAGCCCCTCCAGCTGTCTTACCGAAATCATCTGAAACATAGACTTCCTCCAAAAGGTTCTTGTTACAGCATATGCCTGTCCGGACGGACAGGTTCTTCCGAAGCAGAAAAGAAGGCGCAAGCTGCCCTCTTGGGACATCTGCATGCGCCTTCCAAGTCCTGCGGCCGGATATCCGGCTGCACTTTTATTTCGTCTCCGATTCCTTAATTGCCTCTGCAGTCCTTGCTGCCCTTTCCGCAATCCTTTCCATCATAGCCAGAGCTGTTTTTCGAGCTGTTCTGGCTCTTGTTTCCTGTCTTGCCGGAATTTCTTTCAGAACCGTAGTCCTTCATCTTATCTTCCATATCGTAGCTGTTCTTAGACATTTCATTACCTCCTAAAAGTGATGTTCATGTTCTACACCCTTAGTATGGCATTCTTCATCTAAAATATTCACGCTTCTCCAAACAAAATCCGCAATTTTTTCAGGCAATGAAAAAACGCCGGTATCAGAAACAGGTCTGCACAGATCCAGGCCAGCGGGCTGGCAAAACAGGCCGGCAGAAACCCAAAGGAAGGAACCAGTACAAAGCCCACGAAAGCCCTGGCCACCATCTCGCAGACTCCCGCCAGAATGGCAAAGCCGCTGAAGCCCATTCCCTGAATGGAAAACCGCAGTACATTTACCAGAGTCAGCGGAATGTAAAACATGCTGTTTCCGATTAAAAACTGAGAAACGCGCCCAATGATCTCCGTTTCTTCCGGATCCAGGAATAAAAGGGCAATATATTTTCCGCCAAATAAAAGGATAACAAATGCAAGCAGCGAATAGGCAAAGCCCAGCAGACAGGCAGTCCAGGTTCCTTTTTTTACCCGGTCCAGCTTTTTCGCTCCCACATTCTGCCCGGCCCAGGTAGCCATGGTACCGCCCAACGCATCAAAGGGACAGCAGAAAAACTGGCTGACCTTGCTGCCGGTGGAAACGGCGGCCACAGCCATGGAACCAAGAGAATTGACGGCCGTCTGAAGAACCACGCTGCCGATGGCCGTAATGGAATACTGAAGTCCCATGGGAATCCCCATGCCGCAGAGAATTTTCATCAGATTTCCATCCGGCCTTCTCTCCTCCGGGCTCATCCGAAGAATGGGGTACCGTTTCATCATATAAATCAGGCACAGCACCGCCGACACCCCCTGAGAAAAAACCGTGGCCAGCGCAGGCCCTTCCACGCCCATGCCCAATCCTAAAATCGAATAGAAATCGAGCACCACGTTCAATGCGGAAGACAAAAGCAGAAAATATACCGGTGTCCGGCTGTCCCCCAGGCTTCGGATAATGCCCGCCAGCAGATTATAAAGATACGTCACCGGAATCCCGAGGAATATAACAAAAATATAATCGTATGCTCCCTGAATAATATCCTCCGGCGTATCCATCCACCGCAGAATATCCATGCAGAGGAGCCCGATCACCGTCGTCATGATAATGGAAAAAATCAGCGAAAGCCAGCCGGCGTTTGCCACAAACCGGCGAAGCCCCTTCTCATCCCCCGCTCCGAATTTTTGCGCCACCGGAATGGCAAAGCCGCTGCACACGCCGATGCAGAAGCCGTTGATCATAAAATTGATGGAGCCGGTAGAACCCACTGCCGCCAGGGCCGTCACTCCCAGGCACTGGCCTACGATAATCGTATCCACCATGTTGTAAAACTGCTGAAACAGGTATCCCAAAAGCATGGGAACCGCAAATCCAAAAATCAGCCGGAACGGAGAGCCTGTCGTCAAATCCTTTCCTTCACCCTTCGCCATAAATGTTCCTCCTAATATCCTGATGATTCCGCAATATGTATCAAATATCAAAGCTGCCGGAGCTGCTCAACCCGTACCAGCGGAACAAAAATCTCAAAAGATTATAAAGCTGCTGCCTGCAATTGTACATACCGCAAAAATGTCGAATTTTTGGCTTCATTTTCCTTTACTTTCGTACATTTCTATGATATGGTAAGGATGGATGCAGGAACAGAAAGCATCCAATATTATGCAGAGTAGATTCATGCGCGTCAAGTGCCTGCCGGACAGGGAGTTGCCGACAGGACGAAGGGGAATTTCTCCGCGGTGCATGGGTCGCATCCCGCTGCGACAGCAGATATATCTTTTCTTATCTCCTGCTGCGGTAAAAATCTGCAAAGGAGGTATTTTTTATGCAAAAGATTCTGGCTCCCCTTGTCAGCTCCAGAAACGAGCTGAAGCACGTAAGCACCATCACTTCCTGCGCCATGTTCGGCGCTCTGTCCGTGGTGTTAAGTTATTACACCATCCGCCTTACCCCCAACCTGAAAATCGGTCTGGGAGCCCTGCCCAACGAACTGGTGGACTACCTGTTCGGCCCGGTGGTCGGCCCTCTGTTTGGCGGCGCCATGGACATCATCAAATTCATGCTGAATCCTGACGGCGGTTTCATGCCGGGTTTCACCTTCAATGCCATGCTGGCAGCTTTCATATACGGCATGTTCCTGTATCAGAAGCCGTTATCCCTTAAACGGATGCTGGCAGCAAAGCTTATTGTGGTTGTTCTCTGCAACATGCTTCTGGGGACCCTGTGGCTTTCCATGCTGAACGGGAAAGCATGGATTGCACTGTTTCCTGCCCGGGCTGTGAAAAACCTGATTCAGTGGCCTGTGGATTCCCTGCTGTTTTTCATGGTGGCCAAAGCCCTGGAGCAGGCCGGTGCCTTCCGGATTATCGGAAAGCATGGCCCCGCTCATAAGCGCTGATCGTACCATGGACCTGTGGCTCTGGAATCCAGGATTTTACGGCCATAGAGACTCAGGTATGTGACGGCGACCAGGCTGCCATGCTTTGAAATCCATGATTTTGCGGCCATAGAGGCCAACTATTTGTCCGCTTCAAAAAAGCGGCACGCCCTGCATCTTGTCCAAGGCGTGCCGCTTCTTTTTATTTCCTTTACCTGATTTCCTTTTCCCGATTTTATCTTTAATCTCTTTTCCTTAATTTCTTTTCCTGATTTCCTTTTTCTTTCTGACTTTATCCCTGATTTCCTTTTTTAATTCCTTTTCCCGGTTCTTGTTTTTTTAATCTCCCAGCACGTTTACGATTTTTGCCGGGTTCCTGTAATTCCAGTTGGAGATCCGGATTCCGTTCCGTTCATTGGAGGCGTGTACCACCTGGCCGCTGCCGATATACAAAGCCACGTGATTCACTCTTCCGCCGCTGCTGTAGCATATCAAATCTCCCGGCCGCATCTCCTCTGCGCTGACTGCCCGTCCCTGATTGGCCTGTCCTGCAGAAGAATGGGGCAGTTCAACCCCAGCCACATTTCTTAATATGTACGATGTGAATCCGGAACAGTCAGCTCCCGTGTTGGGATTGGTTCCTCCGTATACATAAGGATTGCCCACAAACTGAAGAGCATAATTTACAATCTCTTCTCTCATCTGGACCGACGGATCCACCGTTACTTCCTCCGCCGTTTCCATCACCGTGGCCGCCGCCTTCACCGTGTTCAGGTAGCCCTCCACCTCTCCGGCGTCAATCTTCATCCATCCTTCATCCACCAGCTCCAGAATCTGATAGGTTTCACCGGTTTCTGCCTCCCCGACGACTTCTGCTTCTGCATTCGGCTCTTCGTACAGGGTCGTATCCATATCATCCACCCGAACCAGCATCGTGGTACTGGTCTGGTACTCTGCCGCCGTGTTTGCATATGCCTGTCCAGGCATCATTGTCGCCGCTGCCATACAAAGGCCGAGAAGGCCAAGAATCCTGATTCCTATTTTCAATTTGAACGCTCCTATCTGTGACGATTATTACAATTATATCTGCATTTATTACAAAATTATTAAAAGTTGTTACAAACAGATTATATTTATTGATCGTCTTTTTGTCAACCTTTTCAGGAGAGTTCATACTTTTTTAAGATTTATCGCCGCAGACTTTTAATGAACCAATAAAGAAATAAAATCAGGAGAATCGGGCCTGCAAACCGGAACAGCAAAGAGAAAATTCCGCTGACAATACTGAGAACCAGTACAAGGAAAAAAACAGCAATTACGGCAAACAGAAGCTTCCAGTACCATTTGTTCAAATCAATATAATGGATGTGGCCGGAGCGGAACCATCTGTCCCAGGGATTGCCCTTTCCGGAAGAATCCTCATAAGAGCCCCGGTAAGAACCTCCGTATCCGTTCTGGTCATACCCCTGCTCATAGCTTCCCTGGCTGTAAGAACCGTCCTCGTAGGCTCCATAACCGTTTCCGCCGTCTCCCGCTGCCTCGGCGGCGTCAATGATCGTCCTGGCAACGATTCTTGGTTCGCCGATTTCCTCCACAATTTCATCCATGGTTCTTCCTTTTGCCAGTTCCTGGGAAAGATAGGAGGAATAATAATTTAGATTATCCCGCACCACCGATGCCGGCACCTCACCCTTCAGCGCCTCCTCCAGTCCTCGTAAAAATTCTTCTCTGCTCATTCCGTTCTCCTGTCTGTCAATCTTTCTCTTCACGGGAGGGCAGTGATATGCCCTCCCGTCCCGCATCCGGTTTTAATCTACTTTTTCCTTAATAATGCCGCCCCGGTAAGCAGCCAGCAGCTCCTTCAAATCGGAAATCTTTTCCGCCAGCATTTTTCCCGTATCCGTATCCGCCACCATCACCCGTTTCTGCATATTTTCCACAATGGTCACCTTGGGCGTATTTTCATGGTTCCGGTCAAAAGGCTTATGCTCTGCCAGAGCCAGATGGCGGGAATTAAAAATCAGCGTATAACCGGCAATTCCCGTTTTGGGCTGATAGGATTTCGATAAACCGCCGTCAATGATATAAAGCTTTCCGTTGCCCTTAATCGGACTCTCCCCGTCCTTCAGCTTTACCGGCACATGGCCGTTGATGATATGGGAGCCCTCCAGCGGAAGACCAAATTCCTTTAAAATCTTGTCACAAAATTCTTCTTTCTCGCTGAGCTTGTAATAAGGATTCATATTTTCCTTGCCAGCAGACTTGTCCGCCACAAAATAATTCTCAAACGTGGCCATATTATCCTTCCCATAAACGGGAGACTTGGGACCGCACCACAAATACCACATAAAATCCTTATACCATTCCCTGGAAGAATCATCTTCCGGCAGGAAATAGGCCATCTTCACCGCATCCTCAATAAAGTCCAGCATCCGCTTTCCGGAATAAATGATGCCGTTCATGCTCATCTCATCAAAATCTCCGTTTTCCTTCATGGGAATGCAGCCATGATACAGAAGATTGGAGTTGCAGCATTTGTACATGCCGCCATGGGAATACAGGAACCGGATATGGCGGTGAAGCTTGCCGCTGTGCTTAAAGGATGTACAGAGGTTATGAATCAGCTCGCTTTCTTCCTTCGTCAGCTTCAGCGGATCCTTGGGGTCCACCGTCGGCAGATTCGTATCCAAAAGCTTATATTCCTTACCGCGAATGACAACGGTTCCCTTTTCAAAATCGATGGCCGTCAAATGCATCCTGTCATTCATCTGGTATTCGGGATGGCGTTTGATAATCTGCCCCTCCACCTTAAACTGGATGATGGCAATGGCCTTGTGCATCTTGGCCGCCAGCCCCGGATCCACAGCATCGTAAATGTTCTCATCCAGAATCTTCGGCATGAAACGGCTGCATGGATCATCTTTATAAACCTGGGCAGCAAACATGGACAGGGGCCTTAAATTGATTCCATATCCATCCTCCAGCAAGTCAAAGCAATTATACCGGATCGCAATGCGCAGCACATTGCAGATACAGGCCAGATTTCCCGTCGCAGCCCCCATCCAGGAAATATCATGGTTGCCCCACTGGATGTCCACATCATGAAACTGCATCAGCTCGTCCATAATGATGTCCGCCCGGGGCCCCCGGTCGAAAATATCTCCGATAATATGCAGATTATCAATGGTTAAATTCTGTATGAGATAGCAAAGTGCCTTGATAAACTCCGTTCCCATCCCAATATCAATAATGGAATGGATAATCTCATCATAGTAGATTTTCTTATTCTCATCGCTGTAATCCACATGAAGCAGCTCGTCGATGATATAGGCAAAATCCGGCGGCATTTTTTTGCGGACCTTGGATCTGGTATATTTAGAGGATACTTCCTTGCAGATCCGCACCAGGCGGTAAATCATTACCTTCTGCCAGTCTTCATTCAGCCGTCCTTCCTTGCGGACCACCATCAGATTCCGTTCCGGATAATAAATCAGGTTGGCCAGGGCAATTTCTTCCTCGTCGGAAATCACATAGCCAAAGGTTTCTGAAATCTTTTCCCGGATGATTCCGGAAGCACTTCGCAGCAGATGGACAAAGGCCTCATATTCTCCATGAAGGTCACTGAAAAAATATTCCGTGCCTTTTGGAAGGCCGCGGATCGCCATCAGATTGATAATTTCGCTGGAGGCTGCTTTCACCGTCGGGTATTCCTTGGCCAGCAGCTTCAAATACGCCAAATCTCTCATTGATTTTTCCTCCCTGGTGCCCGGAAAAGCCGGAAGTTTCCTCCTGTCTTTGCCTGATTCTGCCGCCTGTCTTTATTTTTCCTGCCTCCGGGAATTGCTTTTCTTTCCATTTTATAGTAACATAATCGTATTTAAAAGACAACAAACGAAATGTTATAAGGGGGACTTTTTCATGGACAGAGAGCTTCTCTATGTTTTCGGAACAGGGAACGCCACCGTTACCAACCTCTATAATACCTGCTTTGCCTTAAGAGACAGCGACGAATATTTTATGGTGGATGCCGGAGGCGGCAACCAGATTTTAAAAATCCTGGACAATATGCAGGTACCCATCGAGCGGATCCATCATCTTTTCGTGACCCATGCCCATACGGATCATGTCCTCGGCGTGGTCTGGATGATCCGCATGATCGCCACCAAAATGCGGCGGGACGAATATCCGGGAGACGCCTGGATCTACTGTCATGAGGAACTGGTGGACACCATAAAAACCCTGTGCCGGCTGACCATCCAGGACAAGTTTTATAACCTTCTGGACGATCGCATCCATTTTGAGGTGGTAAAGGATGGAGAGAGAAAGCATATCCTCAGTTATGATGTCACCTTTTTCGATATTCATTCCACCAAGCTTAAGCAGTTCGGCTGCACCCTTGTGTTAAATAACGGGAAAAAACTGACCTTTTTTGGAGACGAGCCCTATAATCCCGTGTGCGAACGGTACATACGGGGCACCGACTGGCTGCTCCATGAGGCCTTCTGCCTCTATGTAGAGCGGGATATCTGGAAACCCTATGAAAAACATCACAGCACCGTCAAGGATGCCTGCGAACTGGCAGAGGCCATGGGAATCCCCAATCTGGTGCTCTGGCACACAGAAGACAGCAATGTGGCCGGAAGGGAACGGCTTTATAAGAGTGAAGGAAAACGCTATTACAGCGGAAATATTTACGTCCCGGATGACGAAAGTCTGATCGCTTTATAGGAGCATCCCGGATGGGGAAAGGAGCGAGACATGCCCATCAAACCCTGGATCTGCCGCGGTTCCAAAACCATCATCAAAGACCGTTGGATCAATCTGCACGCAGATGACTGCGAATTGCCTGACGGAACGAAAATCTCGCCGTTCTACGTCAATACTATCCCCGACTTCGTCGTCGCCGTGGCCGTCACAACAGAAGAGGAGTTTATCTTTGTGCGTCAGTACCGCCACGGTACCAGGCAGATTCTTCTGGAGCTTCCTGCCGGCTGTATGGAAGCCTCCGACGCCGATCCGAAGGCAGGGGCGGCCAGAGAGCTTCTGGAAGAAACCGGTTATGCAGGAAACGAACCGGTTTTCCTCTGCAAAGTGGCGCCCAACGCCTCTTCTCTCAGCAACTTCGCCCACTGCTATCTGATTACCGGCTGCCGGAAGGTTCGTGAACAGCATCTGGATTCTACAGAGGACATCGAGGTGGTCGTGCTTTCCGCAGAAGAAACTGAACAGCTCTTAAAAGACGGCGGGCTGGTTCAGGCGGTCCATGTCGCCGCCATGTATTACGCGGAGCGCCTGCTTAAAAAGAACATCTGACTCGCAGTGCAGGACTTTCGATCGGTATCTCATCATCCCCGGCGGCTATTGCATCATCAAAAAATTGGAGTGACATCATGAATAAACGGGAAATTTCTGAAATTAAGAAACAATTCAAAAAAGACAACAACGCCATCACCCGCATCTGCGGATGCTACGTGGACGCGGAAAAACAGATAAAAACAAAATTGAAAGAAGCATTCTTCGCTCTGTCAGAGGAAGAAATTTTTAAATATTACGAAATTTTCAAAAAAACGCTGTCCGGCACCCTGGGAAAAAATCTGCACAATCTGGAATATTCCATCCACGACGAGGGTCCGGACAGCGCTCACGCGCTTTTAATGAAGCTGCGGGAAGAAAAGCTCACCGATGACGAAACCGTAGACGCATTTTATGAGAAAGTCATCGAATCCTATGATTATGGGGAAAATTATTACATCATTCTGATCCACAGTGCTTACGACATCCCGGGAAAAGCTCTGGACGGGGAGGAAATGTTCGATGCATCCGACGAAGTGTATCACCATATCCTCTGCTGCATCTGCCCGGTAAAGCTCTCCGAGCCTGGGCTCTCCTATAATGAAATGACCAATGCCATCGAAGAACGGCCCAGAGACTGGTGGGTGCAGCCGCCCATGACCGGCTTTTTATTCCCGGCATTTAATGACCGCAGCACCGACATCCATGGCCTTTTATACTTTTCCAAAAATCCCGAGGCGCTTCATACGGAATTTATCGAAGCATGCCTTGGCGCTCCCTCTCCCATTTCCTTTAAGGCTCAGAAGGAAGCGTTCCATGAGATTCTGACCGATACGCTGGGGGAGGAATGTGAATATGAGATCGTCCGCCAGATTCATGAAACCTTAGCCGAACTGGAAGAAGAGCACAAGGAAGATATGGAGCCGGTCACGCTGGGAAAATCTCAGGTCCGCGAGCTCCTGGAAAAAAGCGGCGTTCAGCCGGAGCAGCTGGAGCACTTTGACAAAGCCTACGAGGAAGCCGCCGGGGAAGACACGGCAATCCTGCTTCCAGCCATCACCGGAGCCGGAAAATTTGCAGTAAAAACGCCGGACGTGGACATCAAAGTCAACCCCGACCGGCTGGATTTGGTAGAAACAAAATTCATTGACGGACGCCGCTTTCTGGTCATTGCTGTAGAAGATAATGTGGAAGTCAACGGCATGCCCGTAAAGATGTGGAGCGCAGAGAACAGGCCTTCATAGCCAAACAGAAGCAGGCCTTCGCAGCCTCAGCACCCATCCTGACCAGATACGACGCAGTCCTTCATGACCTCAGAGGCTATCCTGTCCAGATAAGGCGCAGTCCTTCATAGCCTCAGAAGCTGTCCTGACCAGATATTCCATGGCTTCTGCCGGATAGCTTCCGGCCGCCGTTTCTCCGGTCAGCATCAGAGAGGACGCCCCGTCGCAAACTGCATTATAAATATCACTGACCTCCGCCCGGGTGGGAACCGCCCGTTCGGCCATGGAGGACAGAAGCTCCGTTACAACCATAAACGGCTTTCCCGCCCTGATACAGGAAACGGCAAGCCGTTTTTGTGTTCCCGGCAGCTGCCAGAGGGGCATGGAATTTCCCAAATCTCCCCGGGCAATCACCACCTGATCACAATAAGGAAGCAGTTCCTCGATGGCGTGAACTCCCTGCTGGTTTTCAATCTTGGCAAAAATCCGAATTTTTCCGGCGCCTGAAGATAAAAGCGCCTCACGCAAAGCAAGCAGATCCTCCTTGCTCCTCACAAAAGGAAGCATAACCCCGGTCACGCCAAAAGAAGGCGCCAGAATGAGATTTTCCAGATCCTGCGCCGTCAGCGTGGGCATGGGAATCTCTTTTCCTACCACCGCCAGGCTTTTTCCGGACTTCATCCGGCCGCCCCGCAATACCCGGGCATAAATCCCGGTGCAGCTGCCAACCCGTCCCAAATACGCCGGAACGTGATCCCCGGTGCCAGGCTCGTTTTCTGCATTTCGCCCTTCATCCGCCATCATTCTGCTCTCCGGTTCTTTTTGCCCTTCCCCTTCTCCTTCCACAAGAAATTCCAGCTTTCCGTCATCCAAAAGAACATGATCCCCCGGGCAGAGCGATTTGAGCAGCGCTTCCGGAACCGGAACGCCGCCTTCTCCAAAACAAATCCGTTCCCCTTCCTCCAGCAAAAGCTCCTGACTCAGCCGTCCAATCCGCAGTTCCGGACCCTGAAGGTCGATAAGGATTTCCGGAACAATCCCCATCTCTTCTGCTGTTTTTCTCATCTCTTCAATAAGAATCCCGTTTTCCTTCAATCCGCCATGAGACAGATTCAGCCGGACACCCGTCATACCGGCTTCAAACATGTTTCTCAGTATGTTTTTGTCCCGGCATGCCGGGCCCAGGGTACCATAAAACTCCATTTCTACTCCTTATCCGGATTGTCCTCGTCAAATACGACCTCCATCACATCCTCCACAGGACAATTCAAAATTCTGCACAGCGTCTCAATGGTATGTGTGGACACGTACATATTCTTTCTCAGCCGGCTTATCTGGCCGGTACTCAATCCATAATGCTTGATCAGCCTGTACTGACTGATATTTTTCCTCTTCATTGTCTCCCATAATCTGGTGTATCTGACCATGTAATTTTCCCCCTGTATCTTTCGTATAGGCAGCTATGGTTCTGGTTTTTCCAAATTTTATCTGCTGCTTTAATTAAACATGCATTATCCGTTTTTGTATATTGTCCATATTTTGACAACATTTTTGGATACAGAGAGTTTTTTGTCGATATCTTTCGACATTTTATCACATTTACCAGACAAATTTCGTTTAATTTAAGTGGGGCACACCCATTTTGCATTTCTCTTTCGTTCCCTCTCGAGTAAAACTACAGCAACAGATTACCTCTGACAGGGGGCGTACAAATGATAATATTAAAAACGTATCAAATCGTAACCCGGAACGGTATTTTCTATGCCGTTTCCACTGAACCGCGTTTCTGTCCCTGCTGTCATGGACCGGTAAAAGTCCGTGACAGCAAACGGCGGCAGCTGATTTATTCTAACGGTATCCAAACCTTTCGTCTGCGAAGGCTGAAATGCCAGCAATGCGGCGCCCTTCATCTTGAAATTCCCGATCTGATCATTCCACACAAACACTATTCCAGAGAAATCATTGAAAGCGCCATCAATGGCAGCCTGTCTTCCTGCCCGGCAGAAAACTCCACCATTTACCGCTGGAGCCGGGAACTGAAAAGCCGGCACAAATAGCAGACTGTATTCTTATTCCGGAGGTCTGTTTCAAAATTTGTCTTACACCATTCTCTTTTCTTACATTATGCTTATTCCTTCATGTTTACTTTTTCATATCTGTTTCTTCTATTTCTAATATGATTCATATCTTTCCGCTCGTTTTCTTCTCTCACTTCTAAAAAAAGGGAATCCCGCCATTCATACGGGATTCCCTTATCTGCTCTCTTCAAACTTATATGCTATTCATCCGCTGCCGGGATATCAAAAACGATTTCCATAATTTCTTCCACCGGACATTCCAATATCCGGCACAAAGCTTCCAGCGTATGAGTCGACACATACATATTCTTCCGAAGGCGGCCCAGCTGTCCTGCGCTGATCCTGTAGTGATGAATGAGCCGATATTGGCTGATATTTTTCCGCTTCATCGTTTCCCATAGTCTGTCGTACTTTACCATAACTGCCCTTCCTCCTTGAGTCTATTAAAAGCGGATTGTCCGTTTTTGTCCATCATCCACATTTGGATATCATCCGCATATAAGTATGACAACCGTATGGTAAGTAAGAGCTTACAGCCAAAACGAAATACCCAGCCTTTATTATATACACATCATATGGTTTCGCCAACTACATTTTTGTAAATATGAGCATTTTTAATGTTTTTGTAAGAATCTGTCTTTGATAAAGCTGCACTTCTGCTTTTCAGCGTTTCTGCAGAATCTGTGTCTGTCTCACAGTATAACAGAATTAGAGAAAACTTGCAACGAAAGATAAATGCAGCTTTTTCGCTCCAAAAATGAAATTTTAAATTCCACCTCTCCTAAGGGGAGTAGCGTTTACTTCTGCACAGTTGATATTTACTCTTTCATACATCCATGGTATGGTTATCTCTCCTTCTGACAGCAGTAGAAGGAGGCTCA
>DVGC01000005.1 GCA_018712915.1 Candidatus Copromonas faecavium (nom. illeg.) | reverse complement strand
CGTCAGTGGAGCGGCTGCCGGGACTGCCCTGGCAGGACCATTGGGGACCGTAATCGGGGCCATTATCACCAGCAAAACCTTTTGGAGAATCGTAGGGGCGGTGTTTGCCGCCCTGTTTTTATGGATGTTTCTCATTGCCAATTCAGTTGGGATTATTTTCACCTACCTGGGCTTTGAAAGCGCGGACAGCTACGTGGATCAGGCAAGACAGGCGGAACTTCAGACCATTCAGGCCCAGATTGAGCAGATTTTTTCCGATGAAGCATATCGGACTGAGATTACGGATTTGCTGGAGGGATACCGTGACCATAAGCTGGAGGAAATTGAAGATGACTTTTCCGACAACTGGGATGGTTACGCTGCCTACGAGGTGGAAGATGAATACGAGAGCATATTGGAACCAGCTCTTGCAAGGTATTTGGCGGTTCTGATTGAGGAAAGCTTTAATGGCAGTCAGATTGTAGCGTTTAACGGATATGGAGCGGTCAGTGGTATCACAGGGGATTTGACCAGCCCTTATGATGAGTATTTCGCTTTAGCTGCTGCTACGTATCAGGTCCCGGAGGCTCTTTTAAAGGCCATGGCAAAGGTGGAATCCGACTTTAACCCCAATGCGGTATCATCTGCAGGCGCCCAGGGATTGATGCAGCTGATGCCGGCTACAGCCGCAGGTCTGGGAATCAGTGACCCTTTTGACCCGAAACAAAATATTATGGGTGGTGCAAAATATGTGGCGGAACTTTTCCGTACCTTTGGTTCGTATCCAAATGCATTGGAACTGGTCATCGCTGCCTATAATGCGGGGCCAAACGCCGTCAAGAAAGCCGGTTACCAGGTTCCACAAAACGCGGAGACGCCCAATCATGTGAAAAAGGTTATGTCCTACTTATCCATTGCAGATGAAGGAGAGAGCGAAAACGAGACGGAGATGCCAGAAGCGGCAGCAGGAAGTGAAGAGACAGGAGATTTACAGGCAAATGCCAGTGTGTCGAAAACGCTTTTAACAGAACTGGTGGAATCTCAGGGAAGCACCTTTTTTGCATGGAGCGTGACCGGAACCCATACGGAAACCATTGATTCCGGAGACGACGAGGAAGATGAAGAAGAAATCGAAGTGGTGGACTATACGCTGGCGGTCACGCTGAATGGGACCCTTGCCTCAACACCGTCCGGCTACAGCTACCGGTATGTCACCGACCAGACTACCTTCCAGTATGTCCTGAAGCTGTTTCAGCTTCTGGAGAACGGAAAGGATGGGATTGACGGCATTCTGTTTCAGGCGGCAAGCTGGAAAAACTATGTAACCGGTTTTGGCGCATCGGAAGATGTATTCAGCAGTGAGATTGCCACGGGAGGAGACCGTATTCAATATGATACGGTGGAGGGCTGCGTAAACGATGTAGTGTATTACAATCAGGGAGAGGAACCATGGAGCTCCATGGCTTTTGGAACAAGTACAATCCGGGATGCCGGCTGCGGCCCTACGGCTCTGGCAATCGTGATTTCAACTCTGACAGGGGAGGATGTGACGCCGCAGATGACAGCCGCGTTTGCGATGGGAAACGGGGAATATGTCCCCGGTCAGGGAACCAGCCACAGCTTCCCTTCCAATGCGGCGAAACACTGGGGTTTATCCGTGGAACGGGTCAGACGGGAGCGGATGGATTACGTGGTTCAGAAGCTGCGAAAAGGCAGTCTGGCAGTTGTAATCTGCGCAGAGAACACGATTTCCGGGAGCAGCGGCCATTATATTGTACTGACTGGAATTACAGCGGACGGTTATCTCACGATTGCCGATCCGGGAAGTCGGTCACGGACAGGGAACCTTTACAGTCCGCAGACCATTCAGTCATATGCCCGTAACTTAGGCGAAGGAGGGATTTGGATTATAGGAAACGAATGATGCGTTTTATTAAAAACAGGACGGTGCAGCGGATATGGAGCGGCATATGTGCCGTTGGAATCATCAGTTGTTTTCTTCTCTTAACGGTCTATGGAGCAGAGCCAACGGGAGAAAATCAGACGCAGACAGAAAACGTCTGGGAGGAGAACTATACGGATACCAGCAGCGAAAAAGGATTGCTGGCGGTCCGTTGCCAGGCATTTCAAGGATTTCAGGGGACCGTTCATGCAACCCTAATTCAAGCGGAAAGCGGCAAAGCATATTCCGTTCTCTTAGAGCCAGAAAATGGTTATATACAAAATCTGGAGCTTCCGGCCGGTGATTATTGTTTGAGTTCTATCGAAGCCGTATCGGAAAACCGGCGGTTTGCCTGCACGAGTCAATCGGAAGGATTTTCTATTGAAGTGGATGAGGTGGCTGTCTGCCGGATTGCAGTAGAGCTGTCCAGCCGGATTCAGTTTCCGGAAGAGCCTGCTGTGGCAACGCCGCCGGAAGCTGACCAGTCGGAAACGGAACAAGCTGCCCGTCCAGATACAAAACCAATAGAGTCAGTCCCAGAAGTGGAAGCCAGTATGGCCGGGGAAACAGAACGTGAGGAAGCCTTACCTGAATTATCAGAGGATATGGAAGGCCAGGGAAAAGCAGGAGTCCTGCTGATTCCCGGCTTGCTGGGGATGGCCGGTTTTACGGCCTGGTTAGTCTGGCTATGGAAAAGGAGGTGATGGGAAGATGGACCAGGATGACCGGATTGAAATCTATACGATTCCACCAAACTTTGCGGAAGAGGGAACGCTGTTTTCTGGACGAATCAAGACCAGAAATGCCGTGGAAACAGCGATTCTCTTATCAGTGCTCCTGCCGATTCTATTATCGCTGGAGTTATCGGTCAAGGCAAAGATGTATCTGGGCATGATTGTTCTGGTACCAATGGTGATACTGGCCGTTCTGGGTGTTCAGGGAGAGAGCTTGTTTGCGTTTGTCGCAAGCTTTTTTCGGTTTCTGGGGCGAAGGCGGGTACTTCTTCCGCCGGATGAGAGGTACCGCCTGACACTGAACCGGAAAAAGGAAAAGGCCATGAGAGGAGGGAGAAAACGTCGTGGCAAAAAGCAGGGAAGAGAGGCGGAAGCGGCGGGAATGGAAACGGATGCTGAGAAAAACCCGAAGGGAATGGAAAACGCAGCAAAAGGAGTCCATGGGGCAAGAGAGGAAAACGCAGCGTCCCAAACGAAGAAGAGGAGAATCCAAAGGACCGGAAAGAGAACAGGGCGAACGTTATGATTTGCCTTATACCCGTTCAGCCGCTGAGATTCCAATCAAAGAAATCCGGAATGGGATCATCCATACCACAGATGGGCGGTACGTCAAAATCATTGAAGTACAGCCCATTAACTTCCTCCATCGAAGTGCCAGCGAACAGAGGAATATCATTTACTCCTACATGGGGTATCTAAAAATCGCGCCGCCGGAACTGCAGATGAAATCCATTGCCAAAAAGGCGGATATTTCCCAGTTCCTAAAAGCCATCAAAGAGGACATGGAAAAGGAACCGGACCCCCGCTGCCGGATGCTTCAGCAGGACTACGCCAACCTGATTACTTCTGTGGGATATAAGGAAGCGGTAACCCGGCGTTTTTTTCTGGTTTTTCAGATTGATGCCAGAAGAAAAAGCGAACAGGAAGCGGCAAATCTGCTCCAGTCCTACGCACAGACGGCAAAAAAGTATTTATATCAGTGTGGGAATGAGATTGAACTTTCCGAAAATCCCACGGAAGAAACCGCAGAGATTTTCTATCTGCTGCTGAACCGGAAAACCAGCACCCGGACCAGCTTTTCGGACCGGCTCAATGAGGTCGTAGCATGGCATATCCGGGAAAACGGGGAGGAGAGCGCGGCTCGGATTCCCATTACCGAGATGTTTGCTCCCAGAGAACTGGATTTTCGGCATAGGAATTATGTTGTGATAGACGGTGTGTACCATACCTATCTGTTTGTCCCATCCGGTCGCTACCGGAACCGGGTGCCGGCTGGGTGGATGTCCCTGCTGGTCAACGCGGGGGAGGGGATTGACGTCGATTTGTTCCTCTACAAACAGGATAAAGTCAAAACCATTGAGCGGATTGGGCGCCGGATTCGCCTGAACCGCTCAAAAATCAAGGATACCTCGGATACCAATACGGATTTTGATGACCTGGCGGAATCCATTCAAGCCGGTTATTATCTCAAAAATGGACTTTCTGCCAATGAGGACTTTTATTATATCTGTATCCTGATTACCGTCACCGGTTACAGTCCAAAGGAGGTGGAATGGAGAGCAAGAGAAATGAGGAAACTTTTGAATGCCCAGGATATGGACACGGTATCCTGCATTTTTAAAGAAGAACAGGCATTTCGCTCGGCATTGCCCTTGTTAAAATTGGATAAAAGCATCTATGAGCGTTCCAAACGAAATGTGCTGACTTCGGGGGCTGCCAGCTGCTATCCGTTCACCTCTTTTGAAATGTCAGATAAGGACGGGATTTTAATGGGAGTGAATACGGCAAACAGCTCTCTGGTGATTATTGATATCTTTAACTCTATGGTTTATAAAAATGCCAATATTGCCATTATGGGGACGACCGGGGCCGGCAAGACCTTTTTGCTGCAGCTGATGGCACTGCGGATGCGGCGTAAAAACATCCAGGTATTTATCATTGCACCGGACAAGGGACACGAGTTTGCCAGAGCCTGTACGAATATCGGAGGAGCCTATATCAAGATTTCACCGGGTTCTTCTAACTGTATCAATATCATGGAAATCCGCAAACGGGATTCCGCAGCTAACCAGCTTCTGGATGGAACCGTCACGGAGCAGTCAGAACTGGCCTCCAAAATACAGGGACTGCATATTTTCTTTTCCCTTCTTATCCCGGATATGACCCATGAGGAGCGGCAGCTCTTAGATGAGGCATTGGTCACGACCTATTATAATAAGGGAATCACCTACGAGAATGAAAGCCTGAATGACCCGGAAAATCCGGAGCAGTACCGTCCCATGCCGATTCTCGGGGACGTATACCAAATCCTGATTCAAAAACCGGAAACAAAGCGGATGGCGAATATCCTGGCCCGTCTGGTCCATGGCTCGGCGTCCAGTTTTAACCAACAGACCAACATTGACCGCCAGAATAAGTATATGATTTTGGATATCTCTGAACTCAGCGGCGATATGCTTCCGGTGGGGATGTATGTGGCCCTGGATTATGTATGGTCGAAAACGAAGGAGGACCGGACGGCAGAGAAGGCAATCTTCATCGATGAGGTCTGGCAGCTAATTGGAGCATCGTCCAATGAAATGGCGGCGGAATATGTGCTGGAAATCTTTAAGATTATCCGTGG
>DVGC01000049.1 GCA_018712915.1 Candidatus Copromonas faecavium (nom. illeg.) | reverse complement strand
CCACGTGCTCTGTAGTGTGCCTGCTTCCTCAAGCCTATTCTAACAAATTACGACTGGCTGCGTTAGAGGTACCGGGTTTCATATTCCTTTGGTGCCTTGGAGCGCAGCGGAAAGGAATGGTCATAAATATGGAAGAAATCCTGAAGGTGGAGGCTCTGGGAATCGGACTAAAAAAGAAGCGGGGAGAGATGTTCTGGCCGGTGGAACAGGTAAGCTTTTCCATCCATTCCGGTGAAACGCTGGCCCTGGTAGGCGAATCGGGAAGCGGAAAGTCCATGACGGCTTTGTCCATCATGGGGCTTTTGCAGTCCTGGAACAGCTATTTAAAGCCTCAAATCCGCGGCAGCATCCAGTTTATGCCAAGAAAAGGGGAAACCTATCAGCTGACAGAGCTTGCCGATAAGGAATACGATAAAATCCGGGGAAAGGATATGAGCATCATTTTCCAGGAGCCGCTGACCGTGTTAAATCCGGTAATCCCTGTGGGAAAGCAGGTGGAGGAAGTGATTCTGGCTCATGAACGGATTCCGGAGGCTCAGGCCAGGAAGCGGGCGGTGGAGCTTTTGGAGTGCGTGGAGATTCCCGATGCGGCCAACCGTTATCATCAGTATCCCCATCAGTTTTCCGGCGGCCAGCTGCAGAGAATTGTGATTGCCATGGCCATTGCCTGCAGCTGCCGGCTTCTGATTGCGGACGAACCGACAACGGCACTTGACGTTACCATCCAGGCACAGATTTTAAAGCTTCTGGCCCGGCTTCAGAAGGAGCGGCAGATGGCCATTCTGCTGATTACTCATGATTTCGGCGTTGTATCGGAGTTTGCGGACCGGGTGGCCGTCATGTATGCGGGAAAGATTGTGGAATACGGTTCCGTGCAGCAGATTTTTACCAATCCCACCCATCCATACACCAGGCTTTTAATTGCCTCCATTCCGACCATGGACACGGAACCTGGAAAACCGCTTCTGACCAAGGAGGATTTCCTTGCGGGAAAGGCATGGAAATATGGAAAAACAATTTTCGATCCGGACCGGAGGACGGAAGGAACATTCAGCAAGGTAGCGGAAGGACATTATATTTCGTCGGCTTATATGAGAGAGGTATTCGCATGAAAGAAGAACTTTTGCAGGTGGAGCAGCTGAAGGTTTATTTTGACGGCAAGGCCAATCTGTTCAGCCGGACCGCAGGGAAAGGGACCAAGGCCGTGGACGGCGTAAGCCTTTCCATAGGAGCCAATGAGATTCATGGCCTGGTGGGGGAGTCAGGCTCAGGGAAAAGCACCCTGGGACGGGCCATTATGGGATTAAATCACCCGACAGAGGGAAGAATTCTGTTTCATGGAACGGATCTGACCCGATTAAAAGGAAAAGAACGGGCTCAGGCCAGGATGAAAATCCAGATGGTTTTTCAGGATCCCAACAGTTCCCTGCCGCCCAACATGAAAATCGGCCGGATTCTGGCGGAACCCATTCTGATCAACCGCCTCCTTCCGAAGCAGAAAGTGGGAGACCGGGTGCTGGAGCTGCTGCGCCTGGTGGATCTGCCGGAGGAATTTTCCAACCGCTATCCTCATCAACTGTCCGGCGGACAGAAGCAGCGGATTGCCGTGGCCAGAGCCATGGCCCTCAATCCGGAGCTGATTGTGGCGGATGAACCTACTTCCGCCCTGGATGTGTCCGTTCAGGCACAGATTCTGAATCTTTTACTGGAGCTTAAGGAAAAACAGGGATTGTCCATTTTATTTATTTCTCACAATCTGTCGGTGGTCCGCCATGTTTCCGACCGGATCTCAGTGATGAAGCAGGGAAAAATTGTGGAGCAGGGGCCGGCGGAACAGGTATTCCGTCATCCGTCGGATGCTTATACGAAGAACCTTCTGGCAGCAGTACCGAAAATGAGAATACAGGAAGAAGACTATGAGGGGGCAGCAGGATGATGGAATGGAATTGCAGACTGGAATTGCAGCAAAGGAAGGAAGATGGGGCAGGAGGGCATCTGATTTCCCTGATGCTTCGGATTGAAAACACATCTGCAGAGAGGAAAGAAGAAATGCTCTGCCTGCAGACGCCTTTGGAGGCAAGACCCTTCGGGCTGCGGGAGATAGAGATAAAACTGGGACCGGGGGAGTACCTGGAACTTCCCATGGAATTTACCTTTTCCTGCGGAGGTTGCCATTTATTCTTAGGATGGGTGAAGGGGATGCAGGAACGGTATCTCTGGAAATGGCCGGTGCGCCTGGGCGGGGCCGGCTGGTATTCCGGTGACACTCATACACATTCCACTTACAGTGACGGAAAGGGAAGCATTCGGGAGAACCGGGAATCCATGCTGGAGAAGGGACACAGCTTTCTTTACAGCACCGATCACAATACCTTTAAACAGGCAGAAGAAATCGAGAGCTTCGGGGAATCAGACCGGGCTATGGGATTCCTTCATCTTGCCGGCTGGGAGTTTACAACGCCTTACGGACATGCCCTTTCTTACGGCACGAAACACCCGCAGGATCCGTCAGAAATCAGCGGGAGAGGAAAGACGGAGGAATGGCAGGCCTTCGTAGACGGCAGAAACCGGGAGGGCGGAATTGTCTTTCTGGCCCATCCCTACGAGGCGCCCAGATACGAATTTGGCGAGCAGGTTCTTGATGAAATTCAGGGAATCGCCGGAGTTGAAGTGTGGAACGGCTACAATCATCACGGACTGGCTTATCAGAACCGGAAGGCCTTTGCAAAATGGGACGAGATGAACGTAAGCCGGGACATGCATCTGACGGGAAACGCCGTGTCGGATGCTCATACGGCCGTAAAACAGGGTGATCCCTACATCAAGGGGTACTTAAACACGCTGGAACGGGATTCCATTCATGAAATGCTGAAGTCGGGACGGTTTTTTGGCTCCAACGGGCCGGAGATCCGCTTCTCCATCCAGGGAACCGGGATTGGAGAAAGTTGCAGACTTGACGGAAAAACTCTGGTTCACGGACGGCTGGCGGTGTTTGATCCTCTTGGACGGCTGGAGGAAGTGATTCTTTACCGGGGAATGCGCCAGGACAAAAGAGATGTGCCTGCCAGGAAGAAGATTTACAAGGTATTTGATGTTTTCCCTGTGGGGGACGGAAGGACCATCTGGACGAAGGATTGGTATTTTTACGCGGAACCAGGGGATTTTTACCGGATAGAAGCGGTCAGCGAACAGAATCTGGCCGGTATTTCCGGGGAAAAACGGACAGAGGAGAAAGGATTCGCCTATACGAATCCGATCTGGATAGAAGGTGAGAAACAGTCCTGAGTTTGACAGGACTGTTTTTTCCTGCAGGAGGGAGGCTTAGAGGGCGGGAAGGCCTTTTAAAACATGAAAAAAGGAAAGAGAAAGCACAGGAATTGTACCGTCTGCTGAATGTGTGGAAATTTGCAAAAAATTAACGCTTTCTAGTGACAGAAATAACAAAAGGTAGTATAGTATCAGTATGGGGTTATAGAAAATATCAATAAAGAGGGGGAATGTGCATGGACTTATTCAATAAGCTGTTGACAAGCACAAACGACATTCTGACCGGTTATGTATTGCTGGTGGCCCTGGTAGGCGGAGGTATCTGGTTTACTTTCCAGCTGGGGTTTGTACAGATCCGGGAGTTTAAAAACGGACTTCGCCAGGTGTTTGGCGGATTATTTAAGAAGGATAAAAGCAAAAGCCAGGAAGGCGGTCTTTCTTCTTTCCAGGCATTGACGACAGCCATTGCGGCTCAGGTAGGAACCGGAAATCTGGCCGGAGCGGCAACGGCCATTGCAGCCGGAGGCCCCGGCGCCATTTTCTGGATGTGGGTATCTGCCTTCCTTGGAATGGCTACGATCTTCTGCGAGGCAACGCTGGCTCAGGTATACCGGACCGTAGGAGCAGACGGTCAGGTAACAGGAGGCCCGGTGTATTACATCAGGGCTGCCTTCAAGGGTACCTTTGGTAAGGTACTGGCCGGTATCTTCGCTGTTTTGATTACGCTGGCCCTTGGCCTGTTCGGAAATGCGGTGCAGGCCAACTCCATTACGGACGCTTTCCATACAGCGTTCTTCTCCAACGTGGGAAGTATTTCCCTGCTGGGACAGCAGATCCCGCTGGATAAGATCATCGTCGGCATTATCCTTGCCGTAGTTGCCTGGATGATTTTTGGCGGCGGCGTTTCCAGAATCGGACAGATCACGGAAAAAATGGTTCCGATTATGGCCGGCTTTTATCTGCTTGGCGGACTGATTATCGTGATCATGAATATTGAAAATGTGCCTTATATGTTTGCTTCCATTATCCAGGGTGCGTTTAACCCCAGAGCAGTATGCGGCGGCGTTTTTGGTGTTGCCATGAAAGAAGCGGTAAAGAAAGGCGTTGCCAGAGGTCTGTTCTCCAATGAGGCCGGAATGGGTTCCACGCCCAATGCCCATGCACAGGCGAATGTGGATCATCCCTGTCAGCAGGGTCAGGTTGCTATCGTATCCGTATTCATTGATACTTTCCTTGTACTGAATATGACGGCTTTCGTTATCATTGGAACGAAAATGCTGGAGCCGGGCTCCGTTGCCTATGTTGACGGTAAGCTTCTGGAAGGAATTGCACTGACCCAGGCGGCTTATAATTCAGCCTTTGGTTCCTTCGGCTCGATCTTTATTGCCATCTGTATGCTGTTTTTCGCGTTTTCCACGATTCTTGGATGGTATTTCTTCGGAGAAACCAACGTGAAATACCTGTTTGGTGAAAAGGCTGTAAAGCCTTACATCGCTCTGGTGTGTGTATTTATTGTCCTTGGTTCTCTGATGAAGGTATCCACAATTTGGAATATGTCCGACTGCTTCAACTCTTTGATGGTTGTGCCCAATGTCATTGGTCTCTTTGCCCTTACAGGAGTTGTTAAGAAAGCTTATAAGGACTATAAGGAAAACTTCGTTCCGAAACATCAGGAGAAGAAGTAAAAGGAATCCGAAAAGGATGAACTCATATTTCATAACCCCCAGTTTTATACAAAAAAAGCTCCCGGCTGTGTTGGCCGGGAGCTTTTTTGCGGATGGAAACCGCGGTGTACCTGATCACGCTCTTATTTCTGCATGATATGAATGGCAAATCCGCCGAATTCTCCATCCAGATAGACGTTCTTGATTTTTCCGTCTTCCGTGTAGGCAGCCGTGTCCATATTGAAGGAGAAGCCCTTCTCTTTCAGTTCTTCTACGGCGGAGGTCAAATCTGCAGTCCGCATGGCAATGTGGCCGTTGGTTCCGAGGAAAGGTGCCTTCATGCACTCAAAATAGGGACCTGCAAATTCTGACTTCTGCCCATGCCGGGGCTCCAGATTGAATACCAGGCTCAACAGGCTGGCCAGCTTTTCAGCTTCCTCTGCATTGGGAGTGTTAATGCCAATGTGTTCCAATTCAAATTTGTTTTTCATGCTGAACATCCTTTCTTTTTCATTTTGACAGGATTTATGAAATGATGCCTGTCCGCGTTTTCTGCTTTATACGGATACCGCCGCCAGAGCGGCGGCGGCATCAGTCGTTATGAAGAGCCTGCTTCTTTTATCCGGTTACATCGGGAAGATCAGCAGGGAACCTGCAGTCAGAGCCAGCAAACGGATAAAATACTGCGGTATGGTAAATTTCCAGAATTCTTTGATGTTGTAGTTTCCGACACCCATAACCATGGCGGGCATTCCGTCGATGGGAAGGAAGTGACCGCACCATCCGGAGATAACAATGGCGCAGGCAGCAGCCGTCGGATCAAGACCAAGATTGGTACAGGTGGCAATGGCCAGGGGAGCGAACACATAAACGGTACCGATAGTAGAACCGGTCATGGTGGCAAGGACACTGGTCAGGATACAGAAGACGAAAATCATGATAAAGGGATTTACGTTGGTTCCAAGCATTCCTGCAACCGTGGAACCTACCAGGTCGGTTAAACCTGTGCTTCCAAGAGCGTCAGCCACACCGATAACACCGGCAGACATCAGAATAATAGGAGCGCTGATGGCGTCGCGGATTTCTTTGAAATCCAGAACTCCGATCACCAGAATAACGGCTACGGACAGACCTGCGATGGCATAGCCTGCATCACCGATGGTGCTCTGTAAGATCATGCCGACAACGGCAATGATAAACACAAGATAGGTGACCTGCTCTTTCCACTTGGGAAGGGAAGATTCACTGGATTCCTGCGCCTTGTTCTCTTCTGATGCAGCCGCAATGGGATGATCCGGAAGGAACTTGTACTGAATCAGGCAGTTAAACAGGAAACCAAGGGATAAAAACAGGTTTACAATGGCGAATTTTGCCACCGGAACATTGGCGGCTACACCGGCACTGCCTAAAACGGCGATTACGATACCATACTGAAGAGCTGTGTTGAACGGAATCAGCGGATGATTCGCAGCGAAACCGGCGGTCATAACAACCTTGGACGGCGGCAGTTTCTTGCTGTAAGGCAGGGTGGAAAGAAGACCGATTACCATTACATAATATGCGGTGGAACCGGTTCCGAACAGGCTGCAGCCCAGCATTACAATAAGAATCATCAGGACAAAAGCCTTGAATCCGCCTTTATTGGCCATATTGAACATGGTCCGTTTAAAGGCTGCGATAAAACTGGTTTTCTGCAGAGCTGCGATGATTGCCATGAATTCAGCAAGCATAACAACGGTGGCATTGGAAAATCCGGCAAAGGCAGACTTGATATCAGCAATGCCGAATACGACGAGCAGAAGACAGGCTAACAGCGGCGGCGCGCCGAATGGCAGCTTGTCCATCATGATCAGGACGACCATGAACGCAGTGATTGCCAAAGCAATAATCATCTGAGTGGTCATATTACGTTCCTCCTACCATTTTTTTGTGGAAGCGCGCCCGGGCCTGTGAGAATATCCTCCAGGGAAAGCGTGCCTGCCTGCAGGGAATTCCCGACGGATACCTGCCGGCTGTGCCAGACCGGATGACCTTCAATGCAATTTGCACAAACCGGTATAGCTTTATTATGTGTTCATTATATAAGATGCTATACAGAGCGACAAGAAAATATCCCTTTGAATGCGTTACATTTAGAAACAAATATAAAAAAAGTATAAAGAACTTCTAAAATATGTACATATTTGGAACATATAAATAAGAATCAGGCATTTACGTTTCGAGATAAAACGGTGGAATCGGACTTTCGACAACTGACCAGGGAAAAACGGAGCATTGAATTTTGCCGGATATGGCGGTACAATGAAAGGAACATAAGGGACGATACAGGAGAGAGTATGGGAAAAGAGGCACAAGGGAGAACATGCAGGGGATAATAACAGAAGCAGGGCAGCAGAAGAAGAGGAATAGAAAAAAGGCAACAGAAGAAAGGGGCTTAACGATGAATATGTTTACACCAGCGGAAATCGTAAAAAACTATGGAGAAACCGGACGGAAGAAAGCGGAAATGCCGGCGGCATCCATGCTGGTTCTGGGAATCCTGTCGGGTTTTTTCATCGCTTTTGGAGCGGCGGCGACCAATACGGCAGGACATGCCATTGAAAATGTGTCCGTGATGCGGACGGTGATGGGACTTTTGTTTCCCGGCGGGCTGACGCTGGTGGTTCTGATGGGAGGGGAGCTTTTTACCGGAAACTGCCTGATTTCCATTTCCGTCCTGGAGAAAAAGACGACGGTTGGAAACATGCTTAAAAACTGGATCGTGGTTTATCTGGGAAATCTTCTGGGCAGCCTCCTGGCCGCTTTTTTCTGTGCCCGTTTCGGACAGTTTAACTATTCTGACGGAGGACTGGCCGTGTTTACCATGCGGCTGGCCGTGACCAAATCCACCCTGCCTGCAATGAATGCAGTGGTTCTTGGCTTCTTCTGCAATGTGCTGGTATGCCTGGCCGTTTTATCCAGCATGAGTGCCAAGGATACGGCAGGGAAGGTGGCAGGGCTCTATTTTCCCATTGCCTTTTTTGTCATCTGCGGCTTTGAACACAGTGTGGCCAACATGTACTACATACCGGCGGGAATTTTTGCGGCATCCGTTCCGGAATATGCAGCCAAGGCGGCTGAAGCGGGGGTCAATTTATCCGCCCTGACCTGGGGGAACTTCCTTTTTGGAAATCTGCTGCCGGTAACGCTGGGAAATATTCTTGGAGGCGTTTTCGTGGGGGCCTGTATGTGGGCAGTATTCGGAGAGAAAAAAGGACGTAAATAAACACTGCCGGAAAAAATACAAAAAATATGCCGCCAGGCGGACGGAAGATGAAGATCGCTTTTTAAAAAGCGCTTTCCGGCTGCCTGACGGCATATTTTGTTTTTCCGTGCATTTGCTGCATATCTGCGGGAAACTGTTTCAGACTGTTACGCTGTATTTGCTGCAGCGGTTTCCGTATGTCCGCCATACATTTCTGATTGCTTCCGGCATGTGCCATACATTCTGACTGGTTTCTGTGCGGTTCCCGCGTGTCTGCAGCAGCGTGGCTTTGTGCAGGCTTACTGTGAGTTTGCTGTACGGCCCTTTGCCATGCGTACAGCATAATCGATGGCGTTGACCAGGCTTAATTCATTGCTGGTGCCTTTTCCGGCCAGTGCAAAGCCTGTACCGTGGTCCACGCTGGTACGGATAATCGGAAGACCCAGGGTGACATTCACGCCCTCCACCGCCTTCCAGGCCTGTTTCTCCCGGTCATAGACGAAGCCGACGGTCTTTAGCGGAATATGGCCCTGGTCATGATACATGCAGACTACGATGTCATACCAGCCGCCGAGAGCCTCGGAAAAGACGCTGTCCGGCGGGGTGGGGCCGATGGCGTTGATGCCTTCTGCCTTTGCCGCCTCGATGGCGGGCTTAATTTCTTCGATTTCCTCGGTGCCGAACAGGCCATTTTCTCCGCAGTGGGGATTTAAGCCGGCAACGGCAACCTTCGGATTTTCGATTCCCATGTCGCGGCAGGCCTTATGGGCAATCTCAATGACCTCCAGGACACGGGCCTTCTTAACCCGGTCGCAGGCCTCCCGGAGGGAGACATGGGTGGAAACGTGAACCACCCGCAGGTCATGATGAGCCAGCATCATGGTGTATTTCTTTGTGTTGGTGTAGGCGGCGTAAATTTCCGTATGGCCGTCGAAATGAGTATAGCCGTCGGATTTTTCGCCGTGATAGAATTCCAGAGCCTTATTCATGGCCTCTTTGTTTAATGCGTTGGTACAGGTGGCATCTACTTCACCGGCAAGAGCCAGTTCGATGACTTTTTTCACGCACTGGAAGGCGGCGTTTCCGCCCTCTACGCTGACCTGTCCGATGGGGAACGTATTTACATCGTCAATCAGTTC
>DVGC01000048.1 GCA_018712915.1 Candidatus Copromonas faecavium (nom. illeg.) | reverse complement strand
GAGCCTCCTTCTACTGCTGTCAGAAGGAGAGATAACCATACCATGGATGTATGAAAGAGTAAATATCAACTGTGCAGAAGTAAACGCTACTCCCCTTAGGAGAGGTGGAATTTAAAATTTCATTTTTGGTTAATGTAAGGAAAATTTGCCACCTTTGACTTTTCCTTGGTCCTGTGCTATAGTGAATGTGTTCGTGCTGACTTTTAAGGGCTCAGGCTCCTGCGAAGGAAGGCGAGAGACTTTGGACTTTGCATGTATGGAGGGATTTTATGGAAACGAGAGTCGCTCTGATTGGAATCATCGTAGAGAACCCGGATTCTGTTGAAAAAATGAATGCCCTTCTGCATGAATACGGTTCCTGGATTATGGGACGGATGGGCGTTCCCTATCGCGAAAAAGGCATGTCCATCATCAGCATTGTCATCGATGCGCCCATGAACCAAATCAGCAGCCTCTCCGGAAAGCTGGGAATGCTTGACGGCGTCAGTACGAAAACCATTTATTCCCGGCAGGATACGCCTGCCGCAAAAACTGACAGGTAAGAGGAGGAACCACTGATTATGAGAAAAATTTTACCGGTTATGCTGGCCGCTGCCCTGGGACTTTCCGTTCTTTCGGGCTGCTCATCTTCCACAACCGAGACGGCCGCCGAAACGACAGGAGCTGCTGCTTCGGAATCCCAGACAGAAGCTGCTTCGGAAGGATCCGCTGCTGCAGAGACAGACACAGAAGGAAGCAGCGCAGAAGAAGCTGAAGGGTCTTCAGAGGCTCAGGAGGATACCCAGGCGGAGTCTTCGGAAGACGGAGAGACCGTCATCCGTGTGGGCGGGCTGAAAGGGCCCACCACCATGGGACTCGTTAAACTGATGGAAGACGCTGAGAATGGCGAAGCGCAGAACAACTATGAGTTTACCATGGTAACCGCAGCCGACGAGCTGACAGCCATGGTAGCAGGAAATCAGGTAGACATCGCCCTTCTTCCGGCTAATGTGGCCAGCGTGCTGTATAACCGCACCGATAAACAGGTGTCCGTTGTTGACATCAATACCCTCGGCGTGCTGTATCTGGTTTCCGGAGACACCTCCATCACCTCCATTGATCAGCTGGCCGGAAAAACCGTATATCTGACCGGTAAAGGAACGACACCGGAATACGCATTCAATTACATTCTTTCTGCTGCCGGTCTGACCGCAGAAGACGTGACGCTGGATTTCCGTTCCGAGGCCACGGAGGTTGCCGCCATCCTGGCGGAAAACCCGGATGCCATCGGTCTTCTTCCCCAGCCCTTTGTGACTGTGGCCCTGTCCCAGAATGATTCCCTTTCCATTATTATGGATTTGACCGAAGAATGGGATAAGCTCCAGGCAGAAGATTCCGGAAGCCGTCTGGTCACCGGCGTAACCATCGTAAACAATGAGTTTCTGGCAGAGCATCCAGATCTGGTGAATACCTTCCTTGAGGAGCACGAAGCATCGGCGTTATATACGGATAATCACCCTGCAGAGGATGCAGAACTGATCGCTGCCGCCGGAATTGTCGCCCAGGCTCCCATCGCCGAAAAGGCCCTTCCCTACTGCAATATCACCTGTATTACCGGCGAAGATATGAAGGGGGCCCTGTCCGGATACCTGGAAGTGCTTTATGAGCAGAATCCGGAATCCGTCGGCGGAACCCTTCCGGACGATGCCTTCTACTACATTCCGTAATTCATTGTTCACCGTTTATTTTTAAGAAAAGTCACTGGCGGCAGAAATCTGCCGCCATAAAGGAGAGCAGTCATTTATGCCCAGGTTATCCGGATGGCAGAAAAAAGCAGTCATAACCCTGTTCTGGATTCTTTTATGGCAGGGCTGTTCCATGGCGATCCGCAGCCGGATCCTTCTGGTCGGTCCCCTGGAAACCCTGCAGGCTTTGTATGCCCGGCTTTTCCAGCCGTCCTTCTGGTCGGCCGTATGGTTTTCCTTCGGCCGTATCTGCCTGGGCTTTCTGCTCGCCTTTTTTTCCGGCCTTCTGACCGGGGCCCTTTCCTACTGGAAGCCTCTGATCGGAGACTTTCTTGCTCCTCCGATTCAGTTCATGAAATCCATCCCGGTGGCCTCCTTCGTGATTCTGGCTCTGTTCTGGACCGGCGCGGAGAATCTTTCCGTGTTTATCTCCTTTATCGTTGTTTATCCCATGATCCATATCAACACGCTGGCCGGCCTTCTTTCCGCGGATGAAAAGCTTCTGGAAATGGCACAGGTCTTCCATGTTCCTGTCTGGAAACAGGCCGTCTGGATTTACCGGATTTCCCTGTATCCTTATCTGAAAAGCGCCTGCCGGACGGCTCTGGGAATGGGATTCAAATCAGGGATTGCCGCTGAGGTCATCGGTGTTCCCGGCGGTTCCATCGGCGAAGGCCTTTACATGTCCAAAATTTATTTAAACACAGCCGATCTCTTTGCCTGGACCCTGACCATCATCGCGGTCAGCGCTGTTTTTGAAAAGGGAATGCTTCTGTTATTAAGGCTGATTGCCGGAAAGGGGGCCGCTTACAGTGCCAGACAGCCTGAGAATTGAAATTTGCGGACTGGAAAAATCCTATGGAGAGGAACATGTATTAAAGGATCTGAACCTTACGCTGTCTTCCGGAAATTTTTACTGCCTGATGGCGCCTTCCGGAACGGGAAAGACCACGCTTCTGCGGATCTTAATGGGCCTGGAGACACCGGACAGGGGAACCATTGCCAGCTTTGGGATCTCCTCGCCGCGCATCGCCGCCGTTTTCCAGGAAGACCGGCTGTTGGAAGGGTATACAGCCCTCCAGAATCTGAAATTCGTAACGGGAAAACGCTATTCCCAGAAAGAGCTGACAAATTTTATCCTAACTCTGCTTCCGGAGGATTCTCTGGAAAAACCGGTATATGAATTTTCCGGTGGGATGCGGCGCCGCGTGGCCATTCTGCGGTCAATCCTGGCTCCCTCTGATATGGTTCTGATGGATGAGCCATTTACCGGCCTGGATCACGAAACAAAGCTTTCCGCCATTGGCATGATACGCTCCCAATGCAGCGGAAAGCTTTTGATTGCGGCCACCCACGCCGGCGAAGATGCCGGACTTTTAGGGGCACAGGTAGTTCATCTTTAAAGCAGAGGACGCATCTCTAAGACAAGGCATCTCTCTTTCATCCAAGTCATTCCTTTCCAAACAGAGCATCCTTTTTTCAAACAGACCGCCTTACGGAAACAGGAACCGTCTGCCGGACAGGCACGCCGAAATGTTTGGGCCTCACTGGCTGCGGAACTCTTGCCGATCAGTTCCAACGATTACCAGCCAGTTCTAGTCCTTCCCCGTCAGCTCTGCTTCCGGCAAAGATATTCCCGATCAATCACGGCCAGGGACTTTCTGACAAGACGCTCAAACAAAGGCGCCACCCGGTCGGCTGTCTCCTGAACTTCCTTATGGCTTAAGGGCTGAGGAAGGATGCCGCTGGCCATATTGGTCACGCAGGAAATTCCGCAGACATCCATTCCCATATGATTGGCCACGATGGCTTCGCATACCGTGCTCATTCCTACCGCATCTGCCCCCAGCATCCGCGCCATCCGGATTTCCGCCGGCGTCTCATAAGCCGGACCCGTAAACTGGATGTACACGCCTTCTTTCAGAGGGATCTCCTCCTCCTTCGCCACCCGGCGAATCAGTTCCCGGATTTCTTTTTTATAAACGTCGCTCATATCCGGAAATCTGGGCCCCAGCTTCTCGTTATTCGTTCCAATTAAGGGCGAGGGAATGAAGCTGCTGATATGATCAGAAATCAGCATAAAGTCGCCTGCATGATAATCCGTATTGACACCGCCGGAGGCATTGGTAAGGAACAAAAGCTGTGCCCCCATCAGCTTCATCAGCCGGATGGGCAGCGTCACCTGCTCCATGGAATATCCCTCATAATAATGAACCCGGCCCTGCATGATGACCATGGGAACCTCATCCACATATCCGAAAATAAACCGGCCCTTATGCCCCGGCACCGTAGATACCGGAAAGCCGTCAATATCATGGTAATCCAGGGTTTCCACAATCTGAACCGTCTCTGCGAAATTTCCAAGCCCGGAACCCAGGATCAAAGCAGCTCTGGGCTGAAATGAAACCTTCTTTCTTACATCTTCATAAATCTTCTCAACGTCGATGCTCATACCGTCTCCTCTCTTTCTTACGCGGCCGTTTAAATCCACCGCATCTGCATTCCTTGTCTGTTTCAAATCTAAAAATCCGTCTGTAGAATATCTGATACTTTCCTGAAGAATTGTACCACAGGCAGCGTTTGCAATCAATATCCGGCGATGCATCAAAAAATCCCGGCATAACGCAAAAGTTCTTCCGCAAGCATCCGAATTCTGCAATTTTGATACATGAGAACGATTTCAGAAATTCTGTATTCCCGATTATCTTCATGCAAAACAAATGCGAATTTGCGGAAGAACCTCTGTAAAAAGGATATTTCAGTCCTTTTCAATGATCGTGACAAGTGATTTGACGGTTACTTTTCCATCATTTCTTTAAGCTCATTCTTTTCGGCCGTCTATTTTAATGTTCCGTATTCCTCATCTGAAACCGGCTCGCACCACTCGTTGGCCGTCTCCTCTCCCGGAACCTCCACGGCCAGATGAGCAAACCAGGAATCCGGAGCTGCTCCATGCCAGTGTTTCACCTCCGGTGGAATCACCACCACGTCTCCTGGGTGAAGCTCTCTGGCTTCCTTCCCCCATTCCTGATAATAGCCGCGGCCTGCCGTGCAGAGCAAAATCTGTCCGCCGCCGGATTTCGCGTGGTGAATATGCCAGTTGTTGCGGCAGCCTGGCTCAAAGGTCACATTGCCAATGGCCACGCCTTCGGTGGTGAGCATATTCAAATAGCTCTGACCTGTAAAATATTGGCCAAAGGCCACATTTTTTTCACCTGCAGGAAACATACTTACTTCTTCTGGTTTCATATTCGTTTTCCTCCTCTTCTTATGCCGGACGGCTTTCTACGCCGGACGGTATTCTTCCAGCCACTTCCGAATCACATTTTCCGCCTCTGCGGCATCGCTGCCTCGGATGGCCAGTCCCGGTTTTACCACCGCTCCCGGACAGCAGCTGCGAATATCTCTCTCACTGATGCCCATTCCGCTTCCTTCATGCGTACAGAAAGGAAGGATTGTTTTTCCTGTAAAGTCATACCGCTCTAAAAATGTAAAGACTGCCATAGGCATGGTGCTCCAGTAATTGGGATATCCAAGATAAATGACGTCATACTTCTCCAGGCTTTGGGGATATTGTTTCAGTTCAGGCCGTGCCTTCTCCTGCAAATCCTTTTTAGCCTGTCTGGTACATTCCTCATATTCATGGGAATATTCCCTGACCGGCTCAAGCGGAAACAGCGGCGCCCCTGTCAACCGATTGATAATACCGGCTGCAGCCTCCGTATTTCCCTTTTCCAGATCCAGAATGGTTCCATTCACATAATTCTGATATTTTCTGGAAAAATAAACGATCAGTTCTGCCATGTTTCTTCTTCCCCCCTCCTGTTTTCTTTCATTCTATCGCGGGGTTTGTTGACATGGAATCTCCAATATGTTATCTTGGAATCAATCAATTGTTTATACATATCTATCCACATGGAAGGAGACCGGAAATGTTCAATCCTCTTCTGACGGCTTTTGTCTGCGCCGCTGACTGCGGAAGCTTTACCAAGGCCGCCGATGCCCTGTTTATTTCCCCCACAGCCGTTATGAAACAGATTAATGCGCTGGAAGACCATCTGGGGCTGGAGCTGTTCCAGCGCACGTCCCACGGGGTCATTCTGACGGCGGCAGGAAAGCAGATTTATGAAGACGCCAAGTTTCTTTTTGAGTATTCCAGACAGTCCGTGGCAAATGCCCGGAGAATGACGGAACAAAACGAGAGGCTTTTCTGTGTCGGCACTTCCATGCTGAATCCGGCCAGGCCTTTTATGGAGCTGTGGTATCGGATCAGCAGGGATTTTTCTGATTACAAGCTCCACCTTGTTCCGTTTGAAGACAACCACGAAGGGATCCTGAAAGAAATCTCCCAGCTGGGAAAAAAATTCGATTTTCTGATAGGA
The DNA here is from genome assembly GCA_018712915.1 of Candidatus Copromonas faecavium (nom. illeg.). GTDB lineage: Bacteria > Bacillota > Clostridia > Lachnospirales > Lachnospiraceae > Copromonas > Copromonas faecavium. The sequence continues at coordinate 1,881 of DVGC01000048.1, read as the reverse complement.
GTATGCGATTCAAAGATGTGGCTCCACCAGTGTAATCTGCTTCCTCTGGGCCGGTACCGGAAAATGTGTGCCGTTCCAAGAGAGCACCGGCTGGCCGGCAAACGCTCTCTCGAAATCTCCGATCTTTACGGAGAGACCCTGATGATGGTGGCTGAGGGCGATTCCGGCGTCAATGATTTCATCCGAAATGATCTGACGCGGAACCATCCCGCTATAAAAATAGAAGATACGCCGCATTTTTATGACATTTCTGTTTTTAACCGCTGCGCGGAAACGGGGCATGTGCTGCTGACTCTGGAATGCTGGCAGGATGTACACCCGGCTCTTGTGACGCTCCCGGTCAACTGGGATTACAGCATTCCCTATGGTCTTATGTACGCCCTGAATCCGCCGGAGGATGTACATCGGTTTGTCCATGCGGCAGCAAAGCTGCAGCAGGCGGCAAACGCTCCTCAGTCAGACGGCAGAGCATGAAAGCCATATATCAAATCATACGAAACAGAAAAAGCGGCCGGTGATTTCTCAGCTTCCATCACCGGCCGCGCGTTTATTTCCAAACGCTAAAAATACTTTTCTTACAAAATTCCCAGGTGTTCCAAAAGGATCTTGGTTCCCATCAGAATCAGGATCAGTCCTCCTGCCAGCTCTGCTTTGGACTTATACTTTGCCCCGAACACATGCCCTACCCGGACACCGATGGCGGAAAGCACAAAGGTTACAACACCGATAAAAAGAACCGCCCAGAAAATATTTACCTGAAGGAAGGCAAATGTCACTCCCACCGCCAGAGCATCAATGCTGGTGGCAACCGCCAGAGGAAGCATGGATGCCGGTCCAAAAGAGCAGTCCAGCTTTTCCACATCCGTTTCCCTGGATTCCTTAATCATATTTCCTCCGATAATCGCCAGAAGCACGAAGGCTACCCAGTGATCGATCTGCGTAATCATGGATTCAAACTGACTCCCCAAAAGATAACCGATGGCCGGCATTAATGCCTGAAATCCTCCGAAATAGGCGCCGCAGATCAATGCATGTCCCAGATTCATTTTCTGAACAGACAAGCCCTTACAGACAGACACTGCAAACGCATCCATTGATAAACCGACTGCAATGATAAACAGTTCTGTTAATCCCATGGTTCTTTTCCTCCCGCAAAAACATATTTTTCTCCTTTGTCAGACCGGCTTCCCCAGATTCCGGATTTTCGCTCTCCCATGCAGGCATGGCGGCCGTTTTCCCGGCTTATCAGGCAACAAAAAAGAGACTCCACCTGTCCTAGGACAGATAAGTCTCATCATTTCAAGCGAGGCCAGGAATCATCCAGTATGTTGACATCGCTGCGTCTTTGCGCCGACTACTCCCTTATTCTGGTCATTAAGCCATTATCCCGTTCTGGAAACCGGAATCAGGATATCCCTTCCCGTTTTCCTGCAGGAATAACTATATATGATAAATTCCGATTTGTCAACCGGATGGTGCAAGAATTCCTGCCTCCACGCGCCGGGCCGCATGGACATACGGGCCGAAAATAAAGAAACCCGCATAAACACTGGGTTTTCAGCGTCTATACGGGGTCAGGCAAATATGCGGATGAAGGGACTTGAACCCCCACGGTTGCCCGCCAGCTCCTAAGGCTGGTGCGTCTGCCAATTCCGCCACATCCGCGCTCTGGCTGGAAGAGCATTTCTTCCACCGGATGTTCATTATAACATTCCAGCGGAAGAATTGTCAACCCCTGTCCATTTCTGCGCAGGGTTGTTTCATGAACTATTCATGAGCAGATCTAATTTATGCAATCTTGTTATTTTATCTCTCACATCATTCCTGGTAAACCGATCTCGTAAAAAAACGCAAACTTCCCCTCTATCCCTTTACAAGGCT
>DVGC01000047.1 GCA_018712915.1 Candidatus Copromonas faecavium (nom. illeg.) | reverse complement strand
AGCGGAAGCAGAACTCCAACAAAGGAACATTCGGAAAAGTGCTGGTAATGGCCGGTTCTGCAGGAATGGCAGGCGCGGCATACTTCTCTGCTCTGGCGGCTTACCGCTGCGGGGCAGGGCTTGTGAAGATTTTTACGGCTGCGGAAAACCGGCCGGTTCTGCAGCAGAAGCTTCCGGAGGCCATTGTGGTTTCTTATGAAGCGGAAGAGGCCAAGGCTGATCCGCAGGGGTGGAAGGAGCTTGTAAAGGAACAGACGGCCTGGGCCGATGTCATTGTTCTTGGCCCCGGAATCGGGACGGGGGCGGCGGCAGAGATGATGGTGGAGACGGTCTTAAGCGAAGCGTACGTGCCTCTGATTCTGGATGCGGACGCAGTCAATCTGCTGGCAAAGCGGCCGAAGCTTAAGGAATATCTGACGGAGAACATGATTTTAACTCCGCACATGATGGAAATGTCCCGGTTTACAGGAACCGGGATTGGGGAGCTGAAAATGGATCCGGTCGGGTATGCCGGAGCTCTTTCCAGAGAATACGGAGTGACCTGTGTGTTAAAAGATGCGGCTACGGTGATTTCCGTCCGGGACGGTTCGCTGTATGTGAATGAGAGCGGAAGTCCGGCCATGGCCAAGGGCGGGTCAGGAGATGTGCTGACGGGAGTGATTGCCGGACTCATAGCCATTGGAATGGAAGAGGGAGAAGCGGCGGCCATGGGCGTTTACGTTCACGGACTGGCGGGAGAGGCGGCCGAAAAGCGGTACGGGATTCATTCCGTGCTAGCAGGCGAGCTGGCGGACAGTCTTTCGGAGGTGATGAGGTATGCGGACTGACAGAACCTATGTGGATATTCATCTGGACCGGATTGAGGAAAATATGCGGGCCATACAGAGAGAGCTGACCCCTGGAACCATGGTCATTGGAATCGTAAAGGCAGATGGTTACGGACACGGAGCCGTGGCGGTGGCTCAGACCATCGACCGGTTCGTATCAGGATACGGAGTTGCCACGGCAGATGAAGCTCTGCAGCTGAGAAAACATGGGATTGGGAAAGGCATTCTGGTGCTGGGGCCTGCGGCAAGGGAACGGTATGAGGAACTGGTAAGAGAGGAAATCCGGCCGACCATTTTCCGGTATGAAGATGCGAAGGAGCTTTCAAAAACGGCCTGCCGGCTGGAAAGAACGGCCAAGATCCATATTGCCGTGGATACGGGAATGGGCCGCATCGGACTGGAGCCCGGAGAGCAGGCGGCAGAGACGGTGGAGCGGATTGCTGCCCTTCCCGGAATCCAGATCGAGGGAGCTTTTACCCATTTTGCCAGAGCGGATGAGCGGGAAAAGGAATTTACCAGGCAGCAGCTTGAACGGTTTTCCGGCTTTCTGGCGCTTCTTAAGGAGAGGGGAATTTCCATTCCCATCCGGCACTGTTCCAACAGCGCTGGCCTTTTGGAGCTTCGTGAGGCGGACTTTGATGCGGTTCGCGCCGGAATTATTCTTTATGGACTGAAGCCGTCCGGGGAAACGGGGATGGACTTTTCGGTTCGTCCTGCCATGGAGTGGAAAAGTCATCTCACGTATATCAAGGAAGTAGAGGCGGGAACTTCCATCAGCTATGGAGGGACTTTTCTTGCACCGGGGCCCATGCGGGTGGCCACAGTCTGTGCCGGCTACGGAGACGGCTATCCCAGGAGCCTGTCCGGGAAGGGGGAAATTTTAGTCTGCGGAAAACGGGCGCCCATTCTTGGCAGAATCTGCATGGATCAGTTTATGGTGGATGTGACGGATATTCCGCAGGCCAGAGAGTGGGAGACGGTGACGCTTTTGGGGCAGGATGGTGATGAAACAATTACCATGGAGGAGCTGGCTCAAAAGAGTGGCGGATTTCATTATGAACTTCCCTGTCTCATCGGACGGCGGGTGCCAAGGAGATATTTATACCGGGGCGAGCCGGTGGCGTTCCTTTCCTGGCCGGATGGAACATATGAGGTTTTCCGGGAGCCGGTGCTGAGGAGAAAATAAGGATCCTTTTTCGGCGCCTTTTATGAATCTGCGTTTGGAAGTGCCCGGTTTTTCAAATTTCTGCATAAGATAATCAAGGGATGTCAATACTGTTGTTACAGGGAAACCTGAAAAACCACAGGCGGAGTGTGAAAATGTGATTATCAGACGCGGAGATATTTATTATGCAGATTTGAGGCCGGTGATTGGTTCTGAGCAGGGCGGAGTCCGTCCGGTTTTGATTATACAGAATGATGTGGGGAACAAGCACAGTCCTACGGTGATTTGTGCGGCCATTACCTCAAAAATGAATAAGGCGAAGCTTCCGACCCATGTGGAGCTTTGCGCCAGACAGTGCGATATGGTAAAAGACTCGGTGATCCTTCTGGAACAGCTTCGGACCATCGACAAGCAGAGGCTCAGAGAAAAAATCTGCCATATTGACGGAGAATTGCAGGAGCGGGTGGACCAGGCTCTGAGAATCAGCCTGGAGCTGGCTACATAAGAGCCCGAAAAGCCTGCCGGACCGGTGTTTTGCTTCCGGTTCGGCAGGCTTTTTCTGCGCTGCGTCTGGCGGCGCATGTTTGAAAATCTGTCTGAAAATGAGGCTTCCGGAGAGGTTTTCCGGACTATTTCAGGTAGGAATCCATCCAGTTTACGATTTCGGACATGCGGTCAATCCGATTCTCCGGCTTTCCGCTTCTGGAAAGCTCATGGTTTTCACCGTGGAACAGGCAGAGCTTGGCCGGGCAGCCGTTTCTCTTGACGGCACTGTACATGGCAAAACCTTCGGCCATATAGCAGCGGAAGTCCTCGTCGGAGTGGATGAAAAGAATCGGAGTTTTGCAGTTGGGGGCAAACTGGAGCGGAGACTGCTTCCAGAGAAGCTCCACATCCGTTCTTGTATTGGTGCCCTGATTGTTTAAGATAAAGGTATGGCCAATATCCGAGTTGTGCTCGAAGGAAACCCAGTTGGCGATGGAGCGCTGGGATGCTGCCGCCTTAAACCGATCCGTATGGCCCACGATCCAGTTGGTCATAAAGCCGCCGTAGGAGCCGCCGGTGACGCCGACCCGCTCTTTATCGATGGCCGGATACTGTTTCAAAACTTCATCGGTGAAATCCATCAGGTTCTGGTAATCCACCGTGCCATAGATGCCGTTGATGTTGCCGAACTCGGTGCCGCGGCCGTCCGATCCTCTGGGATTGCAGTAGAAGACAAAGTAGCCTGCGCTGGCCCACATCTGCATTTCGTGATGATATACATCTGAGAATACGGTCCGGGGGCCGCCATGGATATGGAGGATGGCAGGATAGGTCTGTCCTTCCACGTAACCGGCCGGTTTCATCACCCAGCCGTGAATCTCAAAGCCGTCGCTGGCGGTGAAGGTAAGGGGCTCGGGGGTGGAAACGGAGTATTCTGTGCAGAGCCAGTCGTTAAAGTGCGTTACCTGCACTCCGTCTACATAAAGCTCTGCCAGTTTCAGTCCCTGCATCTCACAGGTGGCCAGATGGCCCTCGCAGATATCGAAGCTGTCGCAGCAGCTTCCCTTGGTCAGCGGGCCGGAAATGATGCCGCTCTTATCCAGCTTATAAAGGTAGGAGAAGTCGTTGATGGTGGAGACAAAGTAGAAATCGCCATCCATGGCCTTATGTGTCCGTCCGCCGCCGTATCTGGCATCCGATCCGACGGAGGAGCCGATGGAAGCGTCATAGGGAGCAAACAGGCTTAAGGAGCCGTCCTCCAGGTTCAGCTTATAAAAATTGCAGTATTTATTGAAGTCTTTATAGGAAGCGTCGGCAGACATGACAATGGCTTCCTTCTCATTTAACAGCTCGATGGAACCGGTACGGATGGTTTCCGGCTCGATCATGGTTTTTGTTTCACCGGTTGCCATGTTATAGAGATAAACGCCCGGCTTCATGCCCTGAACGCTCTGTTTCCAGGGATAGCCGCGGTAAAGCAGCAGATCGCCGTATACGGAGTATTCCATGCACTCGGTCCACTCGTCGGCCACCCAGGTCATTTCTCCTGATGCGCGGTCATAAATGGCAAAGCGGTTTCTCTTTGCGTTGGTAAATCCGAGACCGTTGCCCCAGAAGGGAAGCTCGTCGATGACTTCGTAGGAGGTCTTTCTTGTTTCTTTATAGTTGTCGTATTTGACGGTCAGAAGGTAGCGTCCGGCAGACAGCTCACGAATGGCAGAAACCTTTGCGGGTACCGTAAATGCTTCCTCTGCTTCGCCTCCATGGGTGGAAATCTCATAAAAGCAGGTCTGTTCTTCCTTTTTTTCTCCATCCTTTTTAGGACTCCGGTCTGCCGGGAACAGGAGCGTATTGTCCGAGGTCCAGGCATAGGACTTGGCATCGTCGCCGGAGGTCAGTTTCAGAACCTTTTCTGCCTTCAGGTCATAAACATACAGATTTCCTCCGTAATTGTTCTTTTCCCGGTTGGCAGCAGAAACCACAAAGGCCACGGATGCATGGTCCGGAGAAAATGTGGGATTGCTGACAAACTGGAACTTTAAAAAAGTATCGATTTCGATCTTTTTCATAACCGTTCTCCTTTATTTGATTTATTTTATTATTCTGTGGAACAGTTTCCGTTGATTTTAATTTGCCGCCTGTTCAAGCGGTCTGAATTGTCTTATTCGATGATGCTGTCCTCCAGCTCCGTTCCGGCACAGAGCAGGGTAAGAAGCAGGGTCAGCTGGCAGCCTTTGTAGGCGCCTTCCACCTTGAACTGCTCGTTTAATGTATGAGCCTTGGAGTCATAGTCGGCACCCATTCCCAGGCAGACGGCAGGAAGTCCGGCTTCCAGGGCACGGTTGCAGTTGGTGGAACCTCCGTTTCCGAGGCGGGGCTCTTCGCCGCCGATGTATCTGGAGGCAGCCATGGCCGCTTCCACGATGGGAGCGTGCTCATCCTGTCCGCCGGCGTTGACGTCGCAGATATGCTTTACTTCATAGGTGATGGTATCCTTACCCCAGCGCTCGGTTTCTTCCCTGCATGCCTCCTCGATGGCATCGAAGATCCGTCCGCGGAGTTTTTCCAGTTCCTCCTGGGAGTTGGAACGGAAGTTGAAGCGGATGGTGGCGGAGGGGACGATGGCATGAACCGATTCAAAGCTTCCGGCATGGAAGTTGGTGACGGCGAAGGTGGTCATGGGCTCCTTGGGCACCTGGAAATCGGAGATTTTTGCGATGGCTCTTGCCGCCGCGTGAAGGGGGTTGGCCACTTTGCCGAACATTCCGCAGGCATGTCCGCCGATGCCGTTGAAGGTTACCTCATAGGTCTGGATTCCTGTGGCCTCATAGGTGATTTCCTGATAGCCGGGACCGTCAACGGAGATGCTGGCTTCCAGCTCCGGATGATGCTTTACGTAATACTGCATGCCCTTTAAAGCGCCGGTTCCTTCCTCCTGCACCGTTCCCACAAAGTGAATGTCTCCCTTTGTCTGGATGCCGGCAGCATTCAGGGCGCGGACCGTGGAGAGAACGGCAGCGCAGCCTCTGGTATCGTCCACAATGCCGGGGCATTTGATGAAGCCGTCTTCCCGTACAATCTTTAATTCCGTATCAAGAGGGAATACCGTATCCATATGGCCTTCCACAAGAGTGGTCTTTCCTCCGCCGGTTCCCCTGCGGATTCCGACACAGTTGCCGTATTCGTCAATATGGCAGTCTTCCAGTCCTTCCTCTTTAAACATTTCCAGAAGCCTTGCTGCCTTCTTTTCCTCGTGGTAGGTGGGAGCGGGAATGAGAGTCAGATCAATCTGCTTTTCAATGATCTGCTCCTGATCCTCTTCCATAAAGGCAAGGGCCTTCTGTACGCTGGCATCTGCCGTCAGGGCATCCAGCTTTTTCTGGATTTTTTCCGATACCTGATATTCCATCCTGTTTTCCTCCTTGCTTTTCGCTTTATCAAACATGGATGCCGTGCCTGCAGATAGGTTATGGCCTGCATGTTGTCAGGCAGCCGCGGCATCCTTTCTAAGTATAGCAGATTTTTACAAAATGAGAAACTATTTTTGTATAAATTGGGAAAGAATAAACAAAATTTGCTGCTTATTTTTTCAGCCACTGATCCATCCAGTCAATCAGTTCTTTCATCCGGTCAATCCGGTTTTCCGGCTTTCCGCTTCTGGAAAGCTCATGGTTTTCGCCGTGGAACAGGCAAAGTCTGGCCGGACAGCCGTTTCGCTTAACCGCGCTGTACATCGCCAGCCCTTCGGCCATATAGCAGCGGTAATCCTGGTCAGAGTGGAGGAAGAGAATCGGTGTCCTGCAGTTGGGAGCGAACTGAAGCGGAGACTGATCCCAGAGCAGCTTTGGAGTCGTCCTGGTATTTCCACCCAGGTCCATCAGGACGAAATAGTGGCCGATGTCCGAGCTGTGTTCATAGGAAATCCAGTTGGCAATGGAGCGCTGGGAAACGGCAGCTTTAAACCGGTCCGTATGGCCCACGATCCAGTTGGTCATGATTCCGCCGTAGGAGCCGCCGGTGACTCCGACCCGTTCTTTATCGATGGCCGGATACCGTTTTAAGACTTCGTCGGTGAAGTCCATAAGATTTTCATAATCCACCGTCCCGTACAGGCCGTTTACATTGCCGAAATCCGAGCCTCGTCCGTCGGAGCCTCTGGGATTGGAATAGAAGACGAAATAGCCTGCGCTGGCCCAAACCTGCATTTCATGATAGTAAACGTCAGAGAAGACCGAACGGGGTCCGCCATGGATGTTGAGGATGGCCGGATAGGTTTTTCCTTCTTCATAGTCTGCCGGTTTCATGACCCAGCCATGGATTTCATAACCGTCTTTTGCCCGAAAGATCAGCGGTTCCGGGCGGGAAAGCTGGTATTCCTGTTCCAGCCAGTTATTGAAATGAGTCACCTGCACACCGTCGACATAGAGCTCTGCCAGCTTCATTCCCTGAAATTCACAGCTTGCCAGGTGATCGCCGCAGATATCGAAGCTGTCGCAGGAGCTTCCTTTTGTCAGCGGGCCGGAAATGGTTCCATCCTTTTTCAGCAGGTAAAGGAAGGAAAAGTCGTTGACCGTGGAGACAAAATAGAAATCTCCGTTCACAGCCTTATGGGACTGCCCGCCGCCGTATCTTGCGTCGCTTCCCACAGAGGAGCCGACGGAATAGTCATAAGGAGCAAAAAGGCTTAAGGAACCGTCGGAAAGATTCAATTTGTAAAAGTCGCAGTAAGTCGTGAAATCGGTGCAGGAAAGATCCACCGACTGGACGATGGCCTCCTGCTCGTTTAAAAGCTCGATGGCACCGGTCCGTCTGGTTTCCGGCTCCAGCATGGTTTTCGTTTCACCGGTTTTCATGTTGTAAAGGTAGATTCCCGGTTTTGGACCGCGGACACTTTGTTTAAAGGGATAGGCACGGTATAACAGCAGATCGCCGAACAGGGAATATTCCATGCAGTCTGTCCAGGAATCTGCCACCCAGGTCAGCTGTCCGCTTTCGCGGTCAAAGATGGCCAGACGGTTTCTTCTGGCATTGGTGAACCCATGTCCGTTGCTCCAGAAAGGAAGCTCGTCGATGACCTCGTAGGAAGACTTCCTCGTTTCTTTGTAGTTGTCGTAGTTTATCATCACCAGGAACCGGTGGTCCGGCAGAGCCTGGATGGAAGAAACCGCTTCCGGGATCTGGAAGGCCGGTTCCGCTTCGCCTCCGTGGACCGACAGCTCATAAAAGGCGGTGGATGGTGAGCTGCCTTCTTCCTTTTTGAGGTCCCGGTCTGCCGAAAACAGGAGCGTATGCCCGCTGGTCCAGGTATAAGTTTTGCAGTCGCCTCTGGAGGTCAGCCGGAGAAGTTTTCCGGTTTCCGGATGGTATGCATATAAATTTTTATGGTACATATTTTTTTCTCTGTCGGCCGTGGTCACAAGGAAGGCAACCCAGGCTCCGTCAGGGGAGAAGGTGGGACTGCTTACGAATTGAAACTTCAGAAAGGTATCAATCTCAACTTTTTTCATATGATTCTCCTTTTTCGTAAAATATGCGTCCGGGCAGCAAAGAGACGGACAGCCTCCGGCGCTTTCCTCCAGTATAGCAGATTTTCAGGCGGGGAGGAATGGATTTGGAGAAAAAAGAGTTCTTTTTTAACATGCATTCTGATTTTTAGAAAAACAGAATGGATTTGCCTGTATAATGAATGCTTTGACCCGTTTATGCTTTACTCAGGAACGATGGATGGAAAAGCTGGCTGCGGCTGCGATGGAGGCCAGACAGAGATTCACCGCCCATAAAGGCGCATATCCCATCCCGGCTTTTACCAGCATTCCCCCGAGACTGGAGCTTAAGAAGGCGCCGATCTGGTGTCCCACCAGGGTAAATCCATAAAGCACTGCCATTCGCTCCGGGCCGAATTTATGGCTGATGATGCCGGAAGTGGGCGGGACTGTGGCGTCGCCGCTGATTCCTAAAAGGGTGGTGGCGATGAAAGCAAAGGCAGCCGTTTTCGGCAGGAACAGGAAGCCCAGAGAAATAAAAATCCGGATTGTATAGACGCATCCCAGGACATTTTTCATAGGAAATTTTGTTCCCAGGAAACCGACGGCTACGGCTCCCAGCATGGTGGCAATTCCATAAACCGTCAGAGTCAGGGAAGCGATCTGCCCCGGTATTCCATAAGAGAGATACTGGGAGAATAAGTGGCTTTCGATGATGGACATATTAAAGCCGCAGGTGGCAAAACCAATGACCAGAAGCCGATAATCCCGGTCGGAGAGCGCATTTTTTAAAATGGAAACCAGAGACTGGTTTTTCAGGGCGTCCTGTTTCTGAGCGTTTTCATGAGACTGACCGGTTTTCCCGATCCAGAAGGCAATCGGGATCATTACCAGGAATGGGAGAACAAGAACAGCCATGGCTGTACGGATACCGAATCCGGATATCATTCGTTCCAGACCCGGTGACATGATGGCGTCTCCGATTCCTGCGCTTGCCTGTACGATACCGGAAACAATGGCGGCCCGGCGTTCTCCGAGAACCGGTGTGATGGCTCCCATGACGATGCCGAAACAAAGTCCGGTGGTGCCAAAGGGCAGGACCAGACCAAAAAAGAGAAAAAGCGAAAAGAAATTCCGGCACATTGGCGTTGCAATCAGCCCGGTGATGGTAAAAAAGATGCCCAAAAGAATCACGAAGGTATTGGATTTTTTGAGGGCAATCATGCCAAGAAAGGGCTGGGCGAAGCCGTAGACCAGGGCGCCGGCTCCGATGCAGAAGCTGATGCCCGCATAGTCAATTCCGGTTACCGGAATGAGACCCGTCATCATGATCCCATAATTATCGTGTACCCCCTGCATGGTGCCATGCACCAGACATGCGGCCGTGACGATGAGGATGATTCGCAGAAGTTCCCGGATATTTTTTGATTCCTGTTTCATAGGGTGGTTCCTCCTTTTATACAATAGGATGCTTTGTTCTCGTCCGGAAGAGCATTCTGATTCTGCGAGCGGAATTTCCTGCTGCATCGGCTTTCTTCTCCGCTGTTGCATTTCCGGAAAATTTCTTTTATAATACATCCATGGAATAATATTGTAAAATTGAAATATTTTATTGTTTAATTCAAAAATATTGAAATAAAAGCGTGATGGGAGGGGATTTTTTGGAACTGAAATACCTGCAGACTTTTCGGACCATTGTAGACGAAGGCGGGTTCAGTAAGGCGGCTGAGAAGTTAAATTATACTCAGTCGACCATTACTTTCCAGATGAATCAGCTGGAACAGGAGCTGTCGGTGCCTCTTTTTGAGAAAATCGGCAGAAGAATGGTACTGACAAAGGCGGGAGAGCGGCTGATTCCCTATGCGGATGAAATTCTTCAGTCGGTGGACAGGCTGCGGTTTTTCCAGGATGATTTATCGGACTGCCAGGGCAGCCTGAACATCGGCGTCGGCGAGAGCCTTTTGTGCTATTATCTGCCGCCTGTTTTAAAGGAATTTCACAGGAGGGCGCCGAATGCGCGCCTGTTTCTTCGCTCCATGAACTGTTACGATATCCGCAATGAGCTTCTGGATGGGTCGTTGGATTTGGGGGTCTTTTATGAAGATGTGGGAGGATTCGGATCCAGCCTTACGGTTCATCCGCTGGCTGAATGTTCGCTGGTTCTGGTGGCATCCCCGGAAATGAAAAAGCTTTGTCCGGATTTTATCACACCTGACAGAGAGATTCCCGTTCCATTTATTATCAATGAACAGAACTGCATTTTCCGGCAGATCTTTGAACAGTATCTTCGGGAAAAATCCATTTGTCTCGATCATACCATTGAGCTCTGGAGCATCCCGACGATCAAGAATCTGGCAAAAAATGATATGGGGATTTCGTTCCTTCCGGTGTTTACGGTGAAAAAGGAACTGGAGACGGGAGAACTGGAAACGATTCCCACCGGACTTTCGGACAGAACCATCACAGCAGTCTGCGCCCATCATAAAAACAAGTGGGTCAGTCCGCTGATGGAACTGTTTCTGGATTTGTGCGGAGAGTATGCGAAAAAGAACGGGGAAGGTGCTTGAGAAAGCAGATTTCTGCGCTTGTGCTGACGGGGGCCTTCTGTCGCTGACCGGCCGGGGGGAAGTGCTGCACTTTCGCCGTATATAAGTGAGGCGGAAATGAATAACAGAGGATATTACGCTCAATGAAAAAACTCCCTCCCGCACACCGCATGGTGTTTGGAAAGGAGTCTTTTCGCACATTCGTAACTGACGCCCCGGAAAAATGCCGGTTTATCGTCACTGGAGCACGTTTCCTGCAATTTTTATTATATCGATAACCCGAAAAATCAGATTTTATGCGGTTTTTGGCCGTCCTGCTTATTCATCCCAGTTGTGGTAGACCGCCTGCACGTCATCATCCTCATCTAAGAGATCAAGAATCCGGTTCATCTTCTTAATGGAATCCTCGTCGGTTAATTCCACCCAGTTCTGGGGAATCATGGTGACGGATGCTTCCAGCATGGGAACACCTGCGGCTTCCAGTGCCTCACGGACAGCGCTGAAGGAATCGGGATCGGTGATAACCTCAAAGCTGTCTTCTTCCTCTGAGAAGTCTTCGGCGCCTGCATCGAGGGCAGCCATCATCAGTTCGTCGGCGTCCATGTCGCACTCTTCTTTGTCGATGATAATCTGGCCCTTTCTGTCAAACATAAAGGACACACTGCCCTGGGAGCCTACGTTTCCGCCGCCTTTTGTGAAAGCGCTTCTGACATTGGCTGCCGTCCGGTTTTTATTGTCGGTTAATGTATCAACGATGATGGCGACGCCGCTGGGACCATAACCTTCATAGGTAAGGTTTTCGTAGTTGACGGAACCCAGGTCTCCGGCTGCCTTCTTAATTCCGCGTTCGATGGTATCGTTGGGCATATTGTTGGATTTCGCTTTTGCGATTACATCGCGCAGCTTGCTGTTATTGGCGGGATCGGGACCGCCTTCCTTTACCGCGACCGCAATTTCTCTTCCAATTACGGTGAAAATTTTACCCTTTGCGGCGTCATTTTTTTCTTTCTTATGCTTGATGTTGGCAAATTTTGAATGTCCTGACATCGTTCCAGCTCCTTTTCTCCTGACAATCGTTTCTTCTTATTTCAATAGGAATTTTCACAACTTATTCATATTAACACTATTTCCACCATCTGGCAAGTCTGATATTTGCAGATATTTCATGTGTTTGCAAATCATGTTTCGCTTATAGGCGGGAATCCTGTCTTTGTTTTGCTTCCCGCTGGTTTAGGGGCTGAATTTACAGGCCCCGTTTCGTGGATTGGAATGGTTTATCAGCAGGCAGGAGCCGTTCTGCTGAAAGGACGATTTAAAGACTGCGGAAAAATTCTGTGGAGCGGTTGATTTTTCTCATCAAATCATCAAACATCGGAGGCGTCAGAGACTGGGCGCCGTCGCAGAGCGCTTTTTCCGGATTGTTGTGTACCTCAATGATCAAGCCGTTGGCTCCGGCTGCGATGGCGGCCAAAGACAGCGGTTCTACCAGGGAGCGGATTCCGGAAGCGTGGCTGGGGTCTACAATGACAGGAAGATGGGTCTTCTGCTTTAATACCGGAATCGCCGAAATTTCCAGAGTGTTTCTTGTGGATGTTTCAAAGGTCCGGATGCCGCGCTCGCAGAGGATGACGTTTTCGTTGCCGCCTGCAAGAATGTATTCGGCGCTCATTAAAAGCTCGTCCAGCGTGTTGGCCAGACCGCGTTTTAAAAGGATGGGCTTGTTCAGCTTTCCAAGCTCCTTTAACAGTTCGAAATTCTGCATGTTGCGGGCACCTACCTGAATCACATCCACGTCTTCAAACAGGGGGAGATGCTCGGTGCTCATGATTTCTGTTACCACCGGAAGTCCGGAGGCACGCTTGGCATCCAGAAGAAGCTCCAGACCCTGTTCATGAAGTCCCTGGAACGCATAGGGGGAAGTTCTGGGTTTGAAGGCGCCTCCTCGGAGAAGATGGGCGCCGGAACGCTTCACGTCCAGAGCCACTTCCGTAATTTGCTCCCTTGTTTCGATGGAGCAGGGGCCGGCGATGACCTGGAAGTTTCCGCCGCCGATCTTTGTCCCGCAGACATCGATCACGGAATCCTCCGGATGCATGGAACGGCTGGCCTTTTTGTAAGGCTCCCGGATTCGCTTTACGTCTTCCACCACGTCAATGGCCTTTAACCAGTCTTCGTGAATGGAAGAAGTATCACCAATCAGACCGATAAGGGACGCTTCGGTACCCTGGGAGAGGTGGAGCTTAAAGCCGCGGCGAATCAAATCTTCTTTTAATTTTTCAACCTTAGCCTGGTTTGCATTCTGTTTTAAAATGATAATCATGAATCAAATCCTCCTGTATGCTGATAAATATTCCGGAATTTTCCGGTTTTTTGCTGTTTTCCAAAAAGAAAGAATTCTGCCTGCGAACGTTGGCGCCGGGTACAGTTCTTTTGACGGCTGATTTCCGTTTCGTGTGAGCGCGCATCCTGCAGAGCTTTCTAAATAGGGAGCAATAGCTCCTGTCAAATAAAAAACGGTGCCTGCATGTGCTGCAGACACCGTCATCCGTTTCACGAAAACCGGCAGAGCCTGTTACGGAGAGGTTTGCTTTCTGCAGCAAAAGAAGTCCGCGCCGTAAAAATAGCCCGGAAAATAATAATAGGAATAAGAAACTGCAGAAACAGAAATTTTCATGGATAAAAACCCTCCGAAAATAACATCTTTTCACTGTCATGGTCATCATACCGCGCTTTCTTCCATTTGTCAACCGGAAATTTTATCGATTTAAAGCGCGACGCTTTTATGTGAAACAGTAAAGCGGAACGTATGGACTGTACGGATCGTATATTTTAAGGAGCCCTTTCTTTTGCCGCGGTTTTGCCTTTACGGAAAGGGGGAACACCGATTATAATAGGTTCATCAGAGGAGGAAAAGAACATGAAAAAGGATAAATATATCCGGTTTTCTGAAATGTGGTCGCAGATTGATTCAACGGCAGCGCGGTATTTCTATCCCAGGCTGGAACATATCGGCCTGACCAGAGGACAGCCGAAAATGCTGCGGTTTCTGGGAAAAAATGACGGATGCAGGCAGAAGGACATTGCTGACCGGTTTTATCTTCGGGCGGCCTCTGTTTCCGGAATTCTGGATACACTGGAAAAGGACGGTCTGATTGAGCGAAGAAGAAATCCGCGTTCCCGCCGGGAAACCCTGGTTTTTCTTACGGAGCTTGGAAAAAAGAAGCTGTCGCAGGTAGAGAAATTTTACGGGGAACTGGATGATGAGGTGTTCGACGGATTCTCGGAGGAAGAATTTGGAGACCTGATGGATTCTTTAAGGCAGGTGCTGGATGCCATGAAAAGAAAAATCGAAGAACCGGGGAAAGGAACAGATTCCCCGGGCATTTAACAGAAGGAGCGGAGTTGTCAAACTCCGCTCCTTGCTAGTATCTGGCGCCGCAGCAATTTTACGGCAGATTATCGAAAATCATGGCAGCTCCGGAAATGATGAGAGCAATGGTGACCACTTTTTTGGCCAGATGCTCATCCAGTACGGAGCTGCTTTTGATTCCAAGAAACAGGCCAATCAGCATGAATGGCATCAGAATCACAGCATGTTTGATGGTATCCAGCGTAATAATTCCAGTGACTGCATAGATACCGATCCGCATCATATTTTCAATAATAAAGACCGCGCACATATTGGCTTTAAAAGCGCCGGAATCTTCCGTAACCCGGTTGACGTAGGCGGCCAGCAGGGCTCCCACACCGTAAAGCCCGCACAGCACACCGGAAAGAACGCCAATCAGGATCAGAACCGGCTTGGAGCCTTTGGACTTCTTTCTGGTAAATTCTCGAATCAGCATTTCCAGACCAATGAAAACCACCACGAAGCCGAAAATAATTTTGATGACGCCGGCATCCGCGTTTTTTAAAAGGAAAATGCCGGGGATGCTGCCGGCAAGAACCAGACAGACCAGGGGAAGCCAGATTTTTTTGTTCAGCTTTTTGCGCTCCTTCCAGGCCAGGATCACATTGGTCGGGTATCCTAACAGAACCTCCAGGGGAGAGATATTGATATTATCCATGGTAAAGCCGAGAATCGTGGTGAAGACCAGAGTATTGGCAAAACCGCAGAGGCCTTTTACAAAATATGCGCACAGGGCAGCAATCATCAGCCAGATCATGAGAATCCTTCTTTCGTTTTATAAATTGTTCTTATTGTAGCAGATTTCTCATCTGCTGTACAGGCGCATTGGACGGGAAAAGGGAATCCTGAAAGGAAATTTGAAAAACGGCTCTCAGGTGGCTCTGGGAGAGATGCTGCAGGAGAGTTTTAAAAGATGCCTTGACAGGAATGGGATGGAGGAGTAATATCAAATTATTAGGAAACCTAATAGTTATGCGGGCAAATAATTTCACACGGGGAAGAAGAATACAGAAAACAGCCGGTATACAACATTGCGGGAAAGGAGAGAGGCGAGGATGAAATACGAAGTGGAAAAGTACAGGGAGGAATTAAAAGCGTTAAATGAAACCATCTGGGAGGCAGCCGAGCTGAAATTTGAAGAGGTTCGCTCCATGAAGGCGATGACTGATCTGCTGAAGGGCCATGGCTTTTCAGTGGAAACGGGGACGGGAGGCATTCCCACCGCATTCCGGGCCGTATATGGAAGCGGCAGCCCGGTGATCGGGCTTCTGGCGGAGTATGACGCGTTAGATGGATTAAGCCAGAAGGCCGGGAAACTGGAAAAGGCTCCCAGGCCGAAAACCACCCACGGACACGGCTGCGGCCACAATCTTCTGGGAACGGGCGTGGCCGCGGCAGCACTGGATTTAAAGGACTATCTGGAACGGCGTCCGGGAGCCGGAACGGTGGTTGTATACGGCTGCCCGGCGGAGGAGGGCGGCAGCGGAAAGACCATCATGGCCGGAGCCGGCGTTTTTGATGAACTGGATGCGGCACTGACCTGGCATCCCTGCACCATCAATGCCTCCATGGGCTGCTCCATGCTGGCCAACTGCCAGGCATATTTTAAGTTTTACGGGCTGGCCAGCCATGCGGGAAACGCGCCCCAGAAAGGACGGAGCGCCCTGGATGCGGTGGAGCTGATGGATGTGGGCGTGAATTTCCTGAGGGAACACATGGAAATGACGGATCGGATTCATTATGCTGTTTTAAATACGGGAGGCACATCGCCCAACGTGGTTCAGGAATATGCCGAGGTGCTGTATCTGGTACGCAGCAGAACCAACGAGGGGGTGAAGGAACTTTACGAGAGAGTCTGTGATGTGGCAAGGGGAGCGGCCCTGATGACGGATACCCGGGTGGAGATTGAATTTGACAAAGCCTGCAGCAACGTGGTGCCCAACGGCGTCCTGGGGAAGATGGCCTATGACATCATGGTGCGGCTGGGGCCGCCGGAATATACGAAGGAAGAACGGGAGTATGTGAAGGCATACCATGAGCTGGTAGGAAGGGAGGCAGTTTTACATGATGACGGTGCCGTTCCGCCCTATGATATGGAGGTAAGAAAGCAGCTGGTGGCGGACCATCCCATGGCGGATTTTGTCCTTCCTTATAAGCTCCTTACATCCACCGGTACCGGTTCCTCGGATATGGGAGACGTGAGCCAGATCGTGCCGCTGATTCAGATCGAAACGGCCTGCTTTACTCAGGGAGCTCAGCCTCATTCCTGGCTGTGGGTGACCCAGGGGACCTCCTCCTACGCCTTAAAGGGGGTCTTTTATGCGGGGCAGACCCTATCAGAACTGGCCAAAGAGCTGATGGAAAAGCCGGAGCTTCTGCAGGCGGCAAAGGAGGAACAGAAAAAGAAGATGGGCGGAAAATCTTACGTGTGCCCGATTCCGGAGGGAGAAGGGCCGCTGAAACGTCTTTTGAAGAAGGGAGAAAGCCATGAGCGGGTATAAGGTAAAGAAATATGAAGCATTGCTGACAGAGATGAACGCCAGGTTATGGGAGCTGGCGGAGATCCGGTTTGAGGAATACCAGTCCGCAGAGCTGATGGCCGGCTGCCTGAGGGAGCATGGATTTTCGGTGGAGACGGGAGTCGGGGCCCTTCCGACGGCATATAAAGCCGTTTACGGAAGCGGGAGCCCGGTGATTGGGCTTCTGGCCGAGTACGACGCTCTCGACGGACTGAGCCAGCAGGCGGATGTGACGGAACACAGGCCAAGACCGGAAACCACCCATGGACATGGCTGCGGCCATCATCTTCTGGGAACGGGAGTCATTGGTGCGGCTCTTGCCCTGAAGGATTATCTTGCGATCCATCCCGGAGCCGGGACGGTGATCGTGTATGGCTGCCCGGCAGAGGAAGGGGGCAGCGGCAAAACCTATATGGCCCGGGCGGGCGTCTTTGACGGACTGGATATCGCACTGACCTGGCATCCCAGTACCATGAATGCTTCCATGACCGGAAGCCTTTTAGCCAACTGTCAGGCGTATTTTAAATTCCATGGAAAAAGCAGCCATGCGGGAGCAGCTCCTCAGAAGGGAAGAAGCGCCCTGGATGCGCTGGAGCTGATGAATGTGGGCGTCAATTACCTGAGGGAGCATATGGAGATGACCGACCGGATCCATTATGCTATTACCAATGCCGGCGGCGTTTCTCCCAATGTGGTTCAGGCCGAGGCGGAGGTTCTTTATCTGGTACGCAGCCGGGACAACGACAGCGTTCGGGAACTGTTCCGCCGGGTGGTCAATATTGCAAAGGGCGCAGCCCTCATGACAGGAACCACCATGGAAATGACCTTTGATAAGGCCTGCAGCAACGTGGTTCCAAGCGATACGCTGGGAGAGCTTTTGTATGACACCATGGTGGAAATCGGAGTTCCGGAATATACCAGCGAGGAGATGGCATACATTGCAGACTTCCGGAAGGTGATCGGAGACGAGGCCGCCGACCGGGACCTGGGCATGCTCCCGGAATTTGATCTGGAAACGAGGCATGCGCTCTGCAAAAGCCATCCCATGGGGGACTTTATTCTTCCCTTTGAGCCACAGGACGTGGTGGAGACGGCATCGTCGGATATGGGAGATGTGAGTCAGATTGCGCCTCTGCTTCAGCTGCAGTGTGCCTGCTTCTGTCTGGGAACTCAGCCCCATTCCTGGGTGGAGGTGGCCCAGGGAAAATCCTCTTATGCAGTCAAGGGGATGCTGTTTGCAGCCGAAACGCTGTACAGGGCCGCTGTAAAGCTGATGGAGGATCCGCAGCTGGTAAAAAAGGCAAAAGAGGAAAATGTGAGAAGAACCGGCGGCAGAGCATATCGCTGCCCAATCCCGGAGGATGTGGTGCCTGCTGCATTCAGAAAGAAGGAGTAAGATGCCTGTTTAAGAGCCGGCCCATACAATTCTCCGGTTCCATTTCGCAAACAGGATTGACGGGATTACGGAAATATTGTATCATGATTTTAGAGAATTGTCTCATCAATTATTAAATGAAACTGTAAAAAAACAGATTGTTTGCGAGAGCGAATCGGGGGAGGGACGTGTATGAACGGATGGCTTTTGTCTCAGACAATCAATGGTATGGACCGGGAGGCAGCCTTCATCATGGGAGGCGTGATTGTGGAGTATATCCTCTGGCTTGCCGGCGCGGTACTGCTGTTTTATGCTGTGGCACATCTGTGGGACTGGCTGGAAAAGGAAATCAAAAAGAGAAGAAAAAAATAGAAATAAGAAAAAGTATCCCTGGATTACTCCAGGGATACGGTATTTACAATTACTTCCACACATCTTTCTACGCCCAGCTTTCCGCTGTTCAAGCACAAATCATAATTCTTTGGCTTTCCCCATTCATTTCCGCTGTAATACTGATAATAGTCGCGGCGTTTGGCGTCAATGGCCCGGATGCGGGTTTCCATTTTCTTTCCGTCAATCTCCGGATCTTGTTCCAGAGACAAAAGGCGCTCAACCCGTTTCTTCAGACTGGCGCAGATAAACACATTAAACGGATCCTCCGCAATCATATCAGAGCACCGGCCTACAATGACACAGGGACCTTCCTGTGACAGAAGCTTGATGATTTTAGACTGAATGACGAACAGCTGATCCGAAACGGGAATCTCATAAGTGGAAGAAAAAGGATCCACGGTGGCGTATTCATAATTGATGCGCTCTTTCCCATGAATGACTTCATCGTTGGCATGAAATACGTCTTCGGAAATATTGCTGTCCTCCGATGCCATGGCGATCAGTTCCTTATCATAAAATGGGATTCCCAGCTTTTTTGCAACGCGGAAGCCGATCTCCCGTCCGCCGCTGCCGAACTCCCGGCTGATGGTAATGACTCTGCTCATATGGTTTTCCTCCCCTCCAACGTCTTTTGAGCGTTGAAAAAATTATAGGCAGTTTGAAGGGAATTGTCAAGTTTTTGAACAATTGTTGTGAAAAAAAGTCGATTTTGAAATATCATGGAATTGACAAACGGAAGAGATACGAATAAACTGTATAAAATAAAAATGAATGATGGCAGACAAGGAAGTGACAGAAATGAAAATCAGAGAAATACTGGCGCAGGAAAAACCTGTGCTTTCCTTCGAGGTATTCCCGCCGAAAAGGGAGGATGCCTATTCATCGGTGGAACGGGCGGTGACGGAAATTGCCGGCCTTTCCCCGTCTTTTATGAGTGTGACATATGGTGCCGGCGGAGGGACAAGCCGGTATACAGCGAAGATTGCCGCTGAACTGAAAAAGAATTATGGGGTGACATCCCTGGCCCATTTATCCTGTGTCAGTTCCACGAAAGAAGAAGTGCGGGAAATGGCGCAAAAACTGAAAGAACTGGGAATTGAAAACATTCTGGCTCTGCGCGGCGATATTCCGGCGGATGGAAATATCCGGACGGATTACCGTTATGCCAGCCAGCTGGTTCATGATTTAAAATCCATGGGGGACTTCTGCATCGGCGGAGCCTGCTACCCGGAAGGGCATCCGGAATCACCCAGCAAGGAACGGGATATTCTATATTTAAAGGAAAAAGTGGATGCCGGCTGTGATTTCCTGACCACCCAGATGTTTTTCGACAACAATATTCTTTATAATTTCCTGTACCGCATTCGGGAAAAGGGGATTACCGTGCCTGTCATTGCGGGAATTATGCCGGTAACCAATGCAAAGCAGATGAGGCGGATTCTTTCCATGTCCGGTACGTATCTTCCCACGCGGTTTAAGGCGATTCTGGACAAGTTCGGCGACAATCCTGCAGCCATGAAGCAGGCGGGGATTGCCTATGCCACTGAGCAGATTATCGACCTGATTGCCAATGATATTCATGCGGTTCATGTATATTCCATGAATAAGCCGGATGTGGCAAGGCAGATTAAAACCAGCCTGTCGGAGATCCTGTCCTGATGGGGGTTGTAGAACGGGAGGCGCTCCGGTATCTGGGATACGGAAATCATCCTGTGGAGGAGAGAACAAAAGAACTGGTCAGGGAATGCATTCTGGAAGGAGAACGAGCCCTTCGTCCCCGACATCTGGTGCGGGAATTTTCTCTTATAATAGGGAAGGAAATGACGGTGGACTGCGGCTGCTTTTTAACAGAAAGCAGGAAGCTGGCAGGAAATCTTTCCGGCTGCAGCCAGGTTCTTCTGATGGCGGCCACGCTTGGGCTAGCGGCAGACAGACAGCTTCATCGGCTGCAGACCGTTTCTGCTGCAAAGGCTGTGGTGATGCAGGCTGTGCAGGCGGCCATGTTAGAGGATTACTGCAATAAACTGTGCCGCCAATGGAAAGAACTTTATGAAAAGAAGGGGCTTTATCTGCGGCCGAGATTTTCCCCTGGCTACGGGGATTTTCCGCTGTCCGTGCAGAAGCAGCTTCTTTCAGGACTTGAGGCAGAAAAAAGGCTTGGGATCACGCTGACGGATGGGTACCTGATGGTGCCTACAAAATCGGTGACGGCAGTTATCGGCCTTGGACGTCAGCCGGCCGGATGTGTTCCGGAGGGATGCGAGGCCTGTGAGAAAAGGGACTGCAAGTTCCGGAGATAATGGAGGATTCGATGGGAATACTGGAGTTGCTTGAGACAAGACGGATTTATTTTGACGGCGGAACGGGAAGCCTTCTGCAGGAGCGGGGGCTGAAACCGGGGGAGCTGCCGGAAACCTGGAATCTTTTAAGGCCGGATGTGATTACGAAGCTGCATCAGGACTATCTGAAGGCCGGAGCGGACGTGATTACCATGAATACCTTCGGCATCAACCGGTTCAAATTTAAAGAAGAAGACGGATGGCCGGTGGAAAAATTGGTGGGGGCTGCAGCCGCCTGCGCCAGAAAGGCCATCGAGGCCTGCGGACATGGATTCGCGGCCCTGGATCTGGGGCCCACAGGAAAGCTTTTAAAGCCCTACGGAGAACTGGAATTTGAGGAGGCCTGCAGCGCTTATAAGGAAGTGGTGCGGGCCGGAGCCAAAGCGGGAGCCGATCTGATCATCATCGAAACCATGGGGGACAGTTATGAATTAAAAGCAGCTGTCCTGGCCGCAAAGGAGGAAAGCAGCCTTCCCATATTTGCCACGGTGACGCTGGATGAGAAAGGCACCATGCTGACCGGAGGAAATGTGGATTCGGTGACGGCCCTTCTGGAAGGACTGGGCGTCGACGGGATCGGACTAAACTGCGGACTGGGGCCCGTTCAGCTTCTTCCTTTTGCAAAAAGAATGGTTGAGATTGCCTCGGTGCCGGTCCTTGTCAATCCCAATGCCGGTCTTCCAAGAAGCGAGAACGGCAGGACGGTTTATGACATCGATGCAGATACCTTTGCCTGTGTCATGAAAGAAATGGCCATGTCCGGGGTTTCTGCTCTGGGCGGCTGCTGCGGCACCACGCCGGAGCATATCAGGAAACTTCACAAACTCTGTGAGGATCTTCCTTATGAACTGCCCCAAAAGAAGCACAGAACCGTGGTATCCTCCGGGATGCAGGCGGTGGAATTTGGAAACTGTCCGATTCTTATCGGTGAGCGGATCAATCCCACCGGGAAGCCGAAGTTAAAACAGGCTCTGCGGGACGAGGATATGTCCTATCTTTTGTCTGTGGGACTGGAGCAGCAGGAGAGCGGCGCCCATGTGCTGGATGTAAACGTGGGACTTCCGGGAATTGACGAGCCCAGGCTTATGACCATGGCGGTTCAGGAACTGCAGAGCGTGGTGGAGCTCCCGTTGGAAATCGACACTTCTGACATGGATGCCATGGAGCAGGCCATGCGGATTTATAACGGAAAACCGCTGATCAATTCGGTCAACGGCACAAAGGAATCCATGGAGCGGATTTTTCCGCTGATGAAGCATTACGGCGGAGCCGCGGTGGCATTGTGCCTGGATGAAAACGGAATTCCGGAAACGGCAGACGGCAGAATCGCCGTTGCGAAAAAGATTTATGAAACGGCTGCTTCCTATGGAATCGGCAGGGAAGACCTTTTGATGGACGCGCTCTGCATGGCGGTCAGCTCCGATAAAAACGGTGCGCTGACGACACTGGAAACAGTGCGCCGGATAAAGGAAGAACTGGGAGGAAAGACGGTTCTCGGTGTTTCCAACGTATCCTTCGGCCTTCCCATGCGGGAGCATATCAATGCCGCTTTCTTTCTGATGGCGCTGCAGAACGGCCTGTCGGCAGGAATTATCAATCCCAACCTTTCTGCCATGCGTCAGGTTTATGACAGCTTCCTGGCCCTGACGGGGCTGGATGAAAACTGCGGTCATTATGTAAGCGTTTACGGTCCCATGGAAGCGGAGCGAAAGAAAAAGAAGGAGCTGGAAAAAAAGGGGGCTGACGCTCCGGGAGAAAACAGCCGGGAGAAAGTTTTAAAGGCATCGGAGAGTCCAAATACGGGCGCGCCGGAGGGCCTTAGAAAAACCATCCTTCAGGGCCTGGTGAAGGCGGCCGAGCATGAGGCAGGTGAGGCTTTAAAGCAGAAGGATGCCCTGACGGTTATCGAGGAGGAGCTGATTCCTGCCCTGGATGAGGTGGGAAAAGGGTTTGAGAAGGGAACGGTGTTCCTGCCCCAGCTTTTGATGAGTGCGGAGGCGGCCAAGGCGGCGTTTGCCGTGATGAAAGAGCAGATGGCGGTAAACGGACAGGCAAGGGAGACCATCGGCACAGTGATTCTTGCCACGGTAAAGGGCGACATCCATGATATCGGAAAAAATATCGTCAAAGTGCTGCTGGAAAATTACGGGTTTCAGGTCCTGGATCTGGGCCGGGATGTGGCGCCGGAGAAAATTGTGGAAGAAACGGTGAGAGGGCAGGTCCGGGTTGTGGGACTGAGCGCCCTGATGACCACCACCGTACCGTCCATGGAGGAGACCATCCGTCAGCTAAGAGAGAAGGCGCCGTGGGCCAAAATTATGGTGGGCGGGGCAGTCCTGACAAAGGAATATGCCGATTCCATCGGAGCCGATGCTTACTGCCGGGATGCCATGGCATCGGTAAATTTTGCCATGGAATGTCTGAATGGAACGCAGGAATAAACCAAGGACTATTGTCAACAGCCGGAAAGTATGATAGATTTGTTGATACATGGAAAATTTTGCTTTTAAAACGTCATTTGGAGCGGCCATTGGGGACAGATGACCGGAAGAGAAGATTTTCTTTGAACGCTTACAATATGCCCGGGAGGGCCAAATGAGGGGATAAACGGATGAAAACAATATTGCATGTGATTACGCAGGAGATGGAGAATGCGTTCCGGGACTGCGGTTATGAGGCTTCCTATGGAAAGGTGACCTTATCCAACCGGCCGGATTTGTGTGAGTATCAGTGTAACGGAGCCATGGCGGCAGCAAAGGCTTATAAGAAAAAGCCCATCGAAATTGCCCAGGCCGTGGTGGAAAAATTGAAGGAAAGTTCTGTTTTTGAGGATGTGAATGCGGTGATGCCAGGTTTTATTAACCTGAAGATCGACGCATCCTTCCTTGCAGATTATATGAACCGGATGTGTTCTGAGAACAAGTTCGGCATGGACGAGGTGGAAAAGCCGGAGACTGTGATCGTGGATTACGGCGGGGCCAACGTGGCAAAGCCCCTTCATGTGGGCCATCTCAGGGCGGCTGTTATCGGAGAAGCGATCAAGCGGATGGGCCGGTTTGTGGGCCATAAGACCATCGGAGACGTACATCTTGGCGACTGGGGTCTGCAGATGGGACTTATCATTGAAGAGCTGAAGGACCGTCAGCCGGATCTTCCTTATTTTGATGAGGCTTATACGGGAGAATATCCGAAGGAGGCGCCGTTTACAATCTCGGAGCTGGAGGAGATTTACCCGGCGGCCAGCGCCAAATCCAAGGTGGATGAGGTCTTTAAAGAAAGAGCCCAGGAGGCGACATTTAAGCTTCAGAAGGGGTATGCGCCTTACCGTGCCCTCTGGAACCATATTATGAACGTATCTCTGGCGGATCTGAAAAAGAATTATGCCAACCTGAATGTGGAATTTGACCTCTGGAAAGGGGAGAGCGACGCGGAGCCCTATATTCCGGGAATGGTTCAGAAGCTGATCGATGACGGACTGGCCCATGAGAGCCAGGGCGCTTTGGTGGTGGATGTGGCCGAGGAAGGCGATACCAAGGAGATTCCTCCCTGCATCATCCGCAAATCAGATGGAGCGTCTTTGTATGCCACTTCGGATCTGGCGACCATCGTGGAGCGGGAACAGGACTTTAAGCCGGATCATTACGTTTACGTGGTGGATAAGCGGCAGGATCTGCATTTCACCCAGGTGTTCCGTGTGGCGAAAAAGGCAGGAATCGTTCCGCAGGAGAGAAAGCTGGATTTCGTAGGCTTCGGCACCATGAATGGCCGGGACGGAAAGCCGTTTAAGACCAGAGAGGGCGGAGTGATGCGCCTGGAAGATCTGATTGCCCAGATCACGGATGCCGCTTATGACAGAATCATGGAAAACAGAACCGTATCCGAGGAAGAAGCAAGGGAGACGGCCCGGCTTGTGGGAATTGCTGCCTTAAAATACGGCGATCTGTCCAACCAGGCAACCAAGGATTATGTGTTTGATCTGGATCGGTTCGTTTCCTTTGAGGGAAATACAGGGCCCTATATTCTTTATACCATTGCCAGAATCAATTCGATTCTGAAAAAATATGAGGAGCTGGGCGGCCAGGTTTCCGGCGGGGCAATTCTGCCGCCGGAAGGAGAGCCGGAAAAGACGTTGATGCTGGCTCTGGCCAGATTCAGCGAGGTGATGCACACCAGCTTTGAGGAGCTGGCGCCTCATAAGATCTGTGCTTATATTTATGAGCTTTCCAATGCCCTCAATCATTTTTATCATGAGACAAAAATTATTGCGGAGGAAAATAAGGAGCGTCAGGCAGGCTATATCCGCCTTGTGACGCTTACCAGAGATGTGCTCACTTCCAGCATTCATCTTCTTGGCTTTGAGGCTCCGGAGAGAATGTAGGAGAAACAGGCCTCTGAAGGAGGGACGGTCATGGAAGTAACGGGACTTTCAGCAAATACCTTCTGGAAAGGTGAAATGGAAATTCTGGGAACGGTAAAGGACGGAACGGAAATTTACCGGGTCCGTATGCTGCGCAAGGGTAGTCAGATTTATGACTACTCTTGTTCGCATGTGGATCAAAACGGGAAAAAGCTCGATGTCTGCTCCATGGGCTGCGCCCCTGAGCTTTCTTTGGAGACCATGTGCCCTCATGCGGCGGCCGTGTATTCGGAATGGATGAGGCGGGAGCTGGAGGGAAGAAAACCGCCGGTGTCCACGTCTCAGAAGGTGCGGTTCATGATCCGGGAATACACCAACCGGGAGGTGAGCCGGATTATGGGAGCAGAGGAGCAGGAGAGCGTTTCCCTGCGGCCTGTGCTTTCCGTGTCCGGCGATCAGGTTCAGGTCAGCTTTGAGATTGGGAAAAAGAGATTCTATCCGGTGAAGGATCTGGTGGAATTTACGAAAAGGATGGAGTCCGGCAGCTTCGGGGAATATGCGAAAGGACTGGGATTTCACCACAGCCTGGATGCGTTCGGAGAAAAGGACCGGCCTCTGGTGCTGTTTATCATGGAGCGGGTCGGAGCTTACAGGGAGCAGTATGCCCAGATGAGGCGGGGGATGGCCGGGGCAGAGCCGCCGGTAAAGGAACTGGGGCTTGGACGAAGCGGCAGAGAACGCCTCCTTTCCCTTGTGGTGGGAGAGACCATAGAATTGGTGGATTCGGGACGGCGCAGACGGCATTTAACCATCTGCAGGGAGAATCCTGTTTTTTTCGTGTTCCTTGAGAGGGCAGGGCGGGACGGGATCCGCCTGTTCCTGGATTCCGGAATGTTTGCTTTTAAGGGAGAAAACGTCCTGTTTGTGGGAGATGAAACGAAGCTTTATCTCTGCGACCGGGAGTATACGGAGGCACTGACAGTTTTTCTGGAATATATGCTGATGAATCAGGACGGAAGCCGGGAAATTTTTGTAAATGACCGGGACATCCCCCTGTTTTACGAACGGGTGCTAAAGAAGCTGGAGGCTCTGGGACTTATTAAGGCGAAAGATGTCGACCTGGAATCCTACCGTCCGGAGGAGCTGAAGGCCAGGTTTTATTTTGACAGTCCGGAGGCGGGAGTGGTTTCTTTGCGGCCGGAATTATCCTATGGGGATTTTTCCTTTCATCCGCTGGAGGATGAGCTTGTGCCGAAGGAGGTTTGCCGGGATGTGCCGGGAGAATTCCGGGTGAGCCGCCTGGTGACGGAATATTTCCAGTACAGGGAAGATGGGACGGGAAATCTTCTGTTAAAGGACAATGATGACGGCCTGTATCGGCTGCTGTCCGGCGGGATTTCCCGATTTATGGAGCTGGGGGAGGTCTACGTTTCTGAGAGCTTTAAGAAAATCCGGCTGCTTCCTCCGGCGGGAGCGGGGGCACAGATCCGCACCTCCGGCCGGTGGCTGGAGCTCACCGTGGATTTGGGAGAAATTCCGCAGGAAGAGTTAAAGGGGATTCTGACGGCCTACGAGAAGAAGAAAACGTATTACCGGATGAAAAACGGCGATTTCCTGACCCTGGGAGACGGAGGCCTTCTGACGCTGTCAAAAATTGCAGAAAGCCTGAATGTGGAAAAGGAGTTCCTGGATTCGGACACCCTGCGGCTTCCCATGTACCGGGCCCTGTTTCTGGATGGAGCCTTAAAGGAAGATAAAAGCATCACCGCGTACCGGGATCAGCTGTTTAAGGCTGTGGTCCGCGGAATGAAGGACGTGGAGGACAGCGATTATGAACTCCCGGCTCATCTGGCTCCTGTTTTGCGGGAATACCAGAAGGAAGGGTTCCGATGGCTGAAGACCCTGGATGCCTATGGGTTCGGCGGAATCCTGGCAGATGAAATGGGACTTGGAAAAACCATTCAGATGATTGCTCTTCTGGCAGATGAGAAGATGAAGGGCGGCGGCCGTTCCCTTATCGTCTGCCCTGCATCCCTGGTTTATAACTGGGAGAATGAGCTGCAGCGCTTTGCACCGGAGCTCTCCGTTCTGGTAGCTGCCGGAAATCAGGGGGAGCGGGAGCAGATGCTGAAAGACTGCGTGGAAGGGAAAGAGAATGCGGACGTTCTTGTTACTTCTTACGATCTTCTGAAACGGGATATCAGCTTTTATCAGGAAATGGAATTCCGGTTCCAGGTCATTGATGAGGCCCAGTATATTAAAAATGCGGCCACGCAGGCGGCCAAGGCCGTGAAGGCAGTTTCTGCGAAAACCAGGTTTGCCCTGACAGGAACTCCCATTGAGAATCATCTGGGTGAGCTGTGGAGTATTTTTGATTATCTGATGCCGGGATTCCTTTTTACTTCGGCAAGGTTCAGAAAGAGGTTTGAAACGCCTATCGTAAAGGACGGTGAGGGAGAGGCTCTTCGCCTGCTGAAGAAAATGACCGGTCCGTTTATTCTCAGGCGGCTGAAGAAAGATGTGTTAAAGGAGCTGCCGGACAAGCTGGAAACCGTCCTGTATTCCAGCATGGAGGGAGAGCAGAAACGGCTTTATGGCGCCAATGCCCTGGCCTTAAAGGAGAAGCTGATGAAAAGCGGTGACCTGGACGGAGGGGAACGGATGCAGATTCTGGCCGATCTGATGCGTTTAAGGCAGATTTGCTGCGAGCCGTCTCTTTGCTATTCTGGCTACAAGGCCGGTTCCGCCAAACTGGAAACCTGCATGGAGCTTCTTGTAAACGGGGTTTCGGCCGGCCATAAAATCCTTTTGTTTTCGCAGTTTACCTCCATGCTGGATATCATTGCAAAACGGCTGAAAAGGGAAAAGATTGCTTACCACATGCTGACCGGTTCCACGCCGGGAAAAGAGCGTATGCAGATGGTCAGCTCCTTTAAGCGGGATTCCGTGCCGGTATTTTTAATCTCATTAAAAGCCGGAGGAACCGGGCTTAACCTGGCTGCGGCGGATATGGTCATTCATTACGATCCCTGGTGGAATGTGGCGGCCCAGAATCAGGCTACGGACCGGGCTCACCGGATCGGGCAGGAGAATCAGGTGGCAGTATTTAAGCTGATCACAAAACACACCATTGAGGAGAATATTTTAAAACTTCAGGATATGAAGCGCCGGCTGGCAGAATCGGTGGTGACTGAGGGAACGGTCTCCCTGGCCGGTTTAACCAGAGAGGAGCTTCTGCAGATTCTGGAGGATTAGGCGGGGAGCGGACTGCATGAAAAGCACTGACCTGATAACGCCCGTACTTTGCGTCAAAATTGAAAGGAATTTTTAAGGTTCTTTACAAAAAAGTATGATAAAATGTTTCGTGGATGAGCGGAAAGCTCCGATAAAAGGAAACAGGAATACCAAGAACGGATAAAGGGGAGCAGAAACGAACGTGATGAAAAAACGGATACAGATACTGACATTGACACTGGCATTTTCCATGATGACGGCGCAGGCAGCCTGGGCTCAGGTTCTGATTACGCCTCTGGATGTGGGAGGAAGCGGAACCGGAGTATCTTCAGGAACTCAGATCGGCGCCGTTCAGACGGTTCCGGGAGCAGACCAGACAGGAACGCAGACCTGGTCCCAGATTTCTCTGACGGGCCCCGGGTATACGGATGGGAACGGAGCACAGACCGGTACCGGCACGGGAATGACAGCCGGCACGGGAACGGGTACAAGCTTATCCGCAGGAGCGCCGGGAATGACGGCTGGAACCGCTGCGGGAACGGCGGCTGGAATGCAGGCCGGTACCGGCATGACGGCCGGGACAGCTCAGACCGGAAGCACGGCAGCTTCCATCGAGGCTCCGGTTATTTCCGCGGAGGCCGGAATCCTCTATGATGCGACCCATGACAGGGTGCTGTTTGAAAAAAACGCGGATGAGAAACTGTATCCGGCCAGTATCACCAAGCTGATGACGGCTCTTTTGGTATTGGAGCGGGGCAATCTGAACGATACAGTAACTTTTTCGGAGACTGCGACAACTAATCTGGAATCCGGTGCCGTGACATTAAATCTGACGGCAGGGGATCAGGTTTCGGTGAAGGACTGTCTGTACGGACTTCTGTTAAAATCGGCCAATGAGGTGGCCAACGGACTGGCGGAATATGTTTCCGGAAGTATTTCCGGATTCGCGGATCTGATGAATGAAAAGGCAGCGGCCCTTGGCTGTACCAACACCCATTTTGTCAATCCCAATGGACTGAATAACGCGGATCATTATACGACCTGCCGTGATATGGCAAAGATTGCCGAAGCAGCATTTGAAAATTCCACACTCCGTGAGATTAGCTCTACCTTAAGCTATCAGTTCCCGGCCACCAAAAACGCGGCGGCCAGAACCATCACTCCCGGCCATAAGATGCTGTATCCGACAGATTCCCGGTACTATGAGGGAATCATCGGCGGAAAGACCGGCTATACGTCTCTTGCA
Organism: Candidatus Copromonas faecavium (nom. illeg.); assembly: GCA_018712915.1. Lineage (GTDB taxonomy): Bacteria > Bacillota > Clostridia > Lachnospirales > Lachnospiraceae > Copromonas > Copromonas faecavium. The sequence continues at coordinate 17,647 of DVGC01000047.1, read as the reverse complement.
GGAAACACGCTGGTGACCTGTACGGAGCGGGATGGTGTGAGGCTGATTGCCGTTGTAATGAAAGCGCAGAGCACCCATTATACGGATACCAAAGCCATGCTGGATTACGGTTATGCCCTGGCAGAGGCCGGAGCCCTTTCCGGCACGGGAACCCAGACCGGAACCGGTACGCAGACGGCCCAGACCGGATGGGTACAGGATGGTTCATCCTGGAGATATGTCCAGGCGGACGGAACGTATGCGGCCTCCGTTCTTCTTGTGGTGGACGGAGTGACTTACGGTTTTGATGCCAACGGAATCATGGTAACCGGCTGGCAGAAATTCGGCGATGACTGGAGATATTTTGAATCCAACGGGGCCATGGCGGTCAATGCCTGGCGCCAGGATGCAGGAAAATGGTTTTATCTCGGCTCGGACGGTGTGATTGTGAAAAACGCGCTGATTGACAATCAGTATTATGTAGGAGCGGACGGCGTCTGGGTTCAGTAAAAACGGCCGCGGCTGCGGGAAACGATGTCCGTGCAGCCGGAAGCCATGACCTGAGAAAAGAAGTGAAGTGGAGGAACGCGGATTGAAAATCATTCCGGGTATACTGGCAGGAACGGGGCTTTTTGGAGCCTCTTTCCTGCTTCGTTCGCAATATGAGAGGGACTGCCTTTCAACGGAAGAATTTGTGATTCGTTCCCGAAAAATCAAGGGAGCAGGAAAGACGTTTGTTTTCCTGTCGGATCTGCATGATAAGGAATTTGGGGCCGGGAACCGGAAACTTTTGGCAGCGGTGCGCCGGGCAAAGCCGGATGCGGTACTGATAGGCGGCGATATGATGGTGGCAAAGGGAAAGGCAGATCTGACGGTTTCTTTAGGACTTTTAGAGGCGCTTTCCAAAGAATGGCCGGTATACTGCGGCAACGGAAATCATGAAGCCAGAATGCGCCGGGAAACAGACCGCTATGGAGCGCTTTACAGGGAATACCGCCATGCTTTAAGAGAAATGGGAATCTGCTGCCTGTGTGATCAGAGTGTCAGCTTTGGAGAAGATATTGAAATTTACGGGCTGGATTTGCCGGACACTACTTATCATTCTTCCAGGCCGCGGCTTCCAAAGCATTATCTGGAACGGGTACTGGGGCCGGGAGAGTCTGACCGTTTTGCCATTCTTCTGGCTCATTCCCCCTGCTTTTTCAGAGAGTATGCCGGATGGGGCGCCGATTTGACCCTTGCCGGTCATTTCCACGGAGGAACCATAAGGCTTCCCCTGCTTGGCGGCGTCATGACGCCTCAATACCAGTTCTTTTATCCATGGTGCGGCGGCTGCTTTCATGCCTCCGGAGAGTTCCCGGGCGAGTTTGAAGCGGGACAGGAGCATACCATGATTGTGAGCCGCGGTCTGGGCACCCATTCTGTCAATATCCGTTTCAACAACAAACCACAAGTTGTTGTGGTGAAAATTTTGAATCCAACCATATTTTGAGAAACCTATTTACAGAGACACCAAATTCTGATATACTGTCACAGGAATATGGCCGGGAAGAGTTCCATATGGGACTCTTTTCTTTTGCTTAAGAACCGGAATGCGGCTTATTAGAGGACCGGGGTTCAGTCCTGAATGAACATGCTGTTTTCATGAGTGAACCGGAACACGGTTGATAAAAGGGACAAACAAGGCCTGCGTGAGAGCTGGAATGTGGTTTGTTTATGAATTGAAACGCGGATTTTATGAGACAGAACATGACTTCTTGAAATGGGAGAGAAACACGGATGGAGCTTTTATACAAGCTGGAGAGATTTGAAGGTCCTCTGGATCTGCTTCTCCATCTGATCGAAAAGAACAAAGTGAATATTTATGATATTCCCATTGCCGAGATTACGGATCAGTACATGGATTATGTAAATCATATGGAGGAACGGGATCTGGATGTAGTCAGTGAGTTCCTTGTGATGGCGGCCACGCTTTTGGATATTAAGGCGCGGATGCTGCTTCCCAAGGAGGAAACGCCGGAAGAGGAAGAGGAAGATCCAAGAGCGGAGCTGGTGGCAAGACTTTTGGAGTATAAAACCTTCCGCCTGATGTCCTCGGAGCTTAAGGATATGGAGCTGGACGCAGACAAGCTGTTTTACCGGGAACCATCCATTCCAAGGGAAGTGGCCCAGTATGAACAGCCGGTGGATTTGGACAGTCTTCTTTCCGGAATTACCCTTCTGGATCTTCAGCGGGTATTTGAGGCGGTCATGAAACGGCAGCAGGATAAGATTGACCCCATCCGCAGCCGGTTTGGAACCATTAAGAAGGAACCGGTCAGTCTGGAGGAAACCATTTCCCAGGTGCTTGAGTATGCCAGAGCGCATAAGAAATTCAGCTTCCGGCAGATGCTGGAAAAAAAGCATGACCGGAATGCGGTGGTGGTGACCTTCCTTGCTCTTTTGGAACTGATGAAGGTGGGAAAAATCCATCTGACTCAGGAGCATCCGTTTGAGGATATGAGGATTGAGACCATGGAGATGGAAGCGCCCGGTACAGAGCATACAAAAGAAACGAGGGCTGAAACTGGACAGGAAGATAGCGGACCGGCGGAGGAATCATTTGACGGGACCGGGGAGGAGAATGGATGAACGGGGAAGAGAAGAAAAGGCAGGAGGCCGTTGCAGAGGCAGTTCTCTTTACCATGGGCCAGTCGGTGGAAATCCGGCAGCTGGCAGCCGCTCTGGAATGCGGCGAGGAGGAAGCAGAGGCAGCTGCCGAGCGGCTGAAGGAGCGTTATGAGACGGAACAGCGGGGAATGCAGATTCTCCGGCTGGAGGATTGCTACCAGATGTGTACCCGCTCCGAATATTACGGAAACCTGATCCGGGTGGCGGCTACACCGAAAAAACAGGTCTTAACAGATGTTATGATGGAGACTCTGGCAATTATTGCCTATAAGCAGCCGGTGACAAAGGCGGATATTGAACGGATCCGCGGGGTAAAATCCGATCATGCGGTGAACCGGCTGATTGAATATAATCTTGTGTATGAAGCAGGCCGGCTGGATGCGCCCGGCAGGCCGGCGCTTTTTGCCACCACAGAAGAGTTCCTGCGCCGGTTTGGTGTAGGCTCTGCCGGAGATTTGCCGCAAATGAACCTGGTTCAGCGGGAGGAAATCCGGGCTGAGGTGGAGAAAGAGCTGAATCTGAAACTGGATGCAGACGGACGGCTTCTGGATTCCGGAAATACGGAAGCGATGCCGGAAAGCGGTGAAGCTGGAGAGGGCGCGGGAGAAGAGAAAGAAGCGGGAAACCAAAGCAATCCGGAGAACGGGGACGCGGATGGAATGCAGGCGGACCAAAAGGCCGGACAGGAGGTGTATGACGATGAAGTGCAGCGAAATTAAGGTAATAAAAAAGGACGGGACAAAAGAGGATTTCAATGTCCAGAAGGTGGTTGTGGCTGTCAATAAATCGGCAGATCGGGCTATGATTCAGTTTTCCAAGGCAGAAATTAATTTTATCTGCCAGTTTGTGGAAGAAAAGGCGGAAATGCTGGATGAAGCGGAGATTCCCATTGCTCAGATGCATAATATTGTGGAGGGCGCTCTGGAGCGGGTCAACCCGCTGGTGGCCAAAAGCTACCGGGATTACCGCAATTACAAGCAGGATTTTGTGCGGATGCTGGATGAGGTTTATAAAAAGAGCCAGTCCATCATGTATATCGGAGATAAGGAAAACAGCAATACTGACAGCGCGCTGGTGTCTACCAAGCGCAGCCTGATTTTTAATGAATTAAACAAATCCCTGTATCAGAAATTTTTCATGACCGTGGAAGAACTTCAGGCCTGCCGGGACGGATATATTTATATTCATGACATGTCAGCCAGACGGGACACCATGAACTGCTGCCTCTTTAATGTTCAGGAGGTGCTGACAGGTGGTTTCGAGATGGGAAATATCTGGTATAACGAGCCGAAAACTCTGGATGTGGCCTTTGACGTCATCGGCGACATCGTGTTAAGCGCCGCCAGCCAGCAGTACGGAGGATTTACGGTACCCAGCGTGGAAAACATTCTGGAGCCTTATGCGGAAAAATCCTATGAAAAGGCCCTTCATAAATACATCGACCTGGGGCTGGACGAGGAAAAGGCAAAGGAAGTGGCCTGGGACGATGTGCAGCGGGAGATGGAGCAGGGATTCCAGGGATGGGAATATAAGTTTAATTCTGTTTCCTCCAGCAGAGGAGATTATCCCTTCATTACGGTGACAGCCGGAACCGGAACCGGCCGGTTTGCAAAAATGGCGACCATTACCATGTTAAATGTCCGGAAAAAGGGACAGGGAAAGGAAGGACATAAGAAGCCGGTGCTGTTCCCCAAAATTGTATTTTTGTATGATGAAAATCTTCATGGCCCGGGCAAGGAGCTGGAAGATGTGTTTGAGGCCGGAATCGACTGTTCGGCCAAGACCATGTATCCGGACTGGCTTTCTTTAACGGGAGAGGGTTATATTGCCAGCATGTATAAGAAATACGGCAAGATTATCAGCCCCATGGGATGCCGTGCATTTTTGTCTCCCTGGTATGAGAAAGGCGGCATGGAACCGGCGGATGAAAAAGACGAGCCGGTATTTGTGGGCCGCTTTAATATCGGAGTGGTCAGCCTTCATCTGCCCATGATTCTTGCCAAGGCAAGGCAGGAAAGCAGAGATTTTTATGAGGTGCTGGATTATTATCTGGAGCTGATCCGGAAGATTCATATCCGGACTTATGCGTATCTGGGAGAGATGCGTGCGTCCACCAATCCGCTGGCCTACTGCGAGGGCGGCTTTTACGGCGGCCATCTGGGTCTGCACGATAAAATCAAGCCTCTTTTAAAGACGGCAACGGCCTCCTTTGGAATTACGGCATTCAACGAACTGCAGAGACTGTATAACGGAAAATCCCTGGTGGAGGACGGAGCCTTTGCCCTTGAGGTGCTGCAGCATATTAATGATAAGGTGAATCAGTTTAAGAAAGAGGACGGCAATCTGTACGCGATTTACGCCACTCCGGCAGAAAATCTCTGTGGGCTGCAGGTCAAGCAGTTCAGGAAAAAGTACGGAATTGTGGAAAATGTATCCGACAGAGAATATGTAAGCAACGGTTTCCACTGCCATGTAACAGAGGACATTACCCCAATTGAAAAGCAGAATCTGGAATACCGGTTCTGGGAGCTTTCCAATGGCGGAAAAATTCAGTATGTGAAATATCCCATTGATTATAACCGGGAGGCCATCAAATCTCTGGTGCGCAGGGCCATGAAAATGGGCTTCTATGAGGGAGTCAATCTGTCTTTATCCTACTGTGACGACTGCGGACATGAGGAACTGAACATGGACGTCTGCCCGGTCTGCGGCAGCAAGAACCTGACCAAAATCGACCGGATGAACGGATATTTAAGCTATTCCCGCGTCAAAGGCGACACCCGCCTGAACGACGCCAAAATGGCCGAAATCGCCGAACGAAGAAGCATGTGATATTCAGCAAAGTCATGCAGCCAGATTCTCCCGGACGCCGGGGGCAAGCTTGCATGCATCCCGGCATCCGGAGGAATCTGGCTATAGGGCGCAGCCCTACATGAATCATCGGGCGAAAAAATTCCAGGAACACAGAAGAAAACAGTCAGAGCCCGATGATGAATGGCATGGCGGGGGGAGAAAGGTGCGGCATGGCGGCCTGTCGTAAGCTTGCTTACAGAAGGCAGACCGGGTAAATTTCACTATAGGGCGCAGCCCTACATGAATCATCGGGCGAATAAGATCCAGGAGCACAGAAGAAAGCCATCAGAGCCCGATGATGAATGGCATGGCGCGTGAGAGAAGTGCGGCATGGCGGGAAGCTTGCCTGCCCTTTGCGGCTTATACCGGAAAAACAGCAGTATAAAGAAATTACGGAGAGAACCAGCATGCGTTATCATAATATTACAAAAGACGATATGCGAAACGGAGACGGTCTGCGGGCCGTTCTCTGGGTGGCGGGCTGCAGCCATGGCTGCAAAGGCTGCCACAATCCTATTACATGGGATATCTGCGGAGGAATTCCCTTTGATGAAGCTGCAAAAGCGGAATTATTTGAGGCACTGAAGCCGTCTTATATTTCCGGCATTACGTTCAGCGGGGGAGATCCCCTGCATGAAAAAAACAGGGAAGAAACAGGAGCGCTGATTGAAGAGATAAAAGAGACCTTCCCGGAGAAAACCATCTGGGTATATACCGGCTTTCTGTGGGAAGAAATCCGGGATCTTCCCTGTATGAAGAAGGTGGACGTGGTAGTGGATGGGCCGTTTATTGAAGAATTAAAGGACAATACCCTCCACTGGAAAGGAAGCTCAAATCAGCGGGTGATCGATGTGCAGAAGACCCTGGCTGAGGGAAAAGTGGTACTTCATGATACCTGATTTGGCAGAATGGCGCGTTTACAGAGAAATGAAATATCCAAAGCGTTTGACTGTGGCAGAGGAAACATCAACGCAGAGAGACCGTTTCCTTCATAAAATCGTTGGAAATTTGTAAAATTTCTTTCAGAATAGCCTTGACATGTAAGATAATTTGTGCTAATTTATTAACAAACTTGATAATTGGACAGAATGAGGGAGTAATTCCGCACAAACAGCACTGTGCGGGCTAAGCCAACAATAACCGGCTGAATATCAGTCTGGTTTAGTCATAATGAATGAGACTCATATACAGACTGGAAAAAGAGGGCCTGTATATGAGTTTTTTTCATATACAGAGGCCGGGCTGTCTGATTACAAGATGTTACAAAAGGAGGTATTAATGTGAAAGAGTATCTTTCCAGCGTAGAAGATGTGCTAAGGGAACAGAACTCCTCCGAGCAGGGCCTTTCCAGCCAGGAAGCAGAAAAGCGGCTTGAGCAGTATGGAAAGAACAAGCTGAAGGAAGGAAAAAAAGCCTCTCTTCTTGAGCGGTTCCTGAAGGAGCTGGCAGACCCCATGATTATTATTCTGATCGTGGCGGCTGCAATTTCCGGTGTGACCGCTTATTATGAGGGAGAATCCTTCACAGATGTTTTTATCATCCTTGCAGTGGTGATTATTAACGCAGTGCTTGGTGTTTTCCAGGAGAGCAAGGCAGAAGCTGCGATTGAAGCTTTGCAGGAGATAGCTGCGGCCACCAGTAAAGTCCTGAGAGACGGAAAACTGGTAACTCTTAAGAGTGAGGAACTGGTTCCAGGAGATGTGGTCGTTCTGGAAGCCGGAGATGCTGTGCCGGCGGATGGACGTATTATCGAGAGTGCCAGCATGAAGATTGAGGAAGCAGCTCTGACCGGTGAGTCTGTTCCGGTCAATAAGATTGTGTCCATTCTCAATCTGGAAGGGGAAAAGGACGTTCCCCTTGGCGACAGAAAAAATATGATGTATATGGGCTCCACAGTCGTATACGGACGTGGTAAAGCAGTCATCACCGGAACCGGTATGAATACCGAGATGGGTAAGATTGCCGATGCCCTTGCAAATGCAAAAGAAGAAGAGACTCCGCTGCAGCTTAAGTTAAACCAGCTGAGTAAGATTTTAACGGTTCTCGTTATTGTAATCTGCGTGGTGATTTTTGCAGTTGGTTTGTTCCGTGCGTTTATGAGCCCGGAGGGAATTACTGGCGATACCTTCCTTGATTCCTTCATGATTGCCGTTTCTCTGGCAGTGGCAGCAATACCGGAAGGACTGGCTGCCGTTGTCACCATCGTGCTTTCCATTGGCGTTACCAATATGTCCAGGAGAAACGCCATCATCAGAAAGCTGACGGCCGTGGAAACACTTGGCTGCACTCAGATTATCTGTTCAGATAAAACCGGAACCCTGACTCAGAACAAGATGACGGTTGTGGAGCATGCCGGAGACGATGAGAAGGCTCTGGAAATTGCCATGGCTCTCTGTTCTGATGCAGAACTGGATCCGGACAGCAATGATGCGGTTGGTGAGCCTACAGAGTGTGCGCTGGTAAATGATGCAAATAAGAACGGATTCCCCAAGACGAAGCTGAAAGAGGAATACGTCCGCGTGGGAGAAGCGCCTTTCGATTCTTCCAGAAAGATGATGTCCACGGTTCATGAGACAAAGGACCATCACTTTATCCAGTTTACGAAGGGTGCTCCTGACGAGGTTTTAAAGCGCTGTACCAAGGCTCTCGTCAATGGTCAGGTTGTGCCCATGTCTGAGGAAATCCGCAAGGAGATCCTGACGAAAAACAAAGAGATGGCTGATAAAGCTCTTCGTGTTCTCTGCGGCGCCAGACGGGAATGGGATGCGATGCCGTCCAGCACGGAACCGGAGTTTTTGGAAGCTGATCTGACGTATCTTGGACTTTCCGGAATGATCGACCCGGTTCGTCCGGAAGTTAAGGCTGCGATTGTGGAATGCCGTCAGGCTGGAATCCGTCCGATTATGATCACCGGTGACCATAAGGATACAGCGGTTGCCATCGCAAAAGAACTGGGAATTATTACGGATGCCAGTCAGGCAATTACCGGAGCCCAGCTGAATGAAATCAGTGACGAGCAGTTCTTCCATGATATTGAAAAGTATTCCGTTTACGCCCGTGTACAGCCGGAACATAAGGTTCGGATTGTCAACGGCTGGAAATCAAAAGGCATGATTACGGCCATGACCGGTGACGGTGTTAACGATGCGCCCTCTATTAAGAGTGCGGATATCGGTGTCGGCATGGGAATTACCGGTACGGATGTTACGAAGAATGTTGCAGATATGGTTCTGGCGGATGATAACTTTGCTACCATCGTTTCTGCTGTTGAGGAAGGCCGCCGGATTTATGCCAATATCCGGAAGGCGATTCAGTTCCTTCTGGCATCCAATCTGGCTGAGGTGCTGTCCATCTTCTTTGCAACCTTAATTGGGTTTACCATCCTGCAGCCGGTTCATCTGCTGTGGATTAACCTGATTACAGACTGTTTCCCGGCCCTTGCCCTTGGTATGGAAAAGAGCGAGTCTGATATCATGAAGAAGCCGCCGAGAGATCCGAAAGAGGGTATTTTTGCCGGTGGAATGGGATTTGACGTATTCTTCCAGGGCTTTATTGTAACGATCCTTGTAATGATTTCCTATATTATGGGTCATTACATTGAAAGCGGTGTATGGGAATTTGTTGACAGTGCGGATGGAACGACAATGGCATTCTTAACACTGTCCATGGTTGAGATTTTCCATTCTCTGAACATGAGAAGCCGCCGCGGTTCTCTGTTTACCATGAAGACCCACAACAAGTTTCTGTTTGGCGCTATGATTGCGTCTCTGGTACTGACGACAGCCGTAATCGAAATCCCGGTGCTTGCTGCCGCCTTTGAGTTTACTCCTATCGATCTGGAAGAGTATGTGATTGCTCTTGTACTGGCCGTTCTGATTATTCCGATTATGGAAATTGTAAAGGCAGTTCAGAGGAGTCTTGGAAAATAAGGATTCTGACTTTCGAAAGATATGGGCTGGAAAGAATATTTGCAGAATAAAGGCAAACTACAGAGAGGTCCTGCGGAAATTCCGCGGGGCCTTTTCGATTTAAATTAGGAAACTTCATGCCCCATAAAATGAAACGCTCCGGAGAATGCACACTCGCGCGAAACGGAAATAGGCTGCTGAGGCGACCATGCCTGGCCAGGAGACCTGCAAAAAGAATTCTTTGCCTAATTGACCGCTGGATGAAGGCACAGCGGAAACCGTAAGAGAAATGTAATGGAAAAGGCAAATAGCCCCCTGGGAAGTATGATATAATGTCCGCGTAAGCAATGAGCAGGGCAGTCTCTGGTATAGCAGGATTTTTGTCATGCTTGCATGAACAAAAATCCGGATATGCCTGAGACTATCGTGCGAAAGCACGCGAGCGAGATGGAGCGAAGCGGAATCGAGCCCCTGCGGCAGAATTGAATATACCGGTTCCTGCGTTTACCGCACAAATCCGGGCGCACCAAGTATATCATGGCCGAAGGCCATGCTGTATATGTTATTTTTATTTTGATTCTGTCTGCCTGGATGACTGCCGGGACTTGGAGGCATGAAGATGCTGGGAAAAAGCGGCACAGGGCGGAATGAATATAAAAGAAGAAGCACATGGTATTGAGAGTCAGACGGGAGAGGAAGGGATGAAATGGGAAAGGCAGAAAGAATGAAAGAGATCAGAGAGGCCATTGATGCAGGAAACCAGGCTCTTTTAAAATTAAAAGAGGCAAAGGAAAAACTGATAAGTGCGCAGAACTGGGGAATTTTTGATATGTTTGCGGGAGGATTGCTGGTGTCTTATGTGAAGCGTTCCAGAATTCAGCAGGCATCCGACTGCATTTCCGAAGCAAAGGGAAGCCTTATGCGTTTTAAAAGAGAACTGGGGGATTTTTCCCAGGTAGAATCTCTGGGCATTGATGTGGGCGGATTTCTGGCATTTTCGGATTATTTTTTTGATGGAGTGATTGTGGATTATCTGGTACAGCGGAAAATTTCAGAAGCAGAGCATCAGGTAGATGAAGCTATTTTAAAACTGGAAAGTCTTCTGAGGGAACTGAGATGTCTGGAAACAGATGACGCTTCGGATGACCAGATATGAAAAACGGAAGCGGGAGCCTGGAGAAAACGCGGGAAGGATTCTTAATCACGGCTCTGCTGCATGGAAGGGAAAGGAATGGATACCGAACATGAAATTTGGACGAAAACGGCCTGCACCGGTGGAACTGGAATGGGAAAAAGTATGCAGGAAAGAAGAACGCTGGATCGAAAAACGAATGACCAGAAAAGAACCTTTGCTGGAAAAAAGGCTGGAAAACCTGGTGCCTGCATCCCTGAAGGAAACACTGGACGGAGCTTTCTGCAAAGCATTTCGTCTGATTTTTGATAAAGGGGGAGGGGTCGTTGAGAAAACTTTGCAAAAGGAAAAGAGGCAGCAGGATTTTCTGATTAACCAGTATGCGAATGAAATCAGACAAAGCCGGCGTTCTTTACGTGCATTCTCAAAAAAGGCAGCAAGTTCCGGAAGGAAGAACCTTTTTATATCAGGAGCCTCTGGTGTGGGGATGGGGGTTCTTGGGATCGGGATTCCGGATGTACCGGTTTTTATCGGGATGGCGCTTAAGGCTATTTATGAAACAGCGCTGGATTATGGATTTACATATGAAAGCGAAGAAGAGCGGTATTTTATTCTGCTGCTGATAAGCGGTGCCATGTCTCATGGGACAGATTTGCTGGAGTTGAGCCGCCGGGCCGATGAATATATGGAATCCGTCAGCCTGCCGGAACATTACAGCCGCAGCGAGCAGATTCGCCAGACGGCAGCGGTTCTTTCCGAGGAACTTCTTTTGATGAAATTTATTCAAGGAATTCCGCTTGTTGGAGCGGCCGGAGGTGTGTTTGACGCCGTCTGGATGAAGCAGATCACAGAATATGCGGAGCTTAAATATCGTAAACGGTTTCTGATGACGGTTTTTAAAGAATAAAGGAAAACAATTTAACTGGCAGTTCAATACAAATAAGAAAAATTATAGTATGATAGTATCAGAAGCAGGATAAGCTGCAGGGAGGCAAGGGCATGGTAAAAATTTCCAGAACGGAAACCGGAAAGAGAATCCGTAAACTGATAGTGGAACGGGGCATGACCGCCCGCGATGTGCAGGAAGCAATGAACCTGGACAGCCCGCAGGCAGTTTACCGGTGGATGTACGGAGACACGCTTCCGTCTTTGGAAAATGCTGTGCTGCTGGGACAGCTTCTGGAAATCCCTCTGGATGCTATCCTGGTTCTGGAAAACGGGAAATACGTATGTCAGCAGATTTTCCGGCTGAACCTGTTTGAACAGAGTTTTCTGCTGGAACAGGCAAAAAAAGAAAATGAACCCAACCGAATTCAGGATCTTGTCGGAAAATATGACGTCCTTTTTCCATCCTGCTTTCAGTCCAACAGCCCTTCGTAGGAAACATGCAGCACCTTAGCCAGAATTCGGAGCTCGATGTCCGTAACGAAACGCTCTCCGCTCTCAATCCGCTGAACGGCGTTTTTATCCAGATCCAGTCCGGCTATCTGAAGTTGGTCAGCCAGCTCCTTTTGCGAAAGTTTCAGATTATCTTTGCGATACTGACGGATTTTGTCCCCGCAGACGTTGTTTTTGCCGCTTTCGGATTTGTTTTTAAACATGGAAACTCTCCTTTTTGGCATTCACTAATTGTCAGTAAAATCAATATATGATATTATGAACAGAGAAATGACATTCACTGAATGTCAAAAGAAAAAACTGTTGGAAAGGAAATGGCGTATGAAATTTGATGTTAAGATGATGAGAGATTTGCTGGCAATCAAAGATGCGGGAAGACGTTTTCTGGACCAATATGAGGACCTTGTGGTTCGGGAATTTAAGGAAAATCCATGTACGGCTGAGGAAGATTTCCAGAAAACAGTCTTATTTGAGGCAGTGATGTATATGACGTCCCTTTGTGACGTGGTGGATTATATGGGGGGAAATATTGAACTGGAAGGTATTCTGGGCTGGGATCAGGAGGGAAATATCTGCCTTGATGGCAAACGGCTTCCTATGATGACCGAGCTGGAGGTTTTTGCTCATGATAAACATTCCGGCAAGAATGCCTGGATCAGAGCGTTTGTCGGAGGGTATGGCACCAGGTATCTGGTCGGTTTGGGAAGAAATGTGAATCCGGAGGGACTTCGTGCAAGGATCCGCAGCCAGAAGCCGGCGGCCTGATACGAGGACTGGAATTTTTGAAATTCATCCTGTATAGCCGTAAACCTGATGCCTGCATTTTTTATAAGGAATCATGACAGCGCCTGCATGCCTGAACGCGGTACATTTATTTTGGCACGGTCAAGGGCATCTTCTTTCATTTGACAAAATTTGATCCCGGGCGTATGATGGTGTGAGAACGCTGCCGGCAGAACCGGCGTCAGAAGGAGAGAAGAGTTATGATACAGGATATTGCGCCCCACCGGTATGATCTGACTTACAAGCAGCCGGAGGCCAGGGATGAGGACTATGTCCTTTACATAAAAAGCAATAAGACACTTTTAAGGAAAGGAAAAGATGGGAATTACGACATTCCCTGCTTTTCTGATTTTCCTATGGAAAAACCGAGGCTGAAAATGAAGGCCTACTATCTGTTTTCCATTGATGACAGAGGCTATTATTATGTGACCGAGATGGTGCAGGGGGAAGAAAACGGTTATGAGTTTTGTCCGACTTCTGTATTCAGGAATCTGAAGCCTATGTATCAAGCGTTTGCAGGGATTACAGCCACACAGATTCACCGGTTTAAGGAAAGCCGGAAATTCTGCGGACGGTGCGGGCATGTGATGGAAGACAGTAAAACAGAGCGGGCTCTGGTTTGTCCTTTCTGCGGACAGGTGGAGTATCCGAAAATTTCTCCTGCTGTGATCGTCGCTGTAACAGATGGTGACCGGCTTTTGATGTCCCGTTATCGTGTCAGCCATAATCCCTATCGCAGTTATGCGCTGATTGCTGGTTTTGTGGAAATTGGGGAAACATTTGAGGAAACGGTACGCCGGGAAGTGATGGAAGAAGTTGGACTGCGGGTAAAAAATATCCGCTATTACAAGAGTCAGCCATGGGCTTTTTCCGATACGGAAATGATTGGATTTTTTGCAGAACTGGATGGCGATGATACCATTACTTTGCAGGAAGATGAGCTTTCGGAAGCCGGATGGTTCCACCGGTCAGAAATTCCTGATGAGACTTCTATGAACAGCATCGGAAGTGAACTGAAGATGGTATTTAAGTATGGAAGCATGGAGGCATTTCTTGCTCAGACATCATCTCAGAAGGATTGATGAATCAGTCGGATCTTGCTGGAGGAATATGATGAATGCTTTGGTGATTAATTGCAGTCCTGTAAGAAATGGAGCAACTGCACAAATTGTACATATTGTATCAGAACAATTAAAATGCAGCTATGATGTCAAATGTATTTGCATTGATGATTTTGAAGTGAACTTTTGTAAGGGCTGCAGAAGGTGCCATAGTACAGCTAAGTGCATTCAGGAAGCTGATGTGGATTTGATTATGCAATACTATGAATGGTCAGATGTTATCATCTCCGTATCACCATCATATTGGGCGGATATACCTGGTCAGTTTAAAGCTTTTATAGATAGATGTACACCATGGTGCAATACACATGAGCCTCATGCAAAGCTGTCTGGTGGAAAAAAGGGGTATACCATTGCATTAAGGACTGGACCGAGCATGCCAGAATGTGAGAGAGTGATAAGCAGTATTGAACATTTTTATAGCCACCTGGAAATCGAGTCATGCGGAAAACTTGGCCTATGTTCCGTTGAATACAAAGAAGATGTCGCAGAAAGAACGGATGAAATAAAAGAATTTTGCAGAACTCTTTGTAGAGGAACGGAAGGAGAAAGTAAAAAATCCTCCGGAACCGGCGCCTGAAAAGGCATGGGTTGCGGAGGATTCTTTCTTAAAAGAAGTTCTTTGCCGGAGACTGCTTTTGTTCTTTGTCTGGGAAGAAGCGAAGATGAAAATCGTGCGGTTATTCAGAAGCCGCATCCTGTTCTTTCTGAAATTCGCGGGAAAAGGCTAAAAATTCTTTTAGGGTGTCCGTCATGTCCTGGGAGTGGTAGGCAAAACCAATGACCCGCTTGGGAATTGGGACATCAAGAGGAATTTCCATTAATGTTCCGTTTTTCAGATCGTCAGCCACCAAATCTTTGATGACACAGCCGATTCCCAGTCCGATTCTGGAAAACTCAATAAGAAGCTCCATATCAGTTGCGACCAGCAGCTGATTTACTTCAATCTGATTGTCTGCAAGATAGGAATCCACATGTTTCCGGCTCATATTGCTGCGGTCCAGCAGCATGATATTTCCTGTTTTAAAGATGTCGGGGTTTTCTCCTTCCCGAAGCAGCAGGTTTTCCATATAAGATGGCGCACAGACAAACCCGTCGCTGATCTCCATAACCGGGCTGAAGCTTAAACTTCTGCGCATTCTGGGCTCGGCCACCAGTCCGATGTCGATTTTCTTTGCTTCCAGCATTTCCAGGGTGTGAATCGTGGACTGACTCTCAATGGAAATATTAACGTGAGGATATTTTTCGATGAAACCCTTCAGGTAGGGAAGCAGGACGTATTTACACAGAGTGTTGCTGACACCAATGGTCAGATGGCCGATGTGGAAATCATGGATCCGCTTCAATTCCTTTTCGCCCTTGCTGATGGATTCAAAGGCTGAACTGATATGCTGGAACAGGACGGCGCCTTCTCTGGTGAGCTGTACGCCGCGGGAGTTGCGGCTGAAAAGCTTTGTTCCGAGACTTTCCTCCAGCTTGCTGATGGCCTTGCTGATAGCCGGCTGGCTGATATACAGTTCCCGGGCGGCCCGTGAGATATTGCCGCAGCGGGCTACTTCATAAAAAATTTTATATTGGGATAAGTGCTGCTCCATATTTATAACTCACTTTCATAGTTGTTATTCGTATTATGTATTTCTATTATAGTAAATCCTATGCTAGAATGTCAATCAGAAAGTGTTGAAAGGAGAGGTTTCCTGATGGGAATGACGATGACGCAGAAAATCCTTGCAGCCCATGCGGGACTGGACCGGGTGGAAGCAGGACAGCTGATTAAGGCCAATCTGGATATGGTTCTTGGAAATGATATTACATCTCCTGTTGCCATCAATGAAATGCAGAAGATGAAAAACCAGACGGTCTTTGATAAGGAGAAAATTGCCCTTGTCATGGATCATTTTATTCCGAATAAGGACATTAAATCTGCAGAAAACTGCAAATGCTGCAGAGATTTCGCCAGGCAGCATGATATCACCAATTATTTTGATGTGGGAGAGATGGGAATTGAACATGCCCTTCTTCCGGAAAAAGGATTGGTGGCAGCTGGGGATGCAGTCATTGGTGCGGATTCCCATACCTGCACGTATGGTGCCCTGGGCGCGTTTTCCACAGGTGTTGGAAGTACGGATATGGCGGCGGCCATGGTAACAGGAAAAGCATGGTTTAAGGTGCCCTCCGCTTTAAAATTTGTGCTGACGGGCAAACCGTCCAAATGGGTCAGCGGAAAAGATGTGATTCTCCATATTATCGGTATGATCGGTGTGGATGGTGCTCTTTATAAATCCATGGAATTTGCAGGAGACGGCATTGCGTATCTTTCCATGGATGACAGATTTACCATCTGCAACATGGCCATCGAGGCCGGAGGCAAGAACGGCATTTTCCCGGTGGACGAGAAAACAATTCAGTACATGAAGGAACATGGAAACAAACCTTATGAAATTTATGAGGCGGATGAAGACGCAGTTTATGATGCGGAATATACCATCGATTTGTCTCAGTTAAAGCCCACGGTGGCGTTCCCCCATCTTCCGGAGAATACGAAGGAGATTGGTACTTTCGGAGAGGTGAAGATTGACCAGGTTGTCATTGGATCCTGTACCAATGGAAGGATTCAGGATATTCGTCAGGCGGCGGAAATCATGAAAGGCCGAAAGGTTGCAAAAGATGTTCGCTGCATTGTGATTCCGGCTACCCAGGCCATTTATCTGCAGGCCATGCGGGAAGGGCTGCTTGAAACCTTTATCGAAGCCGGAGCCGTGGTCAGCACGCCTACCTGCGGACCCTGCCTTGGCGGTTACATGGGCATTCTGGCAGCAGGTGAGCGGTGCGTATCCACCACCAACAGAAACTTTGTAGGACGGATGGGCCATGTGGAATCAGAGGTTTATCTGGCCAGTCCGGCTGTCGCGGCAGCCAGTGCCATTATCGGAAAGATTTCATGTCCCTGTGAGCTGGGATTATAGGAGGATTTGGTCATGCAGGCAAAAGGCAGAGTTTTTAAATATGGAGACAATGTGGATACGGATGTCATCATCCCGGCCCGTTATCTGAACGCGACCAGGGGTGAAGAGCTGGCTAAGCATTGTATGGAAGATATTGACAAGGAATTTATCCATAAGGTTCAGCCTGGGGATATCATTGTGGCTCAGAAAAATTTTGGCTGCGGTTCCTCCAGAGAGCATGCTCCGCTGGCGATTAAATGTGCTGGTGTCAGCTGTGTGATAGCGGAAACCTTTGCCAGAATTTTCTACAGAAACGCAATCAATATCGGATTGCCGATTATTGAGTGTCCGGAAGCTTCCAAAGCGATTCAGGATGGCGATGAGGTGGAGATTGATTTTGACAGCGGAAAGATTTACAACAAGACCAGGAATGAGTCCTATCAGGGGCAGGCATTTCCGCCGTTTATGCAGAAAATCATTGCCGCTGGCGGTTTGATTCCCTACATTAATGAAAAATAAAAAGCAGATGCTGGTGTAACAAGCAGGCCGAAATGGCTCAGGAAAGAGGACAGAACTTTTTTGGCAAAAACGCCGGTACCGTCTGGATGAGAACAGGATTCTCACCGGAAGGTATCGGCGTTTCTTTGCTTTTGCATGGCGTTTCAGAAATGCAGCGCTTCTTTTTGAGGCTTCTTTCTGAACCGGCCATTTCTTCAGCGTATGTTTATTCGTAAGCGCTCAATAAAATAACGGCTATCTTTTTGCAAAGCATCCAGTTATAGTTGAAGTAAAATGCTCCAACTTCAACTTTTTGATTTGATCTGACATCTCTGCTGTATCATTTCAGACCAGGGCATC
>DVGC01000046.1 GCA_018712915.1 Candidatus Copromonas faecavium (nom. illeg.) | reverse complement strand
GCGGTTTCTGCCCAGGATGGAGCTGGCTGAATTGGAAGATGATTGTGAGGAAGATTTCGATTTTTATATGGACGAGGAAACTGATATAGAGTAAACCGATGCGGTCTGTGATAAGCAGGCCGCTTATTTTTTGGAAGAAGGGCACCCACATGGCCACCACCCGCATCATGCCGCTGCGCGCAGGAAAAGGCAGTACGGTCGGCAAGGCCATCAGCGACATCATCGACCATGTAAAAAATCTAGAAAAGACTGACCGCAGCAGGCTTATCACCAGCTACCAGTGTGATAGCCGCGTGGCCGATGCTCAGTTCCTGCTGGACAAGCAGACCTACATCGCCCGCACCGGCCGGGTGCGCAGCAAGGATGACGTGATTGCCTACTACCTGCATAAATATGGGAAAGTATAGTAGTGATAGGGGTACCCTACAATTTATTGGCGGCTGTCATTTCATATGTCCCTATTACAAATAAGCAAATCGGCATTTTGGTGCCGAGGATATTATGTAGATACCGTAGGAAAGAATACCTCTGCAATTAAAGCGTATATACAAAATCAAATAAAAGAAGATTTGGAATACGACCAGATGTCATTTGTAGAATATATCGACCCGTTTACGGGTGAGCCAGTAAAGAAAAACAAAAAATAAACCACTTGGAGTGGACGTAGGAAGTCAAAGCAAACCAGCAAGCACCTTTAGGGGCAGTGCAAGCCACCGGCTAAGCCGGTGGTCTTGACTCTTCAGCAAAAAGATGCAGATGAAGCTTCTCTGAAAGAAGGCGCAGCATTTCCTGTCCGGCGATGCTGTTGCCTTTTTTGTCGAGAGCCGGACCGTAAATGCCGATACCCATTTTCCGGTCGGCCAGAGAAAGAATTCCGCCTCCCACGCCGCTCTTGGCAGGCAGGCCCACAAGAACGGCAGAAGTTCCGGAGCCGTCGTACATGCCGCAGGTGAGCATGATGGTTTTGATGACCTGGACGACATGGCTGCTTAACAGGCGTTCTCCCGTAACCGGATGCGTTCCTCCGCAGGCCAGAACCAGCCCAAGATTGGCAAGACTCTGGGCCGTTACGCTAAGAGAACAGAGCTTGATGTAAAGCTGAAGGCTTTTCTCCACATCGCTTTCGATGATGCCTTTGCTTTCCAGAAGATAGGCGATGGCCCGGTTTCTGGATGCATGGCTCATTTCTGACTGGCAGACCGCCTCATCCAGTGTGATGCCCGGATCCTGACAGAGATTCCTGGCAAATTCCAGCATTTCCTCAAAATCCATGATTGGCTCAAGGAAACTGGCTACGGCAATGGCGCCGGAGTTGATCATGGGGTTAAAGGGGTAGCTGCTGGTCAGATCCAGCTCTACCAGGGAATTGAATGCTTCGCCGGAAGGCTCCATTCCGACTTTGGAGAACACATGCTCAAAGCCGCAGCGCTCCAGGGCCGCAGCCAGATTGATGACTTTTGAAATACTCTGGATAGTAAAACGGGTACTGGTATCGCCGGCCCGGTACTGCTTCCCGTCCCGGGTAAAAATGCAGATGCCGAGACGATTCTTATCGGCTCTTCCAAGCTCCGGAATATAGTCGGCTGTCTTTCCGTAAGGAATCTTTTCTTTTCCCTTTTCAAGAATTTCCTCCAATAACGTCTGCATGGATTTCTTCCTCCTGAATCTGATACTTTTCCCAATTATACAACAGAAAAAAGTGAAAGGACAATACCGGTTTGAAATATCAGGATAACCAAATGGTCATGGCTGAGTCGCAAAAAGACACGCTCTGATCTGTCTCACGTTATCCGTAGTACCGGTTTAAATATTCCAGATAGGTTTCTCCCAGGGCGGGAAGAGGACGGTCGTTCCGGAAAATGAAGAAAAGGCTGTTGCCATATTCCTCCGGCACAGCAGAATCAGGAAACGGAAACGGCAGGGAGCAGAGACCAAAATTTTTTTCCTGCTCCATGACTGCCTGGCTGCCGAAGGCGATGGCATCTGTCTGGGTCAGGATGTTGTGCATGGTGGCCCGGCTGTAAATATAAAGAACCTGCCGGAAACGGTCGAAATCCACCAGATCAGACAGGGAGGCGCTGTTGTAAAACCCATCCTCGATGGTATAAATTCCGGTTCCTTTTTTGGAGTCATACATGACAATTGGATAGGAGTACAGCTCCCTGAGCTCCAGATGCTCTGCTGACGCCAGAGGATGACCGGAGCGGACAATGACATGGAGTTCTGTGTCCAGGATCCTCCGGCAGACGATTTTTCTTGTCTTGAAAAATTCTTTTGCCAGTCCCGCATGATTCTGCTTTAAAAAGATGATGCCCAGATCGGCGGCAAGAGAATGAATGTCCTGAATGACATCGATGGTAGACTCTTCTTTGTAATGAATGCAGTAAGAAAGCTCCGGTTTTTCCTGGAGCATTCTCAGAAAAGCGTCCATGGGATAGGAAGACGGGAAGGCCGCAATCCGCAGAACGGCCTGCTCCGGCTGACTGCGGAACGCTTTGACGAACCGGTCTTCTTCATGAATTAACTCCCTGGACATGTCGAGGAAGCGCCGGCCGGCTTCGGTTGCATTCAGGCCGCCTCTGCTTCTGGTAAAAATTGTGATATGAAATTCTTCTTCTGTATCATGAAGAATTTTGCTTAAATAAGGCTGGGAAATATACAGCCGCTTGGCCGCTTCGGAAATGGAGCCATATTTTTCTATGGCAGTCAGATATCGTAAAATCCGTGTATTCACCGGCATTCTCCTTTGCATAGTTTCATTTTTGACAGGATCGCATTCTTTATGCTTCCGTGGGAACGTATCCTTTCTATAGATCCGGCATATAATAACCATTTAGTTATATACCAATCCATAATAAGGATTGGTAAAAAAGAATAGAAATTGTTATAAATATAATATCCAATGTGGAAAAAAGTGTCAATTTTTTCTTTGGCTCAGCAGGAAAATCCTGCAGGATTGACAGACCCTATAACGAATTACTTATGAGAAATGTCCTGTCGGTTAAACGCTGCCTGGACAGAGCCGGATGATTTGCAGATTGCGAGGAGGTATATGAATGAAAATTTTACTGACAGCATTTGATCCATTTGGGGGTGACAAAACAAATCCAGCCCTGGAAGCAGTGAAAGGGGTAAAAGGAACCGTGGCCGGAGCCGAAATTGTGAAGCTCATGGTGCCGACGGTTTTTGGAAAATCGATTGATGTGGTTTCTCAGGCCATGGAGGAGCATCAGCCGGATGCGGTTCTTGCCATTGGTCTGGCTGCGGGCCGCTTTGGCTTATGCCCGGAACGGGTGGCCATCAATATCGATGATGCAAGAATTGCGGACAATGAGGGAAAGCAGCCGATTGATACGCCGGTGTTTGAAGATGGTTCGGCCGCATACTTTTCTTCGCTGCCGATTAAAGCCATGGTTCAGTCCATAAAAACGGCAGGACTTCCGGCATCTGTATCCAATTCGGCAGGTACCTTTGTCTGCAATCATCTGATGTATGGAATTTTATATCAGATTGAGCATCGTTTTCCCAGTATGCGGGGAGGATTCATGCATGTGCCCAGCATTCCGGAACAGGTGGTAGATCAGCCGAATCAGCCGTCCATGGCACTTTCCGATATTACTCGCGGAATTGAGGCGGCCTTAGAAGCGATTGTTCTTTGCGACAGGGATATCTGCATGGGAGACGGAAGAATTCATTAAACGTGACAGAAAGGAACTGACGATGGAAGCAATAAAGCTGATTGGAATCCTGATTATGATTGTGGGATTCATTTTGAAAAAAGATACCATTGCCACCGTTGTTGCGGCCGGAATCATTACCGGGCTGGTATCAGGCATGTCTTTTCTGGAGGTGCTGGAGATTCTCGGCAGCTCTTTTATCAGCCAGAGAACGGCGACGTTATTTGTGCTTACTCTGCCGGTGGTGGGAATTTGTGAGCAGTATGGACTGAAGGAAAAGGCAGTGGATCTGATTGGAAAGGCCAAAAATGCCACAGCCGGAAAAGTTATTACGCTCTATCAGATTCTGCGGGCACTTGGAGCTGCTTTCTCTCTGCGTCTGACAGGACATCCTCAGTTTGTACGGCCGCTGATTCAGCCCATGGCGCAGGGAGCGGCACAGGTGCGTTATGGGGAAGTGGACGAAGCGGATGAGGAGGAGATTAAGGCTTACTGTGCAGCCAGCGACAATTACGGTAATTTTTACGCGCAGAACTGTTTTATGGGAAATGCAGGCACCATGCTGATTGTATCTACTCTGGTGGAGCAGGGGTATGATGTGGATGCGCTGCAGATTGCCCTCTGCTCGATTCCCGCTGCACTGGTGTCCGTTCTTGCCGGAGCTGTCTTTAACTGGCGTCTGGACCGGCACCTGGATAAAAAATATCAGGGAATAGAAAGGAGAAACAGGGGATGATTAATACAATTCTTTCTGAAATTTTTTATTGCCTGATTGGCGTTATTTTTATTCTTGTGGGAATCCGGGCACTGAAAGCGCAGGAACTCAGGGAACGCTTCTTTACGGCCGCTTTCTGGTTCCTTATGGCCGCCATTTTTATGATTGGGCCCTATCTGCCGCCAGCGGTTGTGGGAGCTGCGATCGTGGTGCTGGCCATTCTCACCGGACTGGGCAAGGTAAAGCCTGGTGCCGGGGCAGGAATTGATCCGGAAAAGAGCAGGCGGGAAGCGAAGCGGCTCGGAAATAAAATTTTTATTCCGGTGATTCTTCTTGCGGTCAGCGCCCTTCTTGCGGCGACCTTCCTTCCCTTTGGCGCCAGCAACGCCATCGGAATTTCCGGTATCATTGCTCTTATCGTTGTGTTTCTGGCAGCAAAACCCGAGCCGCAGGAGCCGGCTGTGCAGGGCACCAGGCTCATGGACAGCATTGGAATTACCGGTTTCCTGCCCCAGCTTCTGGCAGCTTTGGGGGCTGTTTTTACCAGCGCCGGAGTCGGAGATGTGATTGCAGGAGCAGTATCTTCCGTGATACCGGATGGAAGCCGGTTCATTGCGGTGGTGGTTTACTGCCTGGGTATGGCTCTTTTTACGGCGATTATGGGAAATGGATTTGCGGCTTTTTCCGTGATCACGGTGGGAATCGGAATTCCCTTTTTGATTGCGCAGGGAGGAAATCCGGTGGTCATTGGTGCTCTGGGACTGACAGCCGGATACTGCGGTACGCTCATGACGCCTATGGCTGCCAATTTTAATATTATGCCGGCAGCTCTTTTAGAAATGAAAAACAGCTATGGAATTATCCGGGCACAGGCGCCTGTGGCGGTATTAATGCTGATTTTTCATGTGGTTCTTATGTATTTCTGGGCATTTTAAAAAATGCAGGCGGACGCCGGGGAAGTTTCCAATAAGACAGGATCGAACATCACTGACATAGGGAAGCTGCCGTACAGAAGTGTGACAAGAAACATTGGCGGTACTTGGTTTTCACAACCATGTATCGCCTTTTTTCGATCTTTGCATCAATAAAGAAATAAGAAATTTTCCTCATAGTTTTTTGAACGAAACCATTATGAAAGCTGATGAAGTTCTCTCATGCTTTGGGATGGTCATTTCTGCACAATCTATGCCGAAGCTGTGCTTTGAGTTTTTGAAAATCCTGAGCAACTAGAGCAGGGGATGGAAGTTAAAATTTCATTTTTGGAATTTGTCATTCTTCTGCAATTTTATTGACTATCCCGAATGCGGGAGGTAAAATAGATGTAATAATTTTGTCATATTCTGAGAAAAATCGGAACATATGAAGGGGATTTGTGAGAAATGAGAAAAAGCAGATGGATTTTGGCAGCGGTTTTTGCTGTTTCCATGACCGCGCAGGCATATGCCGGGGAATGGAAACAGGATGAAACCGGAATCTGGTATGAGAATGAGGACAAAACATGGCCCACAGGCTGGTTTCAGGAAGGAGGAGACTGGTATTACGCGGGCGGAGACGGTTATCTGGAGACCGGCTGGCTTCAGTATCAGGGGAACTGGTATTATCTGGGAAACCGGGACGGAAAGATGTATGCAGACTGCGTGGTCAATACCAGGGACGGATTTTACCGGTTCGGCTCAGATGGAGTGGGAGAAAGGATAACCGGTGACTATACGGGCTGGGTCCGGGATGACAGATACTGGCATTACTGGAAACCGGGCGGATATATCATAAGCGGCTGGCAGACCGTTGACGGAGTACGGTATTATTTTGAGGATGGGATCATGAAAACCGGTCCGGCGGTGATTGATGGGTCTTCTTATTTCTTTGATGATGACGGACAGATAACAACCGGCTTGGCCACCTGGGAGGGGGAACTCCGGTACGTGAAGGAGGATGGTTCCCTGGCAGTCAGCGAGACGATGGAAATAGATGGAGTGACCTATCTGTTTGATGAAAATGGTGTGGGGGCCATTGAGGAAACTCCGTCTGTTTATGCCAACTGGCCTTATAAGATGCCGGTGCAGATTCCTCCGGAGGAGGAGAAAAGTGAGCATCATAAAGCGGCTGACCGGATGGCGGAACAGGTGCTTTCGGGGATCGTGAATGATTCCATGACCCAGAGGCAGAAAGCGGAAGCAATTTATGCCTGGGTGAGAGGAAACCTCCGTTACAGCGGCCATTCGGCCACCAGAGACTGGGGAGAAGAGGCGTACCAGGGATTCCGCAGGCGGCATGGCGACTGCTTTACATATTTTTCTGTATCGGTGGCACTTTTATCCAAAGTGGGAATCGACAGCATTGAGGTTGTCCGCAGTACGGACAACGGCCATTACTGGAATCTGGTAAATATTGACGGACAGTGGTACCATTTTGACGCTACGCCCAGGACGGCCGGCGGCTATTTCTGCCTCTGGACCGATGCCCAGATGCTTTCCTATTCGTCCAGACATTATAACTGTTTTGCCTTTGACAGGGCGCTGTACCCGCCGACACCGTGATGCAGGAAGGAAGAGTGCCGTGGAAGAGAAGAAAAGAACCATGATCGGAATCTCAGGAATGGTGCTTTTGATGCCCGGTCGTTAAATCTGAGCGATGAAGGCGGCGATCTTATTTTTGGAAAAAAATACGATCAACGAAAAAATTTTATTATGAATAACAGGGGGAAATGAAGTATGAACGAGATTCTCGAAATCCTTGAGGAAATTCTTCCGAATGTGGACTGTGCCGGATGCGAGACACTGGTGGATGACGGATACCTGACTTCCTTTGAGCTGGTGCGTCTGGTGACGGAGCTGGGAGACGCATTTGACGTAGCGATCCCGGCCAGCCAGATTGTTCCGGAAAATTTCAATTCTGTGCAGGCCATTGATGCGCTGATTAAGCGGCTGGAGGGTGAGGAGTAAATGCTGCTGGTATCATACAGCTTTGCCGCCTTTCTGGCGGTTTTGCTTCTTGGCTGCTTTCTTGTACCGGAACGGTTCCGGTGGCTTTTTCTTCTTTTGTTCAGCCTGATTTTTTATGGAGCAGGAGGGCCCCAATATCTGGTTTATCCTCTGGTGACTGCTCTCAGCACCTGGTATCTTGGAAAGCGGATTGACCGGATTGGCAGAGAGGCGAAGGCTTATCTGAAAACCCAGAATTTCGACCGGGCACAGAAAAAGGAGTATAACCGGTCTGTGAAAAAGAGGCAGAAGCGGTATTTGATTCTGGGGCTGGTTCTGAATTTTGGGATCCTGGCGGCAATAAAGTACACGCCGTTCTTTTATGAGATCTGCAATGGCCTTCTGGGAATATTTGGTCTTTCCTTTGGCTTTTCCCTGCCCGGGTGGACGCTGCCTCTGGGAATCTCCTATTATACGTTTCAGACCATGGGATATCTGGTGGATGTGTATAACAAAACGGAGGAAGCAGAAGAAAATCCGGCAAAGCTGGGACTGTTTACCCTTTATTTTCCTCAGCTGACGGCCGGGCCTGTCAGCAGGTTCGGTGCTTTAAAGGAGACGCTGTTTTCTCCGGAACCGATGTCTTTTTTACGGTTTAAGCGGGCGGGATTCCGTATCCTCTGGGGATATTTTAAAAAACTGGTGATCGCGGATCGGCTGGGTCCGGCGGTTCTTGTGATCACGCAGGATCCGCAGACGTATCATGGAATTTACGGCCTTCTTGGCATTTTGGGTTATACGTTATGGATGTATGCGGATTTTTCCGGATGCATTGATATTGTTCTTGGAATTTCTGAGGCCATTGGAATCCGGCTTCCGGAAAACTTTGACCGGCCGTTTGCTTCCAAGAGCCTGGCAGAGCTGTGGCGCCGCTGGCATATGACTCTGATGCAGTGGTTCCGGGAATATATTTTCTTTCCTGTGTCCACCAGCAATCTGGCAAAAAGATTGTCAAACGGTTTATCAAAGAGGCTGTCCAGGGAAGTGGGAAACCGGGTGCCTTTATATCTGGGAAGCCTGACGGTTTGGCTGGTAACCGGAATCTGGCACGGAGCCTCATGGAATTATGTAAGCTGGGGACTGGCCAATTGTGTGGTAATGCTGGCATCCCAGGAGCTTGCCGGGGTATTCAAAAGCGCCCGCAGCCGGTTCGGCTTTACGAAAACAAAGGCCTATGGTTATTTTGAATGTATCCGGACATGCCTGCTGTTTGCGGTCCTTTTAATGTTTCAATATTATCCCTTCCCTGTGGTATTCGCGATGCTGATTGATGTGGCAGCAGGGAGCAGAATTTCAGATTTGTTTGACGGCCGGTTTGCCGGTCTGGGGCTTGCAGCCGGGGATTTATGGATTCTGGCACTGGGGCTGGTGCTTCTTGTCATTTCCGGACTCAGAAAGGAAAGCATCCAGGATCTGCTGTTAAAGAAACACTGGCTGATTCAGTATCTGGCAGCTTTCGGGCTGTTTCTTTTGATTCTGCTTTTCGGTGTTTACGGACATGGCTATGATGCCAGCCAGTTTATTTATAATCAGTTTTAGGGAGGGGAGCATGAAAAAAAGAGGGTTTGTTTTTTTGATCCTGTCCCTTTTTTCCATCGCCGTTCTGGCCGGTTTCCAGCGGCTGGTGGTTCCAAAGTATATGGGGCAGGTGGTGGAAGGCAATTTTACGGCGGAGTATTACCGGGAAACCACGCCTCATCAGGTTCTGTTTCTTGGAAACTGTGAGGCTTATGAGAATCTTTCGCCGGTGGTGCTGTTCCGCGAGTACGGCATTACCAGCTATATCCGTGGGAATGCCAACCAGCTGATGCCTCAGTCTTATTATCTTTTGGAGGATACCTTAAGGACGGAAACGCCTGTGGCCGTGGTCCTGAACATTTCTTCCATGAAAGAGGCTGTGCAGGAGAATGAGAGCTATAACCGGATGACCATGGACGGGATGCGCTGGTCCTCCTCAAAATGGAAGGCCATTGAGGCAACGAAGACGGAAGGAGAGCACATGGTAGAATATCTCTTTCCTGTTTTGCGGTTCCATTCCAGGATAAAGGAACTGGAGGCGGATGATTTTACTTATTTCTGGGAGCGGGGAACCGTATCCCATAATGGATTTTACATGAGGGCCGATGTGCGGCCAGCCGGGGAGTTTCCGGCGGAACGCCGGCTTTCCGATTATTCTTTTTCGGAGCAGAACTGGGAATATCTGGATCGGATCCGGGCTCTCTGTGAGGAGCAGGGGATTACGCTGATTCTTATGAAATCTCCGGCACTTTATCCTGCCTGGCACAGCCAGTGGGAGGAACAGATTGTTTCTTATGCAGAAGAGCATGACCTGACGTATCTGAACTGTATGGATCATCTGGATGAGATTGGAATTGATTTTTCTCAGGATACCTATGATGGCGGGCTCCATATGAATGTATATGGGGCAGAAAAGATGGCCCGGTATTTCGGGGAGCTGTTAAAGGAGATCCCCGGCATCACCGATGGCAGGACGGATCCGGAGCTTTTGGCAGTATGGGAGGAAAAGGGACGTTTTTATGATTCCATGAAGATGGCCCAGGAAACGGAATTTGCAGAGCACGGATATTTAAGCCAGTTTACGGAGGCCGAACCGTCCTCCGACGGTTCATAACCGGGTTATTTGCGGCAATCAGCACGAGTGTGTCGAAACGTTCGCCTGTTCTGATGTCCGTGAAAATAAAAATGAGAATATATGATTTGCCGGAAATCCGGCAAAAGGGGCAGAGAAGGAGGAGCAGAAATATGCGAAAATTCAGAATGTGTGCAGCGGCAGCAGGACTTTGTATTTTAATGGCGGCAGTTCCCATGACGTCTTACGGGTTCAGCCTGTTCCGTTCCAATTCGGAGACGGAAGCGGCCGAAGAGACTGCGTATGAATTTAAAAAAGGCGATACCGTGATTTCCATGGGAGCAGAAGCGGCTCCGGTTCTGACGGCTCTTGGAACCGCAAAGGATACCTTTGAGCAGGACAGCTGCGCTTATCAGGGAAAATCCATCGTTTATCTGTATGATGGATTTGAGATGAGCACCAGCAAGGTGGATGGAAAGGAATGCATCGAGTCGGTTTATGTGACCGGAAACCAGGTTTCCACGCCGGAAGGCATTAAAATCGGTTCTGGAATTGAGGATGTAAAGAAGGCGTATGGGACAGACTATGAAGAGAGCTTCGGCGTATACCGTTATACGGCGGGAAATACGGAACTGTCCTTTTATACCACCAATAACGTGGTGGATGCCATCGAATATCTCGTAATTGTGGCGCAGTAGCCGGAGGCGGATCCATGGTGACGACAATCCTGGATTATCTGGATGCTGCGGCCAGTCGATATCCGGACCGGACAGCATACCGGGATATGGAAAATTCCTGCAGCTTTTCAGAACTTTTTCATATGGCGAGGGCCATCGGGAGCAGGCTGGGGGCCCTGAATGCGCCCGGACGTCCGGTGGCGGTTCTGATGGAAAAGAGTGTATCCATGGCGGCAGCCTGCCTTGGCGTCGTGGAGGGAGGCATGTGTTATTGCCCCGTTGATATTTCCATGCCGGCAGAACGGCTTTCCTTAATTCTTTCTGTTCTGGAACCGGCGGCGGTGATTGGAGAGCCGGCAGCGCTGCAGCTTCTTAACGGGAAACAGCCGGACTGCCCGGTGTTTCTCTTTGAAGAACTGATTTCCCAGCCGGAGGATAATTTGCTTCTTGCTAAAATCCGGAAGGGCCTGTTAAGCAGCAGTCCATTGTATATTTTATTTACCAGCGGCTCCACCGGCGTACCCAAGGGCGTGGTAGTCAGCCACAGTGTTGTGATGAACAACATGGAATGGCTGGAGACGGAATACAGGCTGGGGCCGGAGGATGTACTGGGAAATCAGGCGCCTTTTCATTTTGATGTGGCGGATCATGACCTTTATTGTCCATTAAAATTTGGATGCTCTGCGGTCCTGATCCCCCAGGAATATTTTTCTTTTCCAGCCAGGCTGATTGAACTGTTAAACAGGGAACGGGTGACGGCGATTTTCTGGGTGCCTTTTGCACTGGGAATGATGGCGGCTTTTCAGGCCTTTGAGGCGGAGACGCCAAAATTTCTGCGATACGTATTTTTTGCCGGGGAAGTGATGCCGGTGAAGCAGATGAATTACTGGAGACGCTTCGTACCGGAACCGCTTTACGTGAATATGTATGGTTCCACGGAAACACATATCACCCTCTATCATCCTCTGACGCGGGAGTATTCGGAGGAGGAACGGATTCCCATCGGAAAGCCCTGCGGCAACGTGAGGGTTCTGGTGCTCGAGGAAGGAGACGTGCCGGTAACGCCGGAAAGCGGAGGCATTGGAGAGCTGTGTATTCTGGGCGGTGCGCTGTCTCTGGGATATTATAAAAATCCGGAGCTGACGAAAACACGGTTCACGGAAAATCCGCTGAATCCATGCTATCCGGAACGGATGTTCCGGACGGGAGATCTGGTGCGGTATAACGAGGATGGAGATCTGGTTTACCAGAACCGGGCGGACCATCAGATCAAACGGCTGGGCTACCGCATCGAGCTGGGAGAAATTGAGGCGGCTGCCGGGGGAATGGACGGACTTTTGGAATGGGCCTGCGCTTATGATGAAAAGAAGCAGACGATTCTCTTTTTTTATACGGGAGAAGAGAAGGAGAGGAAAGAGCTTTCCTCCTTCCTTGGAAGGCGGATTCCCAAGTATATGATGCCGGGGCGGTTCCTTCATCTGGATTCCATGCCCAGGACCGGAAGCGGCAAAATTGACCGGAAGGGCCTTCTGTCACTATATCAGAAACAGGGAAACTGACCGGAAAATATGTTGGTGGAAATTGCTAAATTGAAATTTTAAATTCCAGTGCAGAGGTAAATTCCACCACACTTTATTTTTTGCTGATTTTGCAGGAAATTTTTAAGCAAAATCTCCTGTTTTCTGCTATAATTAGCTAAACTCATCGAAAAATACTTGATTTCTGGGCACGGGAAACGGACCGCTGAAAAACAGTGTGCA
>DVGC01000045.1 GCA_018712915.1 Candidatus Copromonas faecavium (nom. illeg.) | reverse complement strand
GTGAGGTTTCTGTAGCCGAGGCTATTTTTATCCTCCAGAGACAAGGTTATCTGGTGGCCGCTCCACCTACTGTTTAGATTTTAATCATAAATTCGATTTTTGCCCGCTTTTAGGGGGCTTGGGTTTGTGCGCCCTTTTTCGGAATGGTACTTAGACTACAATGTTTCAACCTTTCCTCCTACTCCTCAGCCAGGCGCACATCAAAATAATCCCTCATGCGCTCTCCGATATGCTGAATACAATATGCCACAAGAACAATCATAAATGCCGGCACCAGAGAAATCCACGGTGCGATGGTCAGATAATTTCTTCCGGCTCCCACCATCTGCCCCAGAGTGGCCGTCGGCGGCTGAACCCCGATTCCGATAAAGGATAAGGAAGATTCAATCAGAAGGACTGCCGGGAAATTAAGCGTTAAAAGCACCATAAGCGACGTCCGGACCCCCGGGAAAATATACCGGAAAAGAATCCGGCCCGGAGAGGCGTTGTAGCATCTGGCTGCCTCCACAAACTGTTTTTTCTTCATGCTGAGCACCAGTCCGCGAATCATTTTCGCATAGGTTTCCCACCGGGCCATACCGATAAAAACCATCAGGACGGGAATCCCTCTTCCGAAAATTACCACGCCGAGAAGAACGATTAATGTAAACGGAATGGACTGCTGAAAATTGATAAGCATCAGAATCAGCCGGTCCCACCAGCCGCCGAAATATCCGGCGGTCAGTCCCAAAAGAACACCGAAGGTCCCGCCCACCAGAAGGCCGAATACTGCCATTCCGATGCTGACCCTGGTTCCGTAAAGAAGACGGCTTAGCATATCCCGTCCCAGCTCATCGGTTCCAAGAAGATGCTCTGCGCTTCCTCCCAGGAAAACCGGCGGCAGATTCCGATCCAGAAGGCTGGTGGCATCCGGATCATAGGGCATCAGGAAACCGGCAAAGAGGACAATGAGAAGCACTGCCGCAAGGAGCCCCAGACAAATCTTTACCAGAACCGGAGAATCTTTCAAAATCCCTCTCATTTTCCTTCACCTCCTGCTTCGACTCTTGGATCCGCTGCCATATACAGAATGTCCAGAATATAGTTTACTAAAATCACCACCGCAGCCAGCATCAGGACGCTGAACTGAATCACCGGGAAATCCCGGTTCAAAACGGAATTTACCAGGGTAGTTCCGATTCCCGGCCAGGAAAATACCTGTTCGATCACCAGAGAGCCGGTAATAATATCCACTACCACCATGCTGATCTGCGTAAGTGTCGGAATCAGCGTATTGCGGAATGCATGCCGCAGAATCGTATTTCTCTTTCCGATTCCCTTGGCCACCGCCGTCCGGATATAATCCTGGGACAGGGTATCAAGAATCCCGTTTCTTACATGCCGGGAAATGCTGATGATCGGCCCCATGGACAGACAGGCCGCCGGCATCACGTAATGAAGAGGCGTCTGTCCGCCCTGGCTTGGCAGAAGCCGCAGCCAGTAGCTGAATACCAGAAGGAGGACCACCGCCAGGATAAATCCCGGAACTGCATACAGCAGAGAAATCATCTGATCCAGAATCTTCGCCGGCAGGCTGTCTCTGTAAATTGCCATGACGATTCCCAGGGTCACACCCAGGGTCACGCTGATAAGGAACGCCCAGACGCCTAATTTCAGTGTTTCCCCGGCCCTCTGGAAGAAAATCTGAGTCACCGGCCGCCGCTCCACCAGGCTGTCACCGAAATCGCCGCGGAGCGCGTTCTCAAGATACATCAGAAACTGTTTCCCATAGGACTGATCCAGACCATACTTTGCGTTGTACTGCTCCAGCTGCCCCGGCTCCAGCCCCTCCGGGTACATGACCTCGAAGGGGTTTCCCGTCAGACGGGCCGAGACGAAGATAAATACAAGCACGCAGAACAGGGTGGCCAGGCAAACCGCCGTTTTTTTCAGAATGTAACCTGCCATATGGCATCCTCCTTCCTGCTGTTTTCAGGCTCCTACTGCCCCATGCTGATTTCGCCTGCCCGAAGGCCAATGGTGTAGGCACGGACATTGGCAGGAATCTCATACTGGATATCCGAATCCGCGGCATAGGATTCATACGGTTTGTAAAGGTAAATGAACGGAGTATTCTCCTTGAAAAATGCCAGAATCTCCTTGATGGCATCTACACGCTCTGCCTCATCCGTGCTGTAGCGGGCAATCTCAAACTGCTCAATATAGTGTTCGTCCGGAACAAAATGTCCGCTGGTGACGGATTCGCCGGTCGGGGACCAGTGGCGCTCCAGATATCCCATGGGATCCAGGTAGTATAACGGGTTGGACCAGGTACGCAGCTCCTTGTCCTCGTTGGGTGCCGCCGACTTGCTCTCCAGTTCCACCAGCTCCGCGTTGATCCCGATTTCCTTCCACATATCGATAACCGCCAGAGCTGCCAGATCCGCATAGGTGTAATAGTCGGACTGATTGTAAATTTCAATGGTCTCGCCATTGTAATCCGACTGAGCCAGAAGCTCCTTTGCCAGCTCCGGATCGTACTGGATATCATGATTGTCGGCAATGAATAAGGGCTCACCGTAGTCGGCAAACTGGGCGCTGTCTGCTGCCTCGGCCTTTCCTTCCCAGATGGAATCCACAAGGGCCTGACGATCGATAGCATAGTTCATGGCCGCTCTCAGGTTGGGGTCATCGGTGATGGGATTGGTCATGTTAAACCGGTAAATATGATACATGGGAAGCACCTCACCCAGAAGCTTTACGTCCGGGTTTCCGGAAAGCATGGCCTCCTGATCCGGCGGAATGTTGGTAATCATGTCCACCTCGCCGTTCTGCAGGGCTGTGATTCTTGAAATAATTTCCGGCATCAGTGTATAAGTAACTTTCTCAAAGGGCGCCTTCTCTCCCCAGTAATCATCGAACCGTTCCAGCACCACTTCCTGTCCCGGGTCAAAGGACACCACCTTATAGGGGGCCGTCGTCACCGGCGCCAGGGCTGCCGCGTCGATTCCCACAGACTCCACATAAGCCTTGGAGGTAATGCCCGCATTGGGATCCGACAGAAGATGCTCAAACAGCGGCTCGGGATGAATGGTGTGTGCAATGACCGTCAGATCGTCTACTGCCTCAAAGCTTTCAAAGTTGGAAAGCAGATAGGAGTGGGTCGTCAGATAGCTGGGATCCTCCTCGTTGATGACCCGGTTCATGGAATAGGCCACATCCTCCGCCGTCATGATGGAGCCGTCGTGGAATTTTACGTTGGGACGCAGCTTGATTTCCCAGGTCAGCTCATCGGTCTGCTCCCAGCTTTCCGCCAGGCCGGGCACAAATTTTACCTCATCGGCGTGGGTATCCCGCATGATTAAGGTATCGTAAATGTTATAGTAGACCTGAATGCCCGCATTGGACACGGAGGCATTGGCATCCAGCGTATCCGGCATGGCCTGGGCTCCGATGCGCAGTTCCGTTCCTGCCGCCTGAGCCGCGCTGCCTGCCGCCGTGGTTTCCACCGCAGAAGTGCCTGCCGCCGAGGTTTCCGTTCCCGATGCCTGCGTTCCCTCTGCTCCTGTTTCCGGTGCCTGAGAGCATCCGGCTGCACTGAGTCCGATGGCCGCTGCCATCACTGCACAAAGTAATCGTTTCATAATCGTCTCCTCTCGTCATGTTTTCATGGAAATTTCGTTTTTCCTGTTTTGTCTGCAATTTGATTTTTCCTGTTTTGCCTGCAATTTCGTTTGATTCTCGAAGCATGTTCTTCTCCGAAATGCTCCTTCCGGAGCCTTCTTCCGGCTTCGTCTCCCTATCCCGTGGAGTTCCTAGAAAATCAGTCTTAAAATTTCCTCTACCTGGGCCTTACTAAGCTCCACCGGATTGTTGTCCATCCGTCCTTTGGTAAAGCAGCGGGAAGAAACATCGGAAAGCTCCTCCTCTCTGACTCCCCAGTCTCTGAGTCTGGCCGGGATTCCTGCCTTTGCCAGAAGCTTGCGGATTTTCTCTCCCACCTGTTCCGGACCGGAAACACCGAAGGCCTGCGCGAACCGATCCGGTTCCTCCAGATGGGAAATATTGATGTCCATCACCGGCGCAATCAGCATGCTGACCGCGATTCCATGGGGAATGTGATAGGACAGTGTCAGCGGATAGGAAATGGAGTGGCAGGCTGTGGTCCTGGTGTTGCTGAATGCCAGACCGGCCATCATGCTTCCGCAGCCCATATGCCGGTGGCATTCCAGATCCTTCGGATTCTCAATCAGAACCGGAAGCCATTCCATGATTTCCCGGATGGCTGTAAGTGCCAGACTTCTGGATACCACATTGGTATGCTTTGACCAGTATGCCTCCGCCGCATGGGCCATGGCATCCAGCGCCGAAGAAACTGCCAAATTTAAAGGCATGGTCACCGTCAGGGCCGGATCCTCGAAAGCCGCATATGCATAATTATCCTGCCGGTCAATGGACAGCTTCTGGTTTTTCTCCCGGTCCCAGATGGTGGCCCAGCAGGTTACCTCGCTGCCTGTTCCTGCCGTTGTCGGGATTCCAATCCACCGGCAGGCCGGTTTCTTCAGTTCTTTTTCCACAATCATCCGCCTTAAGGTGTCCACGGAATCCGGCCGGCTGGCGTAAAGGCAGCACAGGGATTTTGCCACATCCAGCGTGCTTCCTCCGCCGATTCCCACCACCAGATCCACGGTCTCCTTACAGGTTTCCTCATACATCTGATAAAGCTGGGTCAGATCCGGCTCTGCCTGCGTAAACACGCGGCGGGTCACCTGGCAGTCCTGAAAGCTCTCCAGTACCTGCCGGATTTCTTCCATATCGAATGTGTCTTCGCTTCTTGCGAGAATCAGCACCCGGCCAGGCTTTTCTTCCATTTCCTCTATCAATGTCCTGAAATCTTTCAGTGCTCCGTCTCCCTGACAGATTCGCACGGGATTATAAAAATGATTTCTTTCCTGTTTCATGTTCCTGTTCCATTCTCTCCTCAATTTTTTCCATGATTAACGGCAGTTCCAAAATGGAATCAATCACATAATCGGCCCCTGCCTCTTCATAAATCTTTCTGGCATGGTCTTTCCTTTTCTCCACTTCCTCAGCACTCAGAGTCCGGCGTTCTTCCTCTGTCATCGCGGCTGCACTGGAGCCTTCCAGGATGCCGACAGTCCAGACGCTTCCGCTTCTTCCTTCTAAAATATCGGCTGCCGTATCTCCCACCTTTACGACCCGGCAGGGAGGATACACATTGGCCAGTCTCATATTCTCATAAATCATAAAAGGCGCCGGCCGGCCTCCGTTTACATCCTGAGGTGTTACAAGAAAGTCCGGTTCATAACCGCCCTTTTTTGCCTCTTTCATAACGATTTCCATGATTTCCCTGGTATATCCGGTGGAAGAGCCGATGCGGATTCCCTTCTCTCTCAGCTCCTTTACCGTTTTTTCCACTCCGGGAATCACCTGGCTGTATTCCGCCACCGTATTCTTTAACATCTCTTCAAAGCTTTCATAAATGGCCTGAACATCTTCCTCGGTCCATTCCTTGCCGTAACGGGCCCTCCACTGCTCTGATGCCGTTTCTGTCTCCAGCAGAGTCCGGATATGGTCCTTCTTTTCCAGTCCCATAGGCTTGCGAATCTCTTCCGGGCTGAGGAAAATTCCCCGGGCCTCAAAGCATCTGCGGAACACCTCCAAAGGTGCGATACAGCCGTAATCCACCGTAGTTCCGGCCCAGTCAAACACCACAAGTCCAATGCTGTTTTCCTTCATTTTGTTCCTCCTGAAATCAGCTTTTTGCTGTTTTTTGCTTTTTATCGCTTCTTTTATCCTGATTATATGGCAAAATGCGGCGTTTAAAAAGCATAATACGGTAAGTGTTATGTAAAGTCGCGGTAAATTGTAAATTTGAACCTGGGGTCTTTCGCAGGATTATTGACTCCCTTTTCCCCTTTCGATATAATGATGTTGGATGGAAAAATCCCTGTATCAATGGTGCCGGATTGCCTTGCACCATGCGCTCCCGCAGTCCGCAGCTTTCGTCCTCAGACCTGTTTTTCGCGGGGCACAGCCTTTTTTGAAAAATGTTCCAGGAGGGAATTATGCTTTACAGTGAACGTTCCGCAGCGATTATGAACCGCCTGAACCAGAAGAACGCGGTAACCGTAAAAGAATTGTCGAAAGAATTGAATGTTTCTGTCGATACCATTCGCAGAGACTTGAAAAATATGGAGCAGAACGGTCTTCTTGTCTGCGTACACGGAGGCGCCTGCCTTCCGGATCTCAGTTCCCAGTTTTCTCCGTTCAACGGCAGGGAAATTATCCATGTGGCGCAAAAACAGGAGCTGGTAAAAAAAGCGGTCCGCTTCTTAAAAGATGGAGACATTGCCGCCATCAATTCCGGAACCACCGGAACCGTGCTGGCAAAGGAGCTGGCGCAGACCAGGGCGCAGGCCACCATCGTTACCAATAATATCGCCGTCATCAGCATGCTCATCGGCCATCCCACCATTCAGGTCATCGCCACCGGCGGTCTTCTGGATGGAAAGGAGCAGTCGCTATACGGTCATGACTGTGAGGAAGCGTTTCTTCGTTACCATTACGATATCTGTTTTCTCTCCATGAACGCCGTCAGCCTGGAGAACGGGTATACGGATTTCCGCCTCAATGAGATTCCCAACATCTGCCTGATCGCGGAGCGTTCCGATTATTCGGTGGCCGTTATGGATTCCAGCAAACTGGAAACCACCTCAAAGCGCACCCTTTTTCCCATTAATAAAATAGACTGCCTGATTACAGACAGTCTTATTTCTCCTGAACTGCGCCAGCAGTATCTGGAGTCGGATGTACATCTTCTTTAAGCCGTCCCGGGACGGATTCTGCTGTTTTCAGGCTTCCTGCTGATGCTCCAGGTATCCTTCCTCGTCAAAGTAGTACCAGATTCCGTCCACCTTCATCCACTGGTTTGCCGGCCAGGAACCATCCGGATTCCTCCACCACCAGCGCACACCGTCGGCCGCCTGCTGCCAGTCTCCTGCCGCCTCAGCCTCTTCTTTGCCGGAATGCTGCGCTCCCGGTCCCTGTTCGCCCTGAGCGGACACCGCATTTTCCTCTCCCGTCACCACCACCGGTTCCGATGTGATCCAGTCGCTTTTCTCATTGGTGGTCCGTTTCACAGAGCGGACCTGGAACCAGTAAGTCCCGTTTTCTGTCATCTGTTCAGAAAAATCATATCCATCCCCGTAAATTGACAACATATCCCCTGCATTTTTATGGTCATGAATCAGCTGAATCTGATAATATTTTGCTCCGGTCACCTGACTCCAGCGGGCCCGCCCCGGCTGCTCCGGATCCCAGCAGGCAGAAAACGGCGCCCCAATGCCATCTGCATCCTCATCCTCATCAAACAGGAGACGGACCGTCAGAACCATGGTTCTTTTCTCATCTTCCCTCCTGGCCCGCACAAACTTCACCGAATCATACCGGTTTTTGGAATCCTCCGATAAGGAAAGCCGGAACGCACGGGAGGAGGTACTGGAAAAGACCGTATTCTCCGGCCCGGCCGAAAGGGTAATCACAAGCTCCGGCGGATCGTAAATGCCGAATCCTTCCCCGTCATCGTTGGACACTTCCACATCCTCCACCCGGTAAAGATCCGCACTGGTTCCGGTGGGAGTCACAGTCACATGGCCTTCCCCCTCCGTCAGTCCAACATCCGCATCGATTTCCAGTGTCACCCGGCTGATCTCCGTTTTTTCCGCCGCGTTTGCAGGAATTGCCGTAAAAAGTCCAACGGCAAAAACGGTCAGCCCGGCCGCAAAGGCAGTCATCAGGTCAGCCCCAAGCGCTGTCCGCCGGCCGCCTGCTTTTTCTTTCTTCTTTCCGCTCCAGTTCCAGTCCATCGCACATACCTCCCATATGCTTTACCGGTTCTTAAAGATTTCTACAATGGCATTCCACATCTTTACCAGTACGTTCCACATCCTGACCAGGGGACTTACCGGCTCTGTCTCTGTTTCCGTATCCAGAAGCTCTTCTTCCTTATCCAGGCTGATTTCCTCCGTCCGGATCACGATCTGCAGGGTATCCGGCTCCCCGTTTTTCTCTGAGGTAAAGGAAACCTTCTTTGCCTCCGGATCCATAGAGAGAAACCTGGTTTCATCCTCCAGCCGGTTCCATTCCTCATCAAACGTATCCTTCATGGTCCGTCCGGCGCTTCTCATGGAAGCTGTCGCATCCAGAGCACCCAGACTCTTATCCAGCAAATCCAGGCTGCCGCCGATGGCATCTCTTGCGGCCGCATCAAAATCATCGCTGCTTCTTTTTATGGTATCCTGCACCAGCCCCAGGGTATCCGTCCCATTCTGCAGAGCCTCGCTGGTTCTGGATACAAGCTCCGCCGCATCGTCCAGTCCCTGCTGCAGATCCGGATAATACATATTCAGAGAATCCCGAAGGGCCGTCAGATCTTCGATCAGCCAATCCATTTCCTCCAGAAGCTGAGCCGCTCTCCTGGCTGAGTCCCCCGTATCCTCCAAAAGGGAGGACATCCGGGAGGATAACCGTCTGCTGGATACGGAAATCTGCTCCAGATATCCCTTCTTTGTTATCAGCGCCTGCATCAGCTCCCTGGCATCCATGGTCACATCGCCGGCCGCCGTTCCGGAGCCCGGTATGCTTCCTGCTCCGCCCTGTCCTGCAGATCCCGCTGCGCTTCCTGAGCTGCCTTCTCCTGCTGCTCCCGCCATTGCCTCTTCCAGAAGCTCCTGTCTGGTTTGTTCCAGCGCCCCATCCCATGCTTCGGCCGCATCCGATGCCGTCGCAAGGTCCGCCATCTCTGTCAGATAATCCGCCTCCAGCTGATTCAGATTTTCCGCCAGACTCCCCAGACCGGTAATATAGGCCTGTTCACTGGCGGAAAGAGCCGCATCCAAAGCAATTAGCTGCTGCATCAGCCCGGTCAGCTCATCCAAATCTCCGGAAGCAGATTCCGCATGGCTTCTCAGACGTCTCAGGCTGGTGCTCAGCCGTTCCATGGGATCCCGCATTTCTCCCAGCACATCCACCAGATCGCCCATGCTTTCATGAACCACCTGAGCCGCATCCTTTGCCGTCTGAATGTGAGGGATCATGGTGTTCAGCTGGTCTGCCATGGCCGACAAAGATTCCAGCGCCCGGTCATTTCCGGCCAAAATTTCGTCTTTGGAACCTCTCCACGTCTGCCGAGCCGACTCCGCCGACTGAAGCCCCGCCATCAGCTGACCAATGCCGCCCCGCATGGCTTCCATGGACGCCGACAGCTCATCCGCGCTGTCGTACAGCTGATCACCGGCGTCGCTCCAGGTTTCCTTGGCGTCGTTCAGATCCTGAATCCGCTCCAGATCCTTTAAGGTCCCCGGCATCATGGTCATCACAATTCCGATGGTTTCAAAGCTGTCAGTGCCCATGCGCACGGTAAAATCCCCTTCCTCACCGGGAAGAGCCGTAAAAACCACAAAACTGCTGCTGCCAACGGTCTGAGTCTGGGAACCGGGCGCATCCAGGCTGTAGCAGGAATCCATATCCGCCGGCACCGCCACCAGAAGGACCATATTATTTTTATAATAGTCCAGGGCATTTTCATTGGGCTGGGCCGCAATGTGAATTTCCACCAGTCCCGAAGCGCCGGCCAGATCCTCTCCGTTTACCGGTACACCGTTCAGTTTATAGGAAACATCAAAATTCCAGGGCAGGGCCAGCTGTTCCGTCTCCATCCTGCCCTGATAATAAAACCGGTCTCTTCTGCCTTCCGGAAAGCTCCAGGTCACCGAATCTCCGTTTATCACAGGCTCCGTCCGATCCGACATGTTGATGACTTCCTGATACGTTCCATAATCTGTAAATTCCGTGGTGCCATTCATGGAAAGCGCTTTCACCACGTTCACCGCCGTCGGGTTCCCATAATAATCCAGATTTACATAGACCGTCTCATCCACACCGGCAGCCGCCTCTGCCGCATAAGAAGACAGGGCAAAGGCCCCCTCCTCCAAAATCATGCATCCCGCCAGGAGAACAGCTGCTCCTCTCCTGCAGGCCGCCTTCCATCTGAATGTCCGGTGCTTTTTTCTGCAAACCGGAAAAACCGGTTTCCGCTCATTTCTATCTCTATCTCCACTTCTCATCCCTGCTGCCTCCTGTTTTCTGCTCTCCTGGTCCGGCCTCCGGCTTTCTTTTCTTCATCATCCTCCGCGTCTGAAGGTTCCAGTCTGTCTTTCCAATCCGGCTTTCCATTCTGCCCGCTGTCCGAACCTTCTTTCCTTCTTCCCATCACCAGCCGGTCAGACAGCACCAGCAAAGCCGGCAGAACCGTCAGCACAAGAATCATGCTGAACAGACCTCCGCGGCCAATCAGATGTCCCAGATCCCCGATGGCTGCCGTCGTGGAAATCAGATGTACGATGTATCCGGCAAGAGTGATGATGCTGCCGGAGGTTAAAATAGAAGAGCAGGACAAAGAAACTGCCTGAATGCAGGCCTCCTTCTTTTCCATGGTTTTCCTGGCTTTCCTGTAATTATTGGTAAGCAGAATAGAATAGTCCACTGTTGCCCCCAGCTGGATGCTGCTGACAATAATGTATCCCAGATAAACCAGCGTGTCTCCCGCCAGATAGGGAACGGCCATGTTAAAGAAGATGGCCACCTCGATGGGAATCATGACCACCAGCGGGGTAATCAGGGAATGGAAACTGGCCATGACCACCAGGAATACGCCGGCCAGCGACCAGAAATTCACTCTCGCGTTATCTGATGTAATCGTCGTTTTAATATCCTGGGTAGACGGCGTCTGCCCCACCAGGTAACTGT
Organism: Candidatus Copromonas faecavium (nom. illeg.); assembly: GCA_018712915.1. Classification (GTDB taxonomy): domain Bacteria; phylum Bacillota; class Clostridia; order Lachnospirales; family Lachnospiraceae; genus Copromonas; species Copromonas faecavium. Next base: position 38,391 of record DVGC01000045.1, on the reverse strand, counting down.
CTTCCGGATAATACTCCTCAAGAATCTGCTGAAGCTCGCTGGAACACTGGAATGCCGCGTCGCTCTCTTCCTTTGTCCTTATGTAAATCAGCATCCGGCAGGCGTTTTCCGTATGAAGCTGTTCTGTAATGGAATCGGGAAGAAAGTCCTCCGGGATTCCCTCCGGCAATGAATTGGCCATGGAGGTCACGCTTTTCACGTACGGAAGCTCCTCAATTCTCTCGGTCATCTCCCGTTCCGTCACAGAAGACGTATTGGGGTAAATGGCCAACAGCATATTGCTCCGGCCGAACTTTCCGGTGATTTCCTGCTCGTTTTCATATACCTTTGTTCCTTCGGCTGCCCCGACTGCAGAATTTCCATACAGAAACTCATTCATGCCCTGGGCCGTATATGCAAAGGGTACCAGTAAAATAACCACAGTCAGCACAAGATACCTGATTTTATAGACCCCCCGTGCAAACCGGTTAAATGAGGGGAGAAAGGGACGGTGTCTGGTTTTATCATTCCACTTTGCAAACTTTAAAATTAATGCCGGCATGAAGAACACCACCGTAATCAGGCTGAACACGATTCCCTTCGCCAGTACCAGGCCCAGGTCAAAGCCAATGGTAAACTTCATGGACGTCAGAGCCAGAAATCCCACAATCGTCGTCAGGCTGCTGGCAAAAATTGAATTGATGGCATCCTCGATGGCCGTAACAATGGCATTCTCGTCAGACGCTCCATTTTCCCGCTCCCTGGAAAAAGCATCCAGCAGGAAAATGGAATAGTCCATGGACGTGGCCAGCTGCAAAATAATAGCCACATTATCGGTCATAAAGGAAATGGTGCCTATAAAAATATTGGTGCCCCGGTTCAGCAGGATTGCCACTCCCATCACAAGAAGGAACAGGATAGGTTCCGACCAGGCTGTGGTGGAAATGCAAAGCACCAGCAGAATCATCAGGACAGCCACCACAAGGATCCGGCTCATTTCGCTCTCCAGCGTTTCCGCCAGGGATTTGTTCTGAACCGCCATCCCTACAAACAGGCCCTTGTCTCCCGTAATCTGCTCCATCTCATCAATGGCCTGTGAGGTGCGCTCCGCTCCATCGCCCTCCTCAAAGGTGATGTCCATCACGGCACAGCCATCCTTATAATAGTCCCTGATTTCATCCATATCGATAAATTCTTCCGGCCCGTACAGGTTCACCATACTGTCACACCAGAGAATCTGGTCTACGCCGTCCACCTTCTCCAGCTGCTCTTTTATCTGCCGGGCCTCATAAAGGCTCACATCCTTCAGCATGACCCTGGCCGTACCCGGATAGCCAAATTCTTTCTCCATCACATCCAAGCCAATCCTGGACTGAACGTCGGCCGGAAGATATTCCGTCAAATCATAATTGACGTTTACAAAAAACATGGCAATCAAAGAAAAAAGGCAGCCTATGATAAACAGGCTGACAATCCACTTCTGTCTTTTTACAATCAGACGGGCAAGCCGGAAGGCAAAGGATGGTTTTTCTTCTGCATTTCTTTCTTCAGTATTCCCTTTCTGTTCCATGGTTCCTCATCCATTCTTTTTCATTCCTTATGGTTACTTGAAATATTATCGTGGATTGTGGTAAAATACTCAAGAATCAGTTTTTGCCTACCTGTCTCAAATGCGACAGATTGGCGGAAATGTCCACATTGAAACAGCTTGGAAAGGACTGTCATGAACCAGACGAACTTACATAAAAACAGCATTTCCATCCGGCGAACCTATGTTTTATTGAAAGCAGCACTTTTTGAGGAGCTGACTGTGACTCCCATTGAACGGATTACACTGACGGATCTCTGCAGCAAATCCCTGATCCCCCGTTCCACCTTTTACCGCTATTTTGAGGACAAATATGACCTTCTTCAATACTGCCTTCTTTCCCTGGTCAACGAGCTGGGTCTTACAAAAGCAGTCCTCTCTTTCCAGGATAAGGACTCCATGAAGCAGTTCCTGCAGATTCTCATCTGCCATCTGAACAGCAATATGGAGCAGTACCGAAAAATTTATGATGCCAACAAAGACGGAGAGCTGATGGGCATCATCCGAAACGGTCTTCTTCTGATTCTGACCGCCAAACTGAAGGATGCAGAATCAGAAAATTCCCGGACGAATATTCCCTATCCGATTCTTACCAGTCTTTTGGCGGATTTCTTTTTCAGCGTCATCAAATGTTACCTGGAACTGGCCGGCCAATATGATACGGAAACCTTTATCGAAAGCGTCTGCCGGTTTGCCGACCGGGATTTTCTCTCAAAAAGTACACCCGGCACAGCGGGTGAAACCGGTGCTGTATGATGAAGCCTGCGGCGCAGTGAGCAAAGCAGACGGCACATTTCCCGCCCGGGCCGGCGAAAGCTTCCGCTGTCATTGATACAGACCGGTAAAATGAATGCGGCAGCCAGAGCAGATACTCTCTGGCCGCCGCATTTTTCCATTTCCATAAATATCTGAAAACATCGCTGTAATAGGGGCACCCTGCCATTTATGGGCAGCTGTCATTTTATATATCTATGGCAAATAAGCTGACGATTGTTTTCATTCAACAGCAAACAGAGTTCTTCCGTCTGCCAAATTTACAGGAGGCAGGAACGAAGCCTTAAAGATTGGAACAAGCAGCCGGCTCTGTAAAACACCGCAGCCACTGATCCAGACTCTCTTCCACAAGACCCGTCACAAGATAAATCATGGGAGCCTCGTTGCTTTTCTCGTAATACTGTCCCAGCGCCCGATAATAATCCTCCAGACTTCCTTCTGAAAGTCTGACCAGCGGATACCCCGCCCTCATAAGCTCCAGATTCATTAACATCCAGCCCACTCTCGTATTTCCGTCTTCAAAAGGATGGACCCATTCAAAGTCCATATGAAGCCTGGGAATCAATTCCAGGGCATGAAGCTTTTTCTTCTTCTCCTCGTATTCCTTCAACAGCCAGTCTAACATCACCGGCACCATAAACGGCTGAGGCGGTTCATTGTCCGTCCCGGAAAGGCGAACAGCCCGGCTCCTGTAGAGTCCTCCCTCTTTGCGCCGTCCCATTAGCACCATGGCATGAAGGCGCAGAATCAGTGCCTCCGAAAGCTCCTCCTGCCCGGCCGCCAGTTCCTGAATCCAATCCGCAGCCTCCCTGATTCCCAGAACCTCCAGATGCTCTGCCAGAGGCTTTCCTGCAGCAGGAACCCCTTTTAAAATCTGTCCCGTCTCCTCCGGCGTCAGACTGCTGCCCCCGCGCCGGACCAGCGGCCATGCCAGCTCCAGAAGGAACTTCTCCCAAAGCTCCCCGGAAAGAACCCATCCTCCTTCCCGGCGTCTCAAAAGCTCGTCCCGTTTTCCATCAATCCGCAAAAAAACCTTTCTAAATTCCTCCGGAATATCCTTTTGCCGGACTGCCCGGCCGTCGGCAGGTTTAACAGCATGTTCCGGAATCTCATAGGAGCGGCCATCCCGGACCGCCCCTTCCACTTTCCCGCTGCTGCACAGGAGCCGGACCCGGCGATCGCTGATTCCCCATCGTTTTGCCGCCTCCTTCACAGACATATACCCCTGCCTCATTGGTGTCGCTCATCTCCCTTTTCTCTCGTCTCCTATGCGGCCGGTTTCCTATCCTGCCGCAGGTTCCCGTTCTGCTGCAAGTTTCTATTCTGCCGTAAACTTTCCGTCCTGCCGCAGGATTCACGTCCTGCCTCAGGGTTCCCGTCCTGCCGCAGATTTCTTTCCTGCCGCGAAACTCTCATTTTTAAAGTCCCGGCGATCAGTTCCGGCTGCAGATGTCCTGTCCGCCGTCTATCTTCCAGAGCATCAGTTTTTCAGAATCCAGCTGCTCCTTATGCATGTCCACAGCCTGAATCCGGTTATTTTCATACGTCTTATAATAATAAATTCCCTTATCCCCGTTCATACAGCAGGAATACGTTGTGATATCGCATTTTCCTTCCGGTGTCAGGACCATTCCCCTGGTCATGGCCACTCCGTCCAGAATATGGAAAAACTGAGTCACGCTGGCCTGTTCTTCCTTTTCACTCCGCGAATTCCATTTTAAAAAGGCTGCCCGTACAAACCGGGATGCCGGCGATGCATCTCCCGGAAGGCCGATGGCCCCCATTCCCTGCCCGTATGGTTTCAGCCGGAGTCCGCCGCCAAACCGGCTTTTAGGCGATCCTGCCGTCAGATTCAGATAATTCTGCATGTTCATCTGATGATAAGGGAAGGGCGGATTGTTGGTCAATACCCCAAAGGGATTCTGATAAATCTGAAGCCCTTCTTTGACGGCTTCCAGAACCACGCATTGTTTCCGATCCGCCAGCATCCAGTGCAGCGGCGCCAGAGGAACCTGCTCCGAAAACGGCAGATTCACGATCCGCGCGGAGGAAAGAAGGCGAAGGGCCTCCCGAACTGTGGCACAAGTTCCAAGGAGCCAGGGAATCAGTTCAAAAGGCGTCACGTTCCTGGCTCCTTCTTTGGGCTCCTGATAAACTGCGCTGCCCGGAAAATTCAATCCTGCCATGGCCAGTCCCTTTTCATTGACAGCTTCCGCATACAGAGGATAGTCCATCATAACCGTGGCCATCCCTATCATGGCATAGTGGCTGTTCATTTCTCCCAGACACCGGAGCTGGAACGGATAATTTCTCGGAGTCAGTGCCACCTGTTCTCCAAAGGAATACTCCAGATCCAGATTCCTTCCAAAATAGAATGCCCCGTTTTCCCAGGTGATGCATGTACACATGCTGACATTCCTCCCTTCTTCGCGCCTTGCCGGCAGGAAATTCTCTTCTTTTATTTCCTGCCGGGTTTTTTGCTTCACATACGCATTTTCAGCGAGATTCCTGACTCATACGGTTTGCCTTTCCCGCCGTTCTTCCCGCTGTGCCGTTTCTTCTGATTTCTGTATCCTTTATTATACCCGCAAAGAAGGGCCCAATGCAAGCCCTTTCAAAATGCTGCCCCTGCCGCTTAGAATGGCTCCCTCCGCTTAAAATGTCTCCTTCCGCCGTTCAGAATGCCGCTCCCTGGCGCCCCTTCTTTCAATGTCTATCCATTCTCCCGCTGCCTCCATTTTAAGAGGAGGGCGGAATGAATGATGACAAAGACAGAGCCTGCATTATGAACCAAAGCGCCGACCACCGGATTTAAAATTCCCGTCATGGCCAACAAAATGGCGATGAAATTCAACGTCATGGAAAAAGCCAGATTATATTGGATGGTTTTCATCATCTTCTTGGACAGCCGCACCAGATGGGGAAGCTCCCGGATTTCATCATGAACCAGAGCAATGTCCGCCGCATCCACTGCAATATCGCTGCCAATCCCTCCCATGGCAATGCCCACCCATGCCTTCTTTAGCGCAGGGGCATCGTTGATTCCGTCTCCGATCATGCAAACCTTTTTCTGCTCCTTCTGACACTGGTCAATGTAGTTCAGCTTATCCTCCGGCAGACAGCCCCAGTGAACCTCGGTAATGGAAAGGGATTCTGCAATGTGCCTGGCTGCGTGTTCATGATCCCCTGTTAAGAGGACCGGCGTCACTCCGGTTTTCTCCAGTTCCTTCAGCATATCCGCCGCCTCCGGCCGCAGCGTATCGGATAAGGCCAGGAAACCGGCAGCTTCTCCTTCTGCTGCCAGATAAATGATTGTACATCCCTGCTCTGAAAATCCCTCTGCCTCTGCCAGCTGCTTATCGGTAAGAAGGATCCCGTTTTCCGTTAAAAGCTCCTGATTTCCGGCCAGAACTCGCTTTCCCTCAAGGACTGCCAGAACGCCCCGGCCCGGCAGCATCTCAAACCGTTCAGCTTCCGGGATCTCTTTTCCCTGGCTCCGGAAACAGCGAACCACCGCCTTTCCCAGGGGATGCTCAGAACGCAGCTCCGCCCCGGCGGCCCAGGCATACAGCTTCTCCGTGGAAATCTCAGGAAGAAAGCTCCTCATCCCTGTCACTTCCGGGGTGCCGTACGTCAGTGTTCCTGTCTTATCAAAGGTCATCCGCGATACGGACGCCAGACGCTCCAGCGCATCCCCCTCTCTTACCAGAAGCCCGTGTCCTGTGGCATTCCCAATGGCCGCCATGATGGCCGTCGGTGTGGCCAGCACCAGAGCACAGGGACAAAAAACCACCAGGATGGTTACGGAGCGGATCGCTTCTCCGGTTGCGAGCCAGGTCAAAACAGCCGCTGTCAGGGCAATTACCACAATCCAGGTGGCCCACCGGTCAGCCAGGCCCACAATCTTCGCCTTTCCCGCGTCTGCCGACTGAACCAGCCGGATCATCCGCTGGATGGAACTGTCCTCCCCCACCCTGGAGGCGCGCATTTCAAAAGCACCGAACTGGTTCACCGTTCCGCTGGATACCTCATCACCCGCGCTTTTGTCCACAGGAAGCGATTCTCCTGTCATGACCGCCTGGTTAATGGAGGTCTGGCCCGAGGTAATGACCCCGTCCACCGGAACCGTCTCTCCGGGAAGGACACGAAGAAGCGCTCCCATCTGTACCTGCTCGGCCGGGACAATGGTTTCACCGCCGTCTGTCAGAAGTCTGGCCGTCCGCGGCGTCAGATGCACCAGCTTTTCGATTCCGGCCCTGGCTCTGGCCACCGTCAGTTCCTCCAAAAGTCCGCCCAGCTGCATAATAAAGGCCACCTCGCCGGCAGCAAAGTCTTCTCCGATAAATACCGATGCGATGAGTGCAATGGATACCAGCACATCCGCCTTAATATCAAAGGCGGTCACAAGTCCGATGACTGCCTCCAGAATAATCGGAACTCCGCAGAGAAGAATTGCAATCCACGCCGCATCAAAAGGCAGGGGAACCAAATCAAAAATACTGATGAAAAGTCCGATCCCAGAGATAATCAGGAACCAGATATCCCTCTTTGTGCCTCCCCATTCCAGCAGTTTTTCCAGCTTTTCCATCATCACGCCTCCTCGACTATTTTCATCCGGCAGATACGGAAGCCATCCACTCTGCCCCCATCCTGCCCGTCTATTATAAAATTATAATACCTATAGGGGTATAGGTTGTCAAGAAGCTCACGCCGCAATTCCTTCCAGGCAGAATCCACCGTATGTTCCTGTCTCCTCCGGAACATGTGGCTCTGCAATAAAGAACACCGCAAAACATTTTTTGTCATGCTCTGCGGTGTTCCGTTCATGTTTTCCGTTTTATCGTATCCGGTAAAATTTCTTATCCTGGCTCATCTCAGATCTCCATCCGGTCTGCCAGCTCCATTCCGGTTTTCATCATCCGGAACATCCGGACCGCTCCGTCATAATAAAGCTCTTTTGCCCGTCCCATGGCCTCGGAAAGCTCCATGGGACCGGAGGGCGTCACCATGATTCCATCAATTCCAAATTCATAAAGCTTTTCGCATCCGGGCCCCATGCCGCCAACCAGAGCCAGCACCGGAATCCCCTTTTTCTTCGCCCGGGCTGCCACGCCGCCCGGTACTTTTCCAAAAGCAGACTGCCAGTCCATCCTTCCTTCTCCAGTCACCACCAGATCCACACCGGAAAGCAGCCGGTCAAAGTCGATGAGATCCAGAACCGCCTCAATTCCAGGCTGAAATCTGGCATTTAAAACGGACAGAAGCGCCGCGCCAAGCCCTCCGGCCGCTCCGGAACCCGGAAGCGCTCTCACCGGTTTTCCGACTGCCCGTTCCAGGCAGTCCGCATAATGCGTCATTCCCTTTTCCAGCCGCTCAAGGATTTCCGGCGTGCCTCCCTTCTGTGTTCCAAAGGTAAAGGCTGCCCCATCCGGCCCCAAAAGAGGATTGGTCACATCACACATAACCGTAAACCTGGTCTCCCGGACGGCCTCGGAAAGGCCGGAAAGATCCATGGATTCCACCTGTTCCAAATCTCTCCCGTACCCGTCCAGCTCCCGGCCATTTTTATCAGAAAACCGAACGCCAAGAGCTGCCAGAGCACCCATTCCGCCGTCATTGGTGGCACTTCCTCCAATGGCCACGGTGATATCCCGGTATCCCTTCTCCAATGCATCCAGAATAAGCTCACCGGTTCCCCGGGTCGTGGTGTTCAGCGGATTTCTCTGAGCCGGAGGCACAAGAGGAAGTCCCGAAGCTGCCGCCATCTCAATCAGAGCCCGGTTTCCGGGAAGGCTGCCATATGCTGCTTCCACCGGCTCTCCCAAAGGCCCGCAGACCATTTTTCTGCAAAAAGTTCCTCCCACTGCCTCCATCACGGCTTCCAGGGTTCCTTCCCCGCCGTCGGCCACCGGGACACCTGTTGTCTGACAGCCGGGAAACACCTGTTCCGCTGCTTTCTTAAGAAGTCCGGCCGTTTCCTGGGATGACAGACTGCCCTTAAAGGAATCGGAGGCAAACAGAAAAACCGGTTTCTTATGCTCCCTCTCCATGAAATCCTCCTCCTTCTGTAATCCACTCTCTCCGAATCTGCCACAGACCGGCCTGAATCCCGTTTTTTGTCACGTCCTGTCCGGCTTTCAGCTTTTCATTGAGACGGAACAGCCGTTTCCAGCTTTCCCTAATCCGCATCTTCCATTCCGGATAAAAATTGGTCAGCATAATTTTTGTCTCCGTCAGTCCCTGTTCTGCAAGCTGATTCTGGATTTCCCGTTCCTCCTCCTCCGTCTCCCCCAGATATTTCAGGCAGAGAATCCGGTTCCAGTCTCTTACGTCAAACAGCAGAACCTGATCCAGAGGAACCTCCAGTTTCAGCATGCCATAGCCGCCGGAAGGATCCACATTATAGGAATCATGGAAGGCCCAGTAAGGATACTCTGCTCCCTCCGGCCGCTCCATTCTTTTTGCAGCTTCCCCCACGAAAAAGGAATATGCCGTCACAAAAATCGGTGCCGACTCCCCGTACTTTTTTCGAACATAAGCCTCTTTGGAGAAGCACGTCCCATCCCGGCGGATGGCCTCAGCCACCGGATCGGCCTGGGCTGTATAAAGCGTTATCGTATGACCTGTACCAGCCATTCCTTTTTCACCTCCCATATGTTTCCATAATAAGCCTCCAGGTTCTCCGGAATTCCCTCTACAAACAGCCGCCTCCAGCTCTCTCTGATTTCTCTTTTAATCTCCGGATAAAACTGGGTCATATACGCCTTCACGTCGCTGACTCCGTATGCGTTTAAAAGCTCCCTGTGTCTCCTCATATCCGCCTGGTTGGCGGGAATATAGGAATAATTGAGAATGGATGTCCATTTTTCAATATCAATAAACGTGAGCCGGGACGGATCCACCTCCAGCTCAAGAAGGACCATATTTTTTTCCATCAGCATCGCGGTCCGCCTGGAAAAGGACAGCCACACAGGATAAGCCGCATCCTCCGGCCGTTTGTCCGACTGGGGGCCGTTTTTTACCAGCCAGTCATATGCTTCCAGCATAAGATAAGCCTGATCCGTCAGATCCCCGGCCGCATACTGCTTTTTTGCCGTATAACGCCCCGTATCCAAAAGTTCCTCCAGCATATTTTCATGCTGCTTCGTCCATACCCGCATGGTATTCACCATCCCCTTTCCCGTCATTTCCCAAATCATTCTGAAATCCGTCTGTTTTCATCACCCGGCCGTCTGTCCTACGTCATATTGGCAAACCGTTCTACTGCCTTGGTAAAATTGGCCACAGTCTGGTCCGCGTCTCCATGCTCAATTCCATCCCGGACGCAGTGTTTGATATGTCCTTCCAGGACAATCTGCCCGCACTTGTGAAGCGCCGATTTTGCCGCGTTGATCTGCGCCAGAATATCCTCACAGGGAACATCCTCGTCCACCATCCGGTCAATGGCCTGAACCTGGCCGATAATTTTTTTCAGTCTCCGATGCAGATTTTCAGAGTCCATGCATTGTCTCATCTTCATTCCTCCAGACATCACTGCCGCTGTTTCTGTATACGAAAAAAGCGCCGGAACCACCGGCGCATCCTGTACGTTCCTTTCACGGAGGCATGTGCTTTTCATGCCGGCCCGTTTCTCCTGCGGCTTTCTTTTATTATCAGACGGAACGGGTAGTTTGTCAAGACGAACCGTCCGGGCTCTGCGGGACAAGCCCTGGGCAGAACACTCCGACAGCCCCACACAAAGCAGGCACTTCGCAAAATGCCCCGGCGGCCCTGTGCAAAACAGGCACCCCGGAATTCTCCGGGATGCCTGCTTTATCCTTATAAACTCTTTTCCAGTCTGCCGCGGACAGCAAGAATGAAATCTCTGCTGTTTAAAACCTTGGGATTGGGAATTGTGGTAATGAGGGCCAGATCCTTGGTCATCTCACCGCCTTCGATGGTATCAATGACTGCCTTTTCCAGCTTGTCTGCAAAGGTCATCAGATCCTTGATTCCGTCCATCTCTCCCCGCTTTCTTAATGCACCGGTCCATGCGAAAATCGTAGCTACGGAGTTGGTGGAGGTCTCCTCTCCCTTCAGATGCTTGTAGTAATGACGCTGCACCGTTCCATGGGCAGCCTCATACTCATAGTAGCCGTGAGGGGAAACGAGAACGGAGGTCATCATTGCAAGAGAGCCGAAGGCTGAGGATACCATATCGCTCATTACGTCTCCGTCATAGTTCTTACAGGCCCAGATAAAGCCTCCTTCTGCCTTCATGATGCGGGCCACAGCATCATCGATCAGGGTATAGAAATACTCAATCCCCTCTTTTTCAAAGGCTTCCTTATACTGCTTCTCGTACATCTCAGCAAAGATGTCCTTGAAGCGGTGATCGTATTTCTTGGATACCGTATCCTTGGTGGCAAACCACAGATCCTGCTTTGTCTCCAGGGCATATTCAAAACAGCTCTTGGCAAAGTTTTCAATGGACTCATCCAGGTTATACTGTCCCTGAACCACGCCGCTGCCTTCAAACTGATGAACCGTAATGGTCTGCTCAGGAGAACCGTCAGCCGGCGTATACACTAACTTTACCTCGCCCGGTCCGGGAATCTGCATTTCTGCATTCTTATAAACATCGCCATACGCATGTCTGGCCAGTGTGATGGGTTTCTTCCAGCTCTTCACACAGGGCTCAATTCCCTTTACAACAATCGGGCAGCGGAAAACCGTTCCGTCCAGGATTGCGCGGATAGTGCCATTGGGGCTCTTCCACATCTCCTTCAGATTGTACTCCTTCACCCGCGCCGCATTGGCGGTGATTGTCGCACACTTTACGGCAACGCCGTATTTTTTCGTGGCCTCGGCAGAATCAATGGTTACCTGGTCGTTGGTCTTATCACGGTATTCCAGACCCAGATCATAGTATTCCGTTTTCAGATCAATAAACGGAAGCAAAAGCTCATCCTTGATCATCTGCCAGAGAATTCTGGTCATCTCATCGCCGTCCATCTCCACAAGCGGAGTGGTCATCTGAATCTTTTCCATCACATTATCCTCCATTCTATAAAACGAATCGATCGCTTACAGCGGCATCATCATAACCGCGGCATCATGTTCAGATACTGTATTTTTTAGATATTGTCCTTTTTAAATATCAGCCTTTTGGCGCCATGTTTTTTGACGCCAGTTTTATGAATGCTATAAAACCATCGCTACAACCACATTATAAACTGCACTGCAGATGACGCTGATGGGTACCGCCACAAATAAGAGACGGTTGAACAGGCTGTTTCTTTCCTCTTCCTTTCCGCAGGAACCAAGAATCAGGCTGCCGCCGGAAGAGAAGGGGCTGATGGCACTGGACTGGGCTCCCAGAACTGTGCAGGCAAAAAGCACGGTCGCATCCAGGCCTGTGGACTGGGCCAGAGCCGGAATTAAGGGGAACAGGGCCGGTGTCACAACTCCTGTGGTAGAGCTGAAGAAACTCATGAACGCAGCTACCAGGCTGAAGGCAATCGGAACAAGGGCCACCGGAACATTGGAACCAATCCATGCAGACAGAGCTTCGATGGTGCCGGCCTCAACCGCAACGGCAATCAGCATTCCTGCTCCGGCAATCATGATAATTGTATTCCACGGAACTCTGGCAATGACTTCCTTCTGCGGCGCCAGATTCATTAATAATGCAATGACTGTAAAGCAGATGGCCACCAGGCCCACATCTACTTTGCTGCTGATTGCGCTGATAAAGGAATTTCCCGGCAGAATCATATTTAACAGCGGGAAAACAAGAACGACAGCCATCATAAGCAGCATCAGAGTCAGAGTCTTTTTCTGCTTTTCATCGAAAGGCTCAGGCTTCTTAAAGGTAATACCCTTTCCGATGTTTCTGTTTTCCTTAAAGCCATAACGGAATACGGCAATCAGAATAATGGAAAAAACAATGGCAAAACCGAAAATTTTCAGCTCGGCGGAGAAGGAGTCCACAGCCTCCAGAGACGGATTTGCTTCATAAGCAGTATCCATCAGGCCGCGGAATACAACGCCAAGGGCTGCTGTCGGGAAGTTTCCCCCTGCCAGGGCGCCGCAGTTGATGGCAACCGCTCCTGTCAGCTTGTCCATCCTGGCCTCATCGCAGATCACAAGTGTAATAGGAGCCAGGAAAGCAAGTACGGTAAAGTATGCAGCTCCCATTACGGAAAGTACAACTGCCACAAAAAACAGGGCGAAGGGGAGCAGGCCCGGAAAGCTCCGGCATGCATAAAGAAGCGAAGACGACAATTTTTCCAGGGTGCCGTTTACCGCTGCAAAATTATAGAACAGGGAAACGGAAAGAATCACAAACATGGTGCTGGTGGGCCAGAATCCAATCAGGCTTTTGGTGGAAATTCCCAGGCCGAAGCAACCAATCAGGAAAGCAAACGCAATACAGAAAAAGCCTGTATTGATGTTGGTTTTGTAGCCCAGAACCACCGCCAGGGCGATGGAGGCCACAAGAATCACGCTAATCATAGTCGTTCCTCCTAAAACTCATTACTTAAGCTTATTTTATTTTCACGGGCGGCAGGTGAAACGGGTATGGAAACATCCCGTCTCATGCGCCCTGAAAACAGCATTTCCGATTTGAAAGCCTCTTTACTGCCCGGAAGCTTCTGACAGGCCTAACAGCCTGGACGGAATAGTTTTTGTCATATGGTATACCTGCTCCATGGGGATTCCATGATCTGCCAGGTACTGCATATACTCCTCCATGGCCAGCTCCCAGTGCGGATTTTCCACCTGACCGCCGTCGGTATCCACCATCACGTGCTCATAGCCGACTTCCTTAATGATTTCCAGATTGGACGGAAGGTTGCTCTTATACTTTCCGCCTCCCATATTCTGGGCATAGCACCGTTCCAGAACCACATCATAGTCCTTTACCAGACGTTTCTGATCCTCCACGCTCATGTCCACAATCCACCACTCCGGATGGGTGATCACAATATTCTTCACACCGGCGTTTCTGGCGGCCTCCACCACCACAAACGCTTCCTCTGGAGAAATATGAGCTGTTCCCAGAACCGCGTTATGGTCCTTAATCAGTCCGAACACATCGGAAAGCTCCGGAACAATTTTTCCATCCCTGATTACATCCACGCAGCCAGCCGGATCCTGATGGTTTTTCACCATATGGTTTCTGGCAGACTGGGTCGGAAGCCATACCACCTTGGCGCCCAGCTTTAAGGCCACTTCAACCGCCTTGGGATTGATGCCGCCCACGACCCGGTTTAAGGTGATGCTGCCGAGCATGGTAAAATCATTGTCTCCGCCGTGAACAATCTGGTTATGGCGGTTGCAGAGATAGGCACGGTCCATGGTTGTTCCCTGGTGAGTCTTGATGACGATGGCTCTGGCTCCTACCCGGACAGCCGCTTCCATCAGTTCAAAATCATCATAGGCACGATGTCTGAGATCCGGATTGGTATGCACATGCATGTCAATAACGCCTTTTAATGAAACTTTCTCCATATTTCTTCTTCCCTTCCAAAATGATTGTGCAATTCATACATGAAAGCTCTTATTTTTTCTTGCACTTCTGTTATTTTTATCTTATACTATTTTTATTATCACAGAAATATAGAATTTTTAATAATGCATATTGGAAAAACCGATTGCTCAGAGTGTGAAATCAGCCATTTCCCGTTCCAGATGCGGAACAGGAAAAGCAGTGGAACATGGAATGCGAAAAATGACTGTACCGTATGAAAAACGGGAAAGGAGCGTCTATGGATCTGAAGGAATTGAATTATCTTGTGACCATCGCCGATGAAGGCAGCATCTCCAGAGCCGCAGAACGGCTTTACATGGCCCAGTCCAGCTTAAGCCAGTTCCTCCAGCTTTATGAAGCGGAACTGGGCGCCAGACTTTTTGTCAGAACTGCCCGGGGCGTCCGTCCCACTGCCGCCGGGCAGGCCTTTATCCAGAATGCCCGCCAGATTCTCCTCCATTACCGGCGGGCTCAGAATGAACTCTGGGATATCGAACAGTTAAAGGGCGGCCGTATTGAGCTGGGAACCGCCACCTTCCGGGGAACCTATCTTCTCCCTCCGGTTTTAAAAAAATTTCACCAGATTTATCCCAACATCCATGTTTCTGTCACCGAGCTGGACAGTGTTCCTCTGGAAAATCAGATTTCCGAAGGCCTGCTGGACATTGCCCTGATTGCCCTTCCGGCCGTAAAACTGAAAGAAAATGTGGACTGGCTGATGCGGGACGAAATTCTTCTGGCCGCCTCCCGGGACCATCCGATTATGGAGTTCGTCCATCCGCCTGAAAAGAATGTGCCCATGGCCTGGGTGCGGCTTGAAGATGCGGCTCCCTTTGAATTTATCCTGGGTCCTCCAGGAACCATTCTGGGGCGGGCCGCCAGAGACGAATTTCGAAAAACAGGACTGGAGCCCAAAGCATGGCACACCAGCTTTACGGCCCCCTTCGCCGCCGCCATGGCACGAGAAGGAGTCGCTCTTGCCCTCACCTACCGCTCCTGCATTGTGGAGCATGACAATGCGGTTTATTTACGAATTGGGCGGGAAGGCATTCCGCTGGATTTGGGACTTGCCTATCCCACCGGTGAATACCGTTCCATCGCAACAAGAGAGCTGGGGCGGCTGTTTCACTCCATGTACCCGGGACCGGAACAGAATCCGGGAAATCTGCAGCCGGATCAGGAAAAAGCAGTCAGCTTCTGAAGCCGGAGCAGCGCCTCATGAAGAGTCGATTCCTCTCTGGCAAAATGCAGGCGGATCAGATGGTTCACCGGCTCCTTAAAGAAGCTGGAGCCGGGAACGGCTGCTACTCCAATATTCTTGATCATCCATTCGCAGAATTCCAGATCTGTAAACCCACGAAACATGGGCAAGTCAAGAAATTCCTGGATATCCGCCAGAACGAAATACGTTCCCTGGGGAATATTATGCTTTAATCCGATGGAATCCAGCCCTTTTAAGAAATAATCCCGTTTTTCTGTGTAAAGAGCCAGCAAATCCTCGTAGTAGGATTCCGGAAGCATGAGTCCGGCCACAGCCGCCTCCTGCAGCGGGGCCGCCGCACCTACCGTCAGAAAGTCATGAACCTTCTTGGCACCCTCCACAACCTTCTCCGGGCCAATCAGATATCCCAGCCTCCAGCCGGTGATGGAAAAGGTTTTTGAAAGGGAATTGCATGTAATGGTATGATCATACATTCCAGGCAGAGATGCCATGGAAATGTGCCGGTTTGGCGCATATACCATATGTTCATATACTTCATCCGTCACCACGTAGGCATCGTATTTCAGCGCCAGCTCTCCGATGGATAAAAGTTCCTCCCTGGTGAACACTTTTCCGCAGGGATTGGACGGGTTGCAGATGATAATGGCTTTTGCTCCCTCCCGGAATCCCTTTTCGATCAAAGACAAATCAAATCCGTATTCCGGCGGTACCAGCGGGATATAAACAGGCTCTGCCCCCGAAAGAATCGCGTCAGCCCCGTAATTTTCATAAAAAGGGGAGAATACCATCACCCGGTCCCCCGGATTGCAGATAGTCATCATGGCGCACATCATGGCCTCAGTTGCTCCGCAGGTCACTACAATCTCCGTTTCCGGATTCACCGGATGGCCAATGGCCTTCTCCTGCTTTCTTGCCAGCGCCTCTCTCAGATTTTCCGCACCAAAAGTAATAGAATACTGATGGGGGCCTTCATAAGCGGCCTTCGCCAGCGCATCCATCAAAACCTTTGGCGGATCAAAGTCCGGAAATCCCTGAGACAGGTTAATGGCACCATATTCATCGCTGATCCTGGTCATCCTGCGGATGACAGAATCTGTAAAAGTTTCTGCTCGTCTGCTTAACTGCGGCATTTTTCTGATTCCTCCTTCCAGAAACTGGCACAACTCTCTGGCTTTTTTTCTATATAGCATTCCGGCTTTAGAATGTCAAGGGATAGGAAAACTCAAACCGGCATTTTCCCTGTTGACATTCTCTTGCGTATTCCGTATAATAGAATTAATTCTATATTATGGAATTTTAATTGTGAAAATGGAATCAGGAAACAGTAAAAGAACCTTCAGACTGGACATACAGACTGGAAGTTCATCTCAAACAGGGAGGCAACACTCATGGCAGATTTAATTTACGAAGTAAAGGACCATCTGGCCCGCATCACCTTAAACCGCCCCAAGCAGCTAAACTGCTTCAGCGAAGAAATGATTCATCTCTGGACCCAGGCCCTGGAAGACATCCGGGATCGGGACGATATTTACGCCGTTCTTCTTTCCGGAAACGGAAAAGCCTTCTGCGCCGGCGGCGATGTCAAGGCTATGGCCGCCGGAGATGGCTTCTTTGAAAGCCATGAGGACATTTCCTCCACAGCCCTGGCACGGAAAAACTCTCTCTGGAAAGGAATCCAGCGGATTCCGCTGATTCTGGAAGAAATTGATCGTCCGGTGATTGCAAAAATTCATGGCCCTGCCGTAGGTGCCGGACTGGATATGGCCTTAATGTGCGACGTACGCATCGCGTCCGAAAGCGCAACTTTATCAGAAAGCTACTTCAATGCCGGAATTGTTCCAGGAGACGGAGGTGCCTATTTCCTGCCCCGCCTTGTGGGCCGTGACAAGGCCCTGGATCTGTTCTGGACCACCAAAGTATTAAAAGGAGCGGAGGCGGAACGGATCGGCCTGGTAACCCTCTGCGTTCCGGATGATGAACTGGACGATTATGTGGAAGCATACATGCAGAAGCTTCTGGAAGCGCCCCAGCAGGCCATGCGTCTCACAAAGCGTGCAATTTACCAGAGCGAACAGAGTACCCTCCGCGCTTCCCTGGATCTGGTTTCCTCCTTCATGGGAATCGTCACCGAGCTGGACGACTACCGGACCAGAACGGCGGCTCTGGCAGAAAAGCTAAATAAAAATCACCATAAAAATACCCCGTCTCAGTAAAACGGGGCTGAAAATATGAAAAATCCGGACGAAAGCTTCTTTCTCAAAAGCATCCGTCCGGATATTATTTTCGTATCTTTTACTGCATTTTCATCAGGTATTCTTCATAACCACTTCTTCTACCGAATCAGCCACATGCTCACATGCGTCAGCACAGTCCTCAAGGTAATCATAAATCTCCCGCCATGCCACAACCTCCAGGACATCGGTAAAATGCTCCCTGATTTTCATGGTTGCGTCCAGATAAAAACGGTCACAGTCTTCCTCTGCGTTATTCAATTCAATAACCATTGCATGAAGGCGCTCCGGCTTTTTGAAATTGGGAAGCTCCTTTAACATGTCCTGCATCTTGGTACAGCAGGAAACAATCTTTCTTGTAAACTCCACAGCTTCTTCCGGAATGGTCTTAACATGATGGATATAAAACCGCTGAAGCACCTCCTCGATTTTATCGGTCACTTCATCGATGTTCTGGCTCAGTTCTGCCAGATCCTCCCGGTCGATTGGCGTCACAAAGGCTTTGGCCAGAGTTACGGACATCTCATGACGGATCCCGTCGGCCTGATGCTCAAACTCATGCATCTTATCCAGCATTTCCCGGATATTTTCCGGATGATAATCTTTCACACACTGGGACAGATATTCCGCTGCCTTACAGGAATACTCTGCCGCCTCAATAAAGTTCTGATAATAAAACCGGTCTGATTTGCTTGCCATAGCTTCTTCTCCCTCTCCTTCTTCAGAATAGCCACATAAACAGCTTTGTCATCAAAAAACCAATAAGTCCGCACCCCGGGAAGGTAAGAATCCAGGTCATCCCCATCTCCTTTACCACAGAAAGGTTGATGGCGGACAGGCGTCTCACCGCGCCGACTCCCATGATTGCCGTTGTCTTTGCATGGGTAGTAGAAACAGGAATTCCAAAAAGGGAGCTGAACAAAAGGCTTAAGGAAGCAGCAATGTCTGCCGAGAAGCCCTGATACTTTTCCAGCTTCACCATGTCCATTCCTACGGATTTAATAATCTTCTTTCCTCCAATGGAGGTACCGATTCCCATAACGGCCGAACAAATTAACATCAGCCAAACCGGAAGCTCCGCCCCCTGTGACATATCCTGTCCGTTGATTAAAAACATGCTCAGCAGGATAACACCCATAAATTTCTGTCCATCCTGTGCTCCGTGCATGAAGCTCATGCAGGCCGCTCCCACAATCTGAGCAACCCGGAAAATTCCCTCCGTCTTGCGCCGGTCCATATTCCGGAACAGAGCAATCACCAGCCGGCAGATGATCCATCCAAGGCCAAAGCCCATAACTACGGAAATTACAAGTCCGTAAACAACCTTGATCCACTCGGCTCCGTTGACACCCTCCAGTCCGCCGTGCAGGGCAATGGCACCGCCGGTCAGTCCGGCAATCAGCGCATGGCTTTCACTGGTAGGGATGCCGAAATACCATGCCGCAGTGGCCCAGACCACAATGGCAAACAACGCAGCACTTAGGGCGACAATGGCTTCATGAGAATTAGAGCCAAAATCCACCATTTTCGTAATCGTCTCTGCTACGGTTGCGTTGACAAGACTCATAAGGAAAACACCAAGAAAGTTAAAGACTGCCGCCATTAGAATTGCTGCCCCCGGCGGCATACAGCGGGTAACAACACAGGTTGCGATGGCATTGGGCGCATCGGTCCAGCCGTTGACGAGGATCACTCCAAGAGTCAGAATTACTGCCAGAAGAAGCAGCGGATTCCCCATCAGCTGACTCAAGAAGCTTTCAAATGATAAGTCCATGAAAACCCTCCAAATTTTTTCGTATAGAAATTGTGCATCCTCTATAATCATACCATATTCCAAGTAAAATTCCAGCAAAAACTATGTAAATTCCACAATTCCATGGTTTTCAACATAAATGAAGAGGTCAAATTTGAAGATTCTGTGTATTTTGCAGGAAATGTGACAAAAAGGAGGGTGACACGGACCGGGAATTTTCTCCATCAGGGTTCTTTCAGCCCGTTTTCTCCTGCCTTCCGGCTTTTTTCCAGGGAACGGTTGCCACGAAAAAAAACTCCTGATATAATGGGCAAAGGCGAGAAGGAGGTATCACAATGTCGAAAAACAAACTGGTTGCCCCGGTTGTAAAATGGGTTGGCGGGAAGCGCCAGCTTTTGGATGAAATTACGCCTCTGTTTCCCGAGCAGATGACCACCTACTGCGAACCTTTTTTAGGCGGCGGCGCGGTTCTTTTTTCCCTGCAGCCGTCGAATGCAGTCGTAAATGATTTAAATAAAGATCTGATCACCGTATACCAGGTCATTCGTGACAATCCGGATGCTTTGATTGAATCGTTAAAGCAGCACGAAAACACGCCGGAATATTTTTATGCCATACGGGATGTGGACAGGAACAAGGAACGCTATCAGGCCCTTTCCGATATTGAGAAGGCCTCCAGATTCCTTTACTTGAACAAGACCTGCTTCAATGGTCTTTTCCGTGTCAATTCCTCCGGAGAATTTAATTCCCCGTTCGGACATTACAAAAATCCCAATATTGTAAACGAGCCGGTCCTGAGAGCTGTCAGCGGCTATTTTAACGCCAGCCGGATTTCCTTTTACAGCGAGGATTTTTCCGAAACTCTGAACCGTATTGAAGCAGGCGGCTTCGTTTATCTGGATCCGCCCTACGATCCGGTTTCCGACACGGCAAATTTCACAGGCTACAGCAAAGGTGGATTTGGCCGGGACGAGCAGGTTCGTTTAAAGGAATGCTGCGATGAGCTGACACGGCGCGGCGTAAAGTTTCTGCTTTCCAATTCCGCTACGGATTTTATTAGGGATCTGTATCATGAATATGACATCACCATTGTAAAAGCAAAACGGGCAATCAACTCTGACGCAAAAAAGCGCGGAGCGATTGAGGAGGTGCTGGTCAAAAACTATGGGACTGAATGATGCTGCATGGGAGAATCTGTTCGAGAAATACCATATTCTTTCGGAACTTGAGCAGAATGGTCATTTTATCATATCTGCCGGCCAGATTAAGGAATTTCGTGAACCGCGGCTGATGACCAAGTTTGATCATAAGGTCAACCTTCCCGCGGTTTTTTCGGAAAACCATTTATCGATTCTCCCCATCACCCGCGGCGACTATATCATTTCTTCTTTTTCCGCCTACCAGGATTTTCCCGAGCCTGCGGCCGCAGTTCAGCGCGTCTCCATCCCACCGCATCTGCAAAGCCTGATGCCGCAGTTTCTCGTAAGCGAGGCCATTGCCTTAAACTGTGCCAATGCCTGCGGAATCCTTCAGGATTTCCTGGAGGAGGACGTTCTTGCACCGACCGTCAGCGGCCGGATGAGCTCCGGCAGCTTTTACTTTTCTATTGACACGGCCCGGGGACCGAAATCGGTTTCCGTTTCCAATTCCCAGATCGAAATCGATGCCGCCTATGAGGGAATCCACTCCCTCTCCCTGTTTGAGGCAAAGAGGGATCTATCCGATGATTTTCTCATCCGGCAGCTTTACTATCCGTTCCGGGTCTGGAATGACCGGGTAACAAAAACAGTCAAGCCGGTTTTCCTGGTCTTTTCCAACGGCATCTTCTACCTGTACCAGTACCGTTTTTCTGATCCGCAGAATTACAATTCCCTTTGCCTGGTCAAACAGAAAAATTATGCCATTGCGGCAGAAATCTGCCGGTCCGATATCGAACGGCTGCTGCAGACCGTTCCTCTGGCAGACGAACCGGCCATCTCTTTCCCGCAGGCAGACCGTATGTCCCGGATCATCAATCTCATCGAGCTTCTGTATGAGAAGCCGATGACAAAACAGGAAATCACATCGCAATATGCATTTGATGAACGCCAGACCAACTACTACACCGATGCCGGACGGTATCTGGGGCTCATTGACAAAACCCACGATGAAAACGGCAGGATTCTCTTTCGTCTGTCCCCGCTCGGACAGCATATCATGAAGCTGGAATACCGGGAGCGCCAGCTTGCAGTCGTAACCCGAATCCTGATGCACCGGGTATTCCATGAAACCTTAAAACTGTATTTTCAGTGCGGTGAAATCCCTGATAAAAGGACGGTCATTCAGATTATGAAGCGTTCCGGCCTCTATCATGTCGAGTCTGACACCACCTATCTTCGCCGTTCTTCTACTGTCATTGGATGGATTCGATGGGTGCTGGGGCTGATTGAGGGGTAGAGGGACTGTGGGGCTTTCGCCCCATAGGCCATCGCTAGAACCCATCTGCTCGCGAGCAAGCTCTCGGCTGGTCTCTTCTCTCTAGCCCGCCGGGCGCATCCGAAGAACCGCCTTCGGCGCTCCTTCGGATGGGGGCTTTCGCCCCATAGGCCATCGCTAGAACCCATCTGCTCGCGAGCAAGCTCCCGGCAGATGGGTTCTTCCTCTGTCCTGCCCGGCTCAATGCGAAAGCATATTTTCAATAAATATCCCGTAGCCTTTGGTGGAGTCCTGGATGAAGACGTGGGTGACGGCGCCGATGAGTTTGCCGTCCTGGATGATGGGGCTGCCGCTCATGCCCTGGACGATGCCTCCGGTCAGATCTAAGAGTTCTTTGTCTGTGACCTGAATGACCATACCTTTGTTTTTCTGAAGGCTGGTGTAGTCTACTTTTTCAATCTGAATCTCATAGTCTTTCAGCTCTCCTGATACGTCACTTCGGATATAGGCAATTCCCGGGTGGACGTCCTGGCGGAAGCCGACGGGGATGGCCTGAGTTTCCATAGTCTCCAGAAATTTATCGTTTACCGTGCCAAAAATCCCCACTTCTGTATTTTCCGTCACTTCCCCCAGCTTTGTGCCTTTTCCATAGTAAATAACGCCGGACATGACGCCCGGTTTGCCGGAAGATCCTTTTTCAATACCCATGATCTGGGTTTCATACAGCTCTCCTCCCTCAGCGTTTACCAGCATTCCCGTGTCGCTGTCACTGATGCCATGTCCCAGTGCGCCGAAGGAGCCGTTCATATCCACATAGGTAACGGTCCCGATTCCCTGGGTATCGTCCCGAACCCATGCTCCCAGCTTGTAGGTACCGTCCTCTGCCAGTGCCGGCGTCACCTTGACATCCATGGTCTCCCCATCCCGGCGGACAAGCAGGCTGACCGTCCGTCCGTTGGACGCATTGACTGCCTGAATCAGTTCATCTTTATTATCCAGAGTCTCCCCGTTAATTTCCTCAATATAGTCTCCCGATTTTAATACCCCGTATGCCGGCTCCACCACATTTCCTGCCTCATTCGTAATCTGTCCGGTTCCGATGACCATGACGCCGTCGGATTTTAAGTAAATTCCAACCGGCAGGCCGCAGGGAATGGCATACATATCATCCACCACATCCACCTGGATATCCTTCATCCGGAAAATCCCGAGAAACTTCATTCCAATCTGGTAAGTTCCCTCATTGGCCCCATACATGGAAATCGCTTCCGAATTTTGAATCCGTACTTGGCCCTCGGGAATGTTGGAACCATTTCCCAGAATCACTTCCTCGCTCTCACTTTCAAATGTGAAGCCCGGGGGAAGGGAAAAATGGAAAATCTCTTCTTCCTCTGCAACCAGATTCAGCTGATCCGGAACCGCATACTTCACATAAATCCAGGTGAATCCGGCGGTGAAAACAAGAGAAATCCAGAACACCCATGTGAGAATCCGGCGCAGTTTCTCCTTTCTTGTCACTGAAAAACCTCCTTCCATCTGATTCTGCCCCGGTTTCCTTCCTGCCAAACGAATCGCGTGTATTTTTCTGCGGCCCTGCCATGGGCTGTCCCTTGCAGGCCGGTTTCGCGGCCGCCCTGCGGGCTCATTCCTCCGGCCGCCCTGATAAAAGAACTCACGCCATTCATAACAGAAAAAAGAGAGGGCATCAATCTGCTCCTCTCCTAGTATGTGATGGTTCCTGTTTTTCACCCTGTCAGTTTTTAGCTGGTGTTTTTTGCTTTTCTTTCGTAATTTCTGCCAGCCGCTTCATTTCCCGCGCATTTTCCCGGACAGTATCTGTAATCTCTGCGCCTCCCAAAAGTCTTGCCAGCTCATCAATCTGTTCTTCCCGGTTCAGCTGATGGATCTTTGTGACCGTCCTTCCGTGCTCCACCGTTTTTTTGATTTCAAAATGGGAGTCGGCCATGGCTGCTATCTGAGGAAGGTGGGTAATGCATAAAACCTGATGGCTTTTTGCAATGTAGGAAAGCCGTTCCGACACCTTCTGGGCCGTCCGCCCGCTGATTCCCGTATCAATCTCATCGAAGATCAGAGTAGGAATCTTATCCGTATCCGCAAGAACCGTCTTGATGGCCAGCATGATTCGGGAAAGCTCTCCTCCGGAAGCCACTTCCCCAAGAGGTCTCGGCGGAATGCTGCCGGGATTGGTGGAAATCAGGAACTCCACCTCGTCAAACCCAGCCTCCGTGAACCGGGGAAGGCGCCGGATTTCAATTTTAAAATCCACATGAAGAAAATTCAAATCCAGAAGTTCTTCCATAATCCGCCGTTCCAGGATGGCCGCGGCCTTCTTTCTTGCTCTGGAAAGCGCCTCGCAGGCTTCCGTCAGCCGCTTTTTCTGTTCCTCAAACTGAATCCTTGCCTCCCCGGCCAGTTCCTCAAAATGCTCCAGCTGAGAAAGACGCGCCTTCTTCTCCTCCAGGCTTTTTAAAACCGCTTCTTCTGTTCCGCCGTATTTGGCCATCAGCCCGCGAACCACATCCAGCCGTTTCTCCGCCGTCCGCAGCTCCTCCTCAGAAAAGTCCATGGTTTCCATATAATCGGAAATCGAGCGGCTCAAATCACTCAAAATACTTTCCGCGTCCTTCAGGCTGTCCGCAATTCCCGAAAGCGTCCCATCATAGGAAATGACACCTTCCACCTGCCTGATGGCCCGGCTTAAGGCATCCCCGTCCGAAGCACGGTAAGCTTCTGTTAAAGCCTCCATGATTTTCTGACTATGGGAAAAACGCCTGCATACGCCTGCCAGCTCTTCTTCCTCTCCGGGCCGGATTCCCGCTCCCTCTATTTCTCCGATTTCAAACTTAAGGAAATCCTCCTCCCGGCGCCTGCTCTCCCCGTCCATGGAAAATTCTTCCAGTTTCCTTTCCATCTGCTGGTAGGAATGATAGCAGGAAGCAGCTTCTCTTTTCAGTTTTTCCGTTTCTGTCCGTGAATATTCATCAAGAATTTCCAGATGCTTCTGTTTATGAAGAAGCGACTGATGCTCATGCTGTCCATGCATGTCCAGAAGCAGGCCGGTGACTGCGCGAAGTTTTGCCGTCGTAACCGTCTCATCATTGACCCGGCTGATGCTCCGTGCCTGCGTGATTTTTTTAGAAATGATTAAAATACCTTCCTCATCAGGAGCCACTGAAAGCTCCTCCAGGGCCTTCCTTCTCTCCTCATCATCCACCGAAAAAACCAGCTGGATGGACGCGCTTTCTTCGCCCTGGCGAATCATATCTCTGGAGGCCTTCGCGCCCAGAGCCAGGCCAATGGAGCCGATGATGATGGATTTTCCGGCTCCCGTTTCTCCTGTCAGAATATTGAGTCCCTCCGTAAATGACACGTCGGCCTCCTCAATCAGGGCCAGGTTTTTCACCCCCAAGCCAAGCAGCATGCCGTCACCTCCCTATTGCTCCGCCAGAAGCTTCTTTAACTTGTCCATCAGGATAATCGTATCGTCCACCGTCCGGACCGCGCACAGGATCGTATTGTCTCCGGCCACACAGCCAACCAGCTCATGAAATCCGATAACATCCAGGGCCTCTGCCACCGCCATGGCCATTCCCGAAACGGTTTTAATAACAAGAAGGTTCTGAGCCATATCCATGGACACGTAACAGTCCCGGAAAATCCGCAGATATTTTTCGCTGAAATCCCGCTGGGCATGCATGACCGAATACCGCTGCCGCCCGTTTTCGCCCTGCACCTTGGTCAGCTTCAGTTCCCGGATATCCCTGGAAACCGTTGCCTGAGTCACCTGATAACCGGCCTGTTTTAAATATTCCGCCAGTTCTTCCTGAGTCTCAATCTGGTACTTCCCAATCAGCTCAACAATTTTGCTGTGTCTGTCCACTTTCATGTCCGATGACGCTCCTTTCCCTTCCGTATCCCGTCTGCATCCGACTGCTGCCAGGCTGTTTTAAGCCTCGTACATTTTGTTTTTTAAAATATCAAGAAACGACCGGTTGTCCAGCCGGATCACCCTGGTGACTGTCTCTGCCCGCTCCACTTCCAGGTAATCTCCTCCGGACAGGCCCACAATCAAATCTCCGTCAAAGGCGGCCATCTGCCCTGCTCCGCTTTCTTTTGGAATCTCAATCCGAATCCGGCTCTCCGGGCCGAATACAATCGTCCTGGAGGTTAAGGTATGGGGGCAGACCGGCGTTAGAATCATAAGCTGACCGTCCGGCTGGGCAATGGGGCCTCCTGCAGACAGGTTATATGCCGTGGAACCGGTTGGCGTCGCCACAATCATTCCATCCGCACTGTACTCATTCAGAAACTGACCATCCACATAAATCCGCAGCTTCAAAACCCGCAGCTTCCCTTCCCGGCTGACCACAATGTCGTTAAGGGCCACGCTTTCCGTCACCTTTTTCCCGTTCTGGTAAACCGTTCCCTTAAGCATCATCCGATCCTGAACCGTAAACCTGTCCATACAGAGCGCATCCAGAAGTTCTTCCACGTTGCCGCTCCGGCCAAGCTGAGTCAGGTATCCCAGTCCCCCCAGATTGATTCCCACCATGGGGATTTGCTTCCCGTTTAAATTTCTGGCCGCCCGAATCAATGTTCCGTCACCGCCCAGGGTAATCACACATTCCGTTTCTTCCGGAACACCTCCGGCGGGAAGCTCGTCAGAAAGCTCCGCCCGGCATCCCCGTCTTTTTAAGCTGTCCCTGATCTGTTCTCCCAGAACGCCGGCGCTTTCTTTATCTTCATTGACCACAATAAAAAAATGTTTCATACCCCTGTACCATTATGAATCCAGTGTCTGATGTGCCTGCCCCACGATGGCTTCCGCCTCCGGCAGAAGATTTTCAAAGCGTTCCTCTCCCGGATGTTTTTTCAGATGAAGCAGATATTCAATATTCCCTTCCGGCCCTTTAATGGGGGAAAAGTCCAGATGAAGAGCCTCGAGTCCGATGCTTCCGGCAAAGGAAGCCACCATCTGAATCACTTCCAGATGGACCTTCGGATCCCGGACCACACCTTTTTTCCCGACTTTTTCCCGTCCGGCCTCAAACTGGGGTTTTATCAGGCAGACCACGTCGCCTTCCGGCTCCATCAGCTCCTTCACCGGCCCCAGCACCTTTGTCAGGGAAATAAACGAAACATCGATGGAAACAAACTGCACCGGCTCCGGAATATCTTCCGGCGTAACATAACGGATGTTGGTCTTTTCCATGCAGACCACCCTCTCGTCATTGCGCAGCTTCCAGGCCAGCTGTCCGTGTCCCACATCCACCGAATATACCTTTCTGGCTCCATTCTGCAGCATGCAGTCCGTAAAGCCTCCGGTCGATGCGCCCACATCCATGCACACCTTATCCGCCAGACCGACGCCAAACCGTTCCATGGCCTTTTCCAGCTTCAGGCCGCCCCGGCTCACATATTTCAGCGTGCTTCCCCGCACCTCGATGGGGGCCGTTTCCTCAAACATGGAACCGGCCTTATCCTCCTTCTGTCCGTCCACATAGACGATGCCGGACATAATAATGGCCTTGGCCTTTTCCCTGGATTCCGCCAGGTTCCGCTTTACAAGCAGCACATCCAGCCGTTCTTTCATGAATCCTGACGCTCCTTTTCCTCTGAAGTAATTTCCTGCGTCTGTCCGCCCGGAATCCTTCCGGTTTCCGTCCGTTCCGTGCGCGTTTCCGTTTCCTTCTCTGTCCCCGGCTGCTCCTCAGTCCGGCATTCCGCTTCCGGCATCTCATGCTCTTTCCCTGGATTCAGATATTCCCGTTCCAGCCTCCGGATCACCGAATCACTGTCAATGCCCAGCATTTCCCGTAAAAGAGAAACATTTCCATGCTCCACATAAGCATCCGGCAGCGCCACCTGAATCACACGGATTTCCGGATAATGTTCATGGATATATCTGGTCGCGCACATTCCCAGTCCGCCCCGCAGCACATTTTCTTCCATGGTCACAATCAGCCTGTGGCTTTTACACAGCCTGTCCAGCATCTCCGTATCCATGGGCTTGGCAAATCTGGCGTTGACCAGGGTGCAGGAATAGCCCCGTGCCTTTAACTTCTCCCGCACATGCTCTCCGGTGCTGACCATGCTGCCCAGGGCAAACAGGGCGATGTCCTTTTCCTCATAAAGCATTTCTGCCTTCCCGTATTCCACCGGGCTCCGGAACTGGGAAAGTCCCCGATAGGCCTCTCCCCTCGGATAGCGGATGGCCAGAGGACCGTCAAAGTTCACGCCGAATTCCAGCATATCCTCCAGCTCCCAGTGGTTCTTCGGCGCCATGATAGTCATTCCCGGCACCAGACTTAAAAACGAAATGTCAAAAATACCCTGATGCGTTTCTCCGTCGCTTCCCACCAGTCCTGCCCGGTCAATGGCAAACAGCACCGGCAGATTCTGAAGACAGACATCATGAAGCACCTGGTCATAGCCGCGCTGCAGGAAAGAAGAATACACTGCCACCACTGGTTTTAAGCCCACAGACGCCATTCCCGCCGCAGCCGTCACCGCATGGGCCTCAGCAATTCCCACGTCAAAAAACCGGTCTGGAAATTTTTTAGAAAACTTCGTAAGGCCGGTGCCGTCAGGCATGGCCGCCGTCAGCGTCACAATCTTTTCATTTTCCTGGGCCAGCTCACAGATTTTCTTTGAAAATACATCCGTATAGCTGGGATATTCCTTTTTCTTTAACGGCTTTCCCGTAGCAATATCGAAGGGATCCACTCCATGAAATCTGGCAGGATTTTTTTCCGCCGGTGCGTAGCCCTTTCCCTTTTTTGTGATCACATGAACCAGCACCGCATGCTGAACCCGTTTGGCTTCCTTTAATGTCTGGACAATCTCCTGAACATTATGGCCGTCCACAGGGCCCAGATAGGTAATTCCCATATCTTCAAAAAGCATCCCCGATACAAAGAACTGCTTTAAGCCGTTTTTCGCCAGATACAGGCCGTAGGACATGCTCTTTCCCACCACAGGAATGGAGCTTAAGGCCTGGTCCACCCCTTTTTTCAGCTTTGCATAGCTCTCCCTGGTCCGGACGCTGCTTAAATACCGGGACATGCCGCCCACATTTTCCGAAATAGACATCTTATTATCATTTAATACGATAATAAAATTCTTCTTCATCTGGGCCGCATTGTTTAAGGCCTCGTAGGCCATCCCGCCGGTCAGGGCTCCGTCTCCGATGACGGAAATCACCGAATAATCCTCCCCCATGATCTCCCTGGCCTGAGCAATTCCCAGTCCTGCCGAGATGGAGGTGGAGCTGTTCCCCGTATCAAAGGCATCATAAGGGCTTTCCTTTCTCTTTGGAAAGCCGCTCATTCCGCCGAACTGCCTCAGCTCATCAAAACCGGCCTTTCTGCCGCTCAGCAGCTTATGGGTATACGCCTGGTGGCCCACATCCCAGATAATTTTGTCCTTTGGCAGATCAAAGGCCAGATGGAGAGCCATGGTCAGCTCCACCACCCCCAGATTGGAGGCCAGATGGCCGCCCGTATGGCTGATTTTTTCAATTAAAAACTGACGGATTTCCTGAGCAAGAACCGGATATTCTTCCTCTGTCAGTTTCTTGATATCCGAAGACTGTTTGATCTGATCAAGCAGCATATCGGCTCACTCCCTTCCGACCTATTTTTCCCGTTCTACCAGCATAGCGATGATTCCCTCAAGATGCTCCTTTTCTCCCGGCAGCGCTTTAAGCTGCCTGAGCGCACGCTCGGAAATCTCCCGCACGTCCTGTCCGGCCTTTTCCAGCCCTTCCAGGGTTACATAAGTGGTCTTCTGGTTCTTTTCATCGCTTAAAACCGGCTTTCCAAGCGCTTCCTCCGTACTGGTCACATCCAGAATATCGTCCTGAACCTGGAAAGCCAGTCCCACGTCGGCAGCAATCTGTTCCATGGCTCCAACTTCTTCCTCAGACGCACCCGCAAGAACCGCTCCAATCATCAGAGACGCCTCCAGAAGGGCACCTGTCTTCAGCCGGTAGATAAAATCCAGCTTTTCCTTCGGCACCGGTTTTCCCGTCAGCTCCACATCCACAGTCTGACCGCCGATCATGCCGTAAATTCCCGTTTTCTCCGCCAGAATTTTGATGGCCTGTCCCACTCTCTGCGGATCGGCTCCCATGGAAAACGCGCGGGATGCCGTCTCAAAAGCAAAAATCATCAGTGCATCTCCCGCAAGCACCGCCATATCGTAGCCGAATACCTTCCAGGTGGTGGGTTTTCCCCTGCGGAATTCGTCGTTATCCATGCAGGGCAGATCATCATGAATCAGAGATGATGTGTGAATCATCTCCATGGCCGCCATAAAGGGCTCAACCTCTTTTCCTGTTCCCCCAAACATCCGGTAGGCCTCTCTCATTAAGAGCGGGCGCAGCCGCTTTCCGCCTGCCTTTACACTGTAGTTCATGGCAGAAAAAATCGTTTTCTGATGACCTTCCTCTTTGGGCAGGTAATCGTAAACAACCGCCTCTGTTTCCTCTGTCGCTTTCGCAAGCCATTCATTAAAAATGGAGCTCATCCTTTTCATCCTCCGCACCGGCTTCTTCTCCGGTTTCCTCCCCGCTTAATACTAGTATCTTTTTTTCAATGGTCTCTATTTTTTCGTTGCAGCTTTTTACCAGCTTCATGCCTTCCTCATAGTTCCGGAACGCATCCTCTAAAGACCCGTCTCCTTTTTCCATCTCATCTATCAGCTGATCCAGAGCCTCCAGCGTTTCCTCCACTGTCAGCTCCTTTCTTGCCTTCTCATCCATGCTGTTCCTCCTGACGCTCCAGAACCTTCGCTTTCAGCCGTCCGTCCGTCACATGAACCGTAATCAGCGAACCTTCCGGAGCCTGTGTTACCGACTGAAGCCGTTTTCCATCTTCATCCGTCACAAATCCATATCCCCGGCTTAACTGCTTTAAGGGAGAAAGCCCCCACAGCCGTTGGCTTAACAGGGCAAGCCTCCGTTTATCTGCTTCCAGCCGCCGGTCCATGGAAAGCGCCAGCCGTTCCTCTGTCTGCATGCTCCGGCTCCGATCCCGTTCCAGCCGTCCCTTCATCTGCCTTAACAGCCGTTCCTCCAAATCCACCAGCCGTTTTTCATTTTCCCGCAGCTGATGGCTGGGATGATGAAGCTTTAAAGAAAGTTCCGTTCTCTTAAGCCGGCTCTTATTCTGCTCCAGATGAAAGGCCATTTCCCGGTAAAGTTTCTGCCTGCGCATCGCCAGGTCTGCCTGAAACCGGGCATAATCAAACACTGCCAGCTCCGCGGCAGCCGAAGGGGTAGGCGCCCGCAGATCCGCCACATAATCGGAAATGGTCACATCCGTTTCATGGCCCACAGCCGAAATCACCGGCGTCCGGCAGGCAAAAATGGCCCTGGCCACTTCTTCCTCATTAAATGCCCACAAATCTTCAATGGAACCGCCGCCCCGTCCCACAATCAGCACATCCAGCCCCATGGCATCCAGGGTCCGGATCCCTTTTACAATGCTCTCTTTCGCTCCGGTACCCTGAACCAGGGCCGGATACAAAACCAGCTGAACATACGGGTTCCTTCTGGAAGAAATATTCATGATGTCCCGGATGGCGGCGCCTGTGGGAGCCGTTATGATTCCCACGGTTTTTGCATACCTGGGAATGGGCCGTTTGTACTGGGCCGCGAACATTCCCATTTCCTCCAGCTCCCGCAGAAGCTTCTCAAACTTCAGATACAGATCTCCCCGGCCGGAAAGCTCGATTTCAGATGCATAGAGCTGGTATTTCCCGTCCCGTTCATAGACGTCCACCGTACCCTTTACAACCACCTGCTGGCCTTCCTCCAGGCGGAATTTCAGCCCCTGTCTCTGTCTGGCAAACATCACCGCCGACAGGGTGCCTCCGCTGTCCTTCAATGTGAAATAAATATGCCCGGAGCTGTGATACTTACAGTTGGAAACTTCCCCCTTCACCGAAAGACGGCGAAGAAGGAAGTCCTGGGTAAACATACTCTTAATATACGAATTTACCTGAGTAACCGAATAAACTCCCGCCATAACCGCAAATCCTATACCAGTCTGGCCAAAACTCCATTGACGAAGGAGGGCGCATCCTTTCCGCCGAATTTTTTCGCAAGTTCCACCGCCTCGTTGATGGCAACCTTGTCCGGGATTTTCTCGTCTTCCTTGATTTCATATACGGCCAGGCGCAGAATCGTAAGCTCAACCTTTCCCATCCGTCTGGTTTTCCAGCCCTCTGCCACCTCGTCGATCTGCCTGTCAATTTCCGGAATCCGGGCCATAATGTTTTCCACCCGTTCTTCCAGAGTTTTCCGCTCCTCCTCGGTCATCGCAACCTGATGAAGGATCTCATCCACGCCTTTTTCGTTGCTTTCATCCTCCGCCGGCGCTTCAAAATACTGCACCAGCTGCTCCTCTTTTTCCTCCGCCGGATAAAAATCCTGGCAGAACAGCATCTTAAAGCAATGCTCCCTTGCTTCTCTCCTGGTCACTCCGCTACCTCCGTATTTCTTAACTGCTTCTCTAAAGTCTGATTATACATGAAAACAGGGCCTTCCACAAGTCCCAAATCTGCGGAAAGACCTGCACAAATCTGTGAAAAGGCCGGGGTTCCCGCACGGAAACAAAAAAGTTCCATACCGGATCTTCCCTTCCTGCAGAACATAAAAAGCGCCGTTTTCTCCTCCCGTTCTGCTTCGCCGCAGCGCCCTTGTTCCAGGGCGTTTTTCTGTCACAGAGACGGCATTTCCAATGATTTTCCAGTCGATATAAAACCGGAATTTCTTCCAGGGTGAAAAGCGGGCTGTCTCCCCGTAAAAGGAAACCGCCCGCTTGACACATTTTGCTTATTTCTCCTCCAGACTGACGCCGGCAATCTTAATATTAACCTCCAGGACCGTAAGTCCGGTCATGTTTTCAATGGCGTTTTTCACCTTCTCCTGAACGGTTTCGCAGACAGCCGGGATGCTGTAGCCGTACTTGATATTCAAGGACAGTCCCACGCTGACATGCTCCTCTGTCACGTCCACTTTAACGCCTTTGGAAAGATTCTTCATTCCCAGGCGGCTTACCAGCTCGTTGGTCACGTTTCCGGCCATGGAGTCTACGCCTTCCACTTCTGTTGCCGCAAGTCCTGCAATGATCGCCACTACTTCGTCGGCAATCTGAACCTCACCGATGGTATCTTTCTCATAAACTTTATGACTGGTTCTCTCTGTCTCTGCTGCCACAATAACACCTCCTGCAATCCGAATCTGTATTTTGCTGCCGCCCCAGCCTGCCACAGGCTTCGCCTGCGGCCAGCATTCGCCGCTCGCCTCGTGTGAGCAAGCTCCCACAGGCTCGCTTTCGCTCCCGTTTGCCACAGGCTTCGCCTGCGGCAGGCATTCGCCGCTCGCCTCGTGTGAGCAAGCTCCCACAGGCTCGCTTTCGCTCATTTTATCATAAACTTCGGAGTTTGCATAGGCTTTCTGTGTTTTTTGCCGCCTCTTATTCCGCCAGATCCATCAGGGTGATCACAATTCCGTCGGCTCCAACTTCCGTCTTTCTCTTTACAATATCTTCAATCTGTGCCCGCTCCTGATCGGTGATGGAAACCGCGTTCACCACCACGTCTACCTGTCCGTCGGTAATGGAAACCACCGGGTCCACAAAGCCCTTGGCCTTTAAGAGCGTCTCTGCCGCATTTTCTTTTTCTGAGATCTCCGTCAGCTCAATCATATTCTGAACGGCTGCCTGTTTTTCTGCTTCTGAAATCTGGTCGCTGTTGATAAGCTGCATCAGAGTCTCCTTATTTTTTGCCCGGATCTGCTCTCTGTTCAGCTGAACGCCGGCTATGTATTCCGATACGCTGGTGCCGTTGGTCAGTACCGCTTCCCCGGGATTTTCCATACCGGCCTCTGCCGAATCTGTACCGGATGCATCCGGAACTCCTGCCTCTCCGGCTATCCCTGCGTCTGCCATCCCGGTCTCCCCGGCCATGTCACTTCCGGCAGCCTCCGCATCCTGGCTTCCGGCAGCCTGCTCCGCTTCCGATGCCATGCTGCCGCCTTCTGCCACGCTGGCCCCGGCCGCCACATTGCCGTCAGGAAGAAGCTCTTCCCCGTCTCCATCCAGGCTGGCAATTTCCGTAAGGCTTCCATCATCAGCCAGAGAGCTGGCCTGATTCTCCGCCAGAATGTCTTCATCAGAAATTTCCATCATGCCCGCCTCATAAACGTCCGTCCCCGCCGCCTCCCTCTTGGCAGAATAATTCAGATACCCGGCCGCCGCAATCATGACCGCCAGTGTGGTGATAATGATCTGGTTTCTCCTGAATATACGTTTCATTCCTCAGACTCCTTCTTTTACCCTCTTTAATACTTTTATCTTATGCTGCGGAAGTCCGAATAATGCCTCCATGGCCTGGGAAACCTCCGCCTTTACCACTTCACTCCCTCCTCCTTCCGCGCTGATAATAATTCCGGAAATCTCCGGCCGCAGCTCCTTCTCCACAATGGGCCCCTGATTCTGCCCCTCCAATACGGTGCTCTCAGAAAACTCCTCCTGCCGCTCTTCGCCCCCTGTTTCCCCGGTCCCGGTGCTGCTTACCGAAACAGAGGAAGTTCTGTCCACCCGGAACACCTTTTCTTCCGAGGATTTCAAAACCACCATCACATCCACCTCTCCCACGCCGTCCACACCTCTTAAAATTTCCCGGATCCGGTTTTCCAGCTCTTCCTCATAGCTCATACTTCCGGAAATTCCAAAACCATCTCCGTCTGCGGCTCCTGTACTGCCTGCGGTTCCCGTATCACTTCCCGAAGTTCCCTCGTTATTTCCGATTCCCGCACTTTGGGCCGTCCCATCCGCTCCGGCTCCCGGACGTTCTGCAGGAATCGAGATGACAAACAGAAGCATTCCCGCACAAAGCAGGAAGATCACCCGCTCTTTATTCAGCTTCCAGATAGATTTCCATTTGATGTTCTTCCAGTCCATAATACTCACCGATCCTCTCCTTCAGATCACCCATTTCCCGGTTAAGCTGATACCGCCTGCTCCGTTTTTCCTCCTGGCTCAAACCGGAAAAATCCTCTGCCGGCCCAACGCGAATCTTAATCCCCGTCAGACTCCCAAAGCTTTCGCTGTCTGCATCCATATTAAGCGCTGCATGAACCTCCCGGCACTCCATCGCCCCCGTCTCCGCCATCGTTTCCAGGTCTGTTTCTACCGCCTTCCGGTATCCTTCCAGCATCCGCATCATCCGTTCCTGATCCACATCCTCCATTTCCCGCTTCAAAGACTGTACATCATTTCGGAATGACAGCTGTTCAAATGCGCCTGCTATTCTTGCTTCTATTCCGGTTAAATCCGTAAACGGACGGAAAAACAGAAGAAGAAATATGACACCGGTAAACAGGCGCAGATATTTTTCATACCGTTTATCCGGCAAAAGGTTCATGAGCATGGTCGAAAAAATCAAATAGAACACCAGGCTCCTGACCCACTGATAAATTCCCTCCATATCCCGCCTCCCCAGATTTCCTCTACATCCATCACCCTGCATAGTAAGACGCATTGGTGGAAATACAGAGAATGGCAATGGTTACTGCGAACAGTGCCAGGGAATACCCCACAATACCAAGAAGCATCCCATGCCCTTTTGCCGCCTGCGCCATGCAGGAAACCAGCCGTTTATCACACACCGGCTGCATGGCTGCCGCTGCCAGATAATAAAGAGCCATTAAAAGCAGAAGCTTCAGCACCGGAACTGCCGCAAGAAAAAGAAGGACCACCACGGCTGCCGCTCCCGCTGTATTCTTAATCAGGATCCCTGACCCCATCACAATCTGGGAGACAGCCCCCGCCCCGGAGCCAACACCTGGGATCATCTCCACCAGCCGCATGGCTGCCGAGTTTTTCAGCGCGTCTGCCTGGGGAAGAACCAGCCCCTGAATCAGATGGAACCCGACCACGATGCCAAATAATGTTTTCATGGTCCAGGAAATCAGAACCCTCAAAAGCTCTGTCAGTCTGGAAATCATATCCTCTTTAAACAGATTGGCCGCCAGTACCAAAGGCATATAAATCCGCATCAGCGGAAGCAGAAGGCCGCAGACAACTCCCTGCACCAGGCTGATGGCTCCGAAGGTAAAGCCGCAGACCGCCGCAGAGGTAATGGCCCCGCCGGCCATGGTCACGGCCAGAAAATACGCAGGCAGCATAAGCCGCATAAACTCCAAAATATCACCGGCCACTTCCTCCGCCACCTGAATGCTGGCATAAAAACTGGCGGCAAGAAAGGCCATAATGCAGAGATAAATCACGTAAAAGCCGGTTTCTGACAGATGTCCTGCACCGAAAATTTCAGAAAAGCTGGAAAAAACTGCTCCTACCAGTGCCAGTGCCACGATCTGCCCCATCAGCGCCGCATTGGTGCGAACCTCAGAAAACAGGGCCTCTCCTACTGCTTTGGCGCCGTCTTCCGCCGCCTGATCCAGGTTTCCGGCCAAAAGTTCCTCCATGATCCCCCGAAAAGATATGGTTTCCCCATAGGTTCCAGACAGTCCCGAAAGAAATTCATCAATTTCCTCCGTCTGAAAATCCTCCAGAGTGAAGCCCCCGGCCCCTGCCGCCTCCTCCCTGGCTGCTCCCCAGGCTGTCACGGTTCCGATTCCGCAGATTCCGGTAAATCCTGTAAAAAAAGCGGCCGCTGCGGCTACAAAGAAACACGCCAAAAATGGATGCACGTTTCTCATACCTGTCTGCCTCCGGTTCATTCCATTAACCCCTCTAATGTCTCAAAAAGCGCCAGCAGAATCGGCGCACTGACTGCCAGAATCGAAAGCTTTCCAAACATCTCAATCTGTGTCCCCAGTGCGGAATATCCGGCATCCTTACAGATCCCAGACGCAAACTCCGCAATATAGGTAATTCCCACCATCTTTAAAAGGGCGGTCAGGTAAACATGGTCTATCCGGATATAGGAACCCAGCTGCCTGGCGGTGTCCACAATCAGTTCCAGCCGTGTTATTCCCAAAAATCCGATGATGAGTGCCGCCGTAAGAATCAGATACACGGAATACTCCGCCCGCAGAGACTTAATCTGAACCGCCAAAACCACTGCCGCGATCCCCAGAATGGCTGTCTGTACGATGGTCATGTGCCCGCCTCCCCGCCTACAGTGCAAACAGGTTTTTAATGGTTTCAAACAGTTCATAAATATACGGCACAATCCAGAACAGCACCAGAATCAGCCCCGCAAGGCTGGTCAGAAAAGCCTGGTCCTCCCTTCCGCTGTGCTTCAGCACCTGACAGATCACAGACACCAGAATGCCCACCGCCGCAATTTTAAAAATCAGATTAACGCTCATGCCTCCTCCTTACGCCAGCACCACCAGAAGGAACAGTCCGGCGGCCATCCCCAGACTTCGGTACAGCTTCATCCTTCCTTCCAGCTCTTTTTTCAGATAGCGGATGGAATCATCTGTCTGTTCCAGGTAAAACAATAAGGTCCTCTCCTGCATTTCCCGATCCGCATAACCAAGGTTTTCTCCCAGAGCCACCAGAGCCTGCCGGTCCGCCTTGTCCATGGGAAAATCCGCAGGCAGCTTTTCGATTTCCTCTTTCCATACAACAAAAAAGGGAAGACTCCTGTCCTGCTCCATCCGTTCCTTCACTCGCAAAAACAGCTTTCCAGGCTCCAAAAGCATTCCGGTTCTGCCTTCTTCAAAACGGCTCCCCACTTCCCCCAGAGCTTCAGGAAGCGTTTCATTGGCATAAAGGATCCGCCCCTTTAAATGGTAAATCATCTGCCGCAAAAGTTTCAGAATCTCCAGACGTTCCTTCCATCCATCTGCAGCCAGAAATCCAATTCCGATACAGCCAATAGCCATAGCTAACAGCCCCAGATACCTCATCAAACCACTTCCTTTCTCTCTATCCATGGTTCCTGCTCCCCAAAACTGGTCAGCAGCCTTCCTGTCTCATCATAAATCCCGATTACAGTCCCCGGCTTCGGCCTCTTGGACAGCACCACCATCCTTGAAAACCATCCTTCTCTGATGAGTTCGGAGATTTCCCTTTTTCTCATAATACCCTCCGCCGAATCGCCATGAACCGTCGCCAGGATCCGGCAGCCGCAGTTCATTCCATACCGGACCGCCTCCAAATCCTTTTCCGTCCCGATTTCATCCACAGCCAGCACCTGCGGAGCCATGGAACGGAGCATCATCATAAGGCCCTCTGCCTTCGGACACCCATCCAGAATGTCTGTCCGCATCCCCAGATCACACTGGGGAACTCCCTGGACACAGGCTCCAATTTCCGAACGCTCGTCCACCACGGATACATTCCTGCCTTCAAACCAGTCTCCTCCATCGGAAATCTGCCGGATCAAATCACGCAGAATCGTTGTCTTTCCGGCTCCCGGCGGCGACACAATCAGTGTATCCAGAAACTCCCCGTCCCGAAACAGCCAGGGCAGCACAGAGTCTGCACATCCTTTTACTTCATGGGCAATCCGGATATTTAGTCCGGAAATTTCCCGTATCGTTCTGATTTCATGGCCGGAAACCACCGCTTTCCCGGAAATTCCGACCCGGTGCCCGCCCTCGATGGTGAGAAATCCCTGTCCGATTTCTTCTTCAAATGCATACAGAGAATGTCTGGAAAAGGTTTCCATCAGCCCTTTTAGGAGCATTTTGTCTGCAATGACCGGATACAGCTCTGTTTCTCCCTGTGTTTCCTGTCCATTTTCATCCCCCTGTATTCTTTGTATTTTCTGTATTCTCCGTTCCCTCCGCGCCTTTTTCTTTCCCCCGTCCGTTTTTCGCAGAACCCCGTCATCAAAAAGCATCTGTTCCCCGCAGTCGGTAAGCATCAGCACCGGCTTTCCGGCCCTCAGGCGGATTTCCCGCAC
>DVGC01000044.1 GCA_018712915.1 Candidatus Copromonas faecavium (nom. illeg.) | reverse complement strand
AATAATTCCACAATACTTTTTCAGGCCAGCACAGGCGTGGTGGTCTTATTGTGATACCTATTTTTTCAACCTGTATAAAATTTTCAATGTTCATCAATTTAGCCTTGACTTTTTATTTGCAGGCTTGTTATACTGCTAAAGTATATGCAGGGGGGATTTTTTTATGTCACAGGGAATGCCGGGCCTGTGAAGGGAACCCGGATTTACGGGTTTGAATCCCACGGAAGGAATCCCGGGTTTATGGGTTTGAATCCTGCAGCAGGAAACCCGGCTTCGCAGAGCGCGTACCAGGACTGCTACTGCTCCCAGGGCAGATCGCTGTTTTCAATTCGCCTGTCCCGAAGCATCAGATCGGAAACGGCATCCTTGGGGGACTTGCCTTCAAACAGAACCTGGTTTACCTGCTCCACAATGGGCATGGGAACGCCGTATTTTTTGGAAAGGGTTAAGGCTGCCTTGGCCGAATAAACGCCTTCCACCACCATGTTGACTTCTTTCATGGCTTCCTCCATGGAATAGCCTTTTCCGATGAGGATTCCTGCCCGGCGGTTCCGGCTGTGCATGCTGGCACAGGTGACAATCAGATCGCCGATTCCGGACAGTCCGGCATAGGTCTGGGCTTTTCCGCCCATGGCAACGCCCAGCCTGGCGATTTCTGCCATGCCTCTTGTGATCAGGGCTGCCTTTGTATTGTCTCCGTAGCCAAGCCCGTCGGCAGTTCCGGCAGCCAGAGCCACGACGTTCTTTAATGCCGCACCTGTCTCAATGCCAAGAACATCCGGGCTTGTGTAAACGCGAAAGACCGGGCTCATGAAAACAGACTGTACATATTCGGCGACAACCCGCTTATGGGCACCGGCCACACAGGTGGTGGGAAGCCCTCTGCTTACTTCCTCCGCATGGCTGGGACCGGAAAGCACGGCTACCTCCGCCATGGGGAGTTCCTCTTCAAGAATCATGGACATGGTACTGAGCGTTTCCTCCTCCAGGCCCTTGGACACGTTTACAATCAGCTGTCCGTCCCTGCAGAGAGGATTCATTTTTTTTGCGGTCTGCCTTACAAAGACCGACGGCACGGCCATGACCAGCAGATCCTTTTCTTCCATTGCTTCCGCCAGGTCGGCAGTAAACCGGATCCCCTCCGGCAGCTCTGCCTCCGGCAGGTTGGGATGACGGCGGCTCTGCTTCAGCTCCTCAATTTCCTCCGGAATCGCTGACCAGAGCGTAACCTCGTGGCCGTTGTTGGACAAAAGGATTCCAATGGCTGTTCCCCAGGTTCCGGAACCGATGATACCAATTTTTTCCATGTATAAGCCCCCTCTAAGATTTCTTTTTATTTCCCCAAAGTTTGTTTTCTGTTCCCGACAGCAGACGGCTGATGTTGGTCCGGTGGCGCCAGATGGCCATAACGGTCAGAATTCCTGCCAGCAGGTAAAATTCCATCCGGCTGTCCGGTGCTACCTGATAGACTCCCCGGGATTCGTAGAAAACCATCTGGATAAAAAACAGAATCACCACGAAAATGGAGCCTAAGGATACATATCTGGTGAGAATCACCGTAATCAAAAATACAACGCCGCAGACCAAAGCCACCCGCCAGTCCATGGAGATCAGAAGGCCGGCCATGGAAGCAATTCCCTTTCCGCCTTTAAAGTGCAGATAGCAGGGGAAATTGTGTCCTAAAACAACGCCAAGGCCCGTATAAAGCACATATAAGTCTGTATTGGGATCAGAACCCAACACCAGCCTGACAAGAAAGCAGGCAAGCACCATTTTGAAGAAATCGCCCAGGAATACAATGAGTCCGGCTTTTTTCCCCAACACCCGGAGGGCATTGGTGGTTCCCGAATTTCCGCTTCCGTAATTGCGGATGTCGATGTGGTTCATTCTTCCGTAAAGATATCCGGTCTGAAAAAGGCCGAATACATAACCTGTCAGGAGACAAATGATTCGTACCATCGCTTATTCCTTCTCCTTCCGTTCCCGAATGATGAATTTTAAGGCCGTTCCCCGGAAACCGAAGGCCTCCCGGATCTTGTTTTCCAGATATCTGGTATAGGAGAAATGCATTAACTCCTTATCATTGACAAAGACCACGAAGGTAGGCGGTTTGACGGCCACCTGCGTCGCATAATAAATCTTTAGCCGTTTGCCTTTATCGGAAGGAGGCTGCTGCATGGCCACGGCCTCGGAAACGATTTCATTGAGAACGCCGGTGGCTACCCGCATGTTCTGGTTCTCCCGCACCATATCGATGAGGGAGAAAAGCTTTTCCAGACGCTGTCCGGTCAGGGCGGACACGAAGATGTACTCCGCGTAGGGCATGAAGGAAAGAATTTCCTTCAGCTTTCTTGTATATTCGTAGATGGTTTTGTCATTTTTCTCGATAGCATCCCATTTGTTGACTACAACGATGATGCCTTTTCCCCGGTCATGGGCAATGCCGGCAATTTTCGCGTCCTGCTCAGTGACGCCTTCCACGGCATCGATGACCATTAACACCACATCGGCCCGCTCCACTGCCGTTACCGTACGGATGATGCTGTACCGCTCCAGGTCCTCCTTGATCTTGCTTTTGCGGCGCAGCCCGGCTGTATCGATAAAGACGTATTCCGTTCCGTTTCTCACAATTTCCGTATCTACCGCATCTCTGGTGGTGCCGGCGATCTGAGAAACGATCACCCGGTTTTCGCCCAGCAGTTTATTGACGATGGAGGATTTTCCCACATTGGGTTTTCCCACAATGGCAATCCGGGGCCGGTCATCCTCTTCGTCGCTGTACTGCTCCTGGGTGAAATGCTTGACCACTTCGTCCAGAAGCTCTCCAAGTCCCAGTCTGGAGGCTGCGGAAACAGCAATGGGATCCCCGATGC
Organism: Candidatus Copromonas faecavium (nom. illeg.); assembly: GCA_018712915.1. GTDB lineage: Bacteria > Bacillota > Clostridia > Lachnospirales > Lachnospiraceae > Copromonas > Copromonas faecavium. The sequence goes on along the minus strand of DVGC01000044.1, from coordinate 10,912 downwards.
CAAGGTTGTAAAACTCGTAGACATCGTTGCCGAATTTTTCAAAGCTGTCCACCTTGTTGACCGCCAGAATCACCGGCTTTCTGGACTTTCTTAGCATGTCGGCCACTTTGAAATCCGAGTCCACCAGGCCCTGGCGCACATCTACGATGAAAATAATCACATCGGCCGTATCGATGGCGATCTGGGCCTGCTCCCGCATCTGGGACAGGATGATATCGGAGGAATCCGGCTCGATTCCTCCGGTATCAATTAAGGTAAAGGCGTTGTTTAACCAGGTACAGTCCGCATAAATCCGGTCGCGGGTCACACCCGGGGTATCTTTTACAATGGAGATTGTCCGTCCGGCAAGGACATTAAACAGCGTGGATTTTCCCACGTTGGGCCTTCCGACAATCGCTACAACTGGTTTGCTCATATAATCTCCTTTCTGAAAGGCTTAAGGTTCATAATTTCCATGGGCTGCCGTCTGAAGTCTGGCGGCCTCCGGGTTAAGGATGGCCTCCAACAGCTGGTACCCGCTGGATTTTACTATATGAATCGGAATCTGTAAAGCATTTTCCGCCTGAGCCTTTGTCACATCGTCCAGGAAAATATCCTCTCCGTTTTTAAACATGACCTCCGGAAGAAGAAGCCTGCTTCCCAGGGGCCTGTCCTTTAGCTGGGCAATCAGATCCTGCCCCGTCACCAGGCCGGCCACCGTAATCAGCTCTCCGAAAAAGTCATTCCGGATGGGATAAAGGTGAATGGTGCGCCCGGGATATACCTCCCGTATTTTTTCCAGCAGGACGCTCAGATAGGGGGCAGGAAGGAGGCCGGTGGCCAGGGAGAGTTCCTCGGACTTTCCGTCGTCTTTCCGTCCCTTTAAGGCATCCGTCATTTCCTCGTATAAAAGTCTTAACATCCCCACGCCGTTTTCCAGCTGAAGATAGCCGTCGTACCGCTCCTCTTCCGGCATGGAGCGGCCGGCCAGAATGTACCACTCGTCGCTGGCATGGACAAAGTGGAGGCCGCAGGCCGCAAAACAGCGCTTCTGCCATGCCTCGATGGTATCAATGACCTGGCAGGCGTCCTCTTTCGTAAACGGATCCAGCGGATAAAGCCCTTCGCGGTACCGGGACAGGCCTACGGGAACAACGGAAACGCTTTTCATACAGGGGGCATAGGCGGATAAGTCCTTTAATGTCCGTTCCAGCTCTGCCCCGTCGTTGATTCCCCTGCAGAGAACAATCTGGCCGTTCATTTCCGTTCCGGCTCCATAGAGCCGCTCCAGCTTTTTTAATGCCTCTCCGGCGAACCGGTTGTTTAACATCCGGCAGCGGAGCTCCGGATTGGTGGTATGAACCGAGATGTTGATGGGCTCCAGATGAAACCGGATGATCCGGTCAATGTCCCGGTCGCTCATATTGGTTAAGGTTACATAGTTTCCCTGAAGAAACGACAGCCGGGAATCATCATCTTTAAAGTAAAGTGTTTCCCTCATGCCGGGCGGCATCTGATCGATAAAGCAGAAAATGCACTTGTTTCTGCAGGAGCGGTATTCGCTCATCAGGCCGTTTTCAAAAGAAAGACCCAAATCCTCCCCGCCGCTTTCAATATCAAGCTCCCACTCTTCCCCGTTCTGCTTTCTTACCGTCATGACAAACTGTTCGCTGTCTGTCATATATTCATAATCAAAAATATCCTCCACATCTTCGCCGTCGATGGATAATAAGATATCGCCGGGCTCCAGCTCCAGTTCCTCTCCGATGGAACCCGGGGCCACGGCTGTAATGACATGTCCTCTGGTTTTCACGAATGCTTCCTCTCTGTGGTCTTTTTCATTTTCCACATTTTATCTTATCAATCTTCCGCCGGTTTGTAAAGAAACCTTGCTCTTTTTTCTCAAATCCCATCTCTCCTATTGACGAAAAAGAGGAAAAAATGGTATAAAGAGGTGTAAAATGCTTTGCAGAACAATCAATTGGAGGAATGGTTTCATGTCAAATCAGTATGTATTTAACGATCGGCTTCCGATTGCCCCTTTAAAAATTGCGGCTCTTGAAAGCTGCCGTCCGCTGGCTGAAATGGTCAACGATCACATCGTTAAATTCCGCCGTAACGACGCGGAAGAGTTAAAAAGAAGGCAGCAGAATCTGCAGTACCGCGGTTACGATGTGGATTCTTACCTGCTGGACTGTGAGTGCCCCAGATTCGGCACCGGAGAGGCCAAGGGAGTCATCAACGAATCTGTCCGCGGAACGGATGTGTTTGCGATGGTGGATGTGACCAATTATTCCCTGACCTATAAAATGTCCGGTTATGTCAATCATATGTCACCGGATGATCATTACCAGGATTTAAAGCGAATCATTGGCGCCTGCGCTTCCACGGCCCACCGGATTAACGTGATTATGCCATTCCTTTATGAAAGCAGGCAGCATAAGCGGACCAACCGGGAATCCCTGGACTGCGCCATGGCCCTGGAAGAGCTGATTCATATGGGTGTTCATAACATTATTACCTTTGACGCCCATGATCCGAGGGTGCAGAATGCCATCCCCCTTTCCGGTCTGGACAACTTCATGCCCACCTATCAGTTTGTGAAGGCAATTTTCAAGCATGATAAGACCATCCGCATCGACAAGGATCATTTGATGGTCATAAGCCCGGATGAGGGAGCTATGAACCGGGCCGTTTATCTTGCAAACAACCTGGGCGTGGATATGGGAATGTTCTATAAGAGAAGGGATTATTCCAAGATCATCAACGGACGGAATCCCATTGTGGCTCATGAATTTTTGGGAAGCTCGGTGGAGGGAAAGACCGTTCTGATTATTGATGATATGATTTCCTCCGGCGAGAGCATGCTGGATACGGCCAGGGAGTTAAAGGAACGGAAGGCAGCCAAGGTGATCGTATGCTGCACCTTCGGCCTCTTTACCAACGGCCTGGACAAGTTTGACGAGTATTATGAAAAGGAATACATTGACAGCGTGGTAACCACCAACTTAAATTACCGGCCGAAAGAGCTGTTTGAGAAGGAATGGTACGTGGAGGCGGATATGAGCAAATACATTGCAGCCATCATCAATTCCTTAAATCATGACGCGTCCATCGGAAATGTCCTCTCTCCGACGGAAAAGATCCAGAAGCTGATCCGCCGTTACAGTGACGGAGGCTATGATTATTATCAGCGGCTGGTTTAAACAACGCGGATAAAAAGTGCTCTGCTTTTTCTGTGCTGACAAACCTTCTGTTTTGAAAATGCCCCCGCGGGGAAGCCGGCGAACCGGCCCTCCTGCGGGGTATTTTCAATTGCAAATTCCGCCAAACTTCTGCAGGAACGAAGGTTTGTATGAAACAAAAAAGAAACCCTGTTTTGCAGGATTTCCAGTAAACATTTCAAAGCCATTGACGTGATTCGAACACGCGACCCCTTCATTACGAGTGAAGTGCTCTACCGGCTGAGCTACAATGGCATCCGGTTGGATGAAAAAGCTGCCGCAACAGATGCAGCAGCCAGTGACCTGTCCGGGAATCGAACCCGGGTTTACGCCGTGAGAGGGCGTCGTCTTGACCGCTTGACCAACAGGCCTTATCTACCAAATCGAGGCGACAAGATTCGAACTTGCGACCTCTGCGTCCCGAACGCAGCGCTCTACCAAACTGAGCCACGCCTCGATTACGGTAGGTAGTATAATATAAAAATGAGAAAATGTCAATGCTGTTTTTCGAATTTTATGGGACAATTTGAAAATTTATTTTTGAACCGGCTAAAATGCCTCTCTGCGGTACCCTCCGCCGGGGGCCAGAACATAGTAACAGTCAAAGCCGCAGGATACGGCAAGCTTTGCCGCTTCCTCAAATCTCCAGAGCAGGGTCCCTGTCTGATGGCTGTCGGAATTGAGCATGATCCTGCCGCCCATGGACTTTAATTCCCGCAGAAGAATTGAGGAGGGATAGGGTTCCTTCCGGTATCCTCTGGACATGGCGCCCGTATTGATTTCAAAGGGAACCTGGGCTTTATTCAATTCCCGCATGGCCTGAAGGGCCGGCTCCAGATAAGCATCGCAGGTTTCATCGAAATGGCGGAAATCCTGATTAAATTTGGTAATCAGGTCAAAGTGGCCGATGATCTGACAGTCTGTGAGGGCAGCAATCTTTGCCTCCTGCCGGTAATAATCGGCTGTCAGTGCATACCAGTCTCCGCCCCAGAGACGGTTTACTGCATCCACAAGGATTTCCTCCGACTCATCTATCATCACATATTCGCCGTTTTTAAGCAGCTGGTGGGTGGAACCGATGGTATAGTCTGCCTTTTGCTCCGGTCCCATGCCATCCTGCTCCACGCCGATGTAAAGGTGCATCTTTCCCTTATACCGTTCTTTTAATTCCTCCAGCTCTTTCAGGTACCGGATGAAAGCAGCTTCGTCCATTCCGAAGGTTTTGCTTTCCGAATAGGCATAATTGGCCAGAAAGCCATGTTCGGAAATTCCATAATCCGTAAGCCCCAGCCGAAAGGCAGCCTCTGCCATTTCCGCCGGGGTATTTTTTCCGTCTCCATAAATGGTGTGAGAATGAAAGTCGCAGTGAAAATTTGTCATGATTCCAAAAACAGCGCGTTGGTCCACGCTTTTCTCCCTTGTTTATCGATACACTCTACCCGGATATAGGTTTCGTCTCCGCGAAGCGTATGGAATCCTTCCGTCAGAGGACCGGTATGAGCCACCAGAGTCTCGCTTCTTCCGATGGGGCCTCCCGCGATAAAGTTAATCCGCTCTGCTTCTGAGCATTCCACAAAAACCCGGCTGCCGTCCAGTCCCCACTGATGGATGGAGGGGCCGGCGGAGAAATAATAATCTCCTGCCAGAAGGTGATTGACGATGGCTTCATGGGTCAGTTCCTCTGAACGGACCATCACATAACCGCCGAAGCTGTCAAAAAATTTGGGCGGATTATGGTTGTCATCGGACGCGAAACCGTGGATTTTAATTCCTTTTCTTAACATGGCGTCCCAGAAAACGCTGTCAAATCCTTCTCCGCACTCCACTTCTGTTCCGTAATTAAACACTTCAATGGCCCACACGTTCTGAATGCCGACCACATCGGTAGTCTCCACCCTGGACCAGGCTGGATGATTGTAGGTGGTAAAGCAGCCCCTGGAATTTAATTCATCCACCATATTCTGAGCCGCTTTTAAGCCGTCCCACTCTTCCAGATAGACCGGAGGGGTAAGCCGCTCTCCATGTTTGATTAACCGCTCTCCCGCTGCTTCCTGCATGGCCTGGTTTCCCAGAATACCGTGAATGTGGTGGGTTTTGATGACATGAGTCCGCTCCGGATTGACCAGCATCACTGAGGCCTCCACACCCGGAAGCAGAATAAAGTTTTCCTCATCAAATTCATGTCTTAAATCCGTGAAGTAATCATGCTCGCTGAGACACATGAAATGATAGCCGTATTTTTTATAAATGTCAACCGCTTCCTCCGGGCGGAGCCTGCCGTCGGAATTGGTGGTGTGGGAATGAAGATTTCCTTTGTACCAGTTTCCTTTTCCAGAAAACATTTCTTTTGTCATGACGATTCCTCCTGTCGCCTGACTGCCGGAGGAATTCCTGCGGATCGCCCCGGCAGCCGCTCAGATTTATGCTGACTGTTTTTCGGCATTTACAGATTCAGTCAGTGTCCTTGCTGACTGACGTTCTGCGACAGTCAGACAATTTCTCTTTTCCACAGACAGCCAGATCCTGTCCTGATCGTTAAAGATTGAAAAGCTTCGGAATAATGTATCTGCATAGATTTGAATTCCGTTAACGTCTATGGTATAGCGAAGAACATTGCCTCTGGAGCGGCTTTCAAGAACAGTACCTTTCCACTCGTAGGAATTGAGTTTGTTCTGCTTTTCCTTTGAAAGTGAAATCGTTTCGGGACGAATGGCGACAGAATCTTCTTCTGCTATTTTTACGCCTGTAAGCCAGGAAAACTCAGCGGGAGACAGTACGTTATAATTGCCGATAAATCCGGCAGCGAATTTTGTTTTCGGTTCTGTATAGATATCAATGGGTTTTCCAAGCTGCTCGATTTCTCCCTGATTCAGCAGACAGATCCGGTCGGACATAATCATGGCTTCATCCTGATCATGAGTTACGAAAATCGTTGTAATATTCAGTTCCTTCTGGATCCGTCTGATTTCAATCTGCAGACTTTTGCGCAGTTTGGCATCGATGGCGCTTAAAGGCTCATCAAGGAGGAGAACCTTGGGTTTTGTCACAATAGCTCTTGCCAGAGCCACTCTCTGCTGCTGTCCGCCGGACAACTGGGAGGGATAGGCGTTGACTTTATCTTCCATGCCTATCATTTTCAGAGCTTTTGTAATTTCTTCTTTCATCTGTTCTTTCGACAGCTTCTGAATTTTTAAGCCAAAGGCCAGATTCTGCTCAACAGTCATATTAGGGAACAGGCTGTATTGCTGGAACACCATTCCGATCTGACGGAGACGGGCATCCAGATTGGTAATATCCCTGTCTTCCAGAAAAATCTGCCCTTCCTGAACTTCTTCCAGACCGGCAAGGCAGCGGAGTAAAGTGCTTTTTCCGCAGCCGGAAGGTCCAAGAAGCGTCAATAATTCTCCCTTTTCTACTTCCAGATTGATTCCTTTTAAAACATGAAGGGAACCAAAGGATTTATTGATATTTTTAAAAGTTATATATGCCATTATTTTTCCCTGCTTTCTTTCTGTTTGTTCTGGCTCTTATGTACGGCATAGTTAATCACCAGCGTAATAAGAAGCAGAATGACGACGGCTGCGCTTAACTCCTGAGTGTCTGCGGCGCGGTTCCGGTACAGGAACGCCTGAGCAGTCTCGTACTGGGAGGAGGCGATGATTTTGATAATTGCGAAATCTCCAAACAAACCGGCAAAGCCCATTAATGCCGAAGCGGCAAGACCAGGAAGGATGGAAGGAACAATAACTGTCACATAGCTGTGGAATTTTCTGTATCCAAGCATCTGAGACGCCTCCAGCAGTCCCTTCATGTTTACAGCATAAAGGCTGTTGCGGATTCCCTGATATGTGACCGGCATGACGAATACGCAGTAAATGCAGGCCAGCATGACAATACGGTTTGCCAGAATCGTACCTGAACCGGCGTACATGGAGAGTACGGAAGTAGCCACAATGATGCCGTTGATAGTAGTGGGAATCAGGCAGAAAATCTGGACCACTTTTTCCATATCGGGCAGGTAAACCATTACTACATACAGGGCCAGCAACACACTGATGTTGGTAATGATTACCGGAATCGCAGAGATAATAATACCCCTCAGAATACCCATCAGGAAATCCGGATTGGTTAATGTCGTTACATAATAGTGTACAGTAAAGCCTTCCGGAAGAATAGAAAGCCACCGGTCAGCCCAGGAATAGATAAACATGACGACAAGTGGTGTCAGCAGGAACACGGCTGCAACAGACTTAATCGCCAGCATGGCCCCTCTGTGTTCTTTCATGATCTTGTTCCTTTCTCAAAATGCTTTTTACATAAATTTGTCAGCCCGATCTCGATAAGTACAATGGCCAGAAGAGTAATGGAAAGCGCACTTCCAAGTTCCGGCCGCTGCCTGACATCGCCCACAAACATATCTACGACCTTGATTGGCAGCAGGGGGATGTTGTTATTGATTAAAAGGTATGGTGTTGCATAGGCAGCTACTGCATTGGAGAACAGCATATTAAAGGTTCCAAGAATTCCCGGCATCATGACTGGTATTCCGATCTGGAACCAGAATCTGGAGCTTCCTGCGTTCATCAGCCGTGCAGCTTCCTTCCACTCTTTCCGGATTTTATCAAAAGTAGGGAGCAGAAGCAGGGTTCCCATGGGAATCTGGAAATACAGATAAACGATGAACATGCCGTTCATTGTGTACAGGTTGTAATTGGCAAGAGGGGTGAATCCGATTTTTTGTGCCATCAGCACCAGGACTCCTGCTGTTCCGAGAACGGTAATGAATGCAATGGACAATGGCAGGCCGCTGAAGGAAGAGGTCAGGTTCAGCATGGATAAATATAAGGCTTTGCCTCTTCCTTTGCTGCGGCTTAAGGCCATTGCCAGGAAAAAATCAATAATCAGGCCTATGATGGTACAGGCCAGGGTAATTCCGAGGCTGTTCTGAACTGCGGCCCGGTATACGGGCTTTTCAATGATTTCCAGGAAATAATCCAGAGTAAATCCGCCATCTCCGCCAAATGCCTTGGTAATCATACCGAACAGCGGCACACATTCAAATAACAATACAATGAGACTCAAAGGCAGGAAGAATAACATCCTGCCTCCGGTTTTTTTTATGTTTTTCATATCATCCTCCGGCGGCACAAGGGCCGCCACATATTCTTGATTTCCCGGTGTTAGCCCATCAGAGGAATAACTTCTTCCTCCCAGCGGGTTGCAATTTCTGTACAGATTTCAGATACAGCATCGTTATCCGTAAGCGGGATGGTATCTTCGTATTCAGAATTGTCAATCATGGATTCCTGAAGCTCTGCCGGAATTTCAACATCTTCACGGATTGGGCGTGCATATCCTCTTGCCCGGTCGATCTGACCTTCATCGCTTAATAAATACTCAACAGCCAGTGCTGCGGCATGAGGATGCGGAGCATATTTATTGATTAACAAGCAATAACCGGACTGAATCGGGCCGTCCTGCATAATATGGCACTCCAGGTTGGCATCCGGATTGGTTTCCAGGGTCATATCACGGTATCTTAAAGTCTGGTAATCCCAGTGAAGATATAAGTCCACTTCGCCTCGAGCCATTCTCTCCTGGCTGTAATCTGCCGTATCCAGTCTGCCTTCTTCTGCTAACTGCTTAAAGAATTCAATGGCCGGATCGATGTTGTCAATTCCGCCTCCAAGAGCATAGGCGCAGGAAAGAACCGCCATCTGAGAGGAAGCGCCGCGGACGACATCACCGATGGTAACCAGGCAGTCGCTGTCAGCTAATTCCTGCCAGGTAGTAATGGGAGAACCAATATTGTCGATGTTCTGCAGGCTGCTCATGGTACCCAGATAGCTGATGGTCCATTTGCCATCCGGATCCTTGGCCCAGTCGGGAATGGAATCCCAGGTGCTTGCCTTATAGGGCTGGACAACGTCCATTTCCACCGCCATGGGGCCGAAGGCCTGGCCCACATCTCCGATATCCTTGGTGGGTGCATCCTTTTCATTCTCAAATGTGGAAAGCTCCTCAGCAGAGCTCATATCACTGTCAGTATGGGAAATTCCGTAAGTATCAGAAATCGCCTGCCAGCTTCCTGCCCAGTTGGCCCAGTCATCCGGCATTCCGACGGAAGCAATCTCACCCTCTTCCTGTGCTCCCGCAATGATCTCATCCAGGGTCAGGCTGGTTAAATCAACCGCCTCCTGTGTTTCTCCGGAACTGCAGGCCGTAAGCAACGCAGATGCGGACAGTACGCAAGCCGCAGCGCGAACCAGTTTCTTTCTCATTCTCAAACATCCTCCTCTTGTTTCGTTTTCATTTCATGTCTTTCAACGGTAAACAGTATACCAGCCGGACTGTCCTCCATCCACCAAGGCGCCGGAAAATTCACGAAAAATATAGCAGAAGGAATTGTAAAAAAAATCCCGGCTTTGTAAAGCCGGGAAGCAGTTTGTGAAAAGAATGTAAAATTTTTTTGAACTGTAATAAAAACATATAAAACAGCACAATGGACAAGCCTCACATCATCTTCTTAATGGTCTCGCAAAGCTCCTGAATTGCCTCATCTTCCTTTCCGTTTTTAATATCCTCCACCACACAGGTTTTGATATGGTTGGAAAGAAGCATCTTGCTGAAGCCGTTCAGCGCGGACTGGACGGCGGATACCTGAACAAGGATGTCCGTACAGTAGCGATCATCCTGGACCATGGCCTTGATGCCGCGGACCTGGCCTTCAATCCGGTTCAGGCGGCTGATCAAATCCTTTTCTTCTTTTGGATCTCTGTGTTTATGACGGCAGGGACATTCCTGCAGCGTTTCTTCTTTTCTGGCAGTATCCAATGTAAATTCCTCCTGCTTTCTGATTCTTTCATTGTGGGTCAGACTGCGCTTTTCTGGACTGAGGCCTCCTGACAGAAATCCTTCGCAAAGCGCAAACTGCGGCGGGGGAAACCGATGCTTCTTCCCTCCGCCGCAGGCTGAGAATCCCGTGAGCTTAGTCAATGACCTTGTAATCCTGGTCTTCGACGGCCTTCTTTAACGTCTCATAGGGAACGTCCTGGCTCATGGTGACAACGGCGGTGCCATCCTTGTGGCTTGCCACAGCGCTCTCTACGCCGGGAACGGCCTCAAGAGCCTTTTTCACTCTTGCTTCGCAGTGCTCACACATCATACCTTCAACCTTTAATGTCTTTTCCATATTTTTTGTCTCCTTCTTTCTCTTTTTTTCCTTTATTTTTTTATCCCGGTCAGACCTGTACATATCAAAGAAATTCAGCCGCAGCGCATTGGATACCACACAGAAGCTGGAAAGGCTCATGGCTGCCGCCCCGAACATGGGGTTCAATTTCCAGCCAAAGATGGGGATCCAGACACCCATGGCCAGCGGAATGCCAATGACATTGTAAAAGAAAGCCCAGAACAGGTTTTCGTGGATGTTCCTTAAGGTGGCCCGGCTGAGCCGGATAGCTGCCGGTACATCGCTTAACCGGCTTTTCATCAGAACCACATCGGCGGCGTCGATGGCCACGTCCGTTCCAGCTCCGATGGCAATTCCGATATCTGCGCGGGTCAGGGCAGGCGCATCGTTGATGCCGTCTCCCACCATGGCAACCCGGCCCTTGGATTTTAAGGAGCGGATGACGCTTTCTTTTCCGTCCGGAAGGACTCCGGCAATGACCTCGTCCACGCCGGCCTGGGCGCCCACCGCTTTTGCG
>DVGC01000043.1 GCA_018712915.1 Candidatus Copromonas faecavium (nom. illeg.) | reverse complement strand
GCACTGGCTCTGGCAGCCGATTATGTCGTTGCCTGCATTGAGGCAACCGCTGCCTCCAAGGAATCCAGATGGTATGGTGCAGAATTTGAATCCCAGATTCCCAAACTGTGCCAGATGCTTCAGGAGCGGCTGAACAGCAAGGAAAGCCTGGATAACTAACATTAGAACACACCGTTCAAAACATGGCCTGGCCCGGCACTTCTTCTGCCGGTACCGGGCCTTTCTTATTCCATTCTTCCATCTTTCTGTCTCAGCGCCCCGTTCTCACGATGTTATTCCTGCTATCTCAGCTTCACGCGCCGCCGGCCAGCTCACTCCTTCTGGCTTCTTCCCACTATTCTGGCTCTCCTGCTTCCTGGCAGGAAAGGATCTTTTGAAATTCAACCTTATAACCATCCGGATCTTCCATGAAAAAGGAATAAACCGGGAACGGGTCTACTTTTCCCGGAGGCTCAGAGGCCAGACCGGCACTGTGATATTTTTGGTACTGGGCATCCACATCTGCCTTATCATGGCAGTTAAAGGAAAGGCAGACGCCTTTCGGCCCACCTAAAACCGGACGTTTATCCTGATACTGACAGAATCCCAGATATCCATAGCCTGTATCGAAAATCCGACAGCTCCCGCCAACCTGTTCCTGCACCACGGACAGCCCGATCACATCCCGGTAAAATTGGGTTGTTTGTTCGATATCTGTGACCGGAAGAAATACAACACTGCTTTCTATTGCCATAAAATATCCTCCTTTGTCTCTTCTGTGCACCGGCACTTCGTCAGATGGTATCAATGATGCCTTAACATTTCCCCGTAAATATGCCATCCTGCAGCTACCGTCTCTTTCCTGACTCAGTCCCCTATGGTGCAGCGCTTCATATTCAGACCGCGGAATGCAGCATACTCCTCTCCGCAGCCCATCAGTTTTCTTCTGTCCCGCTCTGAAATCGTCTCGAATAAAGATACATCCATTTCCATCTGTGTCTTAACCTTCTTTGTCTTCCAGATTCCCACAATTCTTCCGCCTTTAAGAACGGCTCCCGGATTGCTGACCGTTCGCCAGACCAGCTTATGAAGAGAGGAATCCTGCAAAATCACCTGACGGTCTCTGAGTTCCAGATAAGGATCATGAGCTCCCAGCAGCAAAATCTGGTCCTCATCCGCTTCAGAATCCACAAGCCGCTTGATGTCTCCTGTCAGCATATAACCTGGCAATCCTTCCGCTGATATCGGCTCCATTTCCTCTGAAACACCATTCCAAAGCCGTTTTGCCTGCCTGGGAGAGCAGCCAAGCCAGCCTGCAAACCCGCTGACAGTGGCTGGGCCATAGCAGTGCAGATACTTTCTTACCAGCTCCTTCTCTCCTTCCATTCCGCCGGACATTTCCTGGCCTGTCCAGTTTTTCCATGAGGTAAAGGTCGGGCTGCTTCCCTCTCTGCGTCCAAAAACGACCAGCCCCGCAAACGAACAAGGTCTCAGAAGAAACGACACGACAGCCCCTCCAACGGTCTGCCTGTCCGGATTTCCATACATGGACGGCCCATTCCATAATGCCAGTTTTTCCTTCGGAAGGCGCTCCTCTGCTGTCTCTGCCAGCACCTGATCCAGTTTTTCCTTGCTGGTAACGGTATGGCTGTCCAGATAGGCAGCCGCTTCCATAATAAGAGGCAGAAGTTCTTCAAAGGACATCCCCAGATAATCCAGAGCCAGGGTGATTCCTCTGGTATAAATCCAGGGTTCTTCCCCTTCCCTGGCCATCAGCGGCGAAAGAAATACATTTCCCTGTTCTGCAGGAAATACCATCGGAACTCCCCGAAGACTCCAGGCCTGCATCAAAATTTTCTGTTCATACAAAGCCATATGCAGCATATCAAGCGTTTCATGTTCCAGCCTCTGAAACAATGCCGTTTCCCATGCCCCGGGCGGTGAATTTTGAAGCCCGCAGGCCCCGGCCGCAGTAAGGATTTCTGCTGCCGGCATCTTCCGTTCCAGATGATGCGCAGCAAGCCTGCAGCCTCGGATTTGTTCCATACTCACTTGGATTCCCTGTTTCATGCTCCATTCCTTTCCTCAATACCGCAGCTTTCCTAACTCCGGTTCCTAAAACTCACCATGTCCATAGGCATAATAGTTCTGACACTCCATAGCACTCCCGATTAAAGCCGTCTTTCCAGTCTGCAGAAAACCTGCAAAGCAACGACGTTCTGATTTTCCGGTCTGCAAAAGATCAACAAAGCAGCCCTGCCATTCTGAATGTTTTCATGTTCCATCCGCGATGGAACGACATTTTCACATTTATTGTACCAAGTTACCTGAACGGCTGCCAGTCCCTTCTGCATATTTCTTTCTTTTTTTATGGAATAGCCGCATGCATATCTTTAAAAATAGTTCCATATACCACAAGGCTGCCGGCAGCAACATACTTCCGGCAGCCTGCACATTTAATCTTTCTTTATTCTGTTTGTTTTCAGCATCCTTTCCATTTACCATTCCTTCTGCCTATCCCTCTGCCCTCAGCTTATGGAAGGTATGAAAATACATCATCAGGGACACTGGAAACATGATAATTTCCACCACCAGCTGTGTCCATATCATCCCATATAAACCAAAAACCAGGTTCATCACAATAAGCAGAGGAATGTTGAGCAGCCCCTGGCGGCTGAATGTCAGTGCAGCAGACTGTACCCCCTTTCCCATGGCCTGCAGCGTGTAGCTGATAAGGAAATTGACGCTGGTCAGCGGAACCGCCAGGCAGGCAATCCGAAGAAAGGAAGCTCCCAGAGCACTGGTCTGCTCCTCCGGGATAAACAGATGAAGAAGCTGCGGCGCAAAAGCGGCGAAGCAGGCGATGAAACAGGCTGAAATGATCAACGCCACCTTCCAGGAAAATGTGGAAACCTTCCGCATCCGCCCATAATCCTTCGATGCAAAATTGTAGCCCACCAAAGGCATAAAGCCCTGACAGAGTCCCATGGAAACGTTCAGCGGAAACTGATCAATCCGTTTCACCACACCGTAGGCTGCCACCGGAATGTCTCCGTAGCCGGAGGCAAGATGAACCATCACCATATTGGAAGCATTTCCAAGCGCCGTGGCAAGGGCCGAAGCAAGGCCCACAGAAAATACCTGCCGCAGAAACCGGAAGGTAAAAAACCGGGGATTCAAAGAAACGGAAGTATTTCCCCGCAGGCGGATATACTGGACAACAAAAAACACCACCGACGCAGTATTGGAAAGCGCCGTGGCCATGGCCGCTCCCGCCACATTCAGATGAAATCCGAAGATAAAAACCGGATCCAGTATCACATTCAAAATTCCTCCGAACATCATGCCGGCACTGGCCTGTTTTGCATGTCCTTCGCTGCGCAGCAGATGTCCGAGAGCCAGGCTTGCCATGGTGGGAACACCGCCAAAAACCACTACCCAGCGCAGATAATCCTCCGCGTAAGAATACGTGTCCGGGCTCGCCCCAAGAAAGTTTAGAAGCGGTCCGCGAAATAAATATGTCAAAATGGAAAAAAGAAGGGTTACTGCTGCCCCTCCCCAAATACTGAAAGCAGATACGTACTTGATATCTTCATGCTTCTTTAGCCCCATCATCCTTGATATCAGACTGCTTCCTCCAAGTCCAAACAGGTTTCCAAGTGCCGTCAGCAGATTAAACCACGGAGAAACCAGTGAAACTGCCGCCACCATCAGCGGATCTCCCAACTGTCCTACAAAAAATGTATCAGCCAGATTATAAATCATGGTCACGACCTGGCTGATAATCGTGGGCACAGCCAAAGTCGCTACTGCCCGCGGAACCGGCATTTTTTCAAAAAGATATTGTTCTTCCTCATTTTCCATTGTATCGCTCGCCTTCTCTTCTTCCAGCAGCAGAACAGACCGCCGGATCATGACTGCTCCGATGCTTTTGGGCAGTGAAACTGCCCAAAAGCTGAAACTTCTTCCTTGTTTACAAACGTATTTACTCTGCCGGAAGATTTGCATACTCCTCTTCGGAAATCCGGTCAAACCATTCCAGTCCCGTCAGCTCCGGATTTGTGTTGACGGCAATATGGGCAAACTCCGTATCGGCGCTTCCTCCATGCCAGTGGCGGACACCAGGTGGACAGAAGGCCACATCTCCGGGATGCAGTACCTGAATCTCTCCATTTTCTGTCTGATGATAGCCAATGCCGTCTGTGGCAATCAGGATCTGACCGCCTTCATGAGTATGCCAGTTATTGACAACGCCCCTATCAAAAACAACGAAGTGCAGCCCCGGCGCTCCTGCCGCATTGTCCTCTCCCATGATCTGGGAAACATAGGAATCGCCGCTGAAATTTTCCGACACCATGGGCTCACCCGCTCTGGCAAACATAAACCGGCTCCCTGCCGTGGCGGAAGGAACATACTCCTCCGCCTCAAGATTCTCGTATTCTTCGGCTGTTACCTCCCGGCTTTCCGGCGCATCTTCCCGGGGAGTATACTCAGAGTCAAAAATCACAATCTGAGAAAACCAGCTGTCCGGTGCAGCGCCATGCCAGTGTACCACTCCCTCCGGACACTGTATCACATCTCCCATTTTGATGATCCGGGCCGGCTTTCCTTCCTCCTGATAATAGCCGGTGCCTCCCGTTCCGATGATGGTCATGCCTCCATGGGAATGCCAGTAGCTCCTTGCACCAGGCTCAAAAATAATATTATTGGTGGACGGGAAATTGTAGATATCGTCCAGGCCAACCATCGGCTCAAGCCATACATTTCCGGTAAATTCTCCCGATACCTGCTGTCCCCGTTCAAAAGGGAGCTCCTCCGGCGAAGAAACCACTCCCGCAGCCTCTGCAGCAGACCCCGTTTCCTTTGCGCCGGTCGTCCCGTTTACGGCAGCACCCGATTCATCCGCAGCTGAACCTGTCCTGCTTACAGCAGACCCCGTTTCCTTCGCAGCGGCATCCGCTCCCGATGAATCAGCGCTATGAAGAGCCGCATTTTCTCTCGCCGGTACAAAATCAGGCACCAGGATGGACAGAAGCTCATCATCATGATGATAAGCCATGTACGGCTCCGTATCAAGAATCATGGTCGCTCCTCCGTCCACGGTATAGGGCTCCCACTCCGGAAGTTCGTCTGCAGAGGGCACTCCGTTCTTGGCAAAATTGATCCATGCCTGACTCATCATCGTCTCCATCGACTGCTGTTCTTCGGCAGCATCTTCCACTGTTTCAAAAACATAGGGGATCTCGGCTCCATGATAAGAATCTCCGTATGTGAACATGTAGGCATATACAGGCGCTCCGCCCTGTGCTGCCTTGTGGGACATAATGTTTAAAAGAGGAATCCGGATTGTCGTCGTATCCACCATATCCGCCGTAAGCCCGTCTTCATTGGGATATGCCTCTGAAAGAGCTGCAGAAAGCTCCTCCGTCTCCTCGATGGGATCTGCTTCAAAGAAACCGCTCCATTCATTCAGATTGCTGCCAATCAGAAGGGGAATGTCCCTGCCGGCTTCTGCAAAGGAGTCCTCTGTCACCGGGTTTGTGGGAAGGAAATCTCCGTCCACCACAGGCTGCCAATCCATGGCATATCCGCCGCCCAGAGCCGCCGGGATCTGCAGTTCCTCGCCGGTCTCAGCAAGTGCTGCCGTCGCTGCCTCCTGAAGCTCATCCACAGGCACCGTCTGGATTTCCTCGATGTTTTCCGGCTCGATTTCCAGGCGCTCCAGGATATGCTCCGTCAGCCTGGTGCTGGCCTCCTGGGAATTAAAGACCGGTCCCATGGTTGCGGTTGCTCCGCTCTGTACAATTCCTTTTTCAAAAAGTCCCTCCGCATAAGGAGATGTCATAAGCGCCAGAACCTTGGCACCGCCGCCGGACTGTCCGAATATGGTCACATTATCCGGATCACCGCCAAAGGCCTCGATGTTGTCCTGCACCCACTGAAGGGCATCCACAATATCCATGATTCCCACATTGGCAGAATACTGGTACTTGTCATCATAAGAGGAAAGATCCAGAAAACCGAAGGTATTCAGTCTGTGGTTCACACCTACTACCACCACATCCCCGTCACGGCTCATCGCTTCTCCGTCAAACTGGGCCTCGTTGGCAGATCCGGTGGAAAAACCGCCGCCATGAAGCCATACCATCACCGGACGTTTTTCTCCATCGTCAATTCCCGGTGTCCATATGTTTAAATTCTGACAGTTATTATCCGTACCGCTCTGATCCGCTTCGCCTCCTACCCCGTTTATCACGCCCTGTGGAGACATGGAACCATAGCTGTCTGCCTGGAAAATTCCCTCCCAGGGTTCTGCTTCCCCGGCAGGAACAAAACGCTCCGATGCCTGTGCATATGGCACTCCGAGATACCGCCAGATACCATCCTGATTCGTTCCCTGTACCAGGCCCGCGGTAGTCTGGGCGATTCCTTTCTCCGGATCAGCAGTTTCCTGATCCGTTTCTGCCTGAGAGGTCTCGCTTTCTGTCTGTGCGGCCTCCGGCTGCTGTTCCTGGTTGCTGCAGGCCGACAAAGCAAAGACCATGGCACCTGCCGCAAATCCAAGAGCAATTTTCTTATGCAATCTCATAGATTCTCTCCTCCTCTTACTGCTTCCACTTCATTCCCAATTAAGATTCCGAATCAGAGCCTAAATCAAGGCCTTCTGCCCATGCTCTGACCGCATCGGCGCTGCCGGCCACGTCATTTCGTGAAATGGTCAGGCCATCCTCGCTGACATTCGCTCCGGGCTGGAGTTCCGCAATGGTACGCTCCGATCCGGGCCCGGGCCCGTTTTCCTGAACATGTCTGCTCTTTTTTCTTGAATCTGTTCTTATTATAAAAAAACCGGGGCTTCCGCAGAAGTCCCGATTCGTTATGTACTATTTACCTTTTGGTTGTTACTTATTAGGGGCCGCCGGCCTGGATGGCCGATGGAAAATTACCTCCACCCGGAGCATCAGCGTCGTCCCCATGATTTCCGGAAGTGTAAGCATAAAAATCATCCCATTCTTCATTTCTTCTGCCTGCCCACTGGCTGCTGTAAGCTGCTGCCTGGGCCCGGTCATACTCATACCGACAGTCCTTTGGCGTTGAATTGCGCTGTTGGACGCGAAGTTCCATGTCTTCCCCTGCCTTTGTCAAAGGTTCATCCACACTGCCGCAGAGAAACGATTCTGCATCCGGAATTACCAGTTCTTCACTGTCCCAGTCCCAATATTCTCTGATCAGATTCCAGTAAATGGAATCCCACTGCAGATGCCCCGCAATCTTCCACCCAGCGGCTGATATCCCCGCTTTTTTCTGCTTGTATTATCATCTGCATCTTGTCCTAAGGTATCTTTTCATCCCAGCGCCAGTGTACAAGGGGCAATACATCTTGTACACTGGCGCTATCCATCAAATGAGTAAATTTACAATTATACCTGCCAAAAAGGAAAACAGCATTACAAACGCGAGATACAAAGCGAATCGCTTTGTCCCCATGATAATCTTCACCGCTCCCAGATTGGTGATTTTCGTGGCCGGGCCGGTAATCATAAAGGAGGCCGCACTTCCCACACTCATCCCGTCAAAAAGCCATTGCTGCAGCAAAGGAATCGTCCCGCCCCCACAGGCATAGAGCGGTACGCCTACCGTAGCCGCCATTAAAACTCCCAGGGCTTCATTCCCCCCGAACAGGGAGGTCATGGCATCTGCCGGTACATATCGCTGAAACAGGGCAGACAGCAAAATACCGATCAGGAAATAGGGGCCAGTCGCCTTTACATTGCGTCCAAGATTTTTCACATACCGCCTGAGCAGATTCGGATCCGTATCCCGGTTTTGGGGTCCTTCAAAGCTGTCGAAGTTAAAAAAGGAGCGATTTTTACAGAGAAAAAAGATCAGCAGACCGGCAAGGATTCCGCACAGGAAGCAGGTAATCATTCTTACTGCCAGAACGGTATGGCCCAAAGCCGCGCTGTAAATAATCAGCTGGGGATTCAGCAGGATGGAACTCATCATAAACGCGGCCAGCCAGTCATCTTTCATTCCGCTCCGGGAAAAGGAGGCCGCAATGGGAATGGTTCCATACATGCAGAGGGGAGAAGCAGCCCCTAAAGTGCTGGCTGCCACAATCCCCAAAATCCCCAGTTTTTTCCCCTGAAGGGAAAGAAATACCCGGTGAATCGAATCCTTTGCAAATACAGAAACCGCAGACCCGATTTCCATTCCCAGAACCCAGTAAATAAAGATCTGATCCCATTGGACTGTAAAATAATACCAAATATAGATAAATTCCCGCTGAAGAGTTTCCATTTCTGCTCCTCTCTCTAAAATCAAATATTTTCCATCCGGATCGTCAGGAATGGCAAAAATTCATATTTTTATCATGGCCAGACAGCTTACTTCTCAATCTTTTGATTTCCAGTAGACCACACATGTTTTTCCTTTGCTGCTGCAGGAGTGTTCTGTGCCATCACTCCTACCAGTTTATGGGGCACATACGGCTCTTCCAGATAAGCAATTTCGTCCTCTGTCAAAATCAGGTCCACCGCTTTTGCCGCCCCCTCGATATGACTCAGCTTGGTCGCCCCTACCACGGGAGCTGTTACCTTGGTCAGCAGCCATGCAAGGGAGATTTCCGTCATGGACACACCTCTCTTATCGGCAAGCTCTGCAACCCTCTCAATGATCACATTGTCCTGATCAGCGGTTGTGTCATACTTGAACTTTGCATAACTGTCTTCTTCCAGACGTTTGGAGGTTTCTCCGGGATGTTTGGAAAGGCGTCCGCTTGCCAGCGCGCTGTATGGCGTCATGGCAATATTGTCCTCCGCGCACAGTTTCGCCATCTCCCTCTCTTCTTCACGGAAAATC
>DVGC01000042.1 GCA_018712915.1 Candidatus Copromonas faecavium (nom. illeg.) | reverse complement strand
GGACGCAAAGTCCAAGGAGGTATCCGCTATACCGATTGCTCTTATCATTCTAACAGCTTAAGCAACAAGATGGGTAATTCCTTACTGGCTGTAAGGGATATTAACCATAAATATATTGTAGTAGGAGGAATATTATGAGAAAGAAAATGGGTGTTTTACTCGTAGCTGGTCTCTGCATGGGCCTTACCGCCTGCAGCAGCGGAACCGAGGAAACAACAGCAGCCGCAACAACGGCAGCTGAGGAAACGACAGCAGCGGAGGCTGAAGCTGAGGAAACGACAGCAACAGAAGCAGAGAGCGAAGAGACTGAGGCTGCCGCAGCCAGCGGAGATCCCATCAGCGTATGCATCGTTTACACAGGAAACCTTGGTGACAAGAGCTACAACGATTCCTGTAACGAAGGCGCACAGCGTGCAGTTGAGGACTTCGGCGTCGAGTTAAGAAGCCTTGAAGGAACAACAGCAGCAGAGTGGGAAGCAAACCTGGTTGCAGCCTGCGAGGAAGGCTATGATCTGATTATCGGTGCATCTTCCAATATTGCTGATTACATCATCGAGCATGGCCCGGATTATCCGGATACCAAGTTCGCCGTTATTGATACGACCGTAGATCTTCCCAACGTGCAGTCCATCAGCTTCGCACAGAACCAGGGTTCCTTCCTGGCCGGCGCAGCAGCAGCTATGTTTACTGAGAAGACCGATATTGAGGGCGTAAATGAAGATGCCATCATCGGATGGGTAGGCGGAATGGATATTCCGGTGCTTCATGATTTCTATGTTGGATATGAGCAGGGCGCAAAGTACATCAATCCTGATATCACCATTCTTCAGGCATTTGCAGGAACCTGGTCCGACCCGTTAAAGGGTAAAGAGCTGACTCTGGCTCAGTATGAGCAGGGCGCTGATATCGTTATGAACGTTGCTTCCGGTACCGGTACCGGCGTTCTTGAAGGAGCAAAAGAAGCTGGCAAATATGCCATCGGCGTTGACTTAAACCAGGATGGAGATCAGCCCGGTTCTGTACTTACTTCCATGGTAAAGAGAGTTGACAATGCCTGCTATCTGGTAATCGAATCCGTTGTAAACGGAACCTTTGAAGGCGGTTCCACAAGATACCTGGATCTGGAGCAGGGCGGTGTAAGCCTTACCGATTTCTCCGTTATGAGAGAGGCTCTTGGCGAGCAGTTCCCGGAGGACATCGTCGAGAAGTGTGACGAGCTGGCACAGCAGATCATCTCCGGTGAAATCGTAGTAGAAAACTATGAAGGCTTTGGTCCTGAAGCATAACCTGTGATGAACTGACAAAGGAACAGGGATTCGACAATCCCTGTTCCTTTTTTAAGAGAGGGTGAGCAAATGAGCGAATACGTAGTGGAAATGAGGGACATTGTCAAAACCTTCGGAGAGGTTCAGGCAGTAAAGCACGGAGAATTTACCCTGAAAAAAGGCGAGATTCATTCTCTGATCGGAGAAAACGGAGCCGGTAAATCCACGATGATGAAGCTGCTTTATGGAATGTATCCCATTGACAGCGGAGAAATTATCGTAAAAGGCGAGAAGATGGGCGTGCTGGATCCGAAAATCGCCATCAATCACGGAATCGGAATGGTTCATCAGGAATTTATGCTGGTCAATGAGCTGACGGTTCTAGAAAATATTATTCTTGGTTTTGAGCCCAAAAAAGGTTTTACCATTGATTTCGACCAGGCCCGCAAGGAAGTTCAGAGATATATCGATGAATATGATATGGAAGTTCAGCTGGATAAAAAAATCAGCCAGATTTCCGTAGGCGAGGCCCAGCGTGTTGAGATTATCAAGACCCTGATGAGGGGAGCGGACGTCATCATTCTGGATGAGCCGACGGCTGTTTTGACGCCTCAGGAGGCAAAGCGTCTCTTTGAAATTCTGAATAATCTGAAAGAGGGCGGGAAATCCCTGGTATTTATTTCCCATAAGCTGAACGAGGTTATGGAAATCTCTGACCGGATTTCCGTTATGAGGCAGGGAAATTATATGGGAACCGTGGAAAAGGCAGAAACGTCTCCTCTGGATCTGACCAAGCGGATGATTGGCCGTGAGGTGTTCCTGGATATTGATAAATCTTATGGAAAAGCCGGAGATACCATTCTGGAGGTAAAGGACATCTGGGTGCCCAGCGGAAAAGAAACCTCCAAGATCCGCGGAATGTCTTTATCGGTCCGTGAGGGTGAGATCGTGGGCATTGCCGGAATCGACGGAAACGGACAGAGTGAGCTGATTGAGGCCATTACCGGATTAAGGCATGTAGAGAAGGGGTCCGTGATTATAAACGGCAAGGACGTGACCAATTTAAGTCCGAGAAAGGTCAGAGCAGCCGGCCTGGCTCATATTCCCGAGGACAGAAACCGAATGGGACTGAACCGTTCTCTGTCCATTGTGGATAACCTGATTGCGGTTCGCCTGGATGAGCCGCCTTTTACCAAAGGGAAACTGCTGAATAAAAAAGATCAGGATTCCTATGCGGAGGAAATGGTAAAGCAGTTTGACATCCGTCCTACGGATTACAACTTGCCCACATCTGCTCTGTCAGGCGGAAATGCTCAGAAGGTAGTTGTGGCCCGAGAGGTTTCTATGAAAAAGAAACTGCTTGTTGCATCCCAGCCTACCAGAGGCGTGGATATCGGGGCCATCGAGCTGATCCGGAACACACTGGAGAAGGCAAAGAAAGAGGGGGCCGGGGTTCTTCTGGTATCGGCCGAGCTGGAGGAAATCATTTCTCTGTCCGATCGGATCATCGTCATCCATGAGGGAAAGATCACCGGTGAAATGCTGGCCAGCGAGGCCAACGAAAATAACCTGGGTCTTCTGATGATGGGAGGAGAACAGAAGAGAAAGGAGAGTGAAGCGGCAGTATGAGCAAAGCAAAAGAAGGATTTTTAAGAGTAATACTGACCATGGCGGTGGCTCTGGCCATCGGCGCGCTCCTCATAATAGCCATTGGTGAGAATCCCATAGATGCTTATGGGGCTCTGTTAAACGGCGCATTCAATGGAAAATTCCGTTTAGGTACAACCCTGGCCGGATTTACGCCGCTTCTGTTGACATCCATAGCCTTTGCTATTGCGGCAAAAGCCGGTGCATTTAACGTTGGTGTGGAAGGTGAAGTATTCCTTGGAGGCATCGTAGCAGCTTACATTGGAATTAACTGGACCTTCCTTCCCAAGCCTCTGCTTATCATCGCCTGTTTCGTGGGAGCGATGGTGGTGGCTGCACTCTGGGCCTTTATCCCGGCGGCTCTGCGGGCATTTTACAATGTCAGTGAAGTTTGTACCACGATTCTGATGAACACGGTTGCTTTACATATTACTTCCTATCTGGTCAGCGGCCCCATGAGTGCCGGAACGGCCAATCCGCAGACGGCACCGGTGACCGTGACGCTTTATCAGTTTATGAAGCCCAGCAGTGCAAACGTGGGTATGTTTATTGCCATTATAGCGGTGATTGCGGTTATTTTTATGCTGTACAAAACCAGCTGGGGCTATAAAATCCGCACTGTAGGCGGAAATCCCAATCATGCGGATTACGTGGGAATCAGCTCCAAGAAAGTCTTTATCGGCGCCATGATGCTGTCCGGTGCTCTTGGCGGTATGGCCGGCTGCATCGAGGTTCTCGGTGTTCATGGATACTTCCTGAATAACTTTGCCACAGGTCTGGGCAGCAACGGAATGCTGGCGGCTCTGATTGTAAAGAACAATATGTTTGCGACGCCGTTTATGGCATTCTTCCTTGCGGTTTTAAGTGCCGGAGGAATGGGAATGCAGCAGATGACCGGTGTTCCCAAGGCACTGGTAGATACCATCGCAGCTGTATTTATTATCATTGCCACGATGGAAACCTTATTTACCTTTAAAAAGAGAAGAGACATTCGTGTTGCGGAGAAAAAGAAAAAGGAGGGACAGTCATGAGTGCGGTAATTGACAATATGGATAAGATTTTTAACTTATCCCTGGTTTATGCGACTTTCCGTTCTGCATCTCCGATTATATTTGCGGCCCTGTGCGCTGCCATTACCCAGCAGGCCAACATCCTGAATGTTGGTACAGAAGGTATTATGCTGGTGGGCGCCTTTACGGCTGTGGCAGTCAGCTATTTTTCCGGAAGCTGGATCATCGGTGTAGGTGCGGCTATGCTGGCCGGGGCGGTGATTGCCATGATCATCGGTGTGGGCCATGTAAAGTACAAAGCGGATAACTGTGCAATTGGTATGGGCATCAACATGCTGGCTCTTGCCATTACCAAGTTCTTGCTTAATGTTATTTTCGGAACCAACGGATCCTTCACAAGCCCGGATATCGATCCAATCCCCAGAGTACATATTGGGTTCCTGGAAAACATTCCGGTGCTGGGGACGCTGCTCAATGACTGGAGTCTGATGGAATGGTTCGTTATTGTGCTGATTATTGTCCTTCAGTTCCTGTTCTATAAGACGGTATGGGGATTAAGACTCCGGGCTGTAGGACAGTTTGAAGAAGCGGCCAAGACTGCCGGCATCAAGGTCAATGCGGTCAAATACCAGGCGATCTTTATTGCAGGCCTGATTGGCGGCCTGGCAGGCGCGCATCTTTCTCTGGGATACAGCACCCAGTTTACGGAGAATATGACCAACAACCGTGGATTCATGGGTGTTGCGGCCATGTACTTCGGCGGAGCCAATCCGGTGCTTACCTCCCTGGGCTGTCTGCTGTTTGGTTTTGCTGATTCGGTCGGTTCCAGACTTCAGGCCTACGGCATCCCGTCTCAGTTCGTTCTGATGATGCCTTATATTGTGACGGTGGTTGTACTGTCCATCTCTATGGCTGTAAAGCTTTCTATGAACAAGAAACGTCAGTCTTCCCTGACGTAGGTAAAAAACGCCGGTCCGCATTTTTCTTCGCCGCCTGACTGAAACGGTCAGACGGCAGAGAAAACGGAACGGCGGAATTATATCACGAAAAAAAGGAGATACGCGACATGGATAAGAGAAAGATTATTCTAGACTGCGATCCGGGACATGATGATGCGGTTGCCATTACCTTGGCGGGAATCAATGAAAAAATCGATCTTCTCGGAATTACGGTGGTGGCAGGAAATCAGACTCTGGAAAAAACGTCGGTCAATGCATTAAATATCTGCCAGTGCCTGGGACTGGATGTACCGGTGTACGCGGGCTGCGGCCGGCCCATGATTCGGGAGAAAATGGTGGCTGCCGATATCCACGGGGAAACAGGGCTGGACGGCCCGGTTTTTGAGCCGTTGACAAAAAAGCTGGAGGATCAGCATGCCGTTCTTTACATGATTGATACGCTGATGAAATCCGACGGCGATATTACCGTAGTGACCACCGGACCGATGACCAACCTTGGAATGGCCATGCGGCTGGAACCGGCCATTATTCCCAAAATTCAGGAGATTGTCCTGATGGGCGGCGCTTATACCAACGGAAACGTGACACCGGCTGCTGAGTTCAACATTATTGCTGATGCAGACGCGGCCTACGTGGCCTTTACCAGCGGACGCCCCATCACCATGGTGGGCCTGGATGTGACCAGAAAAGCGCTCTGCTATCCTTCCGTCGTAGAGCGGATGGATAAAATCGGCAACAAAGCTTCCAAGCTGTTCGTAGATTTGATGAAGCATTTCTGCGCCAGCCAGAAGGCAGTATTTGGCTGGGAGGGCGGTCCTCTGCATGACCCCATTACCATTGCCTACCTGATTGATCCCAGCATTCTGAAGACCAAACCCATGCATGCGGAGATTGATATCCGCAGCACCCAGTCCTATGGACGGACCAACTGCGATTTCTTCAATTACCAGAAGAAGGAGCCCAATGCCAATGTGGGCATCGACATCGACGTGGAGAAGTTCTGGGATCTGGTGGAAGACAATCTGAGAAAATACAGCTAGACGCAAGCGGGTTCCGCCGGAAGTTTCTGGATGCGGGAGCGCCGGAGAAACGGAGCTGCCTGTGCGGAAACGATTCGGCGGAGACCTGCAAAAACGGAAGGGAGGGCCTCATAGAGAACCGGCTATGGACAGATTAAAAGAAACTCTGGAACAGAATAAAGAACGGTATATTGAGAGGTTAAAAGACCTGATTGCCATTGATACTCATGATATTGGTCATGGAATCGGCGGCGGTCTGGAAAAAGAAGGTCAGGATTACATGATCCGTCTGTTTGAAGATATGGGAGCGGACCAGATTACAAAGGATCCGATGGAAGAACAGGTGATTAAGGAATGCCTGGAGAAGCACCAGGAAGGAAACCTGGGGCACGATCAGACGGATCGATACAATGTGTACGCCACATTTAAGGGAACAAAAGGCGGAAAAAGCCTTCTGTTCAACAGTCATATTGATGTGATGCCGGCAGATGACGCGGACGAGTGGACCACACCGCCCTTTGAGCCGGATATCCGGGACGGAAAAATGTACGGACGGGGCACGGCTGACATGAAGGGCGGCCTGATGGCATCGGCCATGGCCGTACAGCTTTTAAAGGATGCAGGCATGGAGATCCCCGGAGATGTCATCATTACCTCGGTCTGCGACGAAGAGGGCGGCGGAAACGGCTCCATGCAGGCGGTTATGCGGGGACTGAAGGCCGACGGCGTCGTCAACTGTGAAGGCACTTCGGATGAGCTGGTTCTTGCCCATATGGGATGGGTGTTCTTCAAGGTGGATTTTGAGGGAAGAGCCTGCCATTCCGGAGGAAAGAAAAACGGCGTCAGCGCCATTGACAAGGCCATCAAGGTGATTCAGGCCTTAAACGAGATGGAGCACCGGTGGCTTCTGGAGTATAAGCATCCCCTGCTTCCGGCTCCCAACCTGAATGTGGGCGTGATTCAGGGAGGCAGCGCCGGTTCCACGGTACCGGGCGACTGCAGCTTTTCCACCTGCGTTCACTTTGTTCCGGGACAGATGAGCCATGATCAGGTGGTACGGGAGTTTACGGATACGGTGAACCGGACGGCCAAGGCCGATCCCTGGATGGAGGAGCATCCGCCGAAAATCACCATGTATCAGGCAGGAAACGGATTTGAGATGGATCCCGGCCATGAATTTGTTTCCGCATTTAAAGAGGCATATCGGGAATCCAGAGGCAAGGAGGTTGCCATTGTCGGTTCTCCTTCCGGCTGTGATTCCAGACTGTGGAAAAACATTGCCGGCTGTCCTACCATTCAGTTCGGACCGGGAAATCTGGCTCAGTGCCATGCGGTGGATGAGTGGCTGGATCTGGAGGCCTATCTTCAGTCCATTCTGATTTACGCCAGACTGATTCTGGAGTGGGGAAATCAGGGAAAGTAAAAGAAAGAAGAAGCATATTTTAAAATCATTGTATGAAATAAGGAGGAGCGCAACATGAGCGAAAAGAAAAAAGTCCTGCTTGCAGGCGAGTCCTGGATGAGCTTTACCACCCATGTAAAGGGATTTGATACCTTTTATACATCTGTTTATGAGACGGGAGAGAAATTTTTAAAGGCGGCTCTGGAAGAGGGCGGTTATGACTTTACCTTCCTTCCCAACCATCTGGCCATGGAGGAGTTCCCGTTCACGATGGAGGAGTTAAAGCAGTATGATTTGCTGGTACTTTCTGATATCGGTGCCAACACCCTTCTGCTTCCGGGAGCAACCTTCACAAGAAGCGAGATGATGCCCAACCGCTGCAACCTGATCCGTGACTATGTGCTGGACGGCGGCGCCCTTTTGATGGTGGGCGGCTATATGACCTTCTCCGGCATCGACGGCAAGGGCAAATGGCAGGATACGGCGGTTCAGGAGGTTCTGCCGGTTCAGGTATTATCCACGGATGACCGCATGGAGCACTGCGAGGGGATCCGTCCGGTAACGGTAAAGCAGCATGAGATTCTGGAAGGCCTGGGAGAGTGGCCGAGAATCCTTGGCTACAATAAGACCATTTTAAAAGACGGTGCAGAGCTCTTGGCTGAAGTAGAAGGCAATCCGTTCATCGCTGTCGGCGAATACGGAAAGGGACGTTCCGCAGTATTTACAACAGACTGCGCTCCCCACTGGGCTCCGCCGGAATTCTGCAACTGGGAAGGCTACAACAAGCTGTTCCAGAATATGGCAAAGTGGCTGATCGAGAAATAGGATGAAAGGCGGTGATCCCATGAATGGGAACGCACTGGAACTTTTAAAACGGCTGCTGGAAATTCCGTCGGTCAACTCCCGGGATCAGGAGGGGGCTGTGGCAGAATTTTTGGCCGGATATTTTTCAGACCATGGAATACAGGCATCGGTTCAGAAGATCGATGAAACGCATGCCAATGTGATTGCGTTCGTTCCCGGAAAAAACCGGGAGCGGACGATGATTTGGAACGGGCATCTGGATACGGTTCCTTATGGAAGTCTGGCGGAATGGGAGACCGATCCGTCAAAGGCAGTGGAGAAGGACGGCAGGCTGTATGCCAGAGGTGCTTCGGATATGAAGAGCGGTCTGGCGGCCATGGCGTATGCCCTCTGTCATCTGGACGGGGAGCCGGCCTGCAGCATTCAGTTTCTGGGTACCTGCGATGAGGAAAAAGGCGGACTCGGGGCGGAAATGGCATTAAAGGAAAAGGCCATGGCAGACGGCCGGTGGATTCTGGTGGGAGAGCCTACGGGGATGAAGCTGGGAATCGCCCAGAAGGGCTGCCTCTGGCTGGAAATCTCTGCCAGGGGAATTACCAGCCATGGAGCCTATCCGAAGGAAGGCGCCAACGCAGTAACCTGTGCCGTGCGGATTGCCGAACAGGTGAAGGCGTTTGTGGAGCAGAGCTTTCATCCGCTTCTGGGTTCTTCTACGGCTCAGATTACCATGATCGAGGGCGGCGTGGCCAACAACATGACGCCGGATCGGTGCCGGGTGGTGATGGATATCCGCATGGTGCCGGGCATGACCTCGGAAATGGTGATGGCCAAAGCGAAGGAAGCTCTTTTGGAGGAGCAGAAAGAGGATTCGCGGCTTGAGGCGGATTTCCAGGCGCTCAATGACCGGAGAGCCATTGAAATTGCAGAGGATCATCCGATGACGGCCGGTCTGGGAGAAAAGCTCTGCCAGGCAGGCTATGAAAAAGAGGTTCTGGGACTGAATTTCTTTACAGATGCTTCTGTTCTGGACCGGAAGGGGGAGAGGGACATTCTTCTGTTTGGACCGGGTGACCCCTCCATGGCCCACAAGCCCAATGAATATGTGGAAATCGGAAAATATGAGGATGCCATCAGGATTTTGCAGCAGTTTGCAAAGGAATGCGGGCAGGAATAGGCGGGGATTATGCGAGTATTATGTTTTGGTTCGCTGAATATTGACTATACCTACCGGGTGGACCATTTTGTGAGAAAGGGGGAAACTCTTTCCTCAGAATCCCTCCAGGTTTTTTCCGGCGGAAAGGGCTTAAATCAGTCCATTGCCCTGGCAAAGGCCGGCGCGCCCACGTATCTTGCGGGAGCCGTCGGTGAAGATGGGCTCTTTCTTCTGGATATCCTGAAGAAGGCCGGTGTGGATACTTCCTGTGTGCAGGTCCGTTCCGATGTACGTACAGGAAATGCCATTATTCAGAATGATAAAGAGGGGGATAACTGCATTCTTCTCTATGGAGGCGCCAACCAGGCCATTACCCGTGCTCAGATTGACGAAGTGCTGGAAAAATTCGGGGAAGGAGATTTCCTGATTCTTCAGAATGAAATCAATGAGCTGCCCTATCTGGTAACCAGGGCCCATGAGCGGGGAATGAAGATTGTTCTGAATCCGTCTCCCATGGATGAGAAGATTTTTGCTCTTCCCCTTGATCTGGTGGACTATTTCCTCTTAAACGAAACGGAAGGCTCCGAACTGTTAAAGCATGACGGCCGTCCGGAGTGGGGAAACATGGATGAGCTTGCCGGCGGACTGACAGCAAGGTTCCCGGGAGCCACCATTGTTCTTACAATTGGAAGCAACGGCGCAATTTTTGCTGACGGCAAAAAACAGTTCCTTCAGCCCAGTTTCCCGGTAAAAGCGGTGGATACCACGGCAGCCGGAGACACCTTCAGCGGCTATTTTATCGCCGGAATCCTTGGCGGAATGGCTGAGGAGCCGGCCATGGAGCTGGCGGCCAGAGCGGCATCCATTGCAGTCACCAGACCAGGAGCGGCACCTTCCATTCCGGAACGGAAAGAGGTGGAGGCGGCTGCCGGAAAATAAAGGCGATGCCTGAGAATGGAATGCGCAGGCGATGATCCGGGACGGAGATACGGCGTCTGGAGCCGGACGCGCAGGCAGTGCCGGGGCCGGAATGCAGAAGCGGAGGCCGGAAACGGGATGCGGAGAGGGACTTCGGAACTTCTTGACAAAGCAGGACGGTCATATTAAAATGAAATAAGAAAAACAGCAGAAAGCTCTGATTTCGCAAGGAATTGGAGCTTTTTGGCTATGAATGCCGGATGCTGAAAGGGGATTTTCTGTGTACGATTTTATGAGCCGTATCCGCTACAGTGAGACAGCGGCGGATGCCAGGCTTTCTCTGGTGGGAATTATGAATTATTTTCAGGACTGCTCTACGTTCCATTCTGAGGATGCGGGTGTGGGGCTGTCTTTTTATGAGAAGGAGCAGAAAACCTGGCTTCTGTCTTCCTGGCAGATTGTAATTGAACGGCGGCCGGCTCTGGGAGAGACGGTCCGGATTGGTACCTGGCCTTATGGGTATAAAGGAATTTACGGGCTCAGAAATTATGCCATGTATGATCTGCAGGGAAATTTTCTTGTGAAAGCCAATTCCTGCTGGTTTTTGATGGATTTAAAGGAAGGACGCCCGCTGCGGGTGACGGAGGCGGATCTTGCGCCCTACGGGAAAGGAGACCCGAAGCTTTCCATGGACTATGCTCCGAGAAAAATCGCCCTGCCGGAGCAGATGGAAGAGACCGGCAGGTTCGTTGTGATGAGGCATCAGATTGATACCAATCATCATATGAACAATGCGCATTATGTGGACATGGCCGGGGAGGCGCTTCCGGAGAGCGGAGAAATCGGAGAGATCCGGGCGGAATATAAAAAGGCTGCCATGCTGGGCGACCTGGTGGTGATACGGCGGGGCGAGAGTCCGTCGGGCTGGGTCTTTTCCCTGTGCAGAGAGGACGGGGAAATTCTTGCCAATGTAGAACTGAAACGAAAACAGGACGAGAAAGAAAAAACGGCCGAGGGCTGATGCGGAGGACAGAATGGAAATTGGAAAAATCCAGACTCTGGAAGTGATAAAGGAAAAGGAATTTGGGATTTATCTGGCAGAGCCGGGAAAGGGAAAAACCGGACGGGAGGACAGTGTTCTTCTTCCCAGGAAACAGGTTCCGG
This sequence comes from Candidatus Copromonas faecavium (nom. illeg.), assembly GCA_018712915.1. Classification (GTDB taxonomy): domain Bacteria; phylum Bacillota; class Clostridia; order Lachnospirales; family Lachnospiraceae; genus Copromonas; species Copromonas faecavium. The sequence continues at coordinate 38,318 of DVGC01000042.1, read as the reverse complement.
AGGGAACAAGGCCCGGGGACAGGCTGGAGGTATTTCTTTATAAGGATTCGGAGGACCGGCTGATTGCGACGACCCATACCCCTCTGGTGACCGTGGGAAAAACGGCGGTTCTGGAGGTAAAGGAAATTTCAAAAATCGGGGCATTCTTGGATATGGGACTGGAGAAGGATCTGCTTTTGCCGTTCCGCGAGCAGACGCACCCTCTGGAAAAAGGAGAGAAATGCCTGGTGGCTCTTTATGTGGACAAGAGCGGGCGGCTGGCGGCAACCATGAAGGTTTATCCGTATTTGAGCTGCGAATCTCCCTACCATACAGGAGATGAAGCCAGCGGAATTGTGTTTGAAATCAAGCCGGACATGGGAGCTTTTGTGGCAGTGGATGGCCGGTACCATGGAATGATCCCGAAACGGGAGCTGTTTGTGGGACTGCGTTTGGGAGAAACCGTCCATGTACGGGTGACACGGGTGCGCCAGGACGGAAAATTGGAATTAAGTACAAGAGACAAGGCCTGTCACCAGATTTATCTGGATGCTCATGAGGTTTTGGAAGGAATCCGAAGGCATGGCGGCTGTCTTCCTTTTAATGATAAAGCGGCTCCTGAGGTGATTGCAAAGGAATTTGCCCTCAGCAAAAACGCTTTTAAGCGGGCGGTGGGCCATCTTTTGAAAGAAGGAAAGGTAAAAATTACGGAACAGAGTATTATTCTGCTTCCCGACGGCAAGGAGAAGAACGCTTCCGGCCGGCGGAAAGGAGAGTAACATATTTTATGAAATGGAGGAATTGAACATGAAGAAAGTAATCAGCACCACCAACGCTCCGGCCGCTATCGGCCCCTATTCCCAGGCGATTGAGGCCAACGGTCTTGTATTTGCATCCGGACAGATTCCGGTAAACCCGGCAACAGGTGAGATTCCGGAGGGAATTGAGGCTCAGGCAGAGCAGGTTATGGCGAATATGAAGAATCTTCTGGAGGCAGCTGGAACCTCCATGGAGAATGTTGTGAAAACAACGGTATTCATTAAGAGCATGGATGATTTCGGAACCATCAACGGAATTTATTCCAAGTATTTCGAGAAGGACTGCCCCGCCAGATCCTGCGTGGAGATCTCCCGTCTTCCCAAGGACGTGCTTCTTGAGATGGAGGCCATTGCAGTAAAGGAATAGCAGCCGTTCAGGTGCGGATATCAGAATACAGGCGGTGAAGCTGCAGGCGTGATGCATTCGCGGGCGGGGACATCGCAGGCAGGGGGCGTCCCTCCGGTTTTCAGAACAGCCGGAGGGACGCTCCGTCATTTTAAACAAAGATTTAGAAAAAGGAATTTGGTTTTCGGGCAAATAGAAAATATTTTTGGAAATGCTTCCGGTGCCATATACAAAATAGATGAAAAGCCGGGGATATTTTGTTCATTTACAATATGGAAAATTGAGCCTGATTTGTGTACGATTAAGATAACATTGGCCGTATCGGGGCAAGACTGCCGGACGGCCCAGCCTTGGACAGTATGTGATTAGAAATCAGGAGGAAGCTATGCCCGGTTTAGTGTTAAAAAATGTCAGTAAAACGTATCAGAATGGTCGGAAGGTGATTCGGGACTTCCAGATGGAGGTGAGGAAAGGAGAGTTTGTCATCTTGGCAGGACCGGAAGGGTGCGGAAAAACGACTCTTTTGCGGATGATTGCCGGCTTGGAGGATATTACCTCCGGGACGTTAATGATTGACGATCGGGACATGACCGATGCGGATCCCAAGGAGCGGAATCTGGCCATGCTGTTTCAGAACAGCATTCTTTATCCGGGAATGAATGTGCGGGATAATCTGCTTTTTGCTCTTCAGATGCAGAGGCTTCCGCAGAATGAAATAGAGGTACGTCTGGAAAAGACGACAGAGCTTCTTGCGCTGGCTCCCATCCTTTCTTCCATGCCGGACAGCCTTTCTCCGGCGGAAACATACCGGGCGCTTCTGGGCCGTGCGCTGATGCGGTGGCCGGAGACACTCCTTCTGGACCGCACGACGGCAGGAATGGGACAGGCGCTGGTGGGGGATATCCTGAAGGGGCTGAGAAAGATTCACGAAAAGACAGGAATTACGGTCATCTATGCCACGGATCGTGAGGAAGCGGTCCGGATGCCCGGAACCAGGCTGGTGGTCATGAACGAAGGAACGATTTGCCAGGACGGAGAATCGCAGGAGGTTTATGAGAATCCCTGCTGCCGGTTTGTGGCCAGGTTTGTAGGCAGGCCGTCGATGAATATGATGGCGGCAGCGGTGGAAACGGAAGACGGCACAGTAAAACTGACGTTTCCGGGCGGTTTCCTGAAAGTTCCGGAAAAGACCGGCAAGCTTCTCTGCGAACACGGATATCAGGGAAAAGAAGTGATTCTTGGAATCCGCCCGGACTGGATGAAGCCTGTTTCCGGAGAGGAATCGGCAGATGGCTTCCTTGACGGGGAATTTCTGGGAGCAGAGGAGTGCTGCGGACATAAATATCTGAAATTCCAGACAGGAGAAAATGAATTTTTTGCGCTCTGGGACGGAGAGAAACCGGTTTCAGAAGAGGAAGGTGCACCTGTCCGGCTGTCCCTGAACGGCGCCGGGATTCATTTGTTTGATCTGGAGACAGAGTTGGCCATCGGGATGAAGATGGCGGGAGAAGCGGCTGTTTGATAAATATGACGGGAGGCGGCTGGGATATGTTCCGGCCGTTTTTTGTTTCAATGGGAAATGCCGCTTCCCGCTGAATAAGAGCAGGAATCTCCAGCTATAGGAAATGGAAACTTTAACGGAGTGTTTGGATTGCGTAAAAACTTGTGAAAAAATACAAAAAATTTCTTTCCTTTTTTGTGACTTTGCATTAAAATAGAATGAGGAAGGTCCATATTTTTGTAAAGGAGAGGACGCTATGATTTCAAATCAAATATTGCAGTCAAATGTAGAGGGGCTGAAAGAGATTACGAGAATTGACCTTTGCGTCTGCGATGTAGAGGGAAAGGTACTGGCTTCCACATTTGAAAATGCGGAAGAATACGAAAGCTCCGTGCTGGCGTTTGCAGATTCTCCGGCTGACAGTCAGGTAATGTCCGGCTATCAGTTTTTTAAGGTGTTTGATGAACATCAGTTGGAATATATTCTGCTGGCCAAGGGCGCGAGCGATGATGTATATATGGTAGGAAAGCTGGCCGCTTTTCAGATACAGAACCTGCTGGTAGCGTACAAGGAACGGTTTGATAAGGATAATTTCATCAAGAATCTGCTTTTGGATAATCTTCTGCTGGTGGATATTTATAATCGGGCCAAGAAGCTTCATATCGAGACAAACGTGAAGCGAGTGGTGTTCCTGATTGAGACAAAGAACGAGAAGGATGCCAATGCGCTGGAGACGGTAAGGAGCCTGTTTGCCGCAAGGACAAAGGACTTTATCACAGCGGTAGATGAAAAGAACATCATTCTTGTCCGTGAGGTGCGGCCGGGAGAGACTTACGAGGATCTGGAAAAGACGGCGAATATGATCCTGGATATGCTGAATACAGAAGCTATGTCCAAGGTGCACATTGCACTGGGAACCATCGTCAACGAAATTAAGGATGTGTCCAGATCTTATAAAGAAGCCAAAATGGCTCTGGATGTGGGAAAAATTTTCTACAGCAGCAAGAATGTGGTGGCGTTTTCCAACCTTGGAATCGGCCGCCTGATTTATCAGCTTCCTCTGCCTCTGTGCCGGATGTTCATCAAGGAGATTTTTGATGGAAAGAATCCGGATGAGTTTGATGAGGAAACGCTGACGACCATCAACAAATTCTTTGAGAACAGTCTGAATGTCTCGGAGACTTCCAGACAGCTTTATATTCACAGGAACACGCTGGTATACCGGCTTGATAAGCTTCAGAAGAGCACGGGATTGGATCTGCGGGTGTTTGAGGATGCTATCACCTTTAAGATTGCGCTGATGGTTGTGGAATATATGAAGTACATGGAGAACCTGGATTATTAACTGAATGATTTGATTGCAAAGGACTGCGGATACGCCGCCTCTGGCGGCGAAACTTTTTTACTATGATAGAAATAAAAAAACTGACAAAAACTTACGAGAAGAGCAGCAGAGCGCTGAAAAATGTAAATATTACCATTGAAGATGGAGAATTTGTGTTTGTCACAGGCCGGAGCGGATCGGGAAAATCGACCCTGATGAAGATCCTTCTGAAAGAAGTGGAGCCCACGTCCGGCCGTGTGATTGTGAATGATATGGATTTGGGAAAGATGCCAAGAAGCTATGTGCCCAAATACAGAAGAAGACTCGGCGTGGTGTTCCAGGACTTCCGTCTTTTGAAGGATAAAACGGTTTATGAAAATGTGGCGTTTGCCCAGCGGGTCATTGGAGTTTCCAGCCGGAAAATCCGGGAATCGGTGCCTGAGATGTTAAAAATGGTGGGATTGTCCTCCAAGTATAAATCATTTCCCAGACAGCTATCCGGCGGAGAGCAGCAGCGGGTGGCCATTGCCAGAGCTTTGATCAACAAGCCGGAGGTGCTTCTTGCAGATGAGCCTACCGGAAATCTGGATCCCCAGAATGCGATGGAGATCATGCGGCTTCTGGATGAGATTAACCGACAGGGAACAACGGTGATTGTGGTAACCCACAGCCGTGAACTGGTAAATACGATGCAGAAGAGGGTCATCACCATTGAAAAGGGTGTGGTCGTAAGCGACGAGGAGGAAAGCGGGTACCGTCTATGAGAATCAGTACGTTTTGGTTTTGCCTGAAAGAGGGCTTTGTAAATATGTGCAGAAATGTCTGGTTTTCTCTTGCATCTACAGCAATTGTTTCTGCATGTATTTTTTTATTTTGCGTATTTTTTTCTATTATTACGAATGTTGAATATATGGTGACCCTGGCGGAAACCACCATGGGAATCACCGTTTTTTTTGACGAGGATTTGTCGGAGGCAGAAATTCAGAACCTGGGTGATCAGATAGCCGCGGATCAGGCCGGACTGATTAAAGACATGAATTATATTTCGGCTGAAGAAGCATGGAACAGTTTTCAGACGGAATATTTCGGTGAGGAGGCGGATCTGGCGGAGGGATTTGCTGAAGATAATCCTCTTGCAGGCTCGGCATCCTATGAAATTTTCTTAAACAATATTTCGGATCAGGACCGCATGGTTTCTTATCTGGAAGGGCTGGACGGCGTGAGAAAGGTCAACTATTCCAGCACGGCGGCGGCGGGCCTTACAAGCTTTAACCGGATCCTGGCCATGCTGTTTGGCGCCATTATCATCATGCTGCTTGCGGTGGCTGTGTTCCTAATCAGCAATACGATTTCCGTGGCCGCTGAGTTCAGGAAGAACGAAAATAAAATCATGCGGCTGATTGGGGCCACCAATTTTATGATACGGGCGCCCTTTGTAGTGGAAGGAATGATGATTGGACTGGTGGGAGCTGTGATTCCTCTGGCAGCCATGTATTTCCTTTACCTAAACACAGTGGAGTATGTGACAGAGAGGTTCCGTCTTCTTTCGGGGCTGATTCAGTTCCTGCCGATTGAGCAGATTTATCCGAGAATGGCAGGGATTTCTCTGGTTCTTGGCGTTGGCCTTGGCTTTATTGTCAGCTTTGTGACGATCCGGAAACATCTCCAGGTATAATGGCCGCGGCGCTCAGTCAGAACGCATGTATGAAGCTGCGGCAGGCTGGGAAGAATAGGGGGAAAAAGCGGGCAGAGGCGGGAAATGCTTCAAAGAATAGGAGACAGGTGATTTGGAAGAACGAGAAGGAAAAAATAAATTTTGGAAAGGCATTGTCATCGGAGCTCTGGTGACGGCCTTTTTTGGCCTGATTGCCGTGACGGCGGCAACAGGGATCTGGCTCATGGGGCGGATGACGGCCAATCAGCTGGGAGCTTCCGGTCAGGACGTATCGGACGCCGGAGCAGAGGATTCCGGAGAGAAAGACGGCCTTATCATTTCTGAAATCGGTTCAAAGCTGACCTATATGGAAACACTGGTGAATCAGTATTTCCTGTTTGACGAGGAGGAAGAGGAAGGCAGCAGCTACAGTACGGAAGACTGGATTTATTCCGGTTATATGTATTCCTTAAACGATCCGTATTCTTCTTATTATAATGCGGAGGAATATGCAAGCCTGACAGAGGAGACGGAAGGCGAATACTGCGGAATCGGTGTTCAGGTCAGCCAGAATGTTTATACGGGGCTGATTACGGTGGTGAAGGTGTTTAAAGGCTCTCCTGCTGAGAAAGCGGGAATCCTGCCGGGAGATTACCTGTATAAAGTGGAGGATATGGAAGCTACGGGAGAAGATTTGAGCATTCTGGTCAGCGACCATATCAAAGGCGAGGAAGGAACGACTGTTCATCTTACGATGTACCGGGAGACTACGGGAGAGTACGTGGAGATGGATGTGGAACGCCGCATGGTGGAGAATCCCACCGTGGAATATGAAATGCTGTCAGACGGGATTGGATACATTCTTTTATCCTCCTTTGAGGAGGTTTCCTCCAATCAGTTTATTACGGCGGTGGATGCCCTGGAGGAACAGGGGATGAAGGGCCTGATTGTGGATTTGCGGAACAATGGAGGCGGTGTGACCCAGGCTGCAGAGGATATTGCAGATTACCTTCTGCCTGATGATGCAACCATTGTCAGCTTTAAGGGCAAGGGGGTACCGGAGAGCATTTACTATTCTGACGACGGTCATTCGGTGGATGTTCCTATTGTGGTGTTGGTCAATGGTCAGAGCGCCAGCTCGTCGGAGGTTCTGACGGGTGCCTTAAAGGACAACGACTGGGCGGTGGTTGTAGGTGAAAACACCTTTGGAAAAGGCATTGCTCAGGGGATTTTCGAGCTGCCGGACGGCAGTGCGCTGAAACTGACAACTTCCTATTATTATACGCCTTCCGGCGAGTGCATCCACGAAGTGGGAATTGCACCGGATGTGGAAGTTGCGCTGGATGAGGAACTGAGAAGTCTGGTGGAGGTTCCGAAGGAAGAGGACAATCAGCTTCGGGCAGCCATGGATGTGATTCTGGAGGGCGAGGACGCGGTCCGGGAACGGCTGGAGGCGGAAGCAGAAGAAACGGATGAGAGTACGGAGGAGGATGTATTCAGCTTCCCGCCGGAGGATGGTGAAACGAACCAGGAGGCACCGGAGGAGTAATTGCAGAACCGTCGGCCATAGAGGCAAGCTTAATGAAAACGAAGTGAAAAGGATGCAGCCATAAAAGGTGGCGGGCATCCTTTTTGCGGCTTTCCGCATATTTTCCGCGCATTCTGTGGGTTTTTATAAAAAAGTGCTTGCTTTTTTTTAGGGTTTATGGTATGTTAATGTAGCTGTGGCATGATAGCTGAGAAACGTGAGGTTGCTGCCCTTGTGGCAGGTTTTCCGTGGAGCGAATGTCAAGTTAGGAAACTGGCGACAAGTCACTGTACCAATTAACAGCTGTTCCGGGTGAAAGGGACAGTAACAACGTGTGAGAGGCAAGGATACACACGAGACCGTGTACAGTCACCGCTTGTCGTACTTCAAAAAGTGCGAAAAGGAGGCGACTTTTTTTATGGCAAGTCAGGTTATGAGGATTACTTTAAAGGCGTATGATCATCGGCTGATCGATCAGTCCGCCAGCAAAATCATCGAGACGGTAAAAAAGACAGGTTCTAAGGTGAGCGGACCGGTGCCGCTGCCCACAAAGAAAGAGGTTGTTACCATCTTGAGAGCTGTTCACAAGTACAAAGATTCCAGAGAACAGTTTGAGCAGAGAACTCATAAGAGACTGATTGATATCACAAGCCCGAGCCAGAAGACCGTGGACGCTCTGTCCAGACTGGAAATGCCGGCCGGCGTGTACATCGATATCAAAATGAAAAACAAATAAGGTAAGAAAAATCCTGAATGGTTCAAATATAAAAGTAACACTTTCCTGAAAGGGAATCAACATCATCGCATCTGCGATGTCATAGTGTTCCACCTATGTTGGGCTGCTCTAGGATGAACGCACAAGCTGCGTTCCGCTGTAGATTAGTAACAGGAGGTAAAGAAATGAAGAAAGCAATTTTGGCGACAAAAGTCGGAATGACTCAGATCTTCAACGATGAAGGCGTTCTCGTTCCGGTAACAGTTCTTCAGGCTGGTCCCTGTGTGGTAACTCAGGTTAAGACTGAAGAAAACGACGGCTATAAGGCTGTTCAGGTTGGCTTTGTTGATAAGAGAGAAAAGCTTGTTACGAAGCCGGTAAAAGGCCACTTTGACAAGGCTGGCGTAGCTTATAAGAGATATGTGCGCGAGTTCCGTTTTGAAAATTCCGAAGAGTACAATGTAAAGGATGAGATTAAGGCGGATATCTTCGCTGCAGGCGATAAAGTGGATGCAACTGCTATCTCCAAAGGTAAAGGTTTCCAGGGCGCAATCAAGAGACTGGGACAGCACAGAGGACCGATGGCTCATGGTTCCAAGTTCCATCGTCATCAGGGTTCCAACGGTTCTGCAACGACTCCGGGCCGCGTATTCAAGGGCAAAGGAATGCCTGGTCAGATGGGTAACAAGAGAATCACCACTCAGAACCTTGAGGTGGTTCGCGTTGATGCCGAGAACAATCTGATTCTGGTTAAGGGTGCCGTACCGGGGCCGAAGAAGTCTCTGGTAACGTTAAAGGAAACAGTAAAAGCCGGCAAATAAGGCTTTTACAGGAAAGGAGGAAATAGAAAATGGCAAACGTATCCGTATATAATATGGAAGGCAAAGAAGTTGGCACAATGGAATTAAACGATGCCGTGTTTGGCGTTGAAGTGAACGAGCATCTCGTACACATGGCCGTTGTGGCTCAGCTTGCAAATAAACGTCAGGGAACACAGAAAGCAAAAACCCGTTCCGAGGTTTCCGGCGGCGGCAAGAAGCCGTGGAGACAGAAGGGAACCGGTCATGCAAGACAGGGATCCACAAGAGCTCCCCAGTGGAAGGGCGGCGGAGTTGTATTTGCTCCCACTCCCAGAGATTACAGCATTCGTCTGAACAAGAAAGAGAAGAGGGCTGCATTAAAGTCCGCTCTTACCAGCAGAGTGAACGAGAACAAGTTTGTTGTGGTTGATGAGCTGAAGTTCGACGAGATTAAGACCAAGAGCTTTAAGGCGGTTATGGACAATCTGAAGGTTTCCAAGGCCCTTGTGGTACTTGATACCAACGACCAGAATACGGTTCTTTCCGCAAGAAATATTCCGGAGGTTAAGACCTCTCTTGTCAATACGATTAACGTATATGATATTCTGAAATACAACACAGTAGTGGCCACCAAGGCTGCTGTAGCTTCTATCGAGGAGGTGTACGCATAATGGCAAATGTACAGTATTACGACGTAATCCTCAAACCGGTTATCACCGAGAAGAGCATGAACGCGATGAGCGAAAAGAAATACACCTTCCTGGTACATCCGGAAGCAAATAAGACCATGATCAAAGAGGCTGTTGAGAAGATGTTCCCGGGAACCAAGGTTGCCAGCGTGAACACAATGAACAGCGAAGGCAAGAAGCGCAGACGCGGAATGATTGTCGGAAGAACGGCAAGCACCAAGAAGGCAATTGTAAAACTGACTGCCGACAGCAAGGAAATCGAGATTTTCCAGGGACTGTAAGCGTTTCGCGAGCCTGAATCGGGCGAATCTGGTTTCCGGAAAAGCCCGGGTCCCCGGCCTGCGCTCCGCAGGCACCTATACGACGGACAGTGTCGTGATAAAATGAGAAACGCCAGAGGGCGTTGAAAGGAGATTTAAAATGGGAATCAAAACCTATAACCCATATACCCCTTCCAGAAGAAACATGACCGGTTCTGATTTCTCCGAGATCACAAAGAGCACTCCGGAGAAGTCTTTGGTTGTTTCTTTAAAGAAGAATGCCGGCCGCAACAACCAGGGTAAGATTACCGTAAGACATCAGGGCGGCGGAAGCAGAAGAAAATACAGACTGGTTGACTTCAAGAGAAATTCCAAAGATGGAATTCCGGCAACCGTTATCGGAATCGAATACGATCCCAACAGAAGCGCAAATATCGCTCTGATCTGCTATGCAGACGGAACGAAATCCTATATTCTGGCACCACAGGGCCTGACCGATGGAATGGTGGTTATGAGCGGTGAGCACGCAGAGGCCAAGGTTGGCAACTGCCTCCCCTTATCTCTGATTCCGGTCGGCGCACAGGTGCACAACATTGAGCTCCTTCCCGGAAAGGGCGGCCAGTTGGTTCGTTCTGCAGGAAATGCTGCTCAGCTTATGGCAAAAGAAGGAAAATACGCCACACTTCGTTTACCCTCCGGTGAAATGAGAATGGTTCCGATTGCCTGCCGCGCTACCATCGGCGTTGTAGGAAACGGCGACCACAACCTGATCAAGATTGGTAAAGCTGGAAGAAAGCGTCACATGGGTATCCGCCCGACCGTTCGTGGTTCTGTTATGAACCCCAACGACCATCCGCACGGTGGTGGTGAAGGTAAGACTGGTATCGGACGTCCGGGTCCCTGCACACCTTGGGGCAAGCCTGCTCTGGGTCTTAAGACCAGAAAGAAAAACAAGCATTCCAACAAGTTGATCATCAGAAGAAGAAATGGTAAGGCGATTTCGTAATCAATAGGAGGTAAAACGATGGCGCGTTCACTTAAAAAAGGACCATTTGCTGACGCTAGCTTATTGAAGAAGGTAGACGCTATGAACGAGGCAGGACAGAAACAGGTTATCAAGACCTGGTCCCGCCGGTCTACAATCTTCCCGCAGATGGTTGGTCATACAATTGCAGTACACGACGGAAGAAAGCATGTTCCGGTGTATATCACAGAGGATATGGTTGGCCATAAGCTTGGAGAATTTGTTGCGACAAGAACCTACAGAGGCCATGGCAAGGACGAGAAGAAGTCCGGCCGTAAATAGTAAGACGCTTTGAAAGGAGGGTTTATCAATGGCTAAGGGACATAGAAGTCAGATTAAGAGAGAGAGAAACGCTCAGAAGGATACAAGACCGTCTGCAAAGCTGTCTTACGCAAGAGTATCCGTTCAGAAAGCGTGTTTTGTATTAGATGCCATCAGAGGCAAAGATGTTCAGACTGCACTTGGTATTGTTACCTACAATCCCAGATATGCTTCCAGCTTAATTGAGAAATTGCTGAAATCAGCGATTGCCAATGCTGAAAATAACAACGGTATGAGCGCCGAGAACCTGTATGTGGAGGAGTGCTACGCAAACAAGGGACCGACGATGAAGAGAGTGAAACCGAGGGCGCAGGGCAGAGCCTACAGAATCGAGAAGAGAATGAGCCACATTACCGTTGTGCTTAATGAGAAGAAATAGGAGGCAGTTATGGGACAGAAAGTTAATCCGCACGGCATGAGAGTCGGCATTATTAAAGACTGGGATTCCAGATGGTATGCTGAGGCTGATTTTGCTGATAACCTGATCGAGGACCACAAAATCAGAACTTATGTGAAAAAGAAATTATACAGCGCCGGTGTTTCCAAAATCGAAATCGAGCGCGCTTCTGACAGAGTGAAATTAATCGTTCACACGGCAAAGCCGGGTATTGTAATCGGTAAGGGCGGAGCTGAGATTGAGAAGTTGAAAGCAGAAGTCCAGAAGATGACCAATAAGAAGCTGTTTGTGGATATCAAGGAAGTGAAGAGACCGGATCGCGATGCGCAGCTGGTTGCTGAGTCCATTGCACAGCAGCTTGAGAACCGTGTTTCCTTCCGCCGTGCCATGAAGTCCACCATGTCCAGATCCATGAAGGCCGGTGTGCTTGGCATCAAGACTGCGGTTGGCGGACGTCTTGGCGGAGCAGATATTGCCCGTACCGAGTTCTATAGCGAGGGAACCATTCCGCTTCAGACATTAAGAGCAGATATTGACTATGGGTTCGCCGAGGCAGACACAACTTACGGCAAGCTTGGCGTAAAGGTCTGGATCTATAAAGGCGAGGTACTTCCTGCTAAGGGAAATAAGGAAGGGAGCGATAAATAATGTTAATGCCAAAGAGAGTAAAGCGCCGCAAACAGTTCCGTGGAACGATGGCGGGAAAAGCTTTAAGAGGAAATAAAATCTCCAACGGTGAGTTCGGTCTGGTGGCTCTCGAGCCCTGCTGGGTAAGATCCAACCAGATTGAGGCAGCCCGTGTTGCCATGACTCGTTATATCAAGCGTGGCGGTAAAGTTTGGATTAAGATTTTCCCGGATAAGCCTGTAACGGCGAAACCGGCTGAAACCCGTATGGGTTCCGGTAAGGGCGCTCTTGAGTATTGGGTAGCAGTTGTAAAACCGGGCCGCGTTATGTTTGAGATCGCTGGCGTACCGGAAGAGACGGCAAAAGAGGCGCTTCGTCTTGCTATGCATAAACTTCCCTGCAAGTGTAAGATTGTATCGAAGGCAGATTTAGAAGGCGGTGATAACAGTGAAAACTAATAAATATGTGGAAGAATTAAAAGCGAAAACGGCTGCAGAACTGAATGAGGAATTAGTTGCTGCAAAGAAGGAACTCTTCAACCTGAGATTCCAGAATGCAACCAACCAGTTGGATAACACGAGCAGAATCAAAGAGGTTCGCAAGAACATCGCAAGAATTCAGACTGTTATCACAGAGAAGGCAAGAGTTGCTAACTAATTGTTGTGGAAGTTCCCGGATGAGGGGATGGCATGACTGTCATTACGACACACGCCGATGCGTGTAACGATTGTAATTGAAAGGAGATATTCCGTCGTGGAAAGAAATCTTAGAAAAACACGTACAGGAAAAGTAGTTAGCAACAAAATGGATAAGACGATTGTTGTTGCTATCGAAAACCATGTAAAACATCCGTTAATTGGTAAGATTGTTAAGAACACATATAAATTAAAGGCTCATGACGAGAACAATGAGTGCAATATCGGCGATACAGTAAAAGTGATGGAGACAAGACCGTTATCCAAGGATAAGAGATGGAGACTTGTTGAGATCATCGAGAAGGCCAGATAATACGGAGCGGCAGTTGCTGCGTAAACGTAACGAAGTGAAGTTCGTGTTTCCCGTCCGTTAAGGGAAACGAGCGAAAAGGAAGGAGTATCAGGCATGATTCAGCAGGAAACCAGATTAAGGGTTGCCGATAATACCGGTGCCAGAGAGCTTCTCTGCATCCGCGTAATGGGCGGCTCCACAAGAAGATATGCGAACATCGGCGATATCATCGTAGCTTCTGTAAAAGAGGCAACACCGGGCGGCGTTGTTAAGAAGGGCGATGTAGTAAAGGCAGTTGTTGTTCGTACCGTAAAAGGCGCACGTCGGAAAGACGGTTCCTATATTAAGTTTGATGAGAACGCAGCAGTTATCATCAAGGATGACAAGACTCCGAGAGGAACCCGTATTTTTGGGCCGGTTGCAAGAGAGCTTCGTGAGAAGCAGTTCATGAAGATCGTATCTCTGGCTCCGGAAGTATTATAGGGAGGTGCCAGGTAATGCATAAAATCAGAAAAGATGATATGGTAAAGGTCATCGCAGGAAAAGATAAAGACAAGACCGGCAAGGTTCTGCATGTGGATACAAAGAAGAACACAGTTCTGGTAGAAGGCTGCAACATGGTGACCAAGCACACCAAGCCGAGCCAGACCAACCAGACCGGCGGTATCGTTCACAAGGAAAGCCCCTTGGACATCTCCAATGTTATGCTGCTCGTTGACGGAAAAGCTACAAGAGTTGGCTTTGAAGTGAAGGACGGCAAGAAGGTCCGCGTTGCCAAGGCAACCGGAAAGGTAATCGACTAAGAGCGGAGAGGAGGAGAAAAAAGGTGGCTAGATTAAAAGAACTGTACCAGAACGAAATCATTGACGCAATGATTAAGAAATTTGGATATAAGAATATCATGGAAGTGCCGAAGCTTGACAAGATTGTCATCAACATGGGCGTAGGCGAGGCGAAGGACAATGCGAAGGTTCTTGATTCTGCAGTTCGCGACCTGGAAATCATTACCGGTCAGCATGCAGTTACAACCAAGGCAAAGAAGTCCGTTGCCAACTTCAAAATCAGAGAGGGAATGGCCATTGGATGCAAGGTGACACTTCGCGGTGAGAAGATGTACGAGTTTGCAGACCGTTTAATCAATCTGGCTCTTCCGCGTGTACGTGACTTCCGCGGCGTAAATCCCAACGCTTTCGACGGAAGAGGAAACTATGCGCTTGGTATCAAAGAGCAGCTGATTTTCCCGGAAATTGAATATGATAAGGTTGACAAGGTCAGAGGTATGGACGTTATTTTTGTTACCACAGCCAAGACTGACGAGGAAGCCCGTGAACTTTTGACATTATTCAATATGCCATTTGCAAAATAAGTAGGAGGATTTATCCATGGCTAAAACTTCGATGAAGATTAAACAGCAGCGTCCGGCAAAGTTCTCCACAAGAGAATACAACCGCTGCAGAATCTGCGGCCGGCCGCATGCATATCTGAGAAAATACGGAATTTGCCGTATCTGTTTCCGTGAGCTTGCTTACAAGGGCGAGATTCCGGGCGTAAAGAAGGCTAGCTGGTAGGCCGAAAGCACTGCCCGTTGGCACTTAGCGGACGCGAGCCGGAGGCGAAGCGGGAAATAGTGCGGGGCCGTTCCCAAAGCTGGTTTTGGGGCTCTGACGGAATGCAGGCCCAATCCGGCACCGGTGTTATCCCGGGCTCCGGCAGGATGAAACGGAGCCGGTTCCCGGATATCTGAAAGGCGTGCCCGGCGGAGGGAACATGCCTGTGCAGCGCAGAGATTTCTGCGAACCACAGTGATTTTACCAACAACCCATAAGGAGGAAATATAATCATGACAATGAGCGATCCGATTGCAGATATGCTTACAAGAATCCGTAATGCGAATACTGCAAAGCATGATACGGTAGATATTCCGGCTTCCAAGATGAAGCTGGCAATCGCTGACATCCTTCTGAGAGAAGGATACATCAAGAAGTACGATGTCATTGAGGACGGCGGCTTCCAGACCATTCGCATTGCTTTAAAATATGGTGCAGACAAGAATGAGAGAATCATCACCGGCATCAAGAAGATCTCCAAGCCCGGTCTTCGTGTATATGCTGGCAAGGAGGATATGCCGAAGGTACTTGGCGGTCTCGGAATCGCCATCGTATCCACCAACCAGGGCGTGATCACCGATAAGCAGGCCAGAGAGCTTGGCGTTGGCGGCGAAGTTCTTGCCTTTGTTTGGTAGTACGTTATCGTTTGACTTTGAATGTGCAGTATCCCCGCCTGCAAAGCCGCAAGCCGGCAGGGCGGAGATATGGCCGTATAAACGGCAATAGACACAGAAACTGAAAACAGAAGGTGTAAAAGCACCTTCCGAGAATTTAAGTAGGAGGTACAGGCATGTCACGTATTGGTAGAATGCCGATTGCGATTCCCGCTGGTGTAACAGTGACAATCGCAGAGAACAATTTAGTAACCGTCAAGGGTCCGAAGGGAACCCTGGAGAGACAGCTTCCGACGGAAATGGAGATTAAGGAAGAAGATGGACACATCATCGTTTCCAGACCCAACGATTTAAAGAAGATGAAATCTCTTCATGGACTTACCAGGACTCTTATCAGCAATATGATCCACGGTGTAACCGAGGGCTACGAGAAAAAGCTTGAGGTAAACGGCGTTGGATACAGAGCGCAGAAGCAGGGCAAGAAGCTGACACTTTCCCTTGGTTATTCCCATCCGGTAGAGATGGAAGATCCGGAGGGCATCGAGACTGTTCTGGATGGTCAGAACGTAATTATCGTCAAGGGCATCAGCAAAGAGAAGGTTGGCCAGTATGCGGCTGAAATCAGGGATAAGAGAAGACCTGAGCCGTATAAGGGCAAGGGCATCAAGTATGCTGATGAGGTTATCAGACGTAAGGTTGGTAAGACCGGTAAGAAATAATTAAGGAGAGTGTAAAAATGGTCAGCAAGCAGTCAAGAAGCGAAGTTCGCAGAAAAAAGCACTATAGATTACGCAATCGCTTTGCCGGAACGGCAGAGAGACCGCGCTTAGCCGTATTCAGAAGCAACAATCATATGTATGCTCAGATTATCGACGATACCGTTGGACATACGTTAGTATCTGCATCCACTCTCGAGAAAGAGATTAAGGCAGAGCTTGAGAATACCGACACCGTTGAAGCAGCAGCGCATGTGGGAACCGTAATTGCCAAGAGAGCGCTTGAGAAGGGAATCAGCGAGGTTGTCTTCGACAGAGGCGGTTTCATTTATCAGGGTAAGGTTCAGGCTTTGGCAGATGCAGCCCGCGAGGCTGGTCTGAAATTCTAGTAGAGAGGAGAACGCAGCATGAAACGTACAATTATTGATGCAAGTCAGTTGGAATTAAATGACAGAGTAGTTGCCATCAAGCGCGTATCCAAGACTGTAAAAGGTGGACGTACCATGAGATTTTCCGCTCTGGTAGTAGTTGGCGACGGCAATGGCCATGTAGGCGCAGGCCTTGGCAAGGCAGGAGAGGTTCCGGAGGCAATCCGTAAGGGAAAAGAGGCTGCCATTAAGAACCTGGTGGAAATCCCGAGAGATGAGAACAACAGCATTCCTCACGATTTCCTGGGCAAGTTCGGAAGCGCATCCGTACTTCTTAAGAGAGCTCCCGAAGGTACCGGTATCATCGCAGGCGGCCCGGTTCGTGCCGTGGTAGAGCTTGCAGGCATCCGCAACATCCGTACAAAATCTTTAGGTTCCAATAACAAGACGAACGTAGTTCTGGCAACCATGGAAGGTCTTTTAAGCCTGAAGACTCCGGAGCAGGTTGCGAAGAACCGCGGCAAATCTGTAGAAGAAATCGTTTGCTAATAGGAGGATAGAAACATGGCAGAGAAGTTAAAAATCACATTGGTGAAATCCCCTATCGGCGCTGTTCCGAAGCAGAAAGCGACGATTGAGGCACTTGGCTTAAGGAAGATGCATAAGACTGTTGAGATGCCGGATAACGGTGCTGTCAGAGGTATGATTCAGACGGTCAGACATCTGGTAAAGGTAGAAGAAGTTTAATTCTGATAGAGAGTAAGGAGGTGCAGCGATGAACTTATCCAATTTACATCCTGCTGAAGGTTCCAAGCACAGCGATAATTTCAGAAGGGGCCGCGGTCATGGATCCGGAAACGGAAAGACGGCCGGCAAGGGCCATAAGGGTCAGAAGGCACGTTCCGGAGCACCGAGAATCGGCTTCGAGGGCGGCCAGATGCCGTTATACAGACGTATCCCCAAGAGAGGATTCAAGAATATTAATTCCAAGGAAATCGTTGGTATTAATGTAAGTGTACTGGAGAGATTTGATAACGATTCCACAGTATCCGTTGAGACGCTGATGGAGACCGGTATCATCAAGAACCCGCAGGACGGCGTTAAGATTCTTGGAAACGGTGAGCTGACAAAGAAACTTAACGTGAAAGCCAATGCATTCAGTGAGACTGCAAAGTCCAAGATTGAAGCTGTAGGTGGAACCTGCGAGGTGATCTAATATGATAAATTTCCTACGAAACGCATTTAAGGTGAAAGAAGTCCGTGACCGGCTTCTTTACACCTTGGGAATGCTCGTTGTCATAAGGATTGGTTCCAATCTTCCGATTCCCGGGGTGGATGCCAGCTACTTAAGCAGTTTTTTCGATAATCTGCAGGCATCCGGCATGGGCTTTATCAACGCAATTACCGGCGGCTCTTTTTCCTCTATGTCGCTGTTCGCGCTGAGCATTACGCCCTACATCACCTCCTCGATTATCATGCAGCTTCTCACCATCGCAGTTCCCAAGCTTGAGGAAATGCAGAAGGAAGGAGAAGACGGCAGGAGGAAGATTGCGGAATACACCAGATATGTGACCGTAGGACTGGCTCTTTTCGAGTCAACTGCCATGGCTCTTGGCCTTGGCGGACAGGGGCTTGTTCTTGAGGAGCACAGAAATTTCTGGGGCTACCTGACAGTGGTGGCAGCGATGACAGCGGGTTCTGCCCTTTTGATGTGGATCGGCGAGCGGATTACGGAAAAAGGTGTGGGAAACGGTATTTCCATTGTCCTTCTGATTAACATTGTTTCCAGCCTTCCTCAGGACATCCTGATGCTTTATTACCGGTTTATGGCGGGGCAGTCGGTGGCTGTTGCTGCAATCGCATGTGTGATTATTCTTGCAGTGATTATAGCAACCGTTGTTTTCGTTCTTGTGCTGAACGGAGCAGAACGCCGGATTCCGGTTCAGTATTCCAAAAAGATGCAGGGCAGACGGATGGTCGGAGGCCAGTCCTCCCATATTCCGCTGAAGGTGAATACCGCAGGCGTAATCCCCGTGATCTTTGCGTCCTCAATCATGTCCATGCCGGCAATGGTTGCCCAGTTCTTTACTGTGGATTACACCTCCGTCGGCGGCCATATTCTGATGGCGTTAAGCTCTTCCAACTGGTTTAGGCCGGACGCTCCGGTTTATTCCGTTGGCCTGCTCTTATATATTGTGCTGGTTGTGCTGTTTGCGTATTTCTATACGTCCATTACGTTCAATCCGCTGGAAGTGGCCAATAATATGAAGAAAGCCGGTGGCTTTATTCCGGGTATCCGTCCCGGCAAGCCTACCTCAGACTATCTGAGCGGCATTCTGAACTATATCGTATTTGTTGGTGCGGTGGGACTTGTAATCGTCTGCATTATTCCCATCGTTGCGTCCGGCCTGTTTTCAGTCGGAAGCCTGTCCTTTGGCGGAACGTCCTTAATCATTATCGCAGGCGTTATTCTTGAGACCATCAAGGCCATCGAGTCCAAAATGCTTGTGAGAAACTACAGAGGCTTCCTGAACGACTAAGCCCGTATGGAGACAGCGGCAGTTACCTGAAGATGAAACGGGCGGAAGTTTTTTTCGCCCGCTTTTCGGTATTATGAAACATCCGGCAGGATGTGCGGTGATGCGCACTGCCGGATCCATGTGAGTGGAGGAATTGCAATGAAGATTGTCATGTTAGGAGCGCCGGGAGCCGGAAAAGGTACCCAGGCAGAGCGGATCGCAGAGAAGTACCAGATTCCCCATATTTCCACCGGAGATATTTTCCGTGCCAACATCAAGGCAGGAACAGAGCTGGGGAAAAAGGCAAAATCCTATATGGACCAGGGACTTCTGGTTCCGGATTCCCTGACCGTGGACCTTCTGATGGACCGGATCAGCCAGCCGGACTGCAAAAACGGATATATTCTTGACGGCTTCCCCAGGACCATTCCCCAGGCGGAAAGCCTGAAAGCAGCACTTTCTGAAAAAGGTGAGGCCCTGGATTTTGCAGTGGATGTGGATGTTCCCGATGAGAACATTGTGGCCAGAATGTCCGGCCGCCGTGCCTGCCCCAAGTGCGGAGCAACTTACCATATCGTTTATGCAGCTCCCAAGCAGGAAGGCATCTGCGACAAGTGCGGTGCCGAGCTGATCCTTCGGGATGATGACAAGCCGGAAACTGTTCAGAACCGTCTGAAGGTTTATCACGACCAGACACAGCCGCTGATCGAATATTATACCGGAGAGGATATTCTTCATACTGTGGACGGAACTCAGGATATGGAGAAGGTTTTTGAAGACATCATGAACATTCTGGGAGCGTAGGACAATGGCAGTAACAATCAAATCGCCGAGAGAAATCGAGCTGATGAGAAAAGCCGGGGAAATTCTGGCGTCGGTTCATGAGGAGCTGGCAAAAGCGCTGCATCCTGGAATGACCACTATGGATATCGACCGGCTGGGAGAGAAGTTAATCCGCAGTCATGGATGCATCCCTTCCTTTAAGAATTACAACGGCTATCCCGGTTCCATCTGCGTGTCGGTCAACGATGAGGTGGTTCATGGGATTCCCAGCAGAACCCGTGTCTTAAAAGAGGGTGACATCGTCAGTCTGGATGCGGGAGTGATTTATAAAGGATACCATTCAGATGCAGCCAGGACCTGGGGCATCGGTCAGGTATCGTCAGAGGCAGAAAAGCTGATGGAGGTAACCAGGCAGAGCTTTTTTGAGGGAATCCGGTTTGCGAAGGCCGGCAACCATCTGAACGATATCTCTTCCGCCATTCAGCAGTATGCGGAACATTTCGGCTACGGCGTGGTCCGTGATTTGGTGGGCCATGGAATCGGAACTCATCTTCATGAGGATCCGGAAGTGCCCAATTTTGCCATGAAGCGTAAGGGAATTCTTTTGCAGCCGGGCATGACTCTGGCCATTGAGCCCATGATCAATGCCGGCCGCCCGGACGTGAACTGGATGGATGATGGATGGACCGTGGTAACAGACGACCACTCTCTGTCGGCCCATTATGAAAATACCATCCTGATTACAGAGGGGGAACCGGAAATCCTTTCTCTGCCGGCCTTTGGAAAGGAATAGGTGGACTTTGTGGAAATGAAACCTGGATTTCTGGCAAGATCCATGGCCGGAAATGATAAGGGACGGCTTTATACGGTGGAGGAGGACATGGGAAGACATGTTCTCCTCTCCGGGCCGGAGGGCCGGCTCTTTAAAAAGAACAAAAAGCATGTTCAGCTTATCAAGAAAACGAAAGAATCTTACGCAGCCTGCGAGGAGGGAAAACAGAAACTATGTCAAAAGCAGATGTAATTGAAATTGAAGGCGTTGTGGTAGAGAAGCTTCCCAATGCCATGTTCCAGGTAGAACTGGAGAATGGCCATAAGGTACTGGCCACCATCAGCGGAAAGCTCCGCATGAATTATATCCGGATCCTTCCGGGAGATAAGGTCACTCTGGAGATGTCACCCTATGATTTGTCCAAGGGCCGGATCATCTGGAGAGATAAATAAGAAACGCTTTCTGCAGTCACCATAATCAAAAGAAGCAGTCAGAAAGTCAGCAGCGGAATATTTCAAAAAACCAGGATTCTGTTTCAAAAAGTTTAAAAAGTCATATCCGATTTTCGGGAAAAAGTGCTTGATTTTCCAGAATGAAGGTGATATAATGCTTAGGCGAACTTTGTTGGAACGCTTGTATTATGCCCTTTTTCAGGTGCTTTTTATACAGGTATGGCAACCGTAATGCTGACTCTCCTACAGGTAGCTGTGAAATCTGGTGTGTATTTTGCGGTGAGAATACAGGAAAGCAGACTACGAAGGAAAGGAGAATTACTGTGAAAGTTAGGTCTTCAGTAAAACCGATTTGCGAAAAGTGCAAGGTTATCAAAAGAAAAGGCAGTATCAGAGTAATCTGTGAAAATCCGAAACACAAACAAAGACAGGGCTGATGCCGCATCTCGCCTGTGTTTTTTCGCGCGGCGCCGGAAGGAACCGCCAGAGTGCGTTGTTCGTGAAGGCAGATTTGATTTCTACAATATTTAAATGGAGGTACACTCATGGCTCGTATTTCAGGTGTTGATTTACCAAGGGAAAAACGTGTCGAAATCGGCTTGACTTACATTTACGGCATTGGCAGACCCAGCGCAAACCGTATTCTTGCCGAGGCCGGTGTTAATCCTGACACTCGTGTGAAGGATTTGACCGACGATGAAGTAAGAAAAATTGCAAATGTCATTTCTGAGACTCAGACGGTAGAAGGTGATCTTCGTCGTGAGATCGCATTAAACATCAAGAGACTTCAGGAAATTGGCTGCTACAGAGGCATTCGTCATAGAAAGAGTCTTCCCTGCCGCGGACAGAAGACAAAGACCAATGCAAGAACCTGTAAGGGTCCGAGAAAGACAGTAGCAAATAAGAAGAAGTAAATCAATCGTAACAAAAAGTAGTATGAATCACGTTGCATGTTTTAAAAACAGGAAACTGGATTCAGGGAAAGAAAGTAGGTTAGTTTAAATGGCTAAAAAAGTGTCCACTGCAAAAAAAGTGACAAAAAAGCGTGTCAAGAAAAACGTTGAACGCGGACAGGCGCACATCCAGTCATCTTTCAACAATACGATCGTTACGCTGACAGATGCACAGGGAAATGCCTTATCTTGGGCAAGTGCAGGCGGTCTGGGATTTAGAGGTTCAAGGAAATCTACTCCATATGCAGCACAGATGGCTGCAGAAACTGCAACTAAGGCAGCTCTTGTACATGGTTTGAAATCCGTTGATGTTATGGTTAAGGGACCGGGATCCGGCCGTGAGGCAGCAATCCGTGCCCTTCAGGCATGCGGCCTTGAAGTAACGAGCATTAAGGATGTAACACCGGTTCCCCACAATGGATGCCGGCCGCCGAAACGTAGAAGAGTCTAATTAGGAGGAAGTAAAATGGCAGTTGATAGAGTTCCTGTTCTTAAAAGATGCAGATCCCTTGGTCTTGATCCCATTTATTTAGGAATAGATAAAAAATCCAACAGAGAGTCAAAGAGAGCAAACAAGAAGGTCAGCGAGTATGGCCTCCAGCTCAGAGAAAAGCAGAAAGCAAAATTCATTTACGGCGTGCTTGAGAAGCCGTTCCGTAACTACTACGAGAAGGCTGAGCGTTTAAGCGGACAGACCGGTGAAAACCTGATGATCCTTCTTGAGCGCCGCCTGGATAATGTCATCTTCCGTCTTGGCTTCGCAAGAACCAGAAAGGAAGCAAGACAGATCGTTGACCACAAGCACGTTCTGGTAAACGGAAAGTGCGTAAATATCCCGTCCTACCTGGTAAAGGCCGGAGATGTGGTTGAGATCAAAGAAAAGCACAAAGGCGATACCCATTATAAGCTGGTTCTGGAGACAACCGCAGGCCGTCTTGTTCCGGCCTGGATGGAGTCTGACCAGGAAAACTTAAAGGGCGAGATTAAGGCTCTGCCCACAAGAGAGGAAATTGATGTTCCTGTAAACGAGATGCTGATCGTCGAGTTGTACTCCAAATAAGATTCACCGGAGCGGAGGTCTTATACTCCTCCGCTTCGTGGCATTCGTCAAAGCATACCCAAAAGGAGGGGCTTTTTGTGTTCGATTTTGAGAAACCAAACATTGAAATTGCTGAAATTTCCGAAGATAAGAAGTACGGAAAGTTTGTTGTGGAGCCCTTGGAGAGAGGATATGGTACCACTCTCGGAAACTCCCTTAGAAGAATCATGCTTTCCTCTTTACCGGGTTCTGCTGTCAGCCAGGTGAAAATTGATGGTGTGCTCCATGAGTTCAGTTCCATCGCCGGTGTTAAGGAAGATGTAACTGAAATCATCATGAACGTGAAAAACTTAGCGATTAAGAACAACAGCGATACCAACGAGCCGAAAACTGCTTACATCGAGTTTGAAGGCGAGGGCGTGATTACGGCTGCTGATATTCAGGCTGATGCGGATATCGAGATTTTAAATCCGGATCAGGTGATTGCAACCTTAAGCGGCGGAGCGGACAGTAAGTTCTATATGGAGCTTACGATTACCAATGGCCGCGGCTATGTGGGGGCTGAGAAGAATAAGAGCGAGGATCTGCCCATTGGTGTGATTGCCGTGGACTCCATCTACACACCGGTGGAAAGAGTCAACATGTCTGTCGAGAATACCCGTGTGGGCCAGATGACAGATTATGATAAGCTGACTCTGGAAATTTATACCAACGGCACGCTGGATCCCGACGAGGCGGTAAGCCTTGCCGCGAAGGTTTTAAGCGAGCATCTGAATCTTTTCATCGACCTTTCCGAGAATGCAAAGACTGCTGAGGTAATGGTTGAGAAAGAGAACAATGAGAAGGAAAAGGTCCTTGAGATGAACATTGACGAGCTGGAGCTTTCCGTTCGTTCCTACAACTGTCTCAAACGGGCCGGCATCAATACGGTGGAAGAACTTTGCAGCCGTACGTCTGAAGATATGATGAAGGTACGGAACCTTGGAAGAAAGTCTCTTGAGGAGGTTCTTGCGAAGTTAAAGGAGCTGGGACTTCAGCTGAATTCCAGCGAAGAGCAGTAAATCTGCTTATGCTGCGGGGAAACCCGCTGCGGCCGCTTTTGCGGTCAGGATATTTATGGGCGAACAGCAGTCATTCAGTAAGCCCGAAGATGCATGGGTGGCTGTTCCACAAATGGAGGAATTAGAATTATGTCAGGTTATAGAAAACTTGGAAGAACATCCAATCAGAGAAAGGCAATGCTCAGAGGCCTTGCCACCAATCTGCTTTATCATGGAAAAATCGTTACCACTGAGGCAAGAGCCAAAGAGGTAAGAAAGATGGTTGAGAGCCTGATCGCTCTTGCTGTTAAGGAAAAGGACAACTATGAGACCGTAAAGGTTACTGCTAAGGTTGCCCGCAAGGACAAAGACGGCAAGAGAGTGAAGGAAGTTGTAGACGGCAAGAAGGTTACCGTTTATGACGAAGTAGAGAAGGAAATCAAGAAGGATATGCCTTCCAGACTTCATGCAAGAAGACAGATGTTAAAGCTTCTGTACGGAGTAACAGAGGTTCCCACCACTCCGGCTGGCCGCAAGAAAAACACCAAGAAGGTGGATCTTCCGACCAAGTTATTCGAGGAGATTGCTCCCAAGTATGCTTCCCGTAACGGTGGTTATACAAGAATCGTGAAGATCGGCGAGCGTAAGGGTGACGGCGCTATGGCTGTTCTCATCGAACTGGTATAAGAAAATTTTCGGATGAGCGATTTTTGAGAAGCTTTGCTTTTCAGGAATTCTGAACAGAAAATGGAAAAGAGACAGGAGATCTGGTTTCGGAAGAATACCGGATGTCCTGTTTTTATTTCATGGAGCATACTGCGTTAAATAGAAATGAAAAAGGGACGGAGCTCCTGTGAAATAAAAATGTTTCGCTGTGGGCGTGCGCTGCAGCGTATGTTGTTTGTGTCGGAAATTGCCGCAAAATTGCCGCAGTTTTGCCGGCCTCTTCACAAATTCACCACAGGAATGAAAGAATATTTTAAGTTGACTGAATATCCTGCTTCCGCTTATAATATGGTCATAAAGGAGAATGGGGGAAAAGCGGATGAAGAGAGTGTATTTTATTAAGCGAATCCAACAAAAAGCCGTTTTGCTTTCAGCAGCCGGAATTCTTTCGACCGGAGTGTTCGGCGCATTTCCCGCTTATGCGGCTTCCTATGTAAACAGCGTCCGGATTGCCCTGAATATAGATCTGGAGGATGGGGAAGCACTTCCAAACCTGGACAGGGGCTATACAGACAATGAGGATGCTGAGGTGACAATTCCAAGCAATAACCGCTATGACATCCGGTCGGCCGAGTGGACTGATGAGGTGGATGAGGCGCAGATAGGAAAGACTTATACGATTCAGATTGTCCTGGAGGCTCTTAACGATTATGAGTTCCGGAGCAGTTATTCTTCTTCCAGTGTGGACATCAAGGGAGGAACGCTGGTAAGGGTCCGCAGGCAGGATAAGGATCGCCTTCAGATTACGGTAAAAACCAGACCGGCAGAGGGAACGCTTTCCGATCCGGAAGACGTGCGGTGGGACAGCACCAGGCTCAGCAGCTCCAAACTGGGCGTAGCCCGCTGGGATAAAGTGGACAACGCAGCGTATGATGTGTATCTCTGCCTGGGAAACCGGGTGATTCACAGGGAAAATGGAATCACAGGAACCAGTTTTGATTTCTATCCCTATATGACGTCTGCCGGAACCTATACGTTCCGGGTCCGGGCTGTTCCCAAGGACGATGAAACGGATAAATATGCGGATCCCAGCGAGTGGATTTATTCCGGGGATCTGGAACTGGATAAGGAACATGTTTCCGACGGTTCTTCGAGGAACAATGCAGGGAGCAGCACAAGCACCACAGCTCCGGAAACTACGGAGGTGGGCTGGATTGAGAGCAATGGCCGATGGTATTTCCGCTATCCGGACGGAACCTATTTAAGAGACAGCTGGGCGCTGATTGGAAATTCCTGGTATTTGTTTGACAGTCTGGGGGCCATGCAGACCGGCTGGCAGCAGAGAAACGGCCACTATTATTACTTAAATGATCAGGGAGCCATGCAGACCGGCTGGCTTCTGGACGGAAATACCTGGTACTTCCTCCTGGACAGCGGGGAAATGGCAGTTGGTTGGATTCAGCTGGGAAATCAATCCTATTATCTGTTTGAAAACGGAGCAATGGCCACCGGCTGGCAGGAAATTGACGGCCAGATTTATTATCTCTATCCGGACGGACATAAAGCCGTGGACGAATGGATCAGCGGATTTTATGTGGATTCCAACGGCGTGTGGAAGCGTCCGTAGAAAGAGAGGCATGAATCATGAAACCTGGAGTGTGCAGAAAATTACTGGCGGGGGTGGCGGCAGCCTTTTCCATGATGGCGTTGTATGCCGTACCTGCGCTGGCGGCGGATATCAGCAGCATTTCCCTGACCTTTACAGACCGGTATGAAACTGGAGTGATTATGGAGCCGGATATTTCCTGCGGTACATCGGGAGTGTCCATAGATTCTATAACCTGGAGCAGGGATGTGGAAAACTGGCGGCCGGGAACGGCTGTGACTGCGACGCTGATTCTTTCGTCAGACGGTGAATTTGCATCCTCCTATGGAAGCAGAACCTGCCGGGTGTCGGGAGCGGAGCTTTCAAGTGCAAAAAAGGACGGCGATAATCTGCGGGTCCGGGTCAGCTATGAACCGGTTGTCCAGCTGGCAGCTCCCGAAAGTGCAGGCTGGAGCAACGCGGAGCAGACCGTTGCCAGATGGAAAAGCGTGGAATATGCCACCGGTTATGAGGTGTATTTATACCGGGATACTGAATATCTGAGGACGATTGATGTGGCCGGAACCGTTACGGTGGATTTGTCCGAATATATGACGGAAGACGGCAAGTATGATTACCGTGTCCGGGCAGTGGGAAAAGACCGGTCCGATGCGAAGTACCGGCTGGCCAGTGAGTTTACCGAGTCCACGGATCGAATCATGGAGGATATGGGTGATTCAGACGGATACTGGCGCAATTATGCGGCCGGAAAGCAATATGAGCTGGCCGATGGTTCCAGGGTGACTGGACAGTGGTATAAGGTTGAAGGGAAATGGTATTACTTTAATGACGAAGGATATGCTCAGACCGGCTGGCAGCAGATTGACGGCGCCTGGTATTACCTGGATTCTGACGGAGCCATGCTGACCGGCTGGCAGCAAATCGGAGGCATCTGGTATTTCTTCCGTGAGAATGGTTCCATGGCCACCGGCTGGGTGGAAGATAAGCCGGGAGAGTGGTACTACATGAATAGTGATGGGTCCATGGCGGTCAATACGGTGGTAGACGGCTATACTCTGGGGGCCGATGGAATGATGGAATAGCAGAATGTCAAAATGACAGAGAGGTGCGGCGGTTTGAAACTGCCGCGCCTTTTATGATGTAAGGCCGGAAAATGGCCGCTGTGCCTGCGGCGTCCTGGACGGACAGAAGAGTCGGGAAAATATGCACAAAATGCCCGGGAAAGTGTACAGAATCGGCCGGGGGACTTGACGCGGCCTGAATTATCAACTAAAATTTACTGGCACAGTAACAATTGTAAAACCAGGACTGAGGACAGATTTATGGGAATTATAAAAGCGGTTAATCTGATTTTTGATTATATCCGTCATGATGAGGAGAAGGACCAGGATGAAATTAATCACGCGTTAAAAGGCGTCAATCTGGATATTGAGGAAGGCAGCTTTGTGGCAATCCTCGGGCATAACGGCTCTGGAAAGTCCACCTTTGCCAAGCTGATGAACGGCCTTCTTCTGCCGACGGACGGGACCGTTTATATTTCAGACATGCGGACCAGCGACGAGGAACATCTCTGGGATGTACGCCGGACGGCCGGCATGGTCTTTCAGAATCCGGATAACCAGATTATCGGCAACGTGGTGGAAGAAGATGTGGGATTCGGCCCGGAAAACATGGGAGTGCCCACTGATGAAATCTGGAACCGGGTTGATAAAAGCCTGGAAGCGGTTGGAATGACGGCTTACCGGCTTCAGTCACCCAACAAGCTTTCCGGCGGCCAGAAACAGCGGGTGGCCATTGCAGGCGTTATGGCCATGAAGCCCCGGTGCATTGTGCTGGATGAGCCTACGGCCATGCTGGATCCCAACGGGCGCAGGGAAGTGATCCGCACGGTTCATGAACTGAACCGGCAGGAAGGGATTACGGTGCTCCTGATCACCCACTATATGGAAGAAGTGATCGATGCGGACCGGGTGGTGGTGATGGACGGCGGCCATGTAGTAATGGATGGAACGCCCAGGGAGATTTTTTCCAGGGTAAAGGAATTAAAACAGTACAGTCTGGATGTTCCCCAGGTAACGGAGCTGGCGGATGAACTGAAAGAGGCGGGAATGGATTTGCCGGATGGGATTCTGACAACGGAGGAGCTGGTACAGCATCTGGCGCCGATGCTGGCAGGCGCGGAAACGGTAAACGGGAAGGAAACGCGGAGGAAGAATGGCGATTGAGGTCAGAAATTTAGGCTATGTGTATGGCGCTGGAACGATTTTTGAGCGGCATGCGCTGAAAAATGTAAATCTTACCATTGGAGACGGAGAGTTTATCGGGCTGATAGGACATACCGGTTCGGGAAAGTCTACCCTGATCCAGCATTTGAATGGTCTTTTGCGGGCCACCAGCGGAGACATTCTTTATAACGGGGAGAGCATTTACCGGGAAGGATATTCCATGAAGGAATTGAGAAGCCATGTGGGACTGGTTTTCCAGTATCCGGAGCACCAGCTTTTTGAGGTGGATGTATTTTCCGATGTGTGCTTTGGGCCGAGAAACCTGGGACTTACGGAAGATGAGGTGGAAAGCCGGGCCAGGGAGGCTCTTGCTCTGGTTGGTCTGGATGAGAGTTTTTATAAACAGTCTCCGTTTGAGCTTTCCGGCGGTCAGAAACGGCGGGTGGCCATTGCAGGCGTGCTGGCCATGAAACCGGAGGTGCTGATTCTGGACGAGCCCACGGCCGGCCTGGATCCGAAAGGAAGGGATGACGTCCTGGGGCTGGTGGCAAGACTGCAGAAGGAACAGGGAATGACTGTGGTGCTGGTATCCCACAGCATGGAGGATGTGGCCAGATATGTGTCCCGGCTGGTGGTGATGAACCATGGAGAAAAGGTCTTTGACGGAACGCCGAAGGAGGTCTTCCGCCATTATAAGGAGCTGGAGGCCATCGGTCTGGCGGCTCCGCAGATCACGTATGTGGTTCATGCCTTAAAGGAACAGGGGATTCCCATTGATGAGGATATTACGACGGTTCAGGAGGCAAAGGATGCGATTCTTGCCATCTGGAGACGGAAAGCGCAGGGCAGCGGGGAGGAAGGGACATGCTGAGAGATATCACCCTAGGACAATATTATCCGGTGGATTCGGTCCTCCATCGTCTGGATCCGAGAACCAAGCTGTTCGGTACGCTGGTATATATTATTTCTTTGTTTGTGGCAGATGGAATTGTGGGATATGGTCTGGCGGCCGTCTTTCTTGTGACGGCAATCCGGTTGTCCAGGGTTCCGTTCCGGTTCATGGTGCGGGGTCTGAAATCCATCGTGATTCTTTTGCTGATCAGCGTCAGCTTTAATCTGTTTCTGACGCCCGGAACTGCTGTTTTCAGGCTGGGATTTCTTCAGATTACCTGGGAAGGCCTGCAGTTTGCGGCCTTTATGGCCCTGCGGCTGATTTTCCTTGTTCTTGGCTCCACTGTTCTTACCCTTACGACGACGCCCAACCAGCTGACCGACGGATTGGAGAAGAGTCTGGGATTTTTAAAGAAGGCAGGAGTCCCGGTCCACGAGATTTCTATGATGATGTCCATCGCCCTCCGGTTTATTCCGATTCTGGTGGAGGAAACGGATAAGATTATGAAAGCGCAGATGGCCAGAGGAGCGGACTTTGACAGCGGCGGACTGATTAAGAAGGCCAAGGCCATGGTTCCTTTGCTGGTGCCGTTGTTTATTTCTGCATTCCGGCGTGCCACGGATCTGGCGATGGCCATGGAGGCCAGGTGCTACCGGGGCGGCGAAGGCAGGACGAAGATGAAACCGTTAAAATATGAAAAGCGGGACCGTGCGGCTTATGGGCTGGAACTGGGATATTTTGCTGTCATGCTGGCGGTTGGTATCTTTCTGTAATGGAAAAAGAAATCTGCTGCGGTGATGAATGGAATTGGATAAAACCGGCCGGAAAGGCCGGATGACGAAAATGATGAGATATGTGATAAGGTGAGGACTGCCGCCTTTCGGGGCAGAGGCCGGAACATCATGACAGAAAGGAATGGGATGATGAGACGAATCAAATTGATTGTGGCCTATGACGGAACCGGATACAGGGGATGGCAGCTGCAGGCCAACGGAGTGACAATAGAAGAAATGTTAAATAAGGCTCTTTCGGAACTTCTGAAAGAGCCTGTTTGCGTGCTGGGTGCCAGCCGGACCGATTCGGGTGTTCATGCGCTGGGAAATGTGGCGGTTTTCGATACGGAAACCAGGATTCCGGCAGAGAAAATCTGCCTTGCGGTCAATCAGCGGCTGCCTGAAGACATTCGGGTCCTTCAGTCGGAGGAGGTTCCTCTGGGGTGGCATCCGAGAAAGCAGAATTGTATCAAAACCTATGAATATCAGATTTTAAACTGCCGGATTGAGATTCCCACCAGACGGCTCTATGCGTTTTTCTGTTACTATCCGCTGGATGTGGAGAAGATGAAGCTGGGGGCTTCTTATCTGGCGGGAGAACATGACTTTGCCAGCTTTTGTTCCTCCGGCCATCAGGCGGAGGAGACAGTGCGGACTCTTTATGAAGTTTCGGTGGAGGAAGGAGAAGACCATCTGATTCGGATTCGTCTGCGGGGCAGCGGTTTCCTTTACAACATGGTGCGGATTATTGCCGGGACCCTGATGCAGGTGGGGATGGGCATGTATCCTCCGGAGCACGTAAAGGAGATTCTGGAGGCCAGGGACCGGAAGCTGGCCGGGCAGACGGCGCCGGCCAGAGGACTTACGTTAATGGGAATCGAGTATGAGAAAGAGCCGCAGCGGGAAATCCGCGGGGAGAATGATCACTGGAGCTATGTGCTGGATCAGAGACGGCTGAAGAGTCAGGGAGTTTCCATCCTTACGATTTTGTTCTGCGAAGCAGAGGAACTTTCCAGACTGACCGGCCGGATGGTTCATCAGGCTTACCGGAACGGGGCAAAGAAGGTTTACGTGCAGTTCCCGGAGGGGACAGCTGTAAGGGCCGGAGAGCAGTTTGGACATTACCGGATGGAGAAGGAGCCGGAGTCTGACCAGAGCCTGGAAGAAGTGCCGGATTTGGTACCGGAGAGAGAGCCGAGGGAAGGGCAGGAGCGAAAGACAGGGCAGAGTCTGGAAGAAGTGCCGGATTGGGCGCCGGAGAGCTGGCCGGGAAAAAGGCAGGAACCGGAGGGGGAGCTCAGGCCGGAAGCAAAGAGAAAACCGGAATCCGGACAGAGTTCAGGAGACGGACTCTGGTTTGCTGTATACAACAGAATCTTAGCTTGATTTCCATATGGTTATTCGATAGAATAAAAATAGAAAAAATCAGAAAAAAGGCGTTTGAACGCCAATATGGAGGGGGATTTTTATGTATCGGGTAGATTTGAACAGCGATTTGGGCGAGAGCTTTGGAAATTATACCATTGGTATGGATGAAGAAATCTTAAAATATGTTTCTTCCGCCAATGTTGCCTGCGGCTGGCATGCCGGAGACCCGATGGTGATGGAAAAGACACTGACCCTTGCAAAGCAGTTTGGAACAGCAGTGGGAGCTCATCCCGGCTTTCCGGATCTGATGGGATTCGGGCGGAGAAACATGGCGGTGACACCGGAAGAGGCCAAGGCCTATGTGAAGTATCAGCTGGGGGCTCTGATGGCATTTGCCGGCAGCAAGGGCATGAAAATTCAGCATGTGAAGCCTCATGGAGCCATGTATAATATGGCCGCAGTGGACGAGAAGCTGGCGGCTGCCATGTGCGAGGCGGTTTATGAGGTGGATCCGGAGATTATTTTTATGGGACTGGCAGGGTCAAAGATGATTTCCGCTGCGGAGAAAACCGGGCTGCGGACGGCCAGCGAAGTATTTGCGGACCGGGCCTATAACGATGACGGAACCCTTGTTTCCAGGAAACTTCCGGGAGCCATGATAAAAGACCGGGATCTGGCCATCAGCCGGGTGGTTCGGATGGTGAAGGAAGGTCTTGTGACCTCTGTCAATGGAAATGACATTGCCATCCGGGCAGACTCTGTCTGTGTGCATGGGGATAACCCAAAAGCACTGGAATTTGTTCGTGATATTCGGGAGACCTTGCTGAGGGAAGGCGTGGAAATTAAGAGCCTTTGTGCTGCTGAATAAATTCGGAAGAGGGAAAGCCGTACAGAAAGAAATCGTTGTACGGCTGACTGAATTTGGATGAAGAAAAGGCATACATAAAAAGCAGATCTTTCATAACGATTTATGCCGCTGTTTTGGCGGCGGAATGGAGATTAGGATGAATGGAGTAAGGTACCTGGTTTCCGGAGACAGTGCGCTGACCGTGGAATTTGGAAACGAAATCAGTCCGGAAATCAACAGAAAAATCAGAGCGTTCAAGCTGGCACTGGAAGCAGCGAACATCGAGGGAATTGTGGAAACAATTCCAACTTATCGCTCCCTTCTTATCTGTTACCGGCCGGAGGTGATCCGGTATGGCGCACTGATTGATGCATTGGAACATGTAGGGGCATCCATGGACAGCATTACACTTCCTCCGCCTTCCGTGGTGGAAATTCCTGTCCTTTACGGAGGCGAAGCAGGACCGGATCTGGGGCATGTGGCCAGTGTGCATGGCCTGACAGAAAAAGAGGTTGTGGAGATTCACAGCTCCAGGGAATACCTGATTTATATGCTGGGATTTATTGCCGGATTTCCCTATCTGGGAGGTATGGACAAACAGATTGCCACCCCCAGACTGGAAACGCCCAGGGTTAAGATTGAAGGCGGCTCCGTTGGAATCGCAGGTGAACAGACGGGCGTTTATCCGGTGGCTTCTCCGGGGGGCTGGCAGCTGATTGGCCGGACACCAGTGAAGCTTTATGACGCCGAAAGGGAAAAGCCGGTGCTCCTTGAGGCCGGCCAGTACATTCGCTTCTGTCCTGTTTCCGAGGAAACATACCGGGAAATTGAACGGCAGGTGGAGAACGGAACCTATTCCTGTCGGGTTTACGAGAAGGAGGCAGAGTGATGGGAGTGAAATTTATAAGCGGCGGCGCGTTGACGACCATCCAGGATATGGGCCGTTTCGGATATCAGGAAACAGGAATGCCGGTTTCCGGTGTGATGGATAAGCGTTCGGCAGCTCTTGCCAATCTTCTGGTGGGAAACCGGACGGAGGAAGCGGTATTGGAAATTACCATGCTGGGACCGGCCATAGAGTTTACGGAGGATAACATCGTGGCCGTCACCGGGGCCGATCTGGGAGCAAAACTGAATGGGGCGGAATTCCCCAGGTATGAAGCTGTTCTGGTGAGGGCCGGCCAGACTTTGAGCTTTTCCGGGATCCGTTCCGGCAGCAGGGCTTACGTTGCTTTTGCCGGCGGCCTGGATGTGCCTCAGGTTATGGGAAGCAAATCAACCAATCTGAAATCGGTGATCGGCGGCCTGAACGGGCGTAAAATCGGAGCCGGTGATGCCATCGGGTTTGCGGCACCGAAGACGTTCCTTCCGAATATGAAAAAGCGCCGGCTGAAACCGGAAGACTTTTCCGCAAAGGAACATACGCTTCGGGTGGTGATGGGTCCTCAGGATGACTGCTTTACAGAACAGGGAATTGCCACATTTCTTGGCAGCGCGTATACGATTTCCAACGAATATGACCGGATGGGCTGCCGGATGCAGGGACCTGTCATTGAACATAAAAATGGCGGCGATATCATCACGGACGGTATCAGCTTTGGTTCTGTTCAGATTCCATCCCATGGAAATCCCATTGTGATGATGGCGGATCATCAGACAACAGGAGGCTATACCAAGATTGCGACGGTGGTTTCCGTGGATCTGCCGGTACTGGCTCAGAGCCTGCCGGGACAGAAAATCCGTTTTGAGCGAATTGAAATCGAAGAAGCCCAGGATCTTCTCTGCTCATGGATGGAAGAACTGGGACGTTTGGACCGGGAATGGAATACGGTAACGGAGCCGGCTTCGGATGTTCAGGCAGTGGCACTTTCGGCGGCTCTCTGTGAGCAGAAAACCAATTTTTCCAGCCAGGGTACATACAGGATTGTGGTCAATGGGGAAGAATTTCTCGTTGAACTTCAGAAGGAAACGGAGCCGTTCAGGGAGTAAGAATAAGGGCGCCGGAACCGGAGAAAGGCCTATTTGCCGTCCGGGGAAATGCCTGGGCAGCAGGAGAGAAAGGCTGTACCCGCCAGGAAGGCGCCTGGAATAGCCGGGAGAAGGAACGCACCTGCCGGCGTGATGCCTGGAGCAGGGGAAGCGGTTATCATGCTCAGAGAATATCAGGAAAAAGGAGAAAAGACGTGGAGGATTATCGCAGCTGGATGCCGGAGCAGATCCGGAAAAAGATCAGAGATGGAGAGATTACCGGCCCGACGGCCGGAATGTGCGGAGGCTATGCTCAGGCAAATCTGGTGATTCTGCCCCGACGCTATGCCGAAGATTTTAAGGAGTTTGCCAGAAAGAACCCCAAGCCCTGTCCGATTCTTGAAATCGTGGAGGGGACGCCTGAGGTGCATGACATGGGGGAGGGAGCCAATCTGGTGACCGATATTCCCAGATACTTTATTTATAAAGATGGAGTCAAGGTGGATGAGGTGACAGATGCGTATTCCTACTGGCAGGAGGATTTTACCGGATTCCTGATTGGCTGCAGCTTTTCTTTTGAAGAAGCGCTTTTGCAGGAAGGTATTGATGTCCGCCATATTTCCATGGGATGTAACGTGCCTATGTATAAGACCAATATCGAATGCGAGAAAGCAGGAGTTTTTGAAGGACCTCTGGTCTGCAGCATGCGTCCCATGACGCCGGCAGACGCAGCCAGGGCTGTTGCGATTACCGAACGGTATCCCAATGTTCATGGAGCGCCGGTGTATATGGGAGATCCGGAAAAGATCGGGATCCGGGACATTTATCGCCCGGATTATGGAGATCCGGTGGAAATCCGGGAGGGAGAAATTCCTGTATTCTGGGCCTGCGGTGTGACACCCCAGGCAGCCGTGGAGCGGGCCAGGCCTCCGATTGTCATTACCCATGCCCCCGGACACATGTTTATTACGGATTTGAAAAATTCGGAGTTAAATGCGTTTCTGGAGAGGAAGAAGCAGGGGGCATAAAAGCAGATAAGGGAGAAAGAAACGAGCGTATAAAAAGAAAATAAGAAACGGGGCTGTGAAACAGCAGCAGGAATCAGGACTTGTGAAAAGAGGAATTTTCGCAGGTCCTTTTTCATTGAATAGGAAGTTTTGTTTTTATTGAGCAGAATACTTTACGGGATACATAACCCTTACGAATGGAAATGCAGCCGCTGAGGCAGCCGCGTTTACTCAGAGAGTTCCGCAGCCGAAATTCTCTGAGCGGATGAAAAAGAGATTTTGATGTTTGCCGGTCAAAGTAATTGCTTTACTTATTCAATATATCTATTTTACAAAAATTTTACATAGCTTTTTTGAATTGGTATCGGGAGACGAGAATGCTTATAATAAAAAGGCACGCAGATAAAGAGCGGTATGCCGCAGGAGGCTGTATGGCGCATAAGGGAAGATGACAAAAAGGCATGAGAAAGCTGGAAAAGACAGGTGGTTGAAATAAATGAATCTTTATCTTTCGGACATGGATGGAACGCTGCTGGACGGGAATGGAGTGCTGCCTGAAAAAACCAGAGGGCAACTAAAAAACATGCTGGCTCATGGTCTTCTGTTTACAGTGGCTTCAGCCAGGACACCGCTGTCGGCGATTCCACTGCTGAAGGGGCTGGAGCTTCAGGTACCGGCGATTCTTATGAGCGGCGCTCTGATTTATGACATGAAATCCCACAGGATTCTGGATACCGTAAGTTTCGATGCGCAGGAAATGAAAATACTCTGTCAGGCTGAACAGGAAACTGGGTGCAGAGGTTTGCTGATATCGGAGAAAGGCGAACGGCTTATTTTAAATCTGGCTCCAAAAGCCCAGGGACCGTGGGAGGGATATTTTCCCTTGCCGTCACGAATGAAGATTCCGTCTCTTTATCCGGACATTCAGGCAGTCGGCGCGGAAGGATTAAAACAGGAGCGGCTGATTTATGGACTGTATATGGACCAGATTCCGGAACGCCTGTCCAGGATGGCAGACATGCTGGAACAAGCGTCCTGCTTTTGCGTGGATTTTTATCAGGACTGTTACCGGCCATCCTGCTGGTGCATGGAATTGACTGGACGCCGTACTTCCAAGAAAAGGGGCGTACAGTTTTTAAGAAACCTGTATCCCGGGGCGCGCCTGATTGGGTTTGGCGATGGAAAAAATGATCTTAGCCTGTTTGAAGCCTGTGATGAGGCGTATGCAGTTTCCAATGCCTGCCGGGAACTAAAGGAACGGGCATGCGGGATTTTAGAGAACAGCCGGTTTGACGGTGTTGTAAATGCAATAAAGGAGCGGTGGGAAAAGGATGAAGCGTATTCTGATGGTGAGCCATTGTCTGTTAAACACGGCATCCAAGGTGGAACGATATAAGGAACCGTCCATCCAGGCAGAGGAGTGCCTGAGAAAAGAAGTATTAAGAAAAGCGATAGAGGAAGGGGTCCAGCTGATCCAGCTTCCATGTCCGGAATTTATTATGTACGGGGCAAAACGATGGGGACATACATTTGAACAGTTTAACAATCCTTTCTACCGGCAGAAGTGCCGGGAGATTTTAATGCCTCTTATGTTGGAACTTAAGGAATATGCAGCTCAGGACGACGTCTGCCTCCTTGGGGTGCTGGGAATTGACGGCAGTCCCAGCTGCGGAGTGAAGTATACCTGCCGCGGTCCCTGGGGAGGGGAATTCAGCGGAAGGAATGTGGAACCGGTATTAAAGCAGGCAGGGCTGGCGGAAGGACCAGGAGTTCTGATGGAAGTTCTGATGGAAATGCTTGAGGAAAATGGATTAAAGCTTCCGGTCGAGGGCCTGTTTGCAAAAGAGCCGGAACGGGCGCTGAGACTTATT
Source organism: Candidatus Copromonas faecavium (nom. illeg.) (assembly GCA_018712915.1). Classification (GTDB taxonomy): domain Bacteria; phylum Bacillota; class Clostridia; order Lachnospirales; family Lachnospiraceae; genus Copromonas; species Copromonas faecavium. The sequence continues at coordinate 1,262 of DVGC01000042.1, read as the reverse complement.
GCCGGCGAACAGCCGGGCGGCCTGGTGGGTGAACAACGGGAAGACTGAACCATCATTTTTACCAGACAGCTGATAAAGGAAGAGATACGGCTGGCGCCGAAGAAGGAGACAGACTGTGGCAGAAATTGTATTTGAGCAGGTATCCAAGTCGTTTGGAAACACAAAAGTAATTGAAAATTTGAATCTGACAATCCGTGACGGGGCATTCACGGTCCTTCTTGGACCTTCCGGATGCGGAAAAACCACGCTTTTGCGGATGATTGCAGGAATCGGGCCGGCAACATCCGGAACGATCTATATGGATGGAGAGGATATTTCTGCTGTACCTCCGGGAAAAAGAAATGTGGCGATGGTATTCCAGAATTATGCCATTTATCCGACCATGTCTGTACGCAAGAACATCGAATTTTGTCTGGAGAATAACCGTGTGCCCAAAAAGGAACGAAAGGAACGGGTGGAGCGGGTAGCAAATATCGTTGGCCTGGAGGAATATCTGGACCGAAAGCCGTCTCAGCTTTCCGGAGGACAGAGGCAGCGGGTAGCGCTGGCCAGAGCCATGGTTAAGGAACCGGCGGTTTTTCTGATGGATGAACCGCTGTCCAATCTGGATGCCAAATTGCGTTCAGCCATGCGCAGCGAACTGATTCAGCTCCACAGGCAATTAAAGACGACGTTTGTCTATGTGACTCATGACCAGGTGGAATCCATGGCCATGGCAGATGAAATTGTCCTGATGAATGAGGGAAAAATCATGCAGAAGGCGGCACCGGAGGTGATTTATCATGATCCGGAAAATATTTTTACCGCACAGTTTATTGGAACGCCTCCGGCCAACGTACTGCCTGCAAAAGACGGGGACGGATTCATTGGATATCGTCCGGAACATGTGAAAATTGCCGGCGATGTCCGTACTTATCAGGGGGAAGAGGCAGGAGAGGAGATTTACCGCCGGGATGGAGAAATTGTAACCAGGGAAATGCTGGGGTCCGAAGTGCTGTATAAGATTCGGATTCCGGAGGGAGATGTTATGGTGAAAAGCCTGTGCTTTTCTCATGAGGCTGGTGACCAGGTTTCCATCTCCGTGGGACAGAGGAACTTGTACCTGTTTGACCGGAATGGGGAGCGGATCCGGGATGAGAAACAGCTGTTGGGGAAAGGACTGTAAAAGCTGTGGATGAAAGAAGAAAGAAAATGACAGAGAGGGAAAATACCAAGAAGAACGGAATGACAAAACAGGAAGCGTTTAAACAGGGAAAAATGGA
>DVGC01000041.1 GCA_018712915.1 Candidatus Copromonas faecavium (nom. illeg.) | reverse complement strand
TTGGCTAATTTCAAACCGTTCTACTGTTGTTTAGGTTTTTGTTCTGAATGTTCTCATTCATGGCCTTAAACCAAAGCCATTTTTATAAGAATTTTCAGGGTTTTACATACTGTTCAGTTTTCAAGGTCCTTATTTGTCGTTCGCCGCAGATACTCATTTTTACAACTTTCTCATTTGTCGAACCTTGTTCTCAAGCCGACTTTTGCTTTCTTTTTTATTAGAAGCGTTTGTCTCTCGCTCAAGTGCCTAAGTATCTTACCACATCTTTCCAAAGTTGTCAACTACTTTTTTCAACTTTTTTCATTTTGTGTTTTAGGCTTTGCCGTCTGCCGTCAAAGTTTGTCTTCTGTCCCCTCTGTTTCCACAGCCAGGCACACAATCTTTGTCAGTTCGGGCAGTGAAAAGGCCGTCGAACGAATGCTCGTCATCCGACAGCCCTTTTCGCGCAGAAGGAGGGATTTGAACCCTCGCGCCGCTACTAACGACCTACTCCCTTTCCAGGGGAGCCCCTTCAACCACTTGGGTACTTCTGCATTGGTTGAATCACATCCCATTTCAGGATCCATATAAAATTTGTGCACCAGGCCTTCCCAAACTCCGCAGCAGGTACACAAGCGGAGAGAGTGGGATTCGAACCCACGCGCCCTTGCGGACAAACGGTTTTCAAGACCGCCTCGTTATGACCACTTCGATATCTCTCCAAAGCGTTCTCTCAAACGTGCTTTTATATTCTATCGAACACTTTCCATTTTGTCAAGCAGTTTTCCAAGGTTTTCTTATTTTTTTATTTCCGCCATGTTTCACCTGGTTTTTACACCTTTTCGTCGGATCACACTCCCCGGTTTGTCGGTTCCTTATCCGGACACAGTTCTTCGGACTGGGGCCCGGAAACAAAATGTACTTTAGACTGCTCCCAGTATCCCATAAATGTCCCGTCACTGCCGTCAAAATTCTTCTGGTACATCCGAAATGTCACCAGAAATCCCTTTGGCTGCCAAAATTCCTCATAGGAATAACGATACGTGAGACCAAGCCGTTCCATTACCCGTCCGCTTTTTGGATTTTTCACATCATGGGTTGCCGTCACAAACGGCAGACCTAAATCTCCGGCATAATCCAAAACGGCTCCCGCTGCTTCCGTCATGAACCCCTGTCCCCGAAATTCCCGCTTCAAGCCATATCCCAAATCATGACTGTCATCTCCTCCAAGATGCACATATCCAATGGGAATATCCTCTTCTCTTCTGCACACGGCATACCGAAATTCCCAGCTTCCTTTTTGGGGGGATTCCGGGAGGTCGTGATAAAACCTCTCATACCGTTCAAGAAAAAACTGCCTTGCATCCTCCATCGTTTTTAATGGAAACCATGGCAAAAAGGTGTTGAGTTCCTCATCACCAAAAATCATCAGAATCGCGTTCAAGTCCTTTTTCTCGAAAGGACGCAGTACCAACCGCCTGGTCGTCAGAATCGGATGGTCTGATTTTTTTCCCGTTCCTTCAGTAAACATTCTGCAATCACCATATCCTCCGGCGTCGTCACCTTCAAATTTTCATAGCTTCCTTCTACCAGCTTAACCCGTTCTCCCGTCATGGACTCCACCACCATGGCATCGTCCGTAATTCCCTTCTGAAGTTCCGGATCGGCAAATAATTTCTCATACGCACTTAAAATCAGGCCGCAGGAAAAGGCCTGAGGCGTCTGAATCTGCCAGAGACGGCTTCTGTCCAGCGTCGTTTCTGCAAATGCTTCTTCATCGGCCACCTTGATGGTATCTTTCACCGGCATGGCCGCCGTGCAGGCATGATACTGGCTGGCCGCCGCCAGCGTGCGCTCGATAATGGCCGAATTTAACAGCGGTCTGGCCCCGTCATGGATCAGGACAATATCATCCTTTGAAAAGGTCTTCTGAAACTCACGCAGCCCGTTCCGCACGGAATGATACCGCTCGGCCCCGCCGGCCACCACAGCCTTTACCTTTTTAAACCCATATTTCTCCACAATTTCTTCCCGGCAGTAGGGGATTTCCTCCTCACCGGTTACAAGAACCACCGACTCTGCCTGACTCTCCTCAAAAGCCTTTAAGGCATAATAAATCACCGGACGGCCATTGAGCAGAAGGAACTGCTTTGCCACCCGGCTGTGCATCCGTCTTCCCTGGCCGGCCGCCAGGACAATCGCTCCCCACTTCAAATTCATTCCTCCCCCATGCTCCACAGCCATTTTCCGGCCGGATGTACGGAGCGCTCTAGCGCTCCCCCAGCTTCAAATTGGGAACCGCATTCAGATCCCATCCGGCTCTGGCGCCGTTTATATACTCATAATAAGCAGCCGCCCCGATCATGGCTGCATTGTCCGTACAGTAAATAGGCGACGGGTAATAAAGCTTCAGGCCTTCTTTGTCACAGGCTTCTTTCATCCCCTGCCGCAGGGCCGAATTGGATGCCACGCCGCCTGCAATGGCCAGCTTATCATAACCGTACTCCTTGGCCGCAGCCACCGCACGGGACACCAGCACATCCACCACTGCATTCTGGAAGGACGCACACAAATCAGGCACGGAAATGGTTTCCCCTTTCATCTGCGCCTGATTGATATAATTCAGCACTGCCGACTTCATGCCGCTGAAGCTGAAATCATAGGCAGAGCCGCCTACCTTGGCCCGCGGAAACTCCATGGCATGGGGATTTCCCTCCCTGGCCGCCTTATCCACTTTCGGACCGCCCGGATATCCCAGTCCTACCGCCCTTGCCACCTTGTCAAATGCTTCTCCGGCCGCATCGTCCATGGTGCGTCCGATGATCTCAAACTCTCCGTAATCCTTTACGATGACCAGATGGGTATGCCCTCCGGAAACGATCAGGCATACGAACGGCGGTTCCAGATCCGGATGCTCAATAAAATTGGCAGAGACATGACCCTCGATGTGATGAACGCCTACCAGGGGCTTCCCGGCGCCGTAGGCAATGGCCTTGGCCTCCGCAACTCCCACAAGCAGCGCGCCCACGAGCCCCGGTCCATAGGTAACCGCCACCGCCGTCATATCCTCCAGAGACATATCCGCTTCCTTTAACGCTTCCTCGATCACCTGATTGATCTTTTCAATATGCTTTCTCGATGCGATTTCCGGCACCACGCCCCCATAAAGGGTATGGAGGGCAATCTGGGAGGAAATGACGTTGGACAGCACCTCTCTCCCATTCTTTACCACTGCTGCTGCCGTTTCGTCACAGGAGCTTTCAATGGCAAGAATCCATACATCCTGATCTATCCTGCTTTTCTTCATTTGTCCTGTCCTTTCTACTCCTCATCAAAGCCCAGCTCCAGGCTCCAGCCGTCCCGGGCCGTCTTAATCTTCGGGAAAATCTCCCGGATCTCCGGAAGATACTCCTCCGGCTTCATCAGGGACGGACTGTAATGGGTCAGCCACATCTCCCTGGGCGCAGCCTCACGGCCCAGCTTTGCCGCCTCCTGGAACGTCATGTGTTTATACTCCCTGGCTTTAGCCGCCTTCTCTTTCTCGCCGTACATTCCCTCGCAGATGAACAGATCATTATCTCTGGCATATTCCGCGATCACAGGAACCGGGCGGGTATCCGTCGCATAGGTCACCGACAGGCCGCGCCTGGCAGGTCCAAGAACCATGTCCGGCGTCAGTGTGCGTCCCTCATGTTCCAGAACGGCTCCTTTCTGCAGCCTGCTCCAGAATTTCTGGGGAATGCCCTGAGCTTTGGCCCGCTCCACATCAAAACGTCCCTTTCTCGGGATGGAAATCCGGTAGCCATAGCAAACCACATTGTGATTGACTTTAAAGGCATCAATCTGGTAAGGCCCCACCGAAAACTGTTCCCTGGGTTCCGAAAACTCATAAAACCGCAGGTCAAAGGGCAGCTCCGGTGCGATGACCCGGAGAGCGTTCACCACCCGTTCCAGTCCTCTCGGGCCGGCTAAAAGCAGCGGCTCTGTCCTCTCCGCGTTTCCCATGGTCAGAAGAAAGCCCGGAAGGCCGCTGATGTGATCCGCATGATAATGGGTAAAGCAAATCACGTCCACCGGCTTCGGACTCCATCCTTTTTCTTTCAGTGCCACCTGGGTTCCCTCTCCGCAGTCAATCAGCAGGCTGCTGCCGTCACAGCGCGCCATCATGGAAGTAAGCCAGCGGTATGGCAGCGGCTGCATCCCCCCGGTTCCAAGCAAGCAAATATCTAACATTCCAATTCCTCTTTCATATTCATTGGTACCGGACGGTCAGGAACATACGCGCCCAGACCGTCCCGGCTTTTGTGAGATGCCTGCCCGGCTTTTCCGGCAGAACAGCCACTTTTCAGCCCGATGACACGGCCAGCCAGTTTTGGACATGGCAGTACGCGTCTCCGCCTCCTCACAAAAGCTCTGTTTTTTCCTCCACATCGACGGGGACCCGGAACTGACTGACAAACTCGTCATAACAGCTCTCGCACAGGTCAAAATGGTGGACCTCCCCGTCCTTTTCCGAAAAGTAATCCCAGGCATGGTCCAGCATGGCAGCGCCCTCCCGGACAATTCCTTCCTTCACCGCAATTTTCTTTCCGCACATGTTGCAGACCACTGTCTCCAGCTGTCCGTTCCTGCTGTACTTTCTCATGTTCAAATCCTCACCTTTCCGCATCCTGTATTGGCGTCCGGCTCTGCCGGGGTCCCCTACAGTATACCTGAAAAAATGCCGATTTTAAGTGGGAATTCCTAGAAAACCGCGGCGCCAGAGAATCAGCGCATCCTCCCTGGGATTCCTGTAATAATCCTTCCTGACAGCCTCCGTCTGAAAACCGCAGGATTTATAAAGCCGGATGGCCGCTTCGTTGCCGGCCCGGACCTCCAGCGTCAGCTCCGGCACGCCCCGTTCCAGAGAAGATTTTTCCAGCCGTTCCATCAGTTTCCGGGAATAGCCGCGCCCGCGAAATTCCGGCAGAACCGCAATCCGCATCAGCTCCCCCTCCCCGGAAAAGAAGCGGAAATTTGCATAGGCTGCCACCGTTCCCGGCTCTTCCTCCAGAACCCATGCCTCATCCAGTTCACTGTTCAACATGTCTTCAAGAAGATGCTTCGACCAGCTGTCGGAAAAGCTTCTTTGTTCCAGCTCCGCCACCTGTTCCAAGTCTTCGATAACCATCTTTCTAATGGTCGGATTCATCATTTCCTCCCCGGATCCTTTCGACCTATTTCTCCTGTTCCGGCAAAAAGTCCTCCCGGATCACATTCCAGGCCGCCTCGACACTGAAATGTTCCCGGATATACTTCTGGGTTTCCTCGCAAAGTCTCATGCACTGAGCAGGCTCCGCGTAAAGCTCCTCCACCATGCGGGCAAACGCTTCCGGCTCATCCGCAATCTTCATGACCCGTTCCGCTTCCGGGATTCCTTCCGCACCAATGGACGTGGTCACAATGGCCGAGCCATTATAGATAGCCTCCACCACTTTGCCTTTTACTCCCGCGCCATAGCGAAGCGGCACCACCACAACCCTGCAGGTAGCATAAAGAGATGCCAGCTCCTCCTCGGTGACAAAGCCCTTGACAATGATTCCTCCGTCCGGATTGTGGAGGGCCTCAATCTCTTCTGTCACCTTGGAGCCCACAATATAAAAGTTCACCGCCAGCTTCTCACGAATCAGCGGGAAAATCTCCCTGGCAAACCAGAGCACCGCATCCGCGTTGGGCGGATGAGCAAAGCCTCCGACAAACAGCAGGCCTTCCCGCTTTGCAAAATCCATATCGATCTGCTCCAGGAAACGCTCATACACATAGGCCGTAATGGCCTTCAGCTTCAGTTCCGGCCGCTGGGCATGGATGGCATCCACCTCCACCTGGGAAGGATAATAGGATACAGCTGCCTTCTCCATCAATGCCAGCTCGATGGATTTCCAGTAATCGGACTCCCGCTTTTTCTGAATGTCTCCGGTCAGCTCATATTCCCGGTATTCCCGCAGGAAATGGAGATCATGGCCGTAATAAATGATTTTGATGTCTGTGTTCTTCTTCAGAAAGTCCACATATTTCGTTGCAATATGGGGCCGGTTCAGGTATGCAAAATCAATTTCATCCTTATTTTTCATAATCCAGTCCCATATTCCCGACTGGTATTCGGCTCCATAAAGAATCTCGATTCCCATCTGCTGAAGGGTGGTGGAATATGGTTCTTCATGAAGGAAATTATCTCCCAGGAATTTTACCGCGTACCCCATCTTTAAAAACATCTTCAGATACTGGAACGTGGTTTTTGAGCCAGCGTCCTTATCAAAGGTGGGAACATAATGGTCCACCACCAGAATCACCGGCTTCCCCTGGCTCCGCTCCCTGGCCCGGAAGGGATTGGGATTGCCCGTATTGACGCACTGTTTCTTAAATTCCTCTGCCCACTTTTCTTTTAACTTCTTGCTGTTTTCCACCTGATACCGCTTAAGGCCGGTTCCGTTGACGTCCGTTCCGTTGGAAACACCCTCGAAATGGATGACCTTGGACAGCGGCTGATATACCACACGGTAACCGGCCCGCCGTACCTCGAAAGCCAGATCCGAATCCTCACAGTAAGCCGGAGCAAACCGATCGTCGAAACCGCCAATCTGCTGCCATAACCGGTTAGAAAGAAGAATGGCAGCTCCGGAAATATAATCCACGTCCTTCACGTAATTATATTCCGCCTTATCCGGATCATCCAGCCGTCCATAATTCCAGCCGGAGCCATCGCTCCAGATAATTCCGCCGGCCTCCTGAAGCCTGCCGTCGGGATACACCAGCTTGGAACCCACCATGCCGATGGACGGATCCGACTCAATCAGCTTTACCAGGGAAGAAAGCCATCCCGGCGTCACCTGGGTATCGTTGTTTAAAAACATCAGATACGTGCCTCTGGCCTGCCTGGCCGCATGATTGCAGTTTCTTAAAAAGCCCTGATTGGTTTCATTTCTGCAGATCACCACATTTTCCACATACCGGGAAAGCTCCTTTGTGGCATCGGTGGACACATCATCGGCAATGATCACCTCATAGGTCACATCCTTTGTATGCTCCAGGATGGACAAAAGGCAGGCATAGGTATAATGCACCTGATTGTATACAGGAATCACGATGGATACCTGGGGATGCTCCACTTTCTCAAAATGCAGCTTTCCATGCTCCATATATCCGGCTCCGATCTTAAAATCTCCCCGGATCCGGTTGCGCCCCTCGGCCGTCAGATACAGTCTGCCGTATTTTCCCGGATGGAACATGGTATTCTTAAAATATTGAAGAACCTTTCTCTTTCTTGTCTCCTTGGGCAGAACTTTATCCACAGCCTGATGGCATTTGCGGAGAATTTTCCACATGATGGCCTCATGTTTCGCCAGATACTGGAGGGTTTTGGCGATCTCCCCGTTTTCCCTGCGCAGATCTCCGATGATGATCTCCAGGTTGGCCACATGGTTGTTGGTAAGGCGCTGAACCTCCTGCTGCTTGACGATGGTCACGTCCTTTTCTTCAATCTCCAGCTTCAGGTTCTCGCACCATTCCTTTACCTTATAAAGCTCACTCTCCCTGTCCAGAAGAAATTCCAGCGTTTTCACCGGCTGCTCATACTGCTTCATATACTGGAAGGAACCGCCGGAATGGACATAGGACTGAAAGTGCTCCTCCATGGACGCAAAAATTTTCTGTTCTTTTTCATTTATTCCAAAATGAGCAAAAATTTCTTCCTGCCCTGCATGAAGCATGCGCTCATACCGGCGGTAAAAGTACAGAAGATTCCGGTAATGAAGGAATTTGGCCGGAATCGGGAAGGAAAAGACCCATTCATAATCGATTCCGTAAATCTGTCCGTCTGAGAGCATCAGATTTTCGAAAAGTCCGTCTACATTGGACACCTCCACCAACCGGCCAGGCTCCATCTCGTCTGCCGGGACTTCTCCAAACACAGCCGTAAACTCCGGCCCCGCCCAGGAACCAAAGGGCGTGCCTGCTTCCTTCGCGCACGGTTTTCCTGTCCCGCCGGCGTCTCCAAAGTCCTCCGGGAACACCAGCTCCATGGCCTTCTGCAGGGCATCATAAGGAACCTGCCCCATGTGAATTTCTTCCCCCAGCGCATCTCCCAGAGTTTTTCCTTCAAGATAAGGGAACCGGACCGTTTTTCCATCCGCACAGAACTCCGGCTTCAAAAACCGGATGCCAGGGTTCAGATTCTGGATTTTCTCATACTTTTCCTCAAAAGAACGGATGTGCTCCATTCCCTCCGGGCAAAGAGCCGATTTCTCCACCAGGAGCCTGTCCTGCTCCCGCACAATCACCGTTTTCAGCTGGAAATTTTCGGCCCTTGTCCGGTTGTATTTTACATAAATAATCTGTCTCATAGGTTCCCTTTCTCCCACACGCCGAGAAACGAATTGGCAAACTTGGTAAACACGCCGTTCTGACAGGCCCGGGTCATGGCCTCCTCCTCATTTCCAAACCAGTATCCCGGCCCGTCCAGACGGGCGGAAATGTTGGTCACATCCCCCGGCTTTGGAAGATAGGCGTCGGAATAGATGCTGACCGGATAGCGGTAATCCGGCACAGGATAATACATGAGAAAGCTTCCGCCCTGTTTCTTTACCAGCTCCTCAAACAGGCCTCTGTACTCCACTTCCAGAAATGCGGTTTCCATCAGCTGAGCGCCCATCCAGTAACGGACTCCCGTTTCATTTTCCGCTGCTGCCGCCAGAATGCCGCCAGGCTTTACGAAGGAAGAGGCTGTCTGTAAAATTTCTCCGGCCCGCTCCTTCCCGTACCAGTCCCAGACACCGGAAAGAAACACAAAGTCAAACGGCTCTGCCATCAGCGCCTCAACCTCCCCGTCCTGCTTCGGTTTTTCCGGCTTATATCGTTTCCATCCTCCGTTTGCCATATCCTGTTCCAGATCTCCGCGCACATAGAAAACATTGCCCCGGTTTCCATGGCGCAGCCGGTTCACCTCCAGGTTCTCATCCCTGGGGTCCAGCACCACCACGGTTTTCGCACGCCCGGAAAGAAGCCCGGTGCAGGCACCGTAATCGGAGCCAATCTGCAGGACCCGCGCATCCTTGGAAACCTCCATCCACTCCAGCAGATTCTCTCTGAGCAGAGAAAACGCATAAAGGCACTGCGGGCTCTTTTCTCCCGCCAGTGCCGCCTCCGTATTTCCCTCATACTTATTAAGCAAATCCAGAATTTCGTAGCTGTAATCCTTCATCATTTCCCCTGTTCTGCCTTTGTCAGGCTGACCTCCACCTGGGATTCCATGTCAAAGACCCCAACCGTGTTTTTATTGGAAATCACCGTGATATTGGCCACATCATAAAGCCGGTGATAAACCACATGCTCCTCCCCTTCAAAACCGGTGCAGCTCATAGACAGAAGATACTCGCCGCCCTGAAGGGTCATTTTCTGCGTAAAGGACACATCATACACATCTCCCGGCTGTACCGGCTTTACATCGGAGCCTTCGTACATGGTGTTGGTTCCGGAAAGCTCCGTTCCCTTTTTGTCCTTAATTGTATAGGTAAAAATCGGGCAGGAAAGGGGCGCATGGAACCGGATCCGTTCCCGGATGGTAAACATTTCTCCCTTTAACAGCAGGTTGGTCAGATTCCCTCTGGAATCCAAAAGGCCCAAATCGAAAATCTCCGCCCGTCCATCGCCGTATTCCGTCCGGTTTGCGTTGATGGTGATTTTTTCCTTCATCAGGCCAGCCTTATGGCCGCTTTTCTCTCCATGTCCGCCGGAGGCACGGCCGTTTCCGCCTGCTTCGTTTCCGGCCGTTTCCGCCTCATTTCCGGCGCTTCCGGTTTCTCTTTCGGCGCCGCCGGCTCCATTCGCGCTGTATCCGTCTCCTCTTCCTTCCTGCGGCCCGTTCCCGGCGCTCCCGTCATTTTCGTCCGCCTCTGTCATACCGCCGGAGTAGTCGTTTTCCAGCTCCTCTTTCAGAGAATCCAGCTGGCCGGCCAGGATCTTCTTATACAGATCCACCATCCGGCCGGCCTCACCCTCGGCAATAAACTCGCCCCGGTTTAAAAGAACAACCTTGTCACAGTATTTGATGATGCTTCCCATGTCATGGGTCACCATCAGAATTGTGGTGCCTTTCTTCCGGATCTCCTCCATTTTTCTGTAGCATTTTGCCTGGAAAAACACGTCGCCTACAGAAAGAGCCTCATCCACAATTAAAATCTCCGGCTCCACGTTGATGGAAAGAGCGAAGGCCAGGCGGACAAACATACCGCTGGAATAGGTCTTAACCGGCTGATAAACGAAGTCTCCGATATCGGCAAAGTCCAGGATTTCCTGGAGCTTCGAATCCATCTCCTTTTTCGTATACCCCATCATGGTGCCGTTCATGTAAATATTTTCGATTCCCGTATAATCCATATTGAAACCGGCGCCCAGCTCCAGCAGGGCAGAAATCTTTCCGTCCACCGTCACCGTACCTGTTGTCGGCGTCAATACCCCGGTAATGATCTTTAAAATGGTGGATTTTCCCGAACCATTGGTGCCGATGATTCCAACCGTCTGCCCCTTTTCCACCTGAAACGACAGACTGTTTAACGCATAAAAGTCTTTATGGTAGCACTTATGGGTCGGACTTAAGGATTCCTTCAGCCTGTCAATGGGCTTGTCGTACATCCGGTATATTTTGGTTACGCCATTTACTTCTATCGCATTTGCAGACATCGATTCCTCCTACAAAACATCTGAAAAATGCGGCCGCAGCCGTTTGAACACCTTAAGCCCCACCAGCATGGCCATGATGGTAAACGCCCAGAAATAAAGGGTCAGCGTGGGCCGCATGACAAACCAGTCTCCGGTCAGCATGCTGTCCCTGTAGCCTGCCGCAATATAGTAAAAAGGATTCAGCTTGAGAATGGTGGGCGCCATGGTCAGACCTTTGTCCACAAACAGCTGCTCGCTGTACATAATCGGTGTCAGCCACATGCCAAACTGCAGACAGATGCTGACAATCTGAGCCATATCCTTGAAAAACACCTGAATGGCCGAGGTAAAATAGGACAAAGCCAGCGCCAGCATGGAGGCCGCAAAGGCATAATAGGCAATCTGCAGCCAGGAAAGCCTGGGCGTTCTCCCGCTGATAAGGAATACGCCGAACATGATCAGCACGAAAAAGCCATGAATAAACAGGCAGGAAATCAGCTTCACCACAGGAAGGATTTCCACCCGGAATACCACTTTCTTTACAAGATAATTATATTCCTGGAGGCATCCGGTACCGCAGTTTAAGGCCTCGGAAAAAAAGAACCAAGGCGCAATGCCGGGAATCAGCCATTCAATATAAGAAGCATTCGGTACCGGCGGCGCACTTTTAAATCCAATGGGGCCGAAAACCAGCCAGTAGATCAGCACCGTAACAATGGGCTGGACAAACATCCAGACAACGCCAAAATAGGAACCGACGAAGCGCTTTCTGAAATCAGCCTTGGCCAAATCCCAAACCAGACGGCGCTTGACAAACAGCTCCTTCACAAGAGAAATTACATAATTCACGTTTTCTTACAACCCTTCCTGCTACGCAAACTTAAAGGTGTCCTCAAAGCCGCCCCATTTCTGATCTTTCTCGGAAATGATCAGCTGCATATCCGGTGCAATGGGCCACTGAACGCCGATGGCCGGATCACTCCAAAGCATGCCGCCCTCATCGCCGGGATGATAGAAATCCGTACATTTATAGGCAAATTCCGCTTCATCGGAAAGCACCAGGAATCCATGGGCAAACCCCTCGGGAATATAAAACTGCTTTTTGTTTTCCGCAGACAGCTCCACACCGAACCACTTCCCGTAGGTTTCCGAATGGGTCCGCAGATCCACCGCCACGTCAAATACGGTTCCTCTTACGGCACGCACCAGTTTCCCCTGGGGGTACTGTTTCTGATAGTGAAGGCCGCGAAGCACTCCCCGCACGGACATGGACTGGTTGTCCTGAACGAATACCATGTCCAGACCGGCCTCCTTAAAATCATTCTGATTATACGTTTCCATAAAATAGCCGCGCTCATCTTTAAATACCGTCGGCTCGATCACATACAGACCTTCAATGATTTTGCCCTCCGTCTCGCAGGGCGTTACTTTAATCTTTCCCATATATTTTCCTCACTTTTCTTATCTCAGTTTTTCCCGCCGCGCCTGTCCTTCATCATACCACTAGAGCCGCATGCTGACAATACCAAATAACCGCAAAAATACATAGGCATCCACGGCACACATATAAAAAAGAATCCTTCCGTCATCCCCTTTGAGCCGTACGGTCCTCCGGCTTTTTGCCGTAAGAAGGACAAAAGGAAGAAGAGGAAGCAGATACCGTCCCTGAACCCCCTCAATCACCTGGGAGCTTAACGGCGTCCATCCCACCAGCATGGCCGTCATCAGCCCAAGAAGGCAAACACCGGCCAGAAACAGAATCCACAGCTTCTGTCCTCCCGTCAGATAGAGAGCCTCATCTCCGTTCCGGATACTTAGCGCTCCCAGACAAACCGTCAGTGCAAAAATTCCGAAAGCGGGCACCGCCAGCACCGGATCCAGGTTCCCAAGGGCACTTCCCATCATCGTCAGGAACCATTCATCTGCCTGATGAACCAGCGTTTCATAAAGCATTCTCAGATAGGTCGCCGGGCGGTGAATCAGGTAAGGGATGCTGTACCCCTCCTCGCCGGCCCAGGAAACATAATTATCACTTCCGGCCGTGTAAACAGCAATGGTCTGGCTGTTGACGGCTGCCATGGCCAGAACAAACAAAAGAAGCACCGCCCCGGCCGAAATTGCCCAGGCTTTCCATCCTCCGAATTTCTTTACCGGAATGAGAAGAGCAAAGCCCATCACCACTGCATACACCATCTTGCAGGGGCCAAGCAGAGCAATCAAAATTCCAAGAACCGCAATGTCCCGTTTCCTTACCGCGGGCCTTGCATAGGCCAGATTCAGGCAATAGGAGCAGAAGAAAAAACACCCGGCCATAATAAAAGCATCATAAGAATAGGAAGCTGCCAGGTGCAGTGTCATCGGAAGCAGGGCCACTCCCAAAAGCAGGCTCTTTCCCGTCGGCAGAAGCTTTACCGATCCATATACGGATGCTGCAAACAGAAGAAGATTCATGAATCTTCCAAGGAACGCCAGCACCACACAGTTGAACCTGAAAATTCTTGCAATGGTGATTCCCAGGGCAGGCGCAAAAAAAGCCGCCGGCGTGGTCTGGACCGTTCCGATGACCGATGGAACCATCTGCCGTTCCTGTTCTCCGGCAAAAAGAGGAGCCGCGTGGGCCGCCAGAACACTCCAGGTTTCTTCCTCCAGCGTCCGGCCAAGGGAAATCCGCTCTTCCTCCCCCTGAGCTCCGTAAATATCCGACAGAACCAGATCCTCGCTTCGCAGATATACGTTTCCCTTTTCATCTGCGTCCTCCAGTCCCAGCATCCGGTTGGATAACGCATAGGCACTGGCAAAATGCGAAATCTCATCCGGTGCCGACAGCGGCGGAAGGGCAAACAGGGCCGTCAGGCCAAAGCAGATCGTCAAAATTCCGGCTCCCAGTTCCAGGCTCAGCTTCTTTTGAATCAGAAGAAAACAGGCCATCCCCAGGGATAAGAAGACAAACAGGCATAACAAACCATACAGGCCATACATCCAGCCATGTCCCGTCTGTCCAACCCCGGCTCTTACGTCAAACAAGTGCCAGATTCCAAAAAAAATAACGAAAAAAACGGCTGCTGCCGGCCCCATCCATTTATAAACTTCCTTCATTCCTGTCCTCACCAGTTATCTGATTCTGTGCTCCCGCATCCTGCATTTCCCGGTTCTCCGCTCTCGCATTCCGCTCTTCCTTCTCCTGCATTCCGCGCTCCCGGATTTTCCTGTCCTGCTGCTTCCAGTCTCCGCGCATCCTGCTCTCTCTGCCCTGCCTCCTCCTGCTTTTTTTCCTCCAGTGCCAGATGCATCGCCATCTCCCGCACTCTGGTCTCCAGCTGGGACAGCTTGACCGTTATCCGAAACAGCCTCAGAATCAGGACGAAAATAATAAACAGGAAAATAAAGTTCACCGGCGTCTGGATTCCCGTCAAATCGGTCATCAGATAGACAATCTGTGGGAACAGGCTGAAAAGAATCAGCATGCAGGAAAAACCAATCCAGAAAATGGAATCCTCAATCCGCATTTTCGACGTTCGGATTCTTCTTAAAATCATCCAAGTGGTGGCCACGGAAACCACAATCAAAACCACTCGAAGAAGCATCGTCATCTACTTGTCCCTCTTTCTGAAATTCTGGATAAATAAAATCGACACCAGCATCTGAATCATATACTTGGCTGCAATCACCGGCGTCAGATAGCTTACACCGCCCGACCGCTCATCCATCAGCACCGGTACTTCCGCCACCTTCGCTCCCTGCTTAATCAGCCAGGAAATGGTGTCCGGCTCCGGCCCGTAATTAAGCCCCACGGCAAATTCTTCCATCATATTCCGGTTGAACATCCGCATTCCTGAGGTGGGATCATGAATCGTCTCCCCCGTCGTCAGCCGGATGGCCAGGCTTAACATCCGGCTTCCCAGCATCCTGAGAGATGCCGATTTTTTTGCATTGACAAACCGGGAGCCAATGACAATATCATAGCCTTCATCCAGCTTCTTTTTCATCCTGCCGATAAATTCCGGCCGGTGCTGTCCGTCGCCGTCAAACTGGATCACACAGGAATATCCCCGCTCGCAGGCGTACCGGACTCCCGCCTGGAAAACTCCTGCCAGTCCCAGATTCACCGGCAGATCCAGAAGATTATAATGATTTTTCCGGCAGATTTCACCGGTTTCGTCTCTGGAACCATCGTTGACCACCACATAATCGTATTGCGGGAAGGACTCAATCAGCTGATTCACCACCCGTTGGATGTTTGCCGCCTCATTGTATGCAGGAATGATAATCAGTAAGTCAGACATGTTTCTCTCTCCAGTAATTTCTGTTCATGGTGCACCGCCGGATGACCAGGCGGGGCAGATGGCGGTAACGTTTTCCCGCCAGATAACCCATGTATTTAAAGCCGCTGTCACAGACCAGCCGCGGAAGCAGATACGCCCTCTTATTTTTGAGCAGATATCCGGCTGTTTCTTTCACCAAACGGATTCCTTCTCCCTCCGACCGGATTCCGGCAAATACTTCCGGATGATCGGCCTGGGAAACCGCCAGATCAAAGTTTCTCTTAAACTGCTCCACGGGAGAATAATTATGAGAATGGATCACCAGGGCATCCGCCGCATAGGCAATTCCATACCCCTGTTCCACCGCCTTTGCGGCAAAAATCATATCTTCATTAAAAATCGTATGGCGGATAAAGCCGCCCAGCTCCAGATACCGGTCCCTTCGGTAAGCTGCACACACGTTGGAGCAAAAATAGGTTTTGATTCCCAGCCGGGGCAGATCCTCTTTCGTCTTAATCCGGCTTTCCTGCGGATAGTTGAAGCTTCTGGTATACCGCTCAATCACGCCGCATTCCTTTCTCGGAAGCTGACGGGCATAGGAAACAGCCACATCCTCCCTGGAAAAAAGCGCTTCCGTCAGCTGTTCCAGAAGATGGGTGTCTGCCGGCAGGGCATCATGGGTCATGCAGACACAGACCTCCGCTTCGGACTGGCGGATCCCGAAATCCCTGGTCCCTCCATGATCAAACTCCTCTTTTGTCACATGGAACACGGAAAGATTTTCCGGCAGTGCTCCGGCAGGAAGCGTGACAGCCCAGTCCTCCCAAAGCTGCTTCTCCGTATTCATAATTATAAACCGGTGTACCGGGCAGGTCTGGCGCCGGAGCCTGGAAAGCAGCTCCAGAAACAGCTTTCCCGGATGATAAACCGGAATCACCACATCGACTTTCATGCATCCTCCCTGTAAGCCTTATATGCCTTTTTATAAAAATGCATCAGAAAATCTGCCATCCACTGCGGCCAGAGTCTGCGGAACATGGAGGTTTCATCCGCTTCCCTCCGGTTCTCATCGATGCATTTTTTCGTCGTTGCCCCGCTGTGCACCCGATAGGCAATCAGCGGTTCCTCACAGCAGATAAACCGCCCCGGCCGCTCCGCAAGGGACAGAAGATTCTCCCAGTCCAGTGCAAAGGAATATCCGGATTCAAACATGGTATCTCCAATCAGGGCATAGTTGTAAGTGCAGCTGGGACAGCAGATGGAATTTCCAAACATCAGAGCGCTTTTTTTCACCCAGGTCCGGTTGGCAAAAAAGCGGAACCGCAAAGGGATTCGCAAAACTTTTTTCACCAGACGTACCAGATTTACCACAGCTACTTTGGTCTGTACCGGATAAAAAGTTCCGTCCGGCATCCGGCTCTCTTTCGTTTTCAGGACAGCATAATCGCTGCAGAACACCAGCATATCCGGATATTCCCGGTATGCCTCCAGAAGCTTTTCCACATAATCCCTGCGGTAGCAGTCATCCTGGTGGGCGATGGTCACCAGGCGGCGGCGTTTTCCGCCCTCCCGCCATGCAAACAGCCAGTCCTCCCGGATGCCGCTCTCCCCCTGGCGGACCAGAAGGGAAATCCGGTATTTCTTCGCCAGCCGCTCCACATACTCCGACGGAGTGGATGTGGCAAGATATACATCCGATTTGATGGTCTGTCTTAAAAGAGAACGAATGCAGTTTTCCAGATAGGGACTTTTCCCAAATGCGCAGATCACAAAGGCATGGGTGGTACTCAACGGATTTCACGCTCCTTTTTCTTAAAAAACACTGCCATGAACAGGGCAAAAAAGATCATCAGCACAGCCATCAGAATCGCATAAATCAATGCACCGCCGAAAATTCCTCCCCAGCGGACAAATCCGTTGGATAAAAGGATTGCCAGCAGGGCCACAATTCCGTATCCTAAAAGGATAAACCGCTGCTTCTTCATAATAATTAACGAATAATAAAACAGATTCATAAATGCGTTTAACGCGCCGCCAATGATGATCAGAATCAGGGCCGGCCTGCAGGAAGCCAGCGCATAGCTCAGGTTGGAGTACAGAAGGCTTAAAACCGGGATTCCCAAAAACCAGGCTCCGCCCACCGCCAGCACCGTAAGTGCCGCAATCACTGCAGCCAGCTGCCGGATGATCTTGACAAACTGCGGCAGCCTTCCGGTCTCCCATGCCAGGGACAGCTTGGTCAGATAAGGCCGGATTACAAAGCCGGCCACCAGATTAATCACGCTGGTGGGCATGAAAATCGCTCCGTAAACAGCCAGATCCCGGTCTGCCATACAGTTTTCAATGGCATACTTGGATGAAGAAAAAATATAAAAGTCCAGAATCACCGAGAAAAACAGCAGGGTATTGTCCCTCAAAAGCTTCCATTTTTTTCCGGCGCCGGAAATCCAGTCCACCCCGGGAAGGCGGCGGATGATCATGACATCAAAAATCAGGAATCCAACAATCTGCGCCGCCGCGGCCACGATGCTGGCCTGCAGAAGATCCTTGGTCATGCTGAGGACAAAAAGAAAGGACGTCACCGAAAAAATCGTCCGGAAGGTATTGGACTTTCCCGTCAGGTACAGCTTTCCCACTCTCTGAAACTCTGCCTCATACACATCCGCCAGGGCATCTATCACCTTATAGACCACCATCAGGAAAATGACTCCGCCCTTCTGGATATCATAATCCTGAATCCACACATACCCCAGACCAATCAGGATTGCTGCCAGGCAGGTGATGTATCTGAGTCCCAGGTAATCGCCGAAGGAATACCTGTGCTCCATATCCGTAATCTGGAACGGACGGATTCCAAAATAAGCCGCCATGAACATATGCTGTCCAAAGGTGGAAAACGCAAACGTAAAGATTCCTCCTGCGTCCTCTCCTGCAATCTGCACAACGGCAATGGAAAGCACCATGGATGCCAGCGCATAAAGAAAGCTGCCGATCATGTTCCAGATAATGTTCCGCTTTTCCGAATCCCCCTGTTCCTTACCTATGATGAGGCGTGATAATACTTCCATGAATCTTCTTTCCTGTCTTTCTCGAAACGTAGTCCAGAATCCTCCGGTAATCCTCAATAAAATCCACTTCGGCCCAGAACCGTCCGTGAATGTCCTTAACCGGAATCTCCCGTTCCCGGCTTAAGCTGTAGATGGCATCCTCCCACCACTTCCCATGGCACTGAGCATCAATCAGCTCATTCAGCCGGTTCAAAAACACCGGAACGAAGGAAGCCCGGAGCATGGCAATTCCCGTGTACTCGCAGTCCCGCTCCTCCAGTGTCAGTTCCTTCCCATACCGGCGCAGCATGCCCTGTTCCGTTCCAAAAAAATAGTCTCCGTCATAAACCCGGTCGGAATCGGCAAGAAGGAACACTTCCTCAGGCTGCTGCAGCATAAAATCCAGAATTTCCTGGCTCCAGTATACGTCTCCATTGGCAATGATACTGTCCTCCTCAGAAAACAGGCCTGCATTCTCTGCCATCCAGAGGGAACCGATGCTGTTGGTCACATCATAAAACGGATTGTACACCAGATGAACCGGAAGCCCCTCCAGAACCTTTTCAATCTCCTTATATCGATAGCCCACGATCACCGTCGTCTCGATGCCATTGGAAAGAAGCATCTCCACCGTCTGGCGAATCAGCGGGATTCCGCCCACATCCACCGTGCATTTGGGGATATTGGGAATGTATTTGCTGATGCGGCTCCCTTTTCCGGCCGCAAGAAGAAACGCCTTCATCAGTCCGCCTCCCTGTCCGCCGCAAGAAGAGCGCCGGTAAATGTTTCCATCACCTTTTTGCTTCCTGTGGAAATCCGCATATAGTCCTTTAAGATTTCCTGACCATACGTTTTTACCAGAATCTTTTTCTCCTCCAGCCGGTCCTTCACCACAGCCGGCGGGAGTTTTGTCTTAATAAATGCATAATTTCCATTTTCCGCGAAAAACGTGTATTCATGTTCTTTCAGCCACCCCACCAGATACTGGCGTCCTTCTCTTTCGATGGCCACCAGCCGGTCACAGAGTCCCGGCTCCGTCAGCAGAACCTCGCCGAATTTCAGAGCCACCGCATTGGTATCAAAGGTAGGCCGCACGTTCCAGACATAATGAATCAGCTTCTCATTTCCCACCAGGAAGCCAAGGCGCACAGCCGCCAGGGAAAACAGCTTGGAAAACGTCCGGACAAGAACCACATTGTCATGCTTTAACACCAGCGGAAGGAAGGTCCCGTCGTAGAAATAATGGTATGCTTCATCCACAATCACCAGGGCTCCCACCTGCTCCGCCTTTTTTACAATCTGCTCAAACTGTTCTTCCGTATAAACCGTTCCGATAGGATTGTTGGGATTTAAAACGGAGACGATGCTGACTTCCTCTGTGATAGCATCCAGCACCTTCTGAAAATCCAAAGTAAAATCGGGACGATAGGACACCGGCTTATGGTTCAGTCCGAAAATCAGGCAGTTGATCCGGTACATCTCAAACGTCGGGGAAACGGTTACCACCGATGAGCCCGGCCGTCCGAAAACCTCGAACAGATAGCGGATGGCCATATCCGATCCGTTGGTAACGCAAAGATTCTCCCTGCCCACTCCAAGATAGTCTGCCAGGATACCCAAAAACCGTTCCGGCTCCGGATAAGTGGCAAAAAACTCCGGCGTCAGCTGGGCCTTGACCCGCTCCACCAGCTCCGCCGGCAGTCCCTCCGGATTCTCATTCATATCCAGCCGCAGAAAATCAAGACGCCCCTGGCGTCCTCCGATCCGCAGAATATCCTTGACACATTCCTTCACATACATGACACTCATTCCTCTTTCTTTCCCGATTGTCCCAAACCGCCCGCTCCGCCGCCGGCCTTACTTCTGCGCCTCCACGCCTTTTTCAAATTCCAGGCGGTAAGGATAATGCGTTTTTCTCTTTTCCACCGGCGGCATGGTCATATAATCTCCGTACTGCTGCTCCATCACTGTCTCAATATCGTTGGTAAAGGGAAGGAGTACATCTTCATAGGGAAGATTCTGCAGCGGAAACATCCTGGTTTTGTCCACCACGTTCCAGAACGGATTGGTATCCGGCAAAAAGGCCATCCGTTTGGTGGATACCCGTTCATATTTTCTGCAGGCAGACTCACAATGGGCCCTGAAAATTGCCGGCCGGATATGCAGCGTCCGGATTGTTCTGTGAACCAGCCGGCAGACCGCCCAGATGGCCTCTGCCTTCCATCCGGTCTGAGCCAGATAAGGCCGTTCCATGCAGGAAAGTACCAAAAGTTTGCTCCAGAACCAGGCAGTCCAGGCCTGAACCTGGACTGCCAGCTTTCCGTCGGCAATATTATCCATCACATACAGATCGAGAAAAATTCCGAAGGGACAGTCCACATCCTTCATGACCCTCTCCTGAAACACCGTACCGCATTTGCACAGTCTGGTGGTCATCATCGGATAATTCTCATTGGTTTTGTTGTTCAGAATGTAATACTTCCCGGCAAATTCTTTCTTTGCCAGGGACAGGAAGCGTTCAAAATCCTTTCTGGGCATGGCGATGTCAATATCGTCGTCCCAGGGGATAAAGCCTCCATGGCGCAGAGCGCCGATGCCGGTGCCTCCGATTCCGAAATATAAAAGGCCATGGGCATCACAAAGCTCCATGAAATCCTTCAGAATGGAAAGCTCCGTCTGCTGGAGCCGTTTTAAGACCTCCGGCTCATAAAATTCATGCATGGCCAAACTCCTTTTTCACGCAGGTAAAGGCAGATTCAATGACCTTGTCCATATCATAATACTTATATTCTGCCAGACGGCCTCCGAAAATCACATGCTCTTCTTTTTCGGCCAGCTCGGCATACCGCCGGTACAGCGCCTGGTTTTCATCATCATTCACCGGATAATAGGGCTCCATGCCCTCGCTCCACTCAGCCGGATACTCTCTGGTAATTACCGTTTTTTCCTGAGTTCCAAATTCAAAATGCTTATGTTCGATGATTCTTGTATAAGGCGTTTCCCGATCGGTATAGTTGATGACCGCGTTGCCCTGGAAATTGTCTGTATCAAGAACCTCTGTTTCAAACTTCAGACTCCTGTACTGAAGTTTTCCGAACCGATAGCCGTAAAAGCTGTCAATGGTTCCCGTATAGACCACCTTGTCCGCCAGGCTGTCAAAATGTTCCTTGTCAGACAGGTAATCCGTATTGAGCCGGATTTCACAGCCTTCAAACAATTTCTCGATGATCTTATTGTAGCCGCCGATGGGAATCCCCTGGAACAGATCATTAAAATAGTTGTTGTCATAGGTATAACGCACCGGAAGACGTTTGATAATAAAGGCGGGCAGATCCCTGCAGTCCCTTCCCCACTGTTTCTCCGTATAACCCTTGACTAATTTCTGGTAAATATGGGTTCCTACCAGGCTGATGGCCTGCTCCTCCAGGTTCTTCGGCTCGCCGCGGATGATTTTTCTCTGCTCATTGATAATCTGCTTTGCCTCTTCAGGAGTGGAAATCCCCCACATACGGCTGAAAGTATTCATGTTGAAGGGCATGTTATACATTTCGCCCTTATAATTGGCCACCGGACTGTTGGTGTAGCGGTTAAACTCCACCAGGCTGTTGACGAAATTCCAGACCTCTCTGTTGCTGGTATGGAAAATATGGGCGCCGTATTTATGAACATTGATGCCCTCAATTTTCTCGCAGTAAACGTTTCCTCCCGCATGGGGCCGTTTTTCCAGCACCAGACAGCTTTTCCCTTCTTTCTTTGCATGCCAGGCAAACACTCCGGCAAACAGGCCGCTTCCCACCAGCAGATAATCATACTTTTTCATTGTTAAATTCTCCTTTAAGATCCGCTTTTATCTCCTTCAGGGCCCCAAATACCGACAGCAGGACAAACAGCGCCGAGCCGGCAAAAATGAAGAAGTCCCCAAGGTTAAATACCACCTTCTTCAGCCACTTCCAGCGGATGCTGAAATAATCCACCACATATCCCCGCTTCATCCGGTCATAAAGGTTGGAGACACCGCCGGCCAGCACAAGCGTCGCCGCCAGCTTCTCCACCAGGCAGCCGCGCTTCCCCATAATATAGGTCCAGGCCCCTGCAAAGGCTGAAGTCACGCACAGGGGAACAAGCTCCATGGCCTTCGGGCATTCCTTTAATACACCGAAAGAGAAGCCCGGATTATGATTCTGATAAAGCCAGATTTTCCCGTTCGTCCCAGGAAGCTCCTTGGGAAATTCTTTTTTGTCCCGGGATTCAATCTGATTTTTCGCCGCCAGATCCAAAAACGCAAGCACCGATCCAAATGATAAAAATCCAAACATTGCCATTCCCCTTTCTTTCCCTTATCTTACACTATTTTGTCCCAATCGTCCACCTATTTAAGCGAAGAACCTTGTCACTTCCTCATGTTTTCCCTTCCTCTGCATATATTATAAACAACTTTCTGCCGGAGTATCAGCATGCCCTGTACAGAACATGCCGCATCTGAAAATTATGCGGATTTTATCGCTTATTACTATTCTTCCAGAGAGGAATTTATGGATTTTTACGGGACCCGGTGCGTGGATTTTATCAACGACACCCAGGCCGTTATCTATGCCCCTTTATCCTCGGTCCTTCCCCTGACCCTGTCCCGTTATACCTATTCAGCCATTCCCAAGCTTTATTCCCTCCTGGATGCATCCAGCATGGAAGCAGCCGGAATTTCCGAGGCCTCCAGGCTTCCCGCCTTTTCCAACGAAGGAGACGGCGTCCTCATTGGCTTTGTAGACACGGGAATTGATTATACCAATCCCCTGTTTCAGCAGAACGGGGCCTCAAGAATCATCGGAATCTGGGACCAGACCATCGGGAGCGGTTCCGGAGATGGCGGAGGGAACAATGCCAGGAGGAACGGTGTCGGGGCGAACGGAGGCTTTCAGCCCCTTTACGGAACGATGTTTACAAGAGACGAAATCAGCCAGGCACTTCAGTCGGAGGATCCGTTCTCCCTGGTCCCCTCCCGGGATGAAATCGGCCACGGCACCTTTCTTTCCTCCCTGGCTGCCGGCTCCCCGGACGAGGCCGCAGGCTTTTCCGGAGCAGCGCCGAAGGCTTACCTGGCCATGGTCAAGCTGAAACCCGCCAAACAGTATCTCCGGGAGTTTTATCTGATCCGGGATGGGGCCCATGCTTACCAGGAAAACGATATCATGATGGGAATCTCCTATCTCTATTCCCTGTCCAGGCAGTATTCCCTGCCGCTGGTTCTCTGCCTCTGCCTGGGAACCAACCAGGGGAGCCACGAAGGCACCTCCCCCCTGTGCCAGTATCTGAATAACGTCAGTGCCTATGCCGGAACAGCCGTCATTACTGCCGCCGGCAACGAAACCGGAATGGGGCATCATTACCGCGGCGTCATGGAGCAGCCCTCCGCTCCCCATGTGGTCGAAATTACCGTAGCCGAACAGGAGCAGGGATTTTCCATGGAATTCTGGGCCCAGGACATTGAAATCTATACCATCGGCTTTATCTCGCCCACAGGCGAGGTCATACGCCCGCTTCCTGCTTCCACCACCGACGATCATATGGTAACCTTCCTGCTGGAAAAAACCTCCATCCGCGTTTATTATCAGATTGCCGACTTTTCCAACGGAAGCCAG
This sequence comes from Candidatus Copromonas faecavium (nom. illeg.), assembly GCA_018712915.1. Lineage (GTDB taxonomy): Bacteria > Bacillota > Clostridia > Lachnospirales > Lachnospiraceae > Copromonas > Copromonas faecavium. The sequence goes on along the minus strand of DVGC01000041.1, from coordinate 30,157 downwards.
CTGATTTTTATCCGGTTTCAGGAGCCATCCCCGGGCATCTGGAGGATTGTGGTATCCGCATCCCTTAATCTGCACGGCACCTTCCATCTCTGGCTTCCCGGACGGGAATTCCTCTCGGAAGGGACTTTCTTTCTGCGTCCCGATCCGGACACCACCATCATGGAGCCGGGAAATGCCCGGGCTCCCATCACCCTGACTGCATATAACCATGAAACCGGGGGAATCTACATTCATGCCAGCCGGGGCTACAGCCGTTCAGGACAAATCAAGCCTGAACTGACCGCTCCCGGGGTCAATATTCTCGGGGCATCCGTATCCGGTCCTCCCTTTGTGCGCATGACAGGAACCTCGGCTGCGGCAGCCCACGCAGCCGGTGCAGCCGCCAGTTTTTTAAGCTGGGGCGTACTCCAGGGAAATTATCCCTACATGAATACCTCTGTTTTAAAGACCCTGTTTATCCGGGGAGCAAAAAGAAATCCAGAGCTTCCCTACCCGAACCGCGAATTCGGATACGGAACTCTGGATCTGACCCAATCCTTTCTTCAGCTCAGAAGGCAGTAGCACACCTTCTGAAACCTTTTGAAACTTCCTCCTGCTGCCGCCCTGCCATGCCGAATCTTCACAGATACGCAAGGCCTTCTTTCACTTCCAGCTGTCAGACAATTTCTGCCTGACGGTCTTCCAGGGCAGGGCTGGTGCGCATCTCAATCCTTGGGCCTCCCCGCTTCTCCAGGTATGCCCTCGTAATGCTGACAGAACCGATGTTGGGATCCTTTGGAATCTCAAACATAATATCCAGCATAAATTCTTCAATGATCGCCCGAAGCGCTCTTGCTCCCGTTTCCTTTTTCATCGCCTCCTCGGCGATCCATTCCAGAGCGTCCTCATCAAAGGTCAGCTTCACCTCGTCCATTTCAAGAAGCTTCTGATACTGCTTTATGATTGCATTTTTCGGTTCCTTCAAAATCCGCACCAGGAACTCCTTCGTCAGTCCCTGTAATGTGGCTGTCACCGGAAGCCGTCCTAAAAAATCCGGAATCATGCCGAAATTTCGCAGATCCTGATTGGTCACCTTACTTAAAATATCCGGATCCCGATCATACTGATCCTTTAAATCGGCTCCAAAACCAATGGAAGCCTGGCTGGTAAGCCGTTCTTTGATGATATTTTCCAGGTCCGGAAATGCGCCGCCGCAGATAAACAGGATATTATCCGTATTCACGGTCTCCATCGGCGTCATGGCATTCTTCTGGTTGGAACCCACAGGAACTTCCACATCGGCGCCCTCCAGAAGCTTTAACAGCTCCTGCTGTACCGACTCGCCGCTTACATCCCTGGTACTGGTGGATTTCTTTTTGGCAATCTTATCAATTTCATCAATGAAAACAATTCCCATTTCCGCCTTTTCCACGTCGTTTCCTGCCGCTGCCAGCAGCTTGGAAATGACGCCTTCAATATCATCACCGATATAGCCGGCTTCCGTTAAGGAAGTGGCATCCGCGATGGCAAGAGGAACATCCAGAAGCTTGGCCAGCGTCTTCACAAGATACGTCTTTCCGCTTCCCGTAGGACCAATCATCAGGATATTGGACTTTTCAATTTCCACATCCTTCCCGTACTTTTCCCCATCCGGTGAGGTTTTGGAAAAGACCCGCTTATAATGGTTGTAAACGGCAACTGAAACGATTTTCTTTGCCTGTTCCTGTCCGATGACATACTCGTCCAGACGGGCTTTGATCGTATGGGGTGCCGGAATCTCACTGAGCTTGAAAAGCTCCTTTTTCTTTTTCTCCCCATCCCGCTTTTTTACCCGTCGCTTGCCGGTGATGGCATTTAAGTCGATCTGTCCGATGGGGATGCCAAAGCTCATGCCGCCCCAGGGGAATCCATTCTGCCAGGAATCCTCCGGCCCCTGCTCTGTTCTCACTTCCTGTTCCGGATCTCCCTGCTGCCCCGGGTCCTCCGGTTCTGTTTTCTGTCCTCCGGTCCTTTCTGAAGCCTGCAGCCCGGTCTCTGACGCGCTTTCATTGGGATGGCTCTGTCCTGCCCCCTGCGCAGCCGCCGGCTCTCTTTCATTTCCTGATGCGCCGCTTCCTGCTGTGCAGTCTCCTTCTATGCTGCCTCCCAATACGCCGTTTCCTGCCGCGCCGTTTTTTTCTGTACTGCCCGCTGTGCTCTTTCCTGTTGTTCCGTTTCCTGCCATACTGTCTCCTGACCTCTGGCTCCCCGGCGCTCCTGTGTGCATGGACGGAGGCATTCCTCCGTTCCAGAGCTTCTCCGGCGTAATCCCGGAAAAACGGCTCCAGTCAATTCCGCTTCTGCTTACTGTGTCCATGGCCTTCTGCATACAGTCCCGGCACACATCAATTCCGCCGGGAAGGGTAATCATTTTCCCGGCCTTGCTTTCCGAACGTCTGCATACATAGCAGACTTTTTCATATTCCTCCTCGGAATGGCCCATCCCCTGATTTCTCGTATCTTCCAAAACTTTTCTCCTTATCGAGTCTTTCAAATTTGATTCCGTCTTTTCCGTCCGTATGCTTCAATCTGCCGTTTTCTGGTCTGTCAGCGTCACCAAAACATCCCGTTCCACATAAGAACCGTCTATCAGAGACTGAACCGTAAGCGTTACCTGAGCGCCGGACTTATAATAAGTCAGAAGCTTGGCCAGGTCCGCATACGTAACCACCTGTTCTCCATCCAGAGCCGTAATAATGTCCTTTTCCCTCAAATCAGAATTTACCGCCGCTGAATCCTCCGGTATCTTATAGACATAAACGCCCACCGGCATGCCGTATAAATGGGAGATCGTTTCATCAATATTCTGGGTCTGGATGCCCAGATATCCCTGCTCTGACTGCTCTACTTCAATCTTCGTTACCCGGGTGGTCAGCTCATCAATAATATCTTTCACTCTGGAGATGGGAATGGCATACCCTACGCCTTCCACATTCTCATCCGCATATTTGGCCTCATTGATTCCGATGACCTCTCCGTGGGAATTTAACAGGGCTCCCCCGCTGTTTCCAGGATTAATGGCCGCATCTGTCTGAATCACCCATTTGGTCACACCGTCAACCTGTATCTGCCGGTTCAGGGCGCTCACATGACCCACGGTTACACTCTGTCCGTGTCCCAGCGCATTTCCGATGGCAACCACTCCCTGTCCCATCTTCAGCGAATCCGAATCTCCCAGCGTCGCAGATTTAATATGGCTTTTCGTATCCGCCGAAATGGAATCCAGCGGCACGGCCAGAATCGCCAGATCGGTTTCCTCGTCGCTTCCTTTCACGGCAGCCTGAACCGTACTTTCATCAGTAAACGTCACAGACAGGCTGTCCGCATCGCTGATGACATGATTATTAGTAACAATTAAAAGTTCTGTATCATTCTGCCCGATGATAATTCCCGAGCCGCTGCTTGGCACCTCATAGGTCTGGGACAAACCGAACCAGCTGTTGGTTTGATACAGCATGGTATTGGTAATGGATACCACGGATGGCATCGCGTCCTCCACGATGGGGGAAACATCCTCTAAAATCACCGTTCCTTCTGATGTATCTGCCGTTGAACCGGTTCCTCCAGCCTGATCACTGGAGGCCAGCGCTTCTCCGCCGTTTTCCTGCCCGGCTTCAGTTTCTTCCTGAACCGGGAACAGGGTATCTGCTGCATGATATACCGCAAACATGGTTCCGCCGGCTGCTGTGCCGAACAGGACAGCCGCAGCCGCAATAATCCCTGCCATCTTCACCGGTGACATTCGTTTCTGCTTTTTTTCCTGAACGCCTGGCCTGTCCTCTCCCTCTGCTTCCGGCTCCCAATCATACCGATAGGGTTCGTTTCTGTTCCCATAGGGCGGAAGCGTCTGATGCCGTTCACCGTTCTCACAGCCGCCGGCACCCTCCCATCGATTCTCACTGTGCATTTCCTGTTCTTCCTTTCTGACAGGCGTATCATCCTGTGACGATAATCTAACAAATATTTGTGATAAATCTGTGATAAAAAGCAGGAAGAACAGTGAATGTATCTTTTTTGCTCCTTTTAAAGAGACTCCCTCCGCATTTTCAGGAAAAGAACTATGCATTTCACCGAAAAAGAAAAGGACTCGTGAAAACGCTGCTTCGTTTCTTCACAGGCCCTTTTTCTTTCATCTGTCTCTTTCGACCGTTATCATTTTTTCAACTTTTTTATGCACCGAGGATGGCTGTCAGGCCAAAATAAATCAGTACGATAATTCCAAGGATAATCCGATAACAGCCGAAGAACCGGAAATCATGGCTCTTCACATAGTTCATCAGAAACTGAATCGAGTACATGGACACAGCAAAGGCTGCTGCCATTCCTACCACCATATAAAACAGTTCGATGGGCGGAAATGCCAGGCCGTAATGAATAATCTTCAAAAGGCTGGCACCAAACATAACCGGGATTCCCAAAAAGAAAGTAAATTCCGAAGATGCCGTTCTGGAACATCCCAAGAGCATAGCGCCCAGAATCGTCGCTCCTGACCGGGAAGTTCCGGGGATCAGTGCAAGGAGCTGGAACAAGCCAATGTAAAATGCGTTTAAATAGCTGATTTGAGAAACCTTTTTAATTGGGAAATTTACATATTCATTATGTTTTTCCAGGACAATAAACAGAATTCCGTAAATAATCAGCATGGCCGCCACCACATAAGGATTATAAAGATAGCGATCCAGCACCTCGTCCAGAAGGATTCCTACGACAGCAGCGGGAAAACAGGCGATGATGATTTTAATCCACAGATGCCAGGTGGCAAGTTTCTGAGATTCTGTTTTCCCCCGGTCAAAGGGATTCAGGCGGCGGAAATACAGCACAAGCACCGCCAGAATCGCCCCCAGCTGAATGACCACCCGGAATACGTTCATAAAATTTTCCGACACATCCAGATGGACAATGTTCTCCACAAGAATCAAGTGCCCCGTGCTGCTGATGGGCAGCCATTCAGTAAAGCCCTCCACCAGTCCAAAGACAAGGACTTTTAAAAAATCAAGAAATGCGTTCATCCTTTTTCTCCTATATTTTCAATCTGCCAGTCGATGGGCTCAATTCCATGCTCTGCAAGGAATTTATTGGCCCGGCTGAAGGGCCTGCTGCCAAAGAATCCGCGGTAGGCGGACAAAGGACTTGGATGGGGCGATTCCAGAATCAGATGCTTCGGGTTGGTCAGCATGCTTTTTTTCGATTGAGCTGGCTTGCCCCAGAGAATAAATACCAGCGGTCTGTCAACCTCATTTAACACCCTGATGGCTGCGTTGGTAAATTCCTCCCAGCCGATATTCTTATGGGAATTGGCCGCATGAGCCCGAACTGTGAGCACTGTATTCAAAAGCATCACGCCCTGATCCGCCCATTTTTTCAAATATCCATTGTCAGGAATGTAACATCCGCAGTCATCATGAAGCTCCTGGTAAATGTTCACCAGCGACGGCGGAATTGCGACCCCCGGTTTTACGGAAAAGGAAAGTCCATGGGCCTGACCGGGTTCATGGTACGGATCCTGCCCCAGAATCACAACTTTCACTTTGGCCAGAGGCGTAAACGCAAAAGCATTGAAAATATCATCCGGCGCCGGATAAATCTCTTTCGTTTCGTATTCACTTTTTACCGTGTCATACAGCTTTCTGTAATATGGCTTTCGGAACTCTGCGCTCATGGGCCCCAGCCAGTCGTTATCAATCGCAGTCATAATCTCCTCCTGTGTTATGCAGGATTCCCGCAGGACAAAATAAAATCCACTGAAGACTCAGCAACGGGAACTGCCTTCTCTTTGATTTCCTCCGGTATCTGGGAAAACTGCCGGTGTACCCGGAGTAAAAATGCTTTCTGGTTCAGCATGACCGTTTTTTCAAAGGGCCAGCGGATCAGCGACGGATTCTGGAAGCCCTCTCCTAACTCCAGAATCACCAATTCCCGGTTTAACGTTCCGGCCAGCCAGCCGGTATATGCCTCCCAGTCCTTCTCCGTAAAAGATACGCCGAAAGGCGCTGCCATATGTTCTTTTTCCGCGAAGATCCGCTCAGCATCCTGTCCTTCCAGGCTCGTGATAATATAATAATCCCGATCCTTTAAAAGAGCAAGGAGCCTGGAGGCTGCTTCCTGAATCCGAATCTCCTCCTGCGCAGTCTGCGGCTTCCATTCAGCCCCGATTCCCACCAGAATCTTCTGCGCTTTTTTCAGTTTCTCATCAAGCAGCAAGAGCTTCTCCTGTTTTTCCATTTTATCTCCTGCTTTCCTCCCGCTTCTCTCCCTGCCGGCCGGTATTCTCTGCAGGATACCGGCGGACAGAAACCAATCCCCCTGTTCCAAGGAATACCCTCTCCTGCGGGAAAATCGTCATTTTGGGGTTATCATACCACAAATATTTCCAGGATTCAACAGGTTCTCCCAGACTTTCCCCTTCCAGTCTTTTTGCAGTCTTTTTCCATACCGAAGCAGTTTTTCATGCACTGTTTTCCATGAAAATTTAAAAAAAGCAGCTTCTATCCGCCGTCCGTTCGCTTTCGTTCCTTCCCAAATTTTTAAGATTCTGTGAGGTGCCTTCCCGTCCCCCGCAGGTTTATGGTATAATGACCACAAAGTGGTCATTATACCTGCGCATTCCGATTTGTGCGTTCACCGCAGGAATCCAGGCGCAATAAAATACCGTCTTCATCTGAATATGACAGGAGGGATAAATTTTGGCAAAACTCTTAATTGTAGATGACGATGCCCGGCTCCGGAAGCTGGTCCGGACTTACGGCGAACTGGAATCTCATATATGCGAAGAAGCGCCCGACGGGCTTCATGCACTGGAAAAAATAAAATGTAACTTTTTTGATTTGGTTATTCTCGACGTAATGATGCCCGGCTCAGACGGTTTTGAGGTTCTGGATCAAATTCGCAAAATAAGCAATATTCCGGTGATTATGCTGACTGCCCGCAATGAAGAATATGATCGTCTTCTTGGGTTTCGCCTTGGAGTAGACGATTACGTATCCAAACCATTCAGCCCCAAAGAACTGATGGCGCGGGTAAACGCCGTCTTGAAACGCAGCGGTCCCAGGCAGGAGATCTGTCTCACCTTCGGTGCGCTTTCCATTTATCCAGGCCCTCGTGAGGTCACTCTTCATGGAGAGAAACTGACTCTGGCTCCTAAAGAGTTTGATCTGCTTTTGAATCTGGCGCAAAATGAACATACGGTCATGAAACGGGAACAGCTTCTAAGGGCGATCTGGGGCTACAGCTATTATGGCGATGGCCGCACTGTGGACACACATATCAAATCTGTTCGTGAGCGGCTTGGTACATATCGAGGAATTATTCAGACCGTTTGGGGTGTGGGGTACAAATTTGAATATCATGAAGAAGATTTTAAAGACAAATAGTACAAAGCAGACAGAAACCGTATCATCAGCGCATCAAAAACGCCTATTTTTCAAACCGACTCTGGCGCTCCAGCTCTGGGGCATGATGATGAGCCTGGTACTCCTGACCATTGCTTTTTTCTGGATTGGCCAGATTCTATTTCTGGAGCGGAATTATGCGGAAGCCACTCTGGCGTCCGCCATGGAACGACTAAAACCGGTCATGGAAGAACTGACCAATTCCGACTTGTCCGAAGATTCCGAATTTCTCCCTTTCTTGAGCAGAATTACCAACGGAACCCTGTTTCTGGTTTCTGATGACGGCGACCTCCTGGAAATATATAGCTCCGGTCATGTACTGGAGCAGGAAAGCGATGATCCGGAAAATCATTTATGGGAAGATGTTCTTCACAATAAAGTCAGCGAAAATCTTGCCAAGAGATGGCCTTTCAACATGCTTTTGGAAGAAGGCGGCAGAACCATAGCTATTTTAATGGGTTTTCCCGTCACTTATGAACAAAGCAACGCCTCCCTGATTCTTTATAACAGTCTGGATCTGGGAAGTGTCCTCCACCTGAACCGAAGACAGCTGATTGCCATGTCAGTCTTTCTCACCTTATCAGCCGCCGGACTGGCAGCCATTTTTTCCCGGCACTTCACAAAACCCATCCTGGCCATTAAAGATACTGTGGACCGTTTAGCAGACAATGACTTTTCTGCCAGAGCCAGCGTCCGCCGCAAGGATGAGCTGGGTGCGCTTTCCGCTTCTGTTGGTCTTCTTGGACAGGCTCTGTCCAGAATTGATGTACTGCGAAAAGAGCTGATCGCCAACGTGTCCCATGAGCTGCGCTCCCCACTTTCCGTCATCGCAGGATATGCGGAAATGGTCCGGGACATTCACTGGAATGATAAGGAGCAGCGGGAAGAGGATCTGAATCTGATCATTCAGGAAGCAAACCGCATGAGCGAAATGGTAACTGACATTCTGGATTACTCCCAGCTTCAGTCCGGTTATATTCAAATCCGAACGGAGCCCTGCGATTTATGTGCCCTGACGGAAGGGGAAATCACCGCCTGCTCTGCCAGGGCGTCCAAATATGGAATCCGTATCATGTTTCAGCCGGCCGTTTCCCCACTTCCTGTCAAAGCGGATTCTCTGAAGATGAGCCAGGTTTTAAGAAACCTTCTTTATAATGCCATCAATCATACGCCGGAACATGGACTGATTACGGTCACCTTGAATACCGACGGCGATGATTTCCGGCTGTCCGTCTCCAATCCGGGAGAGCCGATTCCCGAAGAAGACCGGGCCATCATATGGGAACGGTATCAGAGAAGCCAGCACCAGAGCGGCCGGCATATGGGAACAGGCATTGGCCTGTCCATTGTCAGCACGATTTTAAACGCCCACGGCATGACATACGGAGTAGACTGTGAAAACGGCCAGACCATCTTCTGGTTTGAGGGCCTAAAATTATCCGGGGACGGCAGTGAGTAACTGCCTCCTCGGACATATTTTTTACCCTGAATGCTCCAGCTGCTGTAATCTGATCCCATCGTTTCTCCTGTTTGTCCGGCGGCTTAAATATTCCTGGCCCTGTCATTTCCCCTTTCCCGGCCCATTTTCCGCTGTTTTTATCCTGTTCGAAAGCGGAAAATATCCCATAAAAGCGCCGCAGAATGTAAAAATTAAGAACCGCTGGACTGGTAATTTCTTACGCCATATCTCCACAAAAGCCATGCAGGAACAAGAAACCAGCATGCTCCCAACGGCATGAGCATAAAAAGGAACGATGTTTCCCGCCCCAAAAGATATAAAAGTGGATAATATTGAATCCAGGCATAGGGAATGATGACCGTTGCAAAGAGCAGCGCCTTTTTTCCATAAACTTCCATCGGATATTTTCCAAATTCTCTGGCGCCGTCCGTAAAAACATTCATAAACTCCAGCCCGTCCATTGTAAAAAAGCAAAGGGCTGCATAGATTAAAAACAATCCGGAAAATACTGCAGTTCCACCAATCAGCATAAATATTACCGTGAGAACTTTTGCAAAATTCCAGGTGATTCCGCTTGCCCAGATTCCATAAAAAAACATCACGACGGCCTGAATCATCCGCCCGAGACGAGTCAGCTCAAACCGGCTGCCCAACACCTGAAGAATTTCATTTTGCGGCCGCACCAGAATCCGGTCAAACTCCCCGCTTCTTACCAGGCCGGAAAACGTATCAAATCCTCTGGCAAACATCTCTGCCAGAGAAAATTCCATCAATACAATCCCATAGCATAAAAGAACCTGGCTGTAAGTGAAGCCTTCCACCCTGGAAAATCGCTGAAACATCACAAAAATTCCCAAAAAAACCTGGAACGAACCGATGAACTGACCAATAATGGAAAGAATTAACGAAGTCTTATACTGCATCATACTTCTGACCTGTATGGAAACGTAATGCAGATAAAGCCGTACACCTTTATATAATTTTCCCATACATTTACCCTCCCTGCACCGTTACCCGCTTTTCCGCCTGTCTGCACAAAAATTTTCCAAATTCCGTAATCGCAGCCAGCCAAAAAATCTGAAGAACGATCGCCCGTTCCATCTGCACAGCGCTTATACTTCCGCTGTATATCCTCAGCGGAAGGTTCTGCATGGACGCAAAAGGCAGCAGCTCCAGAATCTTTCGTACATTATCCGGGAAAAAGGGCAGCGGTATCAAAGCTCCGGCCAGAAACTCTGCCAGGGACGAAAACAGCAGCCGAAGCCCCTGGGGAGAAATTGTAAAAAAGGACAGCACATAAATCAGCATCCCCAAAGACACGGTAACACCAAAGCCCAGCAGCATGGTCACCAGAAACAGGAAAAAGTTCCAGCCTCCTGCCGGTGCCTGCAGTCCATAAGGAGAAGGCAGGCAGACTGCCGCAGCCAAAATCGTAACACATCTTAATACCGCTTTCGCGATCCGGTTTGCCGCACTTCGCGAAAACCACATACTATAAATGTCCACCGGCCTGCATAATTCATAAGCCATATTACCATTAACAATCGAATCAAAAATTTCCTGCTCCATCATCCAGGCAGCAAATAAGGCAAGAAACGCCTGCTGAAGCCATATGTATGACGCAGTCGCTTCAAAACTCATGGGGAATGCCGATGCATCCGCCCGGTAGAATGCCCGAAACATCAAAATCAGCATGAATCCCCAGAAAAACTGTGTCACAACTCCGGCCAAAGCCGCTGCCCGGTACTGCAGCCCCATAACAAAACGAAGCCGGAAAAACGAAAGATACTTCTTCATGTTCTCCTCCCAATCTTAAATATCATAGGAACGATACAATTCCGCAATCGTTTCGTCTATGGTTTTCCCGATACGTTCTGCATCCTGTCCTCTTACCGTTTTCCCGTCAGCCAGTCTGTATTTCTTTTCAGCAGCTTTGTTCTTCAAGTCAGTTCTGGCCTCCGATACGTTTCCGCCTTCTGCTGCAGTTCTCTCCCCCGTCATGTTTCTGCCCGCAGCAAAGCCTTTTCTCTCCAGGGCAGTTCTGCCTTCCGCTGCTTTCTTTATATCCTCCAGCGTACCATCCAGCAGGATTTTTCCCTTCCCAATCAGAATAATTCTGCTGGCCAGCGCTTCAATGTCCTGCATATCATGGGTTGTCAGGATCACCGTTGTACCAAACATCTGATTCTGCTTTAAAATAAACTCCCGTACTGTAATTTTGGACACCGCATCCAGGCCGATAGTCGGCTCATCCAGAAACAGGATTTTCGGCCGGTGAAGCAGAGACGCCGCAATCTCACACCGCATCCTCTGTCCCAGCGACAGCTGCCGTGCCGGGGAGCGCAGCAGTTCCTCAAGATTCAGTAATTCTGTCAATTCATTAAGACTTTGTTGATATTGGGGATTGGGAATCGAATAAATATCTTTTAGCAGTTCAAAAGAATCAATGACCGGAACATCCCACCACAGCTGGGAGCGCTGGCCGAAGACAACGCCAATTTCCTTTACATGTTTCATCCGGTTCTCATATGGGATTCTTCCATCCACAAGAACCGTACCGCTGTCCGGGGTCAATATTCCGCTGAGAATTTTAATCGTGGAGCTTTTTCCAGCTCCATTGGGACCAATGTAGCCTACCATCTCACCGTCCCTGATGGTAAAGCTTACATCATCGAGAGCATGAATCACCTCATATTCCCTGTGAAAAAAAGATCGGAAGGCCTCCTGAAGACCTGCATTTCGTTTTGCAATCTTGTACGATTTGCACACATGTTCCATCGTAATCATTCTTGCTTCCTCCTGGTAGTTATATTTTCATATCTTGCCAAGTCGGTCTGGCTCCGCTGGTTCTTGCCAGCCGGATACCGAGATGCATATTCAGTTCTCCCCTCATAAAAGGGGATTTTATTATATCACAGGAATGAAATCCGGCACAAGTCCTTAAATATAGAAAAGGCTCACATCAAAATAAAAAGAGTCCGCGTTCCTGCTGTTAAAAAGCAAGAACACCAGACCCTTTTCAATGGTGAGAGGACAATAAAAAGTAGAAATCTTTGCCTGTATCCACATTCACCGGCCAGTGAGTATATTTCCTTTGGCTCTGCATTTACCTCAGCATTCCTCACGCTCTCTTTCATGGCGTTTATATGCCCTCCATGTAGTTGCAAGGAGATTAATATCATGAAGATATTCTTCCCGTATCTGCGAAGAAAGGGCTGCATGATGAGGCGCTGTTTTCACCAGTTCCGGATTGCTGTAGGCTTCTTCTGATATCGCATGGAAAACATCTGCAAATTCATCAATATCTGCTTTGGAATACGTTTCACAGGGCTCCGGTGTGAACGGTTCTGGAATCACTCGTGGATGGTGGCTGGAAAAATAGCTTTGGAGTCCATAATCTACCACACGACGGTCGATATCGTCCGTTGTCACCCCTGTATCGTCCGTCAGTTTTTTCCAGCTTAAACGTGACTGATCGATTCTCCTGGTGCCTTCTGCCCACGGCATAGACAGCCCCTTTACGTCAGAAAGTCTCGACAGCAAATAATTATTATTGAGAATAGAAAGTTCAGCAACCTCCTTTAACCCTTCTGCTCCCAGTGTCCGTATATATGCATAGGCACGCAGTACGACCGAGGGATTCCCAAAAAATTTTCTGATTTTTCCGACGCTGTCCGGCCGGTGGTAGTCAAAAAAGTATTTCTTTCCATCAAATCGGATAGCCGGAGAAGGGAGGAATGGCTCAAGCTTTTTAACAACTCCCTGCGCTCCGCAGGCAGGCCCCTGGCATCCATGAGGAGAGGCAAAGGATTTGTGCAGATTGTAATGACACATATCGAATCCAGCCTCTTTCGCTCTGGTAATACCAAACAAACCGTTTTGATTGGCCTGATCATAGATGCACAAGCCGCCGACAGAATGAACAGCATCTACTATCTCACGGATGTTGGGATTATATAATCCGGTGTCTTCCGGATTGGTAATCATTAACCCTGCGGTCCGCGGCGAAAGTGCTGCCCTTAACGCATTCAAATCCGGCAGTCCGTCTTTTCCCGGCATCAAAGTAATCACTTTATACCCGGCAGTGGATGCTGCCCCCGGATTGCCAGGATGGGACAGAATGGTTGTAATGACTTCATCCCTCTGCTCTTTAGGATGTACTTTCTGATGATAGGCGCGCATGACAAGCACATTAGAAAAAATTGCTTGGCTTCCTCCGCCTGGGAACAAGCAAAACGCATCCATGCCGGAAATCTCCTTCAAATACATTTCCGTACGATACATAATTTCCAGAATACCCTGCACGGTAGATTCCGGCTGGCATGGATGGAGACAGCGGATTTGCGGACTATTGGCAAATTTTTCATGGATGACCGGATTATACTTCATCGTACAGGTCCCCAGACCTATGTCAATGTCAAATGCAGCACCTATGGTCTCCTGAGAGAGCCGGAGATAATGTCTGTAAAGCTGCGGCTGCGAAAGCTCAGGAAGTTTGGGGGCATGTTTCCGTTTAAGTGTCTTCGGAACAAGCTCCGCCAGTTCCAACGACTGCTCCTTTATTCCTTCTTCTATCTCCGGGAGAAGACCCCCTCGTTCCCCGGGACTTCCCAATTCCATGATGATTGGTTCCTGCCACCGGGCTTCATGAAAATTTCTCAGTCTCATCTGGCTCCCTCCCCCGATGCCTTTTTTAAAAGTTCATAAAGATACTGAATCTCTTCCATGCTCGTCAATTCACTGATACAGAAAAGAGCACTCTGCCCCAGCCATGGAAAATCAGAGGATAGATCCTTACCTCCAAATATCCCATATTCTAAAAGAAAATCATTCATTTCTTTTACCGTTTTTCCTGCAAAATCATAATTGACAATAAACTCTTGAAACGGATGTCCTCCCAGCGGATTCACCCTAAGTCCTGGAATCTGTGATAAGATTCGGATCGCATAATCCGTCTTACGCATGATTTGTTCTCCCAGTTCCTCCATTCCCTTCGGCCCCATTAATCCAAGATAAACACCTGCAACTATGGCCCATAGGCCAGATTCCGTTCCAAAATATTCATTGGCACGTTCTCTGCTTCCATGAGAACACCGCTCGTTCAGGGCTCTGCCCCAGCCAAACTCATTCTCATGTTCTGTCTTAGCGATTCCATATAAATACGTAGGAATTGCCCTGATATATTCCGGCTTATCACGTACAGCAATAAATCCTGCACAGCCGCCTCCATAATGCATTCCAATTCCTAAAGGCTGAATATCCCCGCATACAATATCTGCTCCATAATCAGCCGGGCTTTTCAGAATTCCGAGGGATGCAACCTCCGGGCATACAATAAAAATAGCACCGGAAGCGTGAGCAAGTTCTCCTATTTTTTCTGCCTCTTCCTCAAAAAAACCAAGATACGAAGGATTCTCTATGAAAACAGCCGCAGTTTTTTCAGAAAGCATGGCCTTTAATTCCTGCTGATTTAAACGACCCGTTTCCGGCTCATGACCTACCAGCCGGATAGTGCCGCTGCATTTACAGTATTCCCGTGCCTGGGAAAGAATTTCTGGATTCATGGTGGAAGGAAGCAGGAGCTCCGTTCTGCCCTGCTCTGCTCCCAGCCTTAATGCCATTCTAAGGGCAGAGCAGACAGCCTGTCCCGCGTCGTAAGTCGTATAGCTAACCACATCAAGATTCAGCAGTTCCCCCATCATGCTCTGATATTCAAAAATCGCCTGCATCTTTCCATGATCGGAATACGTATCGCCGCAGTATGCCGTAAGAAATTCTGCACGTCCCGCAATTTCATCGCAAACAGCAGGCACCAGATGCCGATAGCAGCCGGCTCCCAGAAAACTAATGTTTCTTTCACAGGATACATTTTGTCCCAGCAGTTTTTCAATATGCTTTGACAGGGTATATTCATCCTGAATCGGCTTCGGCAGATGAAGCTGCTCATGAAGCTGCAAATCTTCCGGTATGATATCCTGATACAGTTCTTTTATCTCAGAGACATTGAGCACATCCATCATTTGCTGCCTGTTTGCTGGCGCACTGTTTGGCATATACGGATATACCTGCTGCCTGCTCATAAAAATCCCTCCTTTATAGCCCATTAATTTCCCTGGCAAAATGGCAGGCAACAAAGTGCCTTGGCATAATCTCTTCCAGTTCGGGTTCCTTCTGCGAGCAAATCTCCTTTGCATACGGGCAGCGTGTGGCAAAACGGCAGCCTGGCTTTGGATTAATTGGAGAAGAAAGTTCTCCGCTTAAAAGCTGCCGTTTCTTCTTCTGCATTCCATATACAGGAAGCGGTACTGCGGCCAGCAATGCCTTGGTATAAGGGTGAAGGCGGTGCATAAAAATATCCTTATCACTGGCGAACTCCACCATTTTTCCCAGATACATTACAAGAATTTCGTCTGAAATATGTTTTACCACAGACAGATTATGTGTAATAAACAGGTACGTAAGATTCCGTTCTTCCTGCAGATCCTGCATCAAATTCAGAATCTGTGCCTGAATAGAAACATCCAGCGCCGATACCGGTTCATCGCATACAATGAATTTAGGATTCAATGCCAGCGCTCTTGCAACGCCTATTCTCTGGCGTCTGCCACCATCAAGTTCATGAGGGTAGGAATTGGCCAGTCTTCTGGCCAAACCAACCGTATCCATCAACTCAAGAACTTGTTTTTCCAGATCCTGCTTCGATGAAACCCGATGATAAATCTGCAGCGGCTCCGCAATGATTTCACTGACAGACTGTCTGGGATTCAGTGACGCAAACGGATCCTGAAAAATCATCTGCATGTCCTTGCGAATCTCTTTCAACTCGGACTTTTTCAAGTCGCTGATGTCTTTCCCCTCAAAGAAAATTTGCCCGTCGGTTCTTTCAAGAAGATGAATCAGAACCCGACCCAGAGTGGATTTTCCGCAGCCGGACTCTCCCACTACTCCGAGGGTTTTTCCTGCTTCAATAGAAAAACTAACATCATCGACAGCATGAAGCATGCCCTTTGGAGTTTTAAAATATTTCTTTAAATGCTTCGCTTCCAAAATGGTAGCCAAAATCCGCACCTCCTAAACTTGAGCGTATTTTATGCAGCGTACAAAGTGGCCCGGAGCAGCTTCTGTCAATTCGAATTTTCTCTGACGGCAGGTCTCGCAGCAGTCCGGACAACGAAGGCTGAAGCTGCACCCTTTGGGAAGATTGGTGGGGTCTGGCATCAGACCTTTGATTGGTTTTAAACGATGAACGTCCTCATCAAAATTGGGAATGGAATTAAACAGGCCAATGCTGTACGGATGGAGTGTGTGATTATAAATATGATCCAATGTACCATATTCAACAATCTCTCCGGCATACATAATCGCTGCTTTATCACAAATATCGGCCACAACCCCCAAGTCATGAGTAATAAGAATCAATGTTGTTTTTAACTCACGAATAATACGGTCAATCATCTCAAGAACCTGTGCCTGGATCGTAACATCCAAAGCTGTTGTCGGTTCGTCCGCAATCAAAAGAGAAGGACTGCGGGCCAAAGCAATCGCAATAATGACACGCTGCTTCATGCCTCCGGAAAACTGATGCGGATATTCCGAATACCGCTCTCCCGGGATTCCTACCATTTCAAGCATTTCCTTGGCCTTTGCAGCAGCTTCCAGCTTTGTGGTTTTTTCATGCAGTCTGATTACTTCACTGATCTGGTCTCCCACCGTGATAACCGGATTCAGCGCTGTCATGGGATCCTGGAAAATCATGGATATCTTTTCACCGCGCAATTTTCTAAGCTCACTTTGCGGCAGTTTTGTCAAATCTCTTCCTTCAAAAATAATCTCTCCGCTTTTGATCCGGCCGGGCGGTGAAGTGATGAGCTGCATGATAGAAAGCGCTGTCGTGGTTTTTCCCGCGCCAGTTTCTCCCACAAGCCCCAACGCTTCTCCTTTCTCAAGTGTAAAACTCAAATTATTAACAGCCTGGACAATGGATTTCCCAGAGGTATATTCAATCGTTAGGTTTTTTACTTCCAAAATAGGTTCTGGCATTTTATATTCCTCCTTAAACCTTCAGTTTCGGGTCGAGAGCGTCACGTAAGCCATCTCCGAGAATATTAAAGGCAAACACGGTTATCATGATCATCATACCTGGGAACGTAACAACCGGCCAGAAATCACGGATATAGGCACGTCCGGCAGAAAGCATGGAACCCCATTCCGGTGTGGGAGGCGTAATGCCAAGTCCAAGAAAGCTTAGGGATGCCGCCGATAAAATCGCAACCGCAATGCTCATGGTTGCCTGTACAATAATTGGTGCCAGGCAATTTGGAAGAATGTGCCGCGTAATAATCCGGACATCACTGGCCCCAATCGAACGGGCCGCTTCAATATACTCCATCTGTTTTACTGATAAAATAGATGCCCGGACAATCCTCGCATATCCAGGAACAGCGCCGATTCCAACAGCCACAATCAAATTCCCAAGACCAGGCCCTAAAGCGGATGCTATCGAAAGTGCAAGAAGAATATTGGGAATTGCCAGTACAATATCCACAAGGCGCATAATAATGTTATCCGCTACTTGTCCATAAAATCCTGCAATACATCCCAAAATAACTCCAATCAGGCAGGAAAAAGAAACGGAAATCAGGCCAACAGACAGGGAATATCGTGCACCATATATCAGCCGGCTTAAAATGTCCCTCCCGTAATCATCTGTACCAAGTAAGAATTCTGCACACGGATAAGTAAACCTACGGGACAAGTCCTGGTCATCCGGCCCATAGGGCGCAATCTGCTCCGCAAAAACTGCCATGATAATTAAAATAAATATAATGACCAGACTGGCGATAGCCAGTTTATTCTTGGCAAAGCGTCCCATAATCTCCCGGAATTGACTCTGCTTTTTTAAAACAACCTGCTCCTCCTGTTCAAAAATCTTCGTATCAGATTGATTAGCCATTACTGGGAGCCCCTCCTTTCAATGCCTCCTGTTTATTCTTTTTGGGGCGAATATATTGAGAGCGAATCCGAGGATCCACGAATGCATAAAGAATATCAATCAGCAAATTAACAATAGAAGTCGAAAATGCAATCAACAAAACACCGCCTTGTACAATAGGGAAATTCTGGAGTTTTATCGCATCAACCATCAGTTTTCCAATACCTGCGATTGAAAAAACAGTTTCTGCCATAACAGCTCCTCCCATGAGACGGCCAAACTGTAATCCTGCAACTGTTATAATAGGAATCAGTGCATTGGGAAGCGCATGACGCAAAATCACCAGGCTTTCCTTTTGTCCTTTTGCACGGGCAGTCCGGATGTAATCCTGCCTGACAACCTCCAGCATACTGGACCGGGTCATTCTCATAATCGTGGCTGTAGAATTCATCCCCAGAGAAATGACTGGTAAAATCCAGTGAAGAGGGCTTGAAAGCCCCGAAGGAGGCAGGATTTTCAAATTAACCGCAAAAATAATGATTAACATTAAGGCAAGCCAGAAATTAGGAATCGATACGCCTAGAAGAGAAAATGTGGTCGCCAGATTGTCAAAAATCGAATATTGCTTTGTTGCCGAAATAATTCCCATGGAGACACCGAAAATTAAAGACAGCAATACTCCGGCTCCTGCCAGTTTAATCGTTGTAGGGAATCGATCCAAAAGTTCCTCTGTAACTGGGCGCTTAGTGGAATAAGATGTTCCCAAATCTCCATGAAATACCCCTTTCATGTAGTTAAAATATTGAACCAGATACGGGTCGTTTAACTTTAATTCTTCCCGAAGCTGTTCCTTCTGTTCTATGGTGGCGCTGTCTCCCAACAGCATATCTGCAGCATCCCCAGGCGTCAGATACATCATGGTAAAAATAATCAAGGTAACGCCAATCAGAACAGGAATCATCATAAGAATCCGTTTTCCTATAAAACGCAGCAAATTTGTAACCCCTTTCTTCTGATGCAATGCTGCATCCGAACGGATTGTCCGGATGCAGCTTTTAAAGAGCAGTGAAACTATTCAAGAACCTGAATATCTTCCATCTTCAGATAATTCATCCTATCAAATTCGAATCCTTCAACCTTATCTGATACAGCATAAATGGTATTTTTAAATGCGAGCGGAATCGTCCATTTTTGCTCCCATAAATAGTCACAGATGTCATAATATGCTTCTGCCCGTTTCTCTGTATCATAAATCCCCTTAGCATCGGCAAGCATCTTATCAAGTTCCGCATTGTTGGAGTTCAGCCGATCGCCAAACGCAGAGTCGTAAATAATAAGTGTACTTGCAGGATCAGAGGCGCTGCCATTCCGGATACCAACCTGAAGTGTATTTCCCTGTGCCAGATAAGCTGCTACTTCGGCTGTACTTACATTTGTCTCAACACCAATTTGTTTCCACATGTTCTGGACAGCTTCTGTTAAACGCTGCATCTCTTCCAGCGGCTGAACAACAAAATTAAGCGTCAGTCCATCTCCATACCCGGCTTCTGCAATCAGCTGTTTTGCAGCTTCTACATCATACATGTTCGGATCATAAGTTTTCGCCCCAAGAATGGTAGTAGGCATAATACTATCAGCTACAGTTGCTGTATCCCCATATACCGCATCCACAATTGCCTCTCGATCAATGGCATATGCCAATGCCTGTCTTAAGCGGACGTCTGAAAGAACCGGATCCTGCATATTAAATGTAATCGTTGTATACTGATAGCCTGGCCCCATTTCTACGCTGATTCCTTCTGCCTCCTGCAGTCTGGGAACCTCACTGGCCAATACATTCAGGCAGATATCTGCATTTCCAGTCTCCATTTCAATAACACGATTCGCAGATTCTGTAATAATTTTATATACAAGATTGGGAGTTTTAGGTGCCTCACCCCAGTAATCTTCATTGGCTGTCAGATGAAGTTCTGTTCCCGTTACCCATTCTTCCAGTTTATATGGACCAGTTCCTACGGGAGCATGTCCAAATGCATCCTCACCCATCTCTTCTATTGCCCGTTTGCAAACAATGGCGCCTCTCTGCCCGTTCAGGGTATCATAAATAGAAGCATCCGGGGATTTCAGTTTGATTTCCACAGTAAGATCATCAATGGCCTTGGTATTTTCCGGATCAAACGTGATAAAAGTAGACGAACTTCCAGGATTCGTGCAGGCACGTTCTATGGTGTATCGGACATCTTCGGCGGTTAATGTATCTCCATTGTGGAATTTTACTCCCTCCCTTAAGTAAAAGCGGAATGTAGTATCATCTATCTGTTCCCAACTTTCCGCAAGGCAGGGAAGCGGCTGTCCATTTTCATCTAGAGTAACAAGTGTATCATAAATTTGTGTCGATACAGCGCCGCAGGACATTTTTCCCTGGGCCTGCGGATCCAAAGTCGTCGGTTCTTCCCAATGCGCAATGGTGATAGTATCTTTATAAGAAGCTTCTCCGCCAGCAGCAGCTTCCCCTTCATTACCGGTTCCAGCTTTGGAATCGCTGCTCTGTCCGCAGCCTGCAGTCATCGCTGCAATCATAGATACGGCAAGTGCCATCGATACGATGCGTACTATGTTTCTTTTTTTCATTTCATACTCCTCCTAATTCATGAACTCTCAGAACAATATAAATATTTCGGCTGCATTTCTTCAAGCCAAGCTGTCGGATGAAATTGTTTTATAATTCCTTGCCACTACAATTTCTTTAATTCTGCAATAGTTTCAGCAAGGCCGACAGAAAAAAGCCGGTCCACATTCCAGAGCGGATCACCTCCATTCAGAAAGTGTTTTCTCAGAGAAATCTCACGTGCCACAGATTCTTCCGCCTTCTTTAGCGCTTCCTCATAACCGTCCGCCGGAAGAACAACAACTCCGTCTGCATCACCAAAAACAAGATCTCCAGGATTCACATGGGCGCCACAGCATACAACAGGAACCTGAACCTCTCCGGTTGCCCCATATATCATTGTCGTAACGGAAGATATTCCCGTGCAAAAGACAGGAATCTCCATTTTTTCTATAGCGCGGGAATCCGTTGCCGGACCGTCGATTACAATCCCGGCCATTCCTCTTCCCTGAGCATAGGTGGCCACCATTTCCCCGCAGCATGCAAATGTCTGGTCTCCACAGCGATCAACAACAATTACTGAACCTTTCGGCGCGTGCTTAATTCCATAATACAGTGCGCAGGAATCACGTCCGGAAATACGAACCGTATATGCTGGCCCGATCATCCGCATATCGTCACGTCGAACAGGTTTCATTTCCGGGTGCATAAATCCTCCATTGATATAATGCCCTACCGTTGCCGGATCTACCGACAGAAAACGTTTTCTTAAAGCATCCGTTAACTGCATAATTGTATAGCTCCTTTCATAAATTTTCGTACTTGATTTTCAATTTGGGATTGACAGTTTTATCCGTTCCAAGTAATATATTAGTATATTAGTATAATACTATATTTTGGCATAAATGACAACTGTTTTTTGAAAACAATTGTTCTAAATGAAAATTTTTATAAAATCTTTATATAGATACTTTATAATTTGAAAGGAGATAACGGAACATGAAAGAAACAAACTGGATCAAACTCATGAGCACCTCAGAATTTGCAGAAAGGAAAAAAAGCTGTGATACCGTCATCATTCCTGTTGGTGCCACAGAAGGATATGGCCCCCACCTGCCAATGGGTTCTGACATTCTTGTCGCTCAAAAAATAGCGGAACTTGTGTCAAATGAAGTGAATGCTATGATTGGCCCTTCAATCGAAGTTGGAGAATCCTATTCCCTAGGCGGTTTCCCCGGAACAATCTGTATAACGCCCGAAACCTGGACAGCATTTTTCCATGATGTGGTGGAATCACTCGTAAAATGGGGATTCAAAAACTTTATGATCATCAACGGACATGCTGGCAATGTTCCTCTGATAGGCCACGTATCCCGAGCCATGCAGGACCAATATGGCATCAAATGTGCTCAAATTGACTGGTGGCGTTTTACACAGGCAAAAGGGGTTGGCATTCTTGAAAATTCCGGATGGATGGCTCATGGACACGCAAGCGAATGCGGAACTTCTGTACTTTTATATCTGTACCCCGAATATGTGGAAATGAAGCACGTTGATAAAGCTGAGCCAGCCAGAGAAGGATTTACAAGAGATTCTGATATTATCACGTATGTCCCATTTCATCTGACTGCACCAAAGGCTCTTCTGGGTGATGCGACCATAGGCAATGCGCAAAAAGGGGAAGAACTTGTAAACAAATGCGTAGCACGAATTGTAGAATATATGCATCAGGAATTTTCCTGTTAAGAAGGAGGTTTTATTATGAAAGAGAATTTTATTGCTGGTGTAGTTCAATTAGATCCACGGGAGGATTATGAAGAGAATCTGCAATCAGCAGAAAAATGGATTAAGATAGGTGCAGAACGGGGGGCAAAACTCTTGATGCTTCCGGAGGTATGGACTTATCAGGGGCCTACTCCCATTGATTTTGCCGAAGACATCCCTGGCGGAGAATGCTTTGCAATGCTCTCCAGACTGGCAAAGCAATACGGAATCTGGATTCATGGCGGAAGTATTACCGAAAAAATTCCGGGCGATTCAGTAAAAACATATAATACAACAATGGTCGTTAATCCAGAGGGGCAGCTGGCCGCTAAATATCGGAAGATACATACTTTCGATGTGGATGTGGAGGGCGCCGGCTCTTACAGAGAATCTGATCGAAAGCGTTCCGGCAGCGAAATCGTTGTATGTGATGCAAAAGAATGTGGTAAGCTTGGTCTTTCTATCTGTTATGATATCCGATTCCCTGAAGTCTTTCGCCTTCAGGCAATGGAGGGCGCTGATATCTTATGTCTGCCGGCCGCATTTCTCATGATGACAGGAAAGGATCACTGGGAACCATTAATTCGCGCAAGAGCCATTGAAAACGGCTGCTATATGATCGCCTGCGGACAGTGCGGAAACAAACCAACAGCCCACATGTATGGTCATTCCATGATCGTAGATCCATGGGGCCGCGTGATCGCAATGGCTGGTGAAGAACCTGGCGTTACAACTGCAGAAATTGACTTTGCATATCTGGAAAAAGCAAGGAATCAGCTCTATACACTTCAGAACAGAAGGGAAAATGTTTATACTCTAAAGAAAAGTTACTAAGCTCTTTTGCTGTTTTACGTTCTTCATCTTCTTTCATTTTTCTGAATGTCGCAGATACAAAGCAAATATACTAGTATATTCTGCTTGACATTAAGAGAAATAGCGTTGTAAGATCATATAAAAATTTAAGAAGGGATTCTGATAAGCATGGCAGTAAGAGGCATAGATGTATATGGTATTCTGAAAACAAAAATTATAAGTCTTGAATTTTATCCGGGACAAATGATAAAAGAATCCCTTCTCGTCGAAGAATTGCACGTAAGCAGAACTCCGGTACGGGAAGCCATTATTTTACTTGCAAATGAAATGCTTGTGCAGGTATATCCTCAAAGAGGAACCTATGTCTCCAAAATAGATATGGAATATGTCCGTCAGCTCGTTGTGATGCGCCATATTCTTGAAACAAAACTATTACTAACTTTGTGCAAAAGAAAAGAATGTCTTCAAGAACGATTTGCAGAAAATATGTTTTCCTTGTCAATGGCCATTCAAAACAACGATATTGTAGAATATTTGAAAGCGGATGGCGAATTTCACAGGCGCTTATTCGACTGCGCTGGTTATCCAGTTATCTGGGATAAGCTTTGCCGCTCTCATCAAACACGATATCGAATGCTGGACCTTTCTGTTTTCAGTGATGTTATGAAGGATACCCTGAATGAACACCGGCAAATTTTGAATTGTATTGAAGCAGGAGACTGCAATCAGCTTCAAAAAATTCTTGAAGCACATCTTGATCCAAGCATTGCGCGCGAAAAAGAATTAGTGAAAAAATTTCCTGACTACTTTGGCCCACTTGATATACGACAGACTCAAGCCTCCGATCTGCTGGACTAATACATATCATCGTTTTGTTCATCTATTACTGTACTTCTTGATTTGAGCCATGCAATTTTGGGGACTTAAATAGCCATCACCATTGCGGCAGTGACAGCTCAAGTCGAATCAAATCGTATCATTTAGGGGAAAGCCTGCAGCTCTGGCTTTCTCCTTTCTATTTATACCATAACACTTCACCATTAGTTTGGCAGAGAATGAACAGACATGTGCTTTCAAGTTGCTGGCCAGATGATCCTATGCTATAATGCAACTACGGAAAGTCAGAACACATAAAAGGCGGCCTACCCTCCACTGCTCGGAGGGGCTCACCCTCCAGACGAAAGAAAGGAGGGGCAAGCCAATGTATGTTACATATCAGGACTTGGTTCAGATTGGAATATTCATTGTAGCCCTTGTAAGTCTGCTTTATCAGATATTCAAGGGAAAAAAATAGCCGCCACTACTCGCAATAGTGACGGCGACCCGTTAGGGCTATAAGTTTACTGTTTAGGGTAGGCCGTGTGTTTCTGGCTTTCCCTTTTTCTGTTTATAGTATAGCACATTATCAAAATGCTTTCAAGAGCAAAAAATCCTCTTATTTTATCCCCGCCGGCATAAGTTGCACCGAAAGCCTGCTCAAAATATTCTTTCTGCTTGTTGGTGGGATAGATTCTGTATTTATACCCTTTGTAAATGTATCTTACTTGCTGTTCTTCCACGGAGTCACCCTCCTTTCTTCGGCAGTATGAGCTAATAAACATTGGTATTGTTGATTGGCAGTCTTAGCTCTTAAAAATAAAATATTTATATCTCTTAGTACATTCTGTATGACACTGGATGACAAACTTATAGTGCCATCTACGTATTTGGAGAACAGCTAAATATTTTTTTAAGCATAAAAATAAGAGGCCACAGTCCTATATATTTAGGATGCAACCTCTTAGTGATTGGCTTCATTTGTAATTAAAAAGGAACTTAGCATAAGCTATTAGGCTTATAAGTTCCACTCTGTAAATGATTTATGATTTAGAAAGGAGCATTGTGAAGTTCTTAATATTTGCTGATTTACTGCCCGTTAAGCTGTATTGAAGCTGCGGCATCCATGTCGAGTTCGCCGGGACGCACTGCTGTTCCTTTGCCGCCTGATTGCCACTCAATCAGCGCATCAAGCTCATCGCTAGTCAACTGGTCGATTGGCTTTGCCTTGAGGGGGTTAATGTAATCTTCGTAACTGCTGTTTGAGTTACTTGTTTGATTCTGTGATGTGGCGGATGCGCCTTGGCTAGTATTACCCGTGGCTGAATCGGTGGGAATTGCCGCTAGGCTGGTCTCTCGTACTCCACTGCTTCTCACTTCATTTAACCCTGAGGTGATAGCTCCGAAGGTTCCGTCATGCTGCTGGTTGAAGGTCAGGTAAACATTGACTCCGTTCACGTTGTATACGCCGTCAGCGGTAAGCATACGTCCGAAGGTTCCATCATGTTGCGTGTTGAGCAGGTAGCTCTTGCCTGTGCTCTGGTCGGTTACGAGGCCGCTATACATTATTCCGTCTGCGCCGAGCATATACCAACTGCCGTCGAGGTCCTGGAACCATGAATTGGTTAAATAACCACTGCCATTCGAGGCTCTAACTCGCCAGGTATCGCCTGTGCCTTCCCAGCGGTCGCTTTGTTGTATGACTTGCTGTGTGGTTGCTGCTCCTGTTTCCTCGGCATATGCTACCATATCAGGCTGCGCAACAGAGCCCAACAATAATAAACCGCATCCGCCAAGAACCACAAATCTGCTTTTACATTTCTGTGCTTTTGTAACGCTCATGATGTTGCTCCTTTCTTTTATATTTTCTATCTTCAGAATAGCATCATCTATCCATTCTGTAAAGCTGTTCTCCTTACATTTCTATGAATTTTTCCATTTTTCCATATGTTAACGACCCCATCCTGTTTTGACCGTCTCTTTCTTATCCGTCACCGGAGGATGTTTCACCTTTTTAACCGGTGGGAATAGCAAGTCCTTATATATCTCCCCGTAAGAGAACTGTGTTCCACCATTGCAACAGACTGCTGCACCGGGCCGTCTTTGGCTTTCACCGTGACGAAAAACGGATCCACCGGCGCATCCCGATGCAGACCCGAGCCTGGTTGTACCTATACCGGCCTGTGAATGCACGCCCCGGCGCTTCTTTCCCCTCTCTCCGGAGGAAACGTGGTCCCTCCGGTTTTCCATAAAAAAACACATCCCTTCAAAAATACCGGTCATTTTTTGTTTATCCCCCTTTCTATCAAATCCTTTTGCATGGTTGTCAGGCCATCCGGTGGTTCCCCCGAACGTACAGACCCCCTTGTTTCTCTCAAAAACATGTCATCCGAAAAGTATCAACGGCAAATCACAAAAAAGGAGATTTGCCGAGATGAAAGAGACAAGAACCAAAGGGCGCTATGACACGTGGCGGAGGGTACCGGAAGCTGTTAAAGCATTCTACCGGATGGATGAGAACGAACAGGCGGGGCTGAAGGAACGAACAAAGATTCGCATCAAGGAAATGGGCCAGCGTCTGGACAAATGGAGGAAAGAAAACGGTCTTTCGTACGATGAGCTGGCTGACTTGTTTACCGATCCCTCAAAGGAGGACCATGACAAAAGCAGATGCCAAAGTCTTTCCGGACGTGCTGCCCGCGATTACGTGGACGGGTATCTGACCATTTCACTGGAAAGATGGAGACTTTTCTTCCAGAATGTCAACCAATTAGAAGAAGTCAGGAAACCCGATATATCCTGGCTCCTTTTGGGTGTGCAATCCGAAACCGATTGCCGCCTTCGCCGTCCGGAAGAAATTGGAAGGGAATTGAACAAATTTTTAAAGTCCATGCATTGCAAAAAGGAATGCATCGCTGAGATTTTGGGCGTTGGCTCCCGCATGATTCCCCGCTACATCAAGGGAACGACAGAAATAAAACTGCTTCAGTTTTGGATGCTCCGGGAGGTCTTTCAAGAGGAAATCAGCTTGAATCAGTTGTTATTAGAAAAAATCGAGCATTGAAGCTAGATGTCCGGTTTTTCAAAAAAAGCAGGGGTATGATAAGCGCGTAACTGATAAGCGACGCATTCATAAGGAGGTGAGATAAGTGGATTTGCGAGACATCAAGGTATACCTGAGCCATCAAACTCCCACCGAGAAATTCGAGGTGAAACGCGTATACCCCTACTACGTATACGTGGATGGGAAGGCAACTGGAAAGATTCAGGGCTACACCTATCTGGTGAAGGATCCATTCCTTTGCGAACAGCTGCGAGTCAAGGTAGACGGAGAGGAACCGGAGGAAATCCAGAAGGGGCTGGCAAAGAGAGAGACGGTTTTTGTTTCTTTTGAAAACGCCAGAATCCGGTTGTCGGAAATTGATGGAACCATCCGGCAAACCATCGTGGCATCTTCGGTCACCCGCGTCGGCTAGGTGAATGGCGGGGAAACGTTCCCCGCCAACCTTTTGAAAGGAGTTTTTATATGAGACAACCCATTCAATATTTCAAAGAGGCAGCGGAAGTCCTGTCCTGCGTGATTGCCGCATTGACCCTCATGAGCCTGGTGCTAAGCGCCATGTTCCCTCTGGACCCGCTTACCTTCTTTTTCCTCTTGTATGCGATCCTGCTGTCATGGATTGGTTTGCAGTTCTGGAATAATTATGCGGCTATGTGCCGGCGAGCAGAGCGTGAAGCTTACCTTCGCTCGGAGATTCAGCGGTTCTTCTATGACTTTCTCCAGCAGGCACGCTGGAACGTTCCCCTTCAGGTCCCCACGGATATCGCCGAGGTACCGGTTGCCATTCAAAGGACCGGCGACCTGCATCGGATGGTTTTCATCGTCCGGCTGGCGGAGCAGCATCGGCAGGCATTGTCCCCGGAGGATGCCATCTCCCTTCGGAACTGCGTGCAGGCAGATGTGGAGCAGGCATTCGCCGGCGCATGGAGCCAGGTGAAGGTGGGGCTCCCCTTTTATAGGAAGAGCTTTACATTTTTAAAAGTGGAGGTAATTTTATGAGTCGATTGCTTCAGGTACCGGAAGGAACCATTCCGGTGGCATACATGGAGATGCTGCACATGCTCCCAGACGGGAGTCCCCGGAGGTTTCGCCGTCCGCTTCTTTGGCCCTATGCGAAATTTCCCCACGCTTTGATTGTCGGGGGAACCGGAAGCGGAAAGACCTCCTTTTTCAAGGTGATGCTTTCCTCCTTCATTCGTTACGAGCCAGAAGCAGAGCTGTATCTCTGTTCCTATAAAACCAGAATGGAGGATTTCGCTTTCCTGGAAACCGGCAGTCATTTCGGTGACTTCCGCTCCTGTCGGGACATCTTTGAGGCCTTCTTTCAGAGGTTTACGGACCGTCTGGAGGGCCGTGACAAAAAACGTACGCCGCTCATCCTCGGATTCGATGAGTGGGGCGGGTTTCTCCTGTCACTGCCAAAAAAGGAGCAGGAGGATGTTCTGGCGAAGATGGGGCAGCTTCTGATGCTTGGCAGGTCCATCGGCGTTTTCGTCCTGTGTGCCTTGCAGAGGCCGGATGCGGTCTTCTTCCGAAACGGAGCCCGTGATAACTTCGGCCTGGTTGTTGCCATGGGAAATCTTTCCTCTGACGGCTTTCAAATGGTATTTCCATCGGATTTCCTGTCTGCCTTAAAGCCGTGCCGGCAAATCGGGGAGGGACATGCCCTGATCGGCGGATTCCAGTTTTCTGCCATCCGCGGGGTTTCTCCAAAGGCATGCACGGACCGGAATCTGGCAGCTACATTTCGGCGTCAGGAGAGGGATGAGGGCGGAACGGCCCTATGACCGCCGGTCACGTGGAGCCAAGGGCCCCGGAAAGGAGCCCGCCGGCGGAGTCGTGTCCGGGGGGCAGAAAGGAAAGCCTCGTGAATGCATCCCCAAGTGGCCGGCCGTTGGCCGGTCACGCCGGGAGCCAGCCTGCTGGCTTTATTGTTCCTTCCGTGCCTGGGCCGATGGGTCCCAGGCCGGGAGCTGGCCTGCCAGCTTGTGATAGCAGCATCCGTCAGTCCATCAGGGGAGAAGCTGCCGCAAGTATTACCGGCAGCTTTTGGGACACGGGACAAGGACTGAAAAGCCCAGGAAACATCAGCCTTTGCAGCCGCATGTTTGTCCCATACGGCTTGTCCCACCCATCATTTTACTAATCACTTTTAGGACAACATTTTTGTAAAGAAAAGGAGAAACGACCATGAGAACGACGAGACAGATGAATCAGCTTTTAAAACAGAGAATTATCACAGACGACATCTTGGGGGCTTGTGCCTATAGTTGTAGCAAACGAGCCAAAAATTACAGAGACGAGTTGCGTGAATATCCAAGATTTAGCCGTTATCGTAAGAATTGCCATGAAAAGATTGATTTGTATTATCGGATGAAGGATGAATTATTGTCCATCGTAAAGCCGATTGCTGTTCATTGGCAAAATCAGCTGGATTATGATGAAAGCTTGATTACGAAATATTTCTTTTACTATAGCGTTGGTTCGTATTCGTTTCACAAGCCGATTGAAGCAAAGGACGTTGACCCTTCCCTTCTTAAGTATAAGCTGGAAAATTTTTATACGACAGGTGAAGACTATCGGAATTTGGTCTCCGTCCAGTTCTGCGAAAAAGTTTTAGAGCTGATTCGCAGCAAAGATTATACGTACTTATCAACAACAGCTACTATAGAAGGAGGCAAAGATTTGAATGAGTAACGTTCCAACCACCCAATCCGCCAGGACCTGGTTCTGCGTTTTAAACTCTCCCAGGACCATCTGGGGAGAGGAAGCCACCCCAGAGGAAATGGTGAACGCAGCCCTGGACCTGTGGATAAAGGACAAGCCCAGGCGTACTTGTGCCGGTAACTATGAGATTGGAGACACCGGGAACGAGCATCTGCATCTGGTGCTTTGCGACCCACAGAAAGCCCGCTTCTCTGCCATTCAAAAGCTGTTCCCAGGGATTCACATTGAACCCATGAGAGGCACGAAAGAAGACGCAGAGAGTTATATCCGAAAAACGGGGCGCTTTGAAGAAAAGGCCCATACCATCGTCGTTCCCGCCATTTTCAGAGGTGAAATTGTCTCCAATCAGGGCCACCGTACGGACCTGGATGAAGTCCAGCGTTTATTAATGGAAGGGTATACCCCGAATGAGATTATGGACAGAGACGTTTCGTTCTGGAGGCATGAAAAGCTCATCAGGAGGGCTTTTATCCGGATGAAAAATCAGCAGACTCCCCCTTTGCGAGAGATTACGGTCTACTGGCATGTAGGGAAAGCTGGTTCCGGGAAAACATATACCTACATCAAACTT